>NZ_CP077771.1:0-600000 GCF_019134595.1 Pseudoalteromonas shioyasakiensis | reverse complement strand
CTGCTAAGCATAAAATAATATTAAGTTGCTCATTCTCAAGCTGTTTATTTTCAATAAGTGCCGAAGCCTCGTTAAGTACTTTTTCTGAGTCTTCTAAAAAACCCTGAAAACGTAATACTTTTGCTTTTAGAGCAAGGCTTGCAGCAAGGTGAGTGGTGTAGTTGTGTTGGCTTTGTAACTCTATAGCTTCATTGATAACCATGAGTGCTTCTGGATACTGTTTTAAGCCAATTAAAGCAAGCGCTAAGTTATTACTTGCAAATGATTGGTTGAGCGTTTGATTTTTACTGTGGGCATAATCTCGATAGTATGTGAACGACTCAGCAGCTTCTTTATAACGGTTTAAGCGTAGCTTTACCAAAGCAATATTACTTTCAGTTTGATAAACCAAACGTTCATCTCGAGATTGTGCAAATGGCATGGCATCACGATAATAAGCTAAGGCTTCTTCATATAGACCTAAGCGCGCATAAATGCCTCCTGAAATATTGAAATAGCCATACATAAGGTCTTTTTCATTAGACTGAGAAACCATATTCATATACTTAACAATGGTTTCCATGGCTTGCTCTAATTTGTCAGTTTCAAGTAAAAACCAAGCTTTATAATTAGTGACTATAATCTTTTGTTCTAAGGTGAGTTCGGTCGTTTCAATCAGTGCATTGACAAACTCGAGCCCTTCTTGAGGTGAACTGGCGTAACTTTGCCTTATTGAGGTTCTAAGCTTTTCAAACTCTTTAATGGGCATCGCTTTAGTTGGGGTTGAAAATAATAAAATCAACAAGATAGAACAAAATAATAAAACCAATCGCGCTTTCATGACACACCAATCCATTTAAAAGTGAGTACAAAAAGCGCTCACCCATTTTACTGTCTAAATAACGCTAAATATTATAAATTTTAACTAAATATAGGTTTATCTGAAAAAGCTGATTCTATGAAAGGAAAACTCATACTTGTGTTTAAAGTAAATGGGATATGAATTCGGGTAACAACTCCTTAATTTAGATCTAATCCTAAAATCTGAATTTTACAACTGGTCATACCTATTTTATTGCTAGGTATTGACTAAGGAGGCGATATAAATAAAATAGCCCAGCTTTTTGATTCAGCTGCCGTTAAGCCAAATCGATCCCCACGCTTTTTTAGAGTAACTTATGCCAAACGTGTCTACTTGCATCACATATGATGCATCGACGTCACTCGTGATGATGACGTTAAGAGGGACTGCTAGTGCACAGGATGTGATTAATTTTTACCAAATTGCCCAACAATACTCAGTATTATATGGGTCAGAGAAAATACTTGTTGATGTGTCTGAATTGACGCACAATTTCGCACCTGCTGATTTATTCACCATTATGCCGGCAGTGGCAAACTCTTTGAAAGAAGCTGTTGTAGCAATTGTCGTAAGCTTTGATGGTTTTATGCACGACTTATTTATGCAAAAAGCAAAGCGCTATAACTTACAAGCTGAAAACTTTGAATGTTTTAACAAAGCAAAAAATTGGCTGGTTCGTCAATAATTGGTCGAGCTAGTCATTGCTATTTTGTTGTGTATATCTTGGCTTACAAATACCGCTAAATTTTAGCTTTTATTGTGCGATTTACCTTGATGTTTAACGCCAAAACCTAGTAATTCACTACGTAACCTTTTAAACTGTTTAGCCAATTAATAATTATAATTTGTTATGACAGCAACTAGGATAGATGCAAGCAAACTAGCTCAAAATTCAGAGCCGTTTAGCTTCAATGAACAACAAAAAAATTCTCTTTTTGCCCAGCTAAAACAGCAACGTGGCATCTTATCTCAATCTGATATTTCTTCTCTTTGTCAGCAGTTTCAAGTTAGCCAACTTGAGTTACTAAAAGCCTGTGTACCCGTCGCAAGTTTATTTTCTGTGGCGCCTATTTCTAAATTCTATGTGGGCGCTATTGCAGTAGGGTTAAACAAGCAAGGCGAAACAAATTTCTATTTTGGCGCTAATGTTGAGTTTTCTCATCAAGCATTGAGTTTAGTCGTTCATGCTGAGCAATCAGCGATTAATAATGCATGGCTTAATGGCGCGCAAGCAGTGTTAAAAATTGCCATTAGTGATGCACCATGTGGTTACTGTCGACAATTTATGAATGAATTGAGCACCGCAGACTCACTTGAAATTTTATTGCCAGAGCGCGATTTTAATCTTCATGAGTTATTACCTTATTCATTTGGCCCGAAAGACTTAGGCAACGAAGCGTGTTTATTCTCGCATAAGCAAAGCGATAAACAGTTTGCTGATCTTACGATTGATGATACTAAACTTACTCAACTGGCACTCAATGCATACGTGCCATACACAGGTAACTTTAGTGCGGTAAAATTAACGACTTTTCATGAAGGTGATTTTTACGGAAGTTATGCCGAAAATGCTGCTTATAGCCCAAGCCTTTCGCCATTACAAAGTGCATTGAGTCAGTTTTATCTTGCGGGTTTAACTTTTGATGATAAGACGGTTAAATCAATTACCTTGTTAGAAACACAAGGGGCAGAAAATCAATATGAGGTGGCTAAAAGTGTGCTGGCAAGCTTTAAAAACCCACCAGCATTTGAGCACTGTGTTGCTAAACTAGTTGAAGGCTAGTTTAGCAATAGTTTTGCAGCTTCAATGACGACGGCGACTGATTTTTTCTCAATCTCGCCGTGATCAACATTCGGAATTTCTTGTTTAGTACGATTTACTAATACACCTGCAACACATGCTGCGCGTAGGCCAAGGGCGGCACACATAGTAAATAGTGTTGCTGATTCCATTTCATAATTCATCACACCTAGCTTTTGCCACTCTTCACAGCTGCCCTGGAATGAGCGAGGAACATAGCCTGAGTAGGTATCGTAACGCTCTTGACCCGGGTAGAAAGTATCACTCGATGCAGTAATACCAATGTGGAAGTTAATTCCTAGCTTATCACATGCATTTACCATCGCTTGTGTTGCAAAGAAGTCAGACACCGCAGGGTAGCTTAGTGGTGCAAAATGCTGGCTAGCACCATCTAAACGGACTGAAGCTTGGCTAATTAAAATATCGCCTTCGTTAATGTGTGGCTGAATTGCACCGGTTGTGCCAATACGCAAAAAGGTATCAATACCTAGCTGAGCAAGCTCTTCAACAGCGATTGATGTAGATGGGCCGCCAATACCGGTAGAACAAACTACAACACTGTGGCCGTTAAGCTCACCTCGGTATACATGAAATTCACGGGTCTTCGCTAAGCATTCTGGGTTATCGAGAAGTGTAGAAATGCGTGCTGAACGGTCAGGATCGCCTGGGACAATCGCAAGGGTTGCGCCGTTTAAGTCCTGACGAGTGAGCCCTAAGTGAAATACCTTTTCCATTATTAAACCTTATTTTTGTCTAAAGCGTAATACTTTAATCATATGTGTTTAAAGTACAGGACAGATGTCCTATTAGATCATCAATGTTGCAAGAATTGCACAGATAACCTAAACCTAAAGAAGTAACGATAAAAGAGGATATATTATGCCTGCTTCATCTTCTATGAGTAAACACCATGAGTTTGCACGCTGTTTAGAAAGCTCGAAAATTTCAATTGGTGCGCCTTTTCATTGGTTAGCACTTGCATTTAAAGATATCGCTAATGCGCCCATACTGAGTCTAGTCTACGGATTAGTATTTACTTTGATACCGGCGACTATCATGTATTTTGTTTATCAGTTTGATACACACTTAGTCATATTGCCTGCAGTCGTTGGCTTTGCATTAATTGGCCCTGCTTTTGCCGCAGGCCTTTACGACGTTGCTTGGGAGCTTGAAAAAGGCCATAAACCCACTTTAATGCACAGCCTTAAATCGATGTTTAGAAACCCCGCAGGTGAATGGGGCTTTGCGGTGTTATTAATGGTAATTATGATTGTTTGGATGCGCTTAGCTGCGCTTATTCATGCATTGTATCCGAACGTTGTTAATCCGAGTTTTGAGCAGCTATCTGCGTTTTTAACGCTTGGTAGTATTGTTGGTGGTATTTTATTGGTCACTGTATTTGCGATTTCAGCATTTACCCCGCAAATCATGATGGAACGCCGCGTTGATATTATGACTGCGGTAATATCTTCGATGAACGCGGTTAAAACCAATTTTGGTGCTATGGTTGTTTGGGCTGGCTTGATCTTGTGTTTAGTGTTTGTCGGTTTTATTACAGGCACTGCTGGGTTTATTGTGATTATGCCTTTATTGAGCTACGCCAGCTGGCATGCATACATTGCAGTAATCAAAACTAAGAAGCCAAGAGGCTACGAATAATGAGTATTCACTTCGTTTGAATATAAATCTATAGCGGCAATCGCCTTGGTTGCCGCAAAATTTGACTTTCTTTTCGCGCATGTTATACCTGCCAAAATACAGCGCTCTTATTTGACTAGAGCAGTTTAAATTCATCTGCATTAAAAATATAATCATTTAATATCAGTGAGTTATTGGTTTGGTTGAGCAAGTGATTGTTGAGTCTCAAAAATCCAGGCTATACACAAACCTGATTGCGTAATTTTTTTAATTACGCATGAATATGCAGATAAAGATCAGCGGAGTAGAGATGAGTAACACACAAAAAGCATTCCACGAAAAACTAAGTCAGTGTCTTTGTCCTCCTGGCGATGGCGTATTTACAGTTAATACAGCAAAAGAACGTAAAGATGCGCTGCGTACAAAATTATACGGCCAAACAGACAATGTTGATGTGCTTTGGAAAGAGTCACTTGAAACACTGGCAGAGTCTGAGCACAAAGCGGTAATTTTAGGTATTAGCTCTGATTGTGGCGGTGGTATTTTGCGTGGAGCAAACTGGGGCCCATTATTTTTACGCTCTACCTTGATTGATCAACAACCACAAGCACGTGCTTTTGATTTAGGCGATGTTCGTGTGATCCCACATTTATTACATGATAAATATCTTAACGATGCGACCATTACAAACTGCCAAAAGGCGTTATATGCTGATGAAGACAGCGAATACCATGTGTCGCCTTTGTCTATCACTGAAGATGTCTGTGATGGTTTTTATGCTAACTACCCTGATAAGGGGATTTTTGGTATCGGTGGCGACCATTCAATTAGTTACCCGCTGACTAAAGCTTACTTAAAAGCAAAGCGTGATGCAGGTAAACGCACTGCAATCATCCATTTTGATGCTCATACAGACTTACTAGTTGAACGTTTAGGTATCGATTTATGCTTTGGTTCGTGGTGTACACATATTCTTGAGTACTTACCAGCTCCACGTAACTTAATTCAATTTGGTATTCGCTCTAGTGGAAAGCCTAAGCAACACTGGGAAGACACGTTTGGTGTTAAACAACATTGGGCACACGAAATCATCGAACGTGGCGCTAAAGCTGTTGCCGAAGAGGTTATTGCGCAGCTAAAAGCAGATAATGTTGATGAGCTTTATGTGAGCTTTGATATTGATGCACTTGATGAAAGCTTTGCTTCAGCGACAGGAACACCAGAAGCAGGTGGTTTAACACCTCAGCATGCATTAGACATTCTAGTTGCATTAGCTGATGAATTCCCAATTACTGGTGCTGACATGATGGAAATTGCGCCATTTACCGACAGCTCATTAATCGGTCAGACAAGTTCTGAAACAACACTAAGAGAAGGCGCTAAAATCTCAGCGTTTTTAATTAATGCAATGAATAAGTAATTGACTCTAGAGCGGAAACACCCAGTTTCCGCTCATTCCTTTTTACTAAATAATATTTCAATATCTGCAACTTCGAGCTATATTATTATAAAAAATAATTATAATTTATTTGGTATTGCTCATTATGCGCACAATTCTAACCCTGTCATTGCTGCTTTTTCTGCAACCTTGTTTTGCAGCGATCACTGTGGTGACCGAAAATTTCCCTAATTTTCAATACCTAGATGAAAATGGCGTATTAACTGGCACTGTGGTTGATAAAGTTAAATCAGGTTTAGAAAAAAGTGGCGTGGATTATAAGCTGTCAGTAAATTCTTGGTCAATTTCGTATAATGCTGCATTGCGTGATAGCAATACCTGCATCTTTTCTATGGCAAGGCTTCCGGCACGTGAAGATAAATTTACTTGGATAGCGCAAATAGGTGGTTTTTCGGCGTCGTTCTATTCGTTTAAATCTGAGCAATTAAAAATAGCGAGCATAGACGAAGCTAAAAAGTACCGAATTGCAGTATTAAAAAATAACTATTCACATATTTACTTAAAAGAAAACGGCTTTGATGAACGTAATCAGCTGATCTTACTTGATAGTTTTGACAACATTTATGATGTACTTAAAAGCAGACGCTCAAGTATCGATTTAGTTATCCTCAGCGATGAACAATTTAAATATGAGCGCGATAATGACAATACCCTTGAGAATTTAAAACCGATATTAAAACTGCCCGTTGGCACACCTCAGTTATTCTTTGCCTGCAATAAAAATATCAATCCTGTGACTCTTGAAAAATTAAATAAAGGCTTTGCTGCTAACGATTAAAAATAGCACTTGTTGATTACTACAAAGTGGCTATAATCAGCTGCTTTTTGTCCATTCTCGCCAAACTCTATGTAGCCTAAACGAGCAAAAAGTTGTTTGCATTCAACACTCTGAATGCGCTTAATTATTAGGAGCTACAATGAGTGATTTACTCATTATCATGATTTTAATTTTGATCAGTGCATTGTTTGCAATGAGCGAAATTGCGATTGCGGCATCTCGTAAGATCAAATTACGAGTGATGGTGGACGAGGGTAATAAAAAAGCCCAAGCAGTGCTTAGCTTGCAAGAGCAACCTGGGGCATTTTTTGCCATGATACAAATTGCCTTGAACGCTATTGCCATTTTAGGTGGTATTGTTGGTGAGCAAGCCTTATCTCCTTACATAGAACAAATCTTAGGCATGATTTATCAAGGCCCGTTACTGAGCCAAATCAGCTTTTTAATTTCGTTTTTGAGTATTACCTCTTTGTTTATTCTATTTGCTGATTTATTACCTAAACGGTTAGCCATGATTATGCCAGAGGCGGTTGCGGTAAACGTGGTGTCCATTATGCGCTGGGTGACCTTTGCGCTCACTCCTTTTGTTGTATTCTTTAATGGTATAACTAATTTGGTTTTACGCGCGTTTAAAGTACCCGCTGAACGAGAAGATATTGTCACCACAGAAGACATCGTTGCGATGATGGATGCAGGGGCAGAGTACGGCAGCTTACAGCAACAAGAATATGAGCTAATTGGCAATGTATTTGATTTAGAGGCACGTTTTTTATCGAGTGTGATGACTCCTCGCGATCAAATTGTGTTTTTTGATGTAAAGGCTGATGCTCAAGAAGTTGCAACCAAAATTATTGAGCACCCTCATAATCACTTTTTAGTGTGTGATGGTAGTTTAGATAAATTAATTGGCTCGGTTGAATCAAAAGATATCCTTCGCAAGGTGCTAAAAGGGCAAACCGCTGAAATCGATAAAGAATTAATAAGCCAAGATATTTTTTATCTCCCAGAAACATTGAGTCTTTCAGAGGCGCTAAATACTTTCAAAAAAGCGGCAGAGCCGTTTGCCGTAGTGGTTAATGAGTACGCGCTAATGGTAGGTATAGTTACTGTTAAAGATTTAATGAAAGGGTTTATGGGCGACTTAATTAGCCACCAGGGTGAAGAGTTAATTATTCAACGTGATAATTCATCTTGGTTAGTTGATGGTTTAACACCTGTGGTTGAGCTTGCTAAAGTCCTTGAAATTGAAGAATTCCCTGAACAATCTCATTACGAAACAGTCGCAGGGTTTTTGATCTACACCATGAAACGCCTGCCTAAACGCGCAGAGTTTATAAACTATGCTGGCTATAAGTTTGAGGTTGTCGATGTTGAAGGAGTGAAAGTCGAGCAACTACTTGTTACTCGAATTTCGGATACTGTTTAGGCCGCGATTGCGGCCTTATTCAAAGGCGCCTTTAATAAGGGCTTTACCTTTGCTTACCATATGAACACCCTTTGACCAACATTCTGTTGGCGCAAGCGTTGTTTTATTAAGTAACACAAGATCGGCATCTGCATTTTGCTTAATTACACCTTTATTTATACCCAGTATTTGTGCAGGGTTTGATGTAATCGCCATTAAAGCGTGTTCAATCGAAACATTAAATTTTTGCACTGCTTCGACAAACGAGCCATGCAATGTGGACTCTTTGCCTACTTCAAGGCCGAGCAGGTTATAGCTTTTGTCAAAAATCGGGAGGCTTGCATGGCCATCAGAGCTCATGGTTAGTTTTGCTGGGTCGACTTTATTCTCAAGGCAATAAGCAAGGGCGTGTGCGGCAGAGTATTCACCATGCGCAAGGTCATACTCTGTTGTACTTGTTGTAAAATCGATAGTGCCACCGGCTTTACAAAACTCTACCCCAGCATTGAGTAAGTCGATATTTCGATTCATGTGAGTTGGGTAAAATTGTGCCAGTGAAATATCGGTTAGTTTATCAACCTCATGCAATAACGATAAATGTGTATCAACAGGACCAACATGAATGCTGACAGTGCCTTTTTTACCACTTAACATGCCAGCCACTTTTGCCTCAGCAGCCAGTTCGGCCAACTGTTGCACTGTGGGTTGGCTACTACGATGATCCGATATAGCCACTTCTCCCACGCCAATAAACTCATCTATGTACATTAAGTCGCTGGTGATTGAGCCTGTCAGTGTTTTCGCAGGTAAATGATATGAGCCCGAATGGCAAAAAACGTTGAGCCCAAGCTCTTTTAGCTCTTTTGCTTTAGCAATCAGGTTACTATGAGTTCGGCTACTTGAGTCAGTGCCAAGGGCTGCTATAACGGTTGTTGTACCATGCAGTGTTGCATCAGTCAGGTTCATTTCTGGTGTTCTACTTGCAAAGCCAGCTTCGCCGCCACCGCCAGTTATATGAACAAGTGAATCTACAAACCCCGGGGCCAAAATACAATGAGTGCCATCGACCGTGGTAATCTCCTGATAAGTATCGATAGTGATTTCAGGCTGTATATCAACTATTTTTCCGCCAGCAATAAGAACATCTTGAATGCCTAAAGGTGAGGGGGCGAAAACGTCTGCGCCTTTTATAAGTGTTAACATAATTAAATCTTTTACTGATAGTTAATAAAGTGTGCGAGGAAAATAAAGCCACTGGCAAGGCCAAACAAAGCTAAAGTGAAGCGCCAAATAAAACGTGCCCATTCACTCCAATCTAATTTAACAATCCCTAAACAGCCAATGAGACTAGCAGAAGTAGGAATAAAAATATTCGTTAAACCATCACCCAACTGAAATGCCAACACCACAATTTGACGTGAGATATTTAACAAATCACCGAGCGGTGACATTAGCGGCATTGTTATGGCTGCTTGTCCAGAGCCTGCCGAAACAAAGAAGTTAAAGACACTTTGAAATAATAGCATGCCCCAAGCTGCAATATAATCGGGCACAACTGAGATGCTGGTGGCGCTATAGTACAGCAAAGTATTTAAAGTTGAAGGCGATGTTAAGTCGCTACCGCCAAGTATTAAAATAACCCCTTTAGCAAGTGCCACTAAAAGCGCTGCAGGTAGGAGCTCTTGGGCACCTTCTTTAAATGCATTTGCGCTTTCATTGGCAGTTTGTTTTTTGAATAGGCTGGCAATTACAGCACAAGCAATACCTAGGCAAAAGAATTGCGCTGCTAATTCAGGAATATAATATTGCCTAGCCATCACACCCCAAATAACCCAAACAATGCCAGCAATAAAAGTCATTAAGATTAGTTTATCTGCATTATCTAAACTTATTGTGCTGTCTTTGTGTTGGTTAGAGTGTTGTTTAGTTGCTCTGATAGAATTGGCATAGCGAATGGTGAATACAAGACCAAATGAAGTAAAAACAAACCAAGCAACCATTCTGAACCCTGCGCCAGAAAAAACGGGAATTTCAGCAATTGATTGAGCTATGGCAATGCTAAATGGGTTCATCCATGAGGTGGCAAAGCCAATTTGTGTAGCAACATAGGTTGTTAATACCGTTACTTTTGCGTCATAGCCAAGTTGCTTCATAATCGGGAATAATACAATACAAAAGGCGATAGCTTCTTCACCCATGCCGAAAACCGCACCACCTAAAGAGAAAAGCACGAACAATAAAGGAATGAATACCCACTCAATATGTTGTGTTTTATTGATCAGTGCCATTATGCCGTTATTTATCGCACCGGTTTTTAAGATAATCCCAAACGCGCCGCCAGTGATTAAAATAAACGCCATTACACCAATCGCTGCGCCATACTTATCACCAGACACTAACCCTTCAAATAAGACATTAGCTAGGCCAATTTCGCCACCTTCTGCAAAAAGCGCTGGCGGGGTATGGTCAGAAACTGTTTGATATTGAGATAACTCAACACTATGACTGTCTTTTTCGGCATTAAAGACACCGGGGGTGATAAATAAACTGGCAAAATAGGCGATAACGGCGACGCACAACAAAATGATGCTGGCATCAGGCATCGCAAACTGTTTGTTTTTCATAAAATCACTTAAGTTAATTCGGGTTTTTAGATAAGCAAGGTATTGTATCCCTTGCTAATAAAGAAAAACACTGAGTGTAGTAAGATTGAGTCGTATTGTTTAATGAATTGCATATTGTGGGCGGTATTTAACCGCCCATACCTTGCTAAAAGCGATAGCTCAAACTTAACGTATAGCGACTGCCATAAGCATTATGGTTTATAGAATCAAAACCTCGGCTTGAACCATATAGTTTAGGCGGTTCTTTATCGAAGATATTATCGATACGAGCACGGATTGATAATGCATCATTGATAAAATATCCGGCTGATAAATCCCATACTAGCCAGTCATCAACATCACGCTTCAACTCATCATTAAGCTCGCCAAGTTCTTCTAACTCATCTATTTCACGGCCACGCATCCCTTCAATATCATCCTCATAGCTACTGGTATAATTGGCACCTAGATTTATGTAATAACTCTCGGCATCCCAATCGATAGAGAATCTGCCTACATTTTCAGAGTAGCGATAAGTGCCGATTAGCTTTTCGATTGCATCTGAACCTGGTTTATTTCTCTCAAACTCTAAATAGTGTGTACCATCAAAAGCGAGCGTTAAATTACCTTGTGCAAAGAGAAAACGATGATCGAACTTAAAGTCGATACCCGCTAAGGTTTGTGTGCCTGTATTTTCAAGTGGAATAACATGATCTCTAAATAGTGGCAGGAATAGCTCATCTTCTCGCGGGTCAAATTCACTAATATAGTTTGTTAGGATCTCTGAGAGATTGGCGCCATCACTCTCGATATTAAGGCCTGCATTATCGGTTACTTCACACAGCTGCTGTTCGTACGAAATACCTTGTTGGCCTTGTGGTACTAAACCACAGTGACGAAGAGAAGCATCCGTGATTGCTCTATCTAGCACTGCAGTCATGTTGGTATCGATAACTTGTTCATGATCAAAATGCCAATAATCGACAGTAAGGTTGGTATTTACAGATGGGCTCCATGCAAAGCCAATGCTGAGTGCTTCAGATTCCTCGGCTTTGAGTGCTTGATTACCAAGTTCTAGGCTGTTAACACTGACTTCTGTACCATCACCCATACAGTATAAATCTGCTACAGCCTGATTTGCGCCGCAATCAAAGCTTGATTGTGTGGTACGTAATTTTACGCCAGCTTGAGTTAATGACGGTGCTCTAAACGACGTTGACCAAGAGCTTCTAATGATCAGAGAATCTGAAGGGCGGTAGCTTAAACCCACTTTAGGGTTAAACGTTCCACCAAAGTCATCGTAATGATCGTAACGACCAGCAAGTTGCAGTTCTAGCTGTTCAGTAACTGGCATATTCAATTCTACAAATGCAGCATATTGCGTACGGTCTGCTTCTGATAAGCTCGAGCCAAAACCAAAAACATCAACTAAATAACCATTTTCAGCACGCGCTTGTGAGTCTAAAGACGGGATATCTTTTAACTCTTCTCGGCGAGCCTCAATACCAAATGCAGCATAAATGGGTAGCTCATTAAACGTAAATAAATCGCCATTAAAGTTTAAATCCCAACCGTATACTGTACTTTCACCGCTTCTGCTTGGGTTTGCCTTTGCAAGATCAAGCACTGCATCATTATTAGCATCACCCTGTAAAAAAGGGTTGTAGAATGGCATTAACTGACCTTGCGAACAATTGAGCTGTGTTCCATCGTATGTAGCTAATGATCCGTCGGAGCATAATTCACCAGTGATTGCAGAATGAAATTGGTAGCGGTTGTAAATACCATCAATCGCTTCTTGCTCTGACTTAGAACGAGAAAATGTTACCCCTGACTCCCAACTCCAATCACCAATGTAACCGCCTAGGCTACTGACTAAGCGAAAGTTTTTAGTTTCAACTTCGACAGTACGTGGTGAATTAAAACGTGCATCAAATGCAAAGCCATACACTTCTCGACCCGCTTGAGTGGTAAATGGATCAATATAAAGCTGGTCCATTAAGTCGTTACTACCATCAGCGTTATCATAAATGAATAGCGCATCTTCTATGATAAACGGACCATCATCGTCGTTTATTTGATTGATTGGTGCAGGTGATGAATAGGCTTTTGATTTAGTTTGGCTATAGAAGAAATCGGTATGCCAATCTAAATCACCTAAGGTGCTGTTAAACATAAAGCCAGTTGAAAGGCTTTCAAATGGGGTTTCTAGGTAATCATCTTGGTTTGCATAGTAAGCACAAATTTGCTCACCATACTCAGTCGTGACAAGCTCTGTTTTACAGTTTGGCGCTGGTAGTTCATTGCCATCTCGACTGCTGTAATAATAAATGTTTGGTGAGTTCTCAAGCTTCGGTAAATATGAGTAACCATTCACTAGATTAGGTGTTGCGGTATAACTTCTGTCGGTTGCTTTAAAGGCATTGCGGTCGTATATATCAGCAAATACCGTTAAATTACTTTCACCGATATTGGTTCCGTAGACTAAGTTAAGCTGCTTTTTAGCTTCGTCATGACTGTCAAAACTATTGGTGTAAGAAGTATTTACTTCAGCTCCTTGATAGTCATCTTTGAGAATATAGTTAATAACACCAGCGACAGCATCAGCACCATAAATTGCTGATGCGCCAGTGGCTAAAATATCAATGCGCTCGATTGCAGCAAGTGGAATTGAGTTCACATCGACAAAGTTTTCAGTGCCTGCTGCGAACGAGCTAGGTGCTACACGCCGCCCATTAATCAGTGTTAATGTAGCTGAGGGCCCCATACCACGTAGGCTTGCAGCAGATTGACCCGCTGGCGTTGAGGTTGATGTACCACCGCTTTCAGATGTCGAAAAGGTACCTGATCCGCCTTTGAATACAGATAAATCTTTTAATAACTCATGAATGGTGTTCGCTCCTGAGCGCTTGATAGCATCTTGGTCAAGCACGGTAAGCGGGATGGTTCCTTCTAAATCAACCCCTTTAATTCGTGATCCTGTTACTTCTACTCGTTCAATTTTTTCTGATTGTTGGTCGTTTTGAGCATACACAGTTTGTACTGGGCACAGCACAGCACTGATTGCTACAGCAATTGATAACTGACGAAACATATTGATTTACCTTTGTCTTAAAAAACACACGGCAAAACCGTGACGTTTTGAATAATTGTTATAATTTTTTAGACAGGGCAGTGGGTTATAGACACAACTAGCCCCTCACAGGAAGTGAGGTGTGGCTACTCGTCAAACCACTCCGAAAGGTAGTGTGGAGAGTAGAAATATGTGCAAAGCGATAATGCGTTTTTCAACATAATTCCAATCCGTAAGGTCTTTTGACAAAGCTAGCGATACAGTGCTAGCTTACTCGCGTTTTAAATGTTCCTTTTTTTTATAGCAAGCAACAAAAAGCTGCGCAAGCAATTTTCTAATATTTTTTTACAAGAGTGTAACAATATGAACATCCTTAAGGAGCAAAAGACTAAATATCAAACTTCAGCTTTTTCTTTGGTATTTGGTTTGTTTTTCGCATCATTTGGCAGCAAAGTCTATGCAAATGATCAACAGCAAACGTTGGTTTTAGTCGGTGGATCTTTGACCACGTGCTCAAGTATGAACCCTAAAAACTGTCTTTCTAATAAACAGATTAGTGGTAAACAGAATAATCAATTTCGATTAAATAATGATGCTTTATCTGCAATAAAGACAAATTGGCCAAGCAAGAATAAAAAAAATCGTCAGCAAACGCTCAAGGTATTAGCACAGATTGCACGTGAAAAGTCAGGTGTGATCACTAAAAGTGATATTTTATGGGCATGGCGTGATTTAGATAACAAGTTACTAAACGAACTCACTGATTCAGAATACAACTTTGTCATAGACTCACTCGAAGTTGCTGTATTAAATGCTGATTCTAGCCGTCAAAAAGAGCAGGTTAGTACAAGCGATAATAACGAAAGTGCAGCCAATGATATTTTAGACTTTGTTGCTGCTTCATTAAAAACAACCACCGAATCACCAAAAATTTTAGCGGTTACGGCTTCAAGCAGAGACCCATATGAATCAGCTGACTTTTATGAAGGGGTATTAAACTTTAAGGGCGTAGAATCAAGCTGGTTACCGCTAACACCCGCCTTAGCAAAAGCGATTACCAGTAAGCAATGTGACAGGTTGGATTCTTTACGCACTGACTCTATGGGCGTTTTTAATCGTGAGACAATTTACCCTGATCGAATTAAGGCCGAAAAAGCGCTTTGTGATAAAGGGGTCGATCATTTAGTTAAACTGATTGAAAACGCGACGGGGATGATGTTTAACGGTGGCGATCAGAGTTTAACCAGAAAAGTACTTTTTGATGAAGAGGGTAAGCAATACCCATGGACTCAATCAATTTTACAAAGACCATTACTTGTAGGTACAAGCGCAGGTACCGCGGTGCAAAGTGGTGGTGAAAATGGCTATGGCTCAGTGCCGATGATTTCAAATGGCACAAGTTTAGCGGCAATGAGAGAAGGCTCGTTTGCTGTGTCTCCACCTAGTGAGCGCTGTGAAAATGAATGCGGAGATAAGCTTTCGGCTGATAGCCTTACCTATGAAAAACAAGGAGGACTTGGCAGCTTTACTTACGGTGTTCTTGATACACACTTTAGCGAGCGTAACAGAACAATGCGTTTGGCAAGATTACTGGCAGATACAGGGCAACAGCATGGCTTTGGCATTGATGAGACCACAGCGCTTGTATCAATTCGAGCAGGTGAAACCTCACTAATGACGGTGATTGGTAAAAGCGGTGTTGTGCATGTTAAATCTGACGCTAAAAACAGCGGAGCAATCAGTTATTGGCCTGCAGGTTCGGTTATTGATGTAACAAAGGATGGTTTTACTCTAGCTAAACGAACTGTTGATAATGCACTCCCTAGTATTAACATTCCGCCACTGCCGATGCAGCGTTTCGGCACCATTTTTTCAGATGCTAAATTACGCTCGCTTGTACAGGCTATGTGCCTAACCCAAGAGCAACAAGCAGTCGCTCAGCATGATGAGTTTTTACTGGATTTAAATGCCACTGAAAACACTCATTATTATCGTGTAAACACAAGTAGTACAGGCTGTGCGGTAGAACACTTAGCCTTTAAAGTTAAAACCTTTTAATAGTATAAGATACTGAAAAAGTAGTGGATTATTTGTTCATTATTAGTTAGCGTAAGACTAATAATGAACAAACCATGGAATGGAGTTATGAAATATAACGTACTACTTTTATTTATTTTTGGCTGTTTATTTGCCTATTTATCTATACCAGTTATTGGCTATGGTTCAGCTATTGCGATTCCAACCGAAGTACTTTCAGCCCTTTATGACTTGTCACCTAACTTTGCTTTATCAATGGTTGATATCGTTACTTTAGGCTTTCCTTTATTAGCGTTACTTTTGGTGTTTTTACTCATAAGTAAGTCGCTGTACCTTAAGGATAAAGCATATTCATATTTTATATTGCTGACACCATTTTTAGCGCTGCATTTATATTTTGCTTTTAACACCTTTTCTACAAATTTTGATAACACCACTTTACTGACTAGTCTGCCTAAGTATGTATTATTAGTGCTTGTTGTGGCGCTCTTCTCTACGCATAAAAAACCAAGTTTTAGTTGATGTAAGTCATACGCGAAAGCTCAACATATAAGCTAATCTGTAACTAATCAGTGAACGAAGTTGGTAACACAATGAAAAAATTACTGCTATTAACAAGTGGGGGTGATTGCCCTGGGCTTAATGGGGTGATCAGAGCGGTGGTTAAAGCAGCCGAACATGATGGCAATTGGCAGGTGTATGGTAGCCGAAGAGCATATTGTGGTGTGCTTGAAAAGCCAAATGATATTATACACTTAACTAGTGAAGTGGTGGCGGGTATTCATGTTCGTGGTGGAACAATTCTCGAAACAGTTAATAAAGGAAATCCAACCGCATTTCCTGCTGAAATAGCGGGTGAACAAGTCTTTATTGACCGCTCTGATGAGTTAATCAGTACTATAAAACAACTTGGTTTCGATGCGGTTATAAATATAGGTGGTGATGGCTCACATAGGGTATCTCAACATTTATTTGAGCATGGCTTGAATATCGTAGGGGTGCCAAAAACTATTGATAATGATTTATATGGCACTGATTACACAATCGGCTTTCAGACTGCTGTCGACACCGCCACCGAAGCCATTGATCGTTTAATACCAACAGCGCAAAGTCATAACCGAGTGATTGTGACTGAAGTAATGGGGCGCGATGCCGGTTGGATTTGTTTGCATTCAGCAATTGCAGCAGGCGCTGAAGTCGCACTTATTCCAGAAATTCCTTACGAAATTGAAGCGATTAAAGCCAAACTAACATCACGTTTTGATAAAGGCCATGGATTTGCCAATATTGTCATTTCAGAAGGGGCAAAACCTGTTGCTGGTGCTGTTGTTAGTAAACAATCAAATGAACTTGGTTACGAAAACCCAATACTAGGTGGCATTGCCGAGCAGCTTGCTTCACAAATACGTGTGGCGCTTGAACTTGATGTAAGAGTAACCGTATTAGGGCATATTCAACGTGGTGGCACACCCAATGCGTTCGATAGGGTGCTTGCAGCGGAGTTTGGTGTGCAAGCATTCGAGCTTGTTAAGAAAGGTCAGTTTGGTTTTATTCCTGTCAGTAAAGACGGTGAAATTAAACCAATCAGTTTAAAAGAAGCAACGTCTGAATATCGCGTCATCCCTTCAGAGCATTCTTTAATAACAAGTGCCCGCGCAATGGGCATGTGTTTAGGCGAATAATCTGCTAATTGATATTACTTCAATTCGCATAACTAATAGTTTTAAAACAACTTTCTCAGATACCTTCGCAATAATTCAATTAGTAATTTATTTATTGCACAAAATTCATGCGTTAAAGCAAGTATTTTATTTAATGTAAAGTTCTTTAAAGATGGTTGATCTGTGCCTTCTTTAGTTTAGAATGATCGTTCACTCTAAACTAAGGAACTACACATGCAGCGCTCTCGCATTCCATTTTTTGCAGTGTCAGCTTTGGCTGGTGCTGTTTTATTATCAGGCTGCGGCCAATCAGAATCGGCTCAAGGGCAAACGCAGGCAGCTCAAGCTGTTCCTGTTGGCGTTATTGAGATGCAAAGTAAACCACTTACACTAACTAAAGAATTACCGGGTCGTGTGGCTGCTTCACGTATTGCGCAAATTCGTCCGCAGGTTAACGGTATTATTCAATCTCGTATGTTTGTTGAAGGTGCTGAGGTTGAAAAAGGCCAAGCTTTATATCAGATTGACCCATCTACATTTGAAGCTGAAGTAGCGACTAGTAAAGCCGCTATTACTAAAGCTCAAGCAAGTATTGCAAATGCCAAGGCAAAAGCAGAACGTTATAAAGAGCTATTGAGCATCAAAGCAGTAAGCCAACAAGATTACGACGAAGCTGATGCAGCATACAAAGGTGCAAAAGCTGACTTACTGACAGCTCAAGCGCAGCTTAAAACCGCTGAAATCAATTTAAACTACAGCAAAGTGTTAGCGCCAATTAGTGGCCAAATTGGTAAATCAGATGTCACTGCCGGAGCCCTTGTGAGTGCAAATCAAGCAACTGCATTAGCAACCATTACTCAATTAGACCCAATCTATGTTGATTTAACCCAGTCAAGCAGTGAACTAACACGTTTGAAAAAAGCCATTGCTGCGGGTGATCTTGATAAAGATGCCGCTTTACATTCAAAAGTTGAATTAAAAATGGAAGATGGCAGCACTTATCAACATAAAGGTACATTGCAATTCTCTGAAGTGACTGTTGATCCAAGCACAGGCTCAGTAACCTTACGTGCTGAATTTCCTAACCCTGAAAAATTACTGCTGCCAGGAATGTATGTTCGCGCAGTAATTGTTGAAGGTGTGAAAAGTGATGCGATTTTAGCACCACAACGTGGCGTAAGCAGAAACACCAAAGGTGAACCTACTGCCATGGTTGTAAGCAAAGACAATACCGTAGAAACACGTGTGCTTAAAACTGATCGTACTGTTGGCTCAAATTGGTTAGTGACAGACGGCTTAAACAGTGGCGATAAGTTAATTGTTGAAGGTTTACAGAAAATCCGCCCAGGTGCACCAGTCAATGCAATGCCTGCAGAATCAGCAGCTAACAGCCAGTAACGGAGAAACTTAATGTCACGATTTTTTATTGATCGGCCCATATTTGCGTGGGTGCTTGCTATCGTTGTTATGCTGGCAGGTATCTTAGCAATTAGAAGTTTGCCGGTTGCGCAGTATCCATCAATTGCACCACCTGCAATTAGTATTCAAGCCACATACCCTGGTGCGTCGGCCCGTACTCTAGAAGATACGGTTACACAGGTTATTGAACAAAAAATGAAAGGGCTCGATGGCTTGCTTTACATGTCGTCAACCTCTGAGTCTAACGGCTCTGCGACGTTAACCTTAACCTTTAGTGCTGATACAGACCCTGATATCGCACAGGTTCAAGTACAAAACAAATTGTCGCTTGCAACACCGTTATTACCAGAAGAAGTACAACGTCAAGGTGTGTCGGTTGCAAAATCTGCTCGTAACTTCTTAATGGTTGTAGGCTTTGTATCTGAAGACGGCAGTATGAACAACATCGATATCGGTGATTATGTTTCATCAAACGTGCTTGATATTATTTCGCGTGTAAACGGTGTAGGTGAAGTACAGCTGTTTGGTTCTCAATATGCAATGCGTATTTGGTTAGATCCAGCTAAATTACTTAAGTACTCATTAACTCCTGCTGATATTAGCGCTGCAATCAGTGCCCAAAATGCACAGGTGTCGGCAGGTCAACTTGGTGCCTTGCCAGCGGTTAGTGGCCAGCAACTTAATGCAACAGTGACTGCGCAAAGTCGCTTACAAACACCTGAGCAATTTAGAAATATCTTTGTAAAAACCAATGCTGATGGTTCAGTTGTTCGTTTAAGTGACGTTGCTGATGTTGAATTAGGTGGTGAAAACTACGGTGTTGTTGCGCGTTTTAACGGCAAACCGGCATCAGGTTTAGGTGTTAAGCTTGCCAGTGGTGCTAATGCACTTGATACAGCAGATGGCGTAAAAGCCGCTCTTGCTGAACTTGAGCCTTTCTTCCCTGAAGGTTTAACAACGGTTGTTCCTTACGATACGACACCATTTGTATCACTTTCAATTGAAAAAGTTGTCAGTACTCTAATCGAAGCTGTTGTGCTGGTGTTCTTGGTAATGTACTTATTCTTACAGAACTTCAGAGCAACACTTATTCCGACCATTGCAGTACCCGTTGTATTGCTAGGTACGTTTGCCATCTTGCAAGTGTTTGGCTTCTCAATTAATACCTTGACCATGTTTGCGATGGTACTTGCTATTGGTCTACTGGTAGATGATGCAATCGTCGTCGTTGAAAACGTGGAACGTGTAATGACCGAAGAGAACTTATCTCCTCTTGAAGCAACACGCAAATCAATGGATGAAATCAAAGGTGCCCTTGTTGGTATTGCGATGGTGCTCTCGGCAGTATTCGTGCCTATGGCGTTCTTCCCAGGCTCAACAGGGGTTATTTATCGTCAGTTCTCAATCACCTTGGTAACGGCAATGAGTTTATCAGTGCTTGTTGCATTGATTTTAACGCCAGCTTTGTGTGCGACAATGCTAAAACCAAGTCATGTTCATAATGATAAGTCTTTATTTGGTCGTTTCTTCCTTGGCTTTAACCGTGGTTTTGACAGAACAAACTCGGGTACACAAGGTTTTGTGTCTCGTATGATCAAACACAGTAAACGCTATTTACTTATTTACGGTCTAATCGTGGGTGGCATGGTGTTTATTTTCTCACAATTACCATCGGCATTCTTACCAGATGAAGACCAAGGTATTTTGTTTAACCAAGTAAGCTTACCTGCCGGTGCAACAACTGAGCAAACTTTAAAAGTTGTTGAAAAGATGGAACATCACTTCTTAGAAGAACAATCAGAAGCGGTTAAGTCTATCTTTACGGTAACAGGTTTCAGCTTTGCAGGTTCTGGTCAAAATGCGGCAATCGGCTTTGTGGGTTTAAAACACTGGGATGAGCGTCAGCGTCCTGATTTAACCGTCGGTGCGGTTGCGGGTAAAGCCATGGGATACTTCTCAACGATTAAAGAAGCGTTCGTGTTTGCCTTCCCACCTCCTGCGGTTGTTGAGCTTGGTACTGCAAACGGTTTCACTTTGTTCTTACAAGATAGGGTTGGTCTCGGTCACGAAAAGCTACTTGAAGCACGTAACATGTTTTTAGGTATGGCTGCACAAAACCCTGTGTTATCGGGTGTGCGTCCAAATGGTCAAGAAGATAAACCAGAGCTAGAGCTTGATATTGATTTAGCGAAAGCTGAAGCATTAGGTCTTACACAAGCAGATATTAATAATACGTTATCAACGGCTTGGGGTAGTCGCTATGTAAATGACTTTATTGACCGTGGTCGTGTGAAAAAAGTGTACTTACAAGGTACGCCTGAATCACGCATGGTGCCAGAAGACTTAGACGAGTGGTATGTACGTAACGCCAATGGTGACATGGTGCCATTTACAGCCTTTGCTCATTCTTATTGGACTTATGGCTCACCACGTCTTGAGCGTTATAACGGCTTTTCAGCGATGGAAATCCAAGGTGCTGCTGCACCAGGCTACAGTACTGGTCAAGCGATGGTTGAAGTTGAGAAAATGGTTAAGAAATTACCACCGGGTGTATCGTTCGAATGGACAGGTATTTCTTATGAAGAACGTTTAAGTGGTGGTCAAGCGCCATTACTTTATGCACTTTCATTGTTGGTTGTATTCCTATGTTTAGCGGCGTTATATGAGAGCTGGTCAGTTCCTGCGGCGGTTATGCTCATTGTACCGCTTGGGGTATTTGGTGCGTCGATTGCGTCATTTGTATTTAATTTATCAAACGATATTTATCTACAAGTGGGTCTACTAACCACCATAGGTCTGGCATCAAAAAATGCCATCTTAATTGTAGAGTTTGCTATTCATAAAATGGATGAAGGTATGAAACTTGTCGATGCCGCAGTAGCAGCTATTCGTCTACGTTTACGTCCAATCTTTATGACATCAATGGCATTTGTGTGTGGTGTACTACCGCTAGCAATTGCATCAAGTGCTGGTTCAGGTGCACAAAACGCACTCGGTATTGCTGTTATTGGCGGTACACTTGCGTCATCGACCATTGTGGTAATATTTGTGCCACTGTTCTTTGTACTAGTGCGCCGAGTATTCCCAGGCAAAACAAAATCAACTAAAGAGGAGCAGGCATAATGAAAGCTAAACTTATCTCAGTGTCTGTTGCTGCACTTATGCTATCTGCCTGTAATATGGCGCCAGATATGGAGCAACGTGAATTACCCGTTGCTCAAAACTATGATATCCAAGGTACTGCAGGTGATATCAATGCGCTCAATTGGCAGTCATTTTTCAGTAATGCGCAACTTCAACAGTTGATTTCGCTAACACTTGAAAACAACAAAGACATTAAAACTGCTGCACTCAATGTGCAGCAGGTAAGAGCAATGTATCAGATTGAAGATTCAGCACTTTACCCAAGCATTGATCTCAATGCATCAGGTACCCGTCAGCGTCTGCCGGCAGATTTATCTGGTACTGGTCAAGCAACTATCTCTGAAAACTATTCAGCAACTGTAGGCTTAACCGCTTACGAAATTGATCTTTGGGGCAAAGTACGTAACCAATCAGAGCAAGCTCTGCAAAACCTATATTCGGCCGAATATAGTTTAACCAGTGTACGCATTAGTTTGATATCAGAATTAGTGAATGCTTGGCTTAACTATGCGACGGATAAAGAGCTATTGGCACTTGCAAACGAGACTTTAAAGTCTCAGCAGGAGTCTTTAGAGCTAACCCGTAAAACATTTGCTCTAGGTGCTGCTTCTCAGTTAACGCTATCGCAACTTGAAAGTACAGTAGCAACCGCTAAGGTCGATATTGCAAACTATCAGCGTTTACTAAAGCGTGATAAAAATGCCCTCGACTTTTTAGTGGGTAAAACCGTCACTGCGGATTTATTACCAACACAAAATATTGACGATGTGCTGAGCTTACCTGATGTGCCAGTAGGGTTACCGTCTGAGCTATTGACTCAGCGACCTGATATCAAAGCGGCTGAGCATGATTTACAGGCAGCCAATGCAAACATTGGTGTGGCAAAAGCGGCATTCTATCCAAGCATCAGTTTAACCGCGAATGCGGGTTCAGCTTCTGCAGACTTGAGTAATCTTTTTGATTCAGGTTCAGGTACTTGGAGCTTTGTGCCTTCGGTAAACTTGCCTATTTTTAATATGGGTCGTAATCAAGCTAATCTCGATGTTGCAAAAGCACAGCAAGAAATGGCAATAACCAGTTACGAGCAAACTATTCAACAGGCATTCAAAGAAGTCTCTGATGCCCTTGCTGATCGTGAAGGTTATATGCATCAGCTAGATGCCCTTAATGACTTGTACCAAAGTAATGAGCTATCTTTTACTTTATCGGATGCGCGTTTTCAAAAGGGCGCCGATAGTTACTTGCAAGTATTGGATGCACAACGAAATTGGTACAGTGCAGGACAACAGTTAATTTTGGGTAAGCAAGCGTATCTGGCAAGCCAAATTAATTTGTATAAAGCACTGGGCGGCGGCTGGAATGCACAAAAAGCTGTGCAATAAATCAGCAAAAGCATAATTTATTTAAGGTTTTGCAGGTTCTTAGTTGTTTTGACTCTCCTCAAAGATTAAGATCCTGTAAACCTTGTTTAAATTAAAGTTAACTCTAGTCAGTAAAGCTTGGAGAAACCATGACGCAAAAAACGAAAAGACACAATGATCCTGCGCTTGCTGAGGCAAGACGTAATCAAGTGCTTTGTGCCGCAGCGGATTGTTTTCGACGTAAGGGTTATCATGGCGCGGGAATGGCCGAAATTTCTAAAACCGCGGGTATGAGTGCTGGTCATATCTACAATTACTTCGCCAGTAAAGAGGCGATTATAGAATCGATTGTTGAACGTGATATGGAAGAAATGTTCTCAATCTTTAAAGAGTTTGCTGATAAACCCGGCGATCGTGTCACTGTATTGCTTGATGGTCTAGGCAGAGGCGTTGAGCGCCATACCGATTTGAATCAAGGTGCGCTTGATTTAGAAATGCTCGCCGAAGCTGCTCGTAATGAAAAAGTGGCTAACTTATTACGAGAGTCAGATAGCCACGCTCGTGATTCTATGCGTGATTTATTAGTGGGTGAAAGAGGGCCATTACAAGGCACTGCACTTGAAGAAGTGAATGCCCGTATTGAAGTGATGTTCTCTGTAATGGGTGGCCTGTTACTGCGTAAAATGCTCAACCCAGATTTAGATATTCATGAGTTACTTAAAGCGCTACGCCCAACAATGAAAACCTTGTTGTTACCCTTTGAATAAAGCGCTTATTAAAAGCGCTCTATAGACCATTGGATTGCCATAATGGCAATTAGCACTGAGCCTGCTGGCATAATAGCTTTTTTGTACCAGGAGTTATTTCTAAGTAGCATTAGCAGTGGTAAACAGATTGCTAAAATAACCAGTTGACCAATCTCAACCCCTAAATTAAACGCTAAAATACTCATTAGCTTGTATTCATTTGATAAACCAAGCTCACCTAAAACACTCGCAAACCCCATACCGTGTAATAGACCAAAACAGAATGTGATCCAGCCTAAACGCACAATCATTGGCCAAATATTATTTATTGCAGCAAATAATACAGAAAGCGCGATACCTAATTCTACCCATTGGGTGTTTGGCGATATGATATTCATAGCAGTCGCTGTTAGCGTTATTGAGTGAGCAAGTGTAAAAGCGGTGATGATCCAAGCTGTATCAATTAGAATTTGTTTTTTAGACTCGACAGGTTTCCACTCGCCTTGCTTGCGAACTAACACACAGCCTAGTAACAGTGCGATTAAGAACAAGATATGATCTGTACCCATCCAAATATGTAATATGCCTTGATGTACATATTCAATAAACGTTGTGGTGAAGCTTTGCTCATCAAAGTTTATAACTTGTTTTGGCGTATTTTGTTCAAATACGCGGCTTGATTTAGCAATGGCAGCAATTACTTGATGATGCTCATCTATATCAAACAGGGCAGTGTAATTAACCGTTATAGAACTATCAGATGGACAATCAACTTGTAGTGGCACATGGATATACGACTGATTAAAGTGGTTATCTATACTGAGTGCACCATCAAACGTGACCTTGCAGCTTTGACTTTGTTGTATCACATTAAAATGGCTATTTAGATAGTCTAATACTGCTTGCTGCTGTGATGTAATTTCATGCCATGTAATTACATTATCCTGATTTTTATCGAAGTTGAGCGCTTTATCGAGATCATTCACCGAGGCTTGCCAAGAGCCTACTAGTGATAGCTTATTGCTCGTTTGTTGTTCTAAATTAAGATAAGCGGTGCTTTGCTGGTGGGCGTGACAGATAGAGCTAAAAATTAATAGAAATAGCGTAAACAACAACGACTTTTTCATTTTTATTCCTAAGATAATACAAGGAGACGAGTCTAATACTCGAATTACCGCCTATTTTTTAAAGCGGATATAAAAAGAGGCTGTCACTATAGCAATTACAAAGGTTTATCGACTAGGTCGTTTATCTTAGAAATACAGGCTTTGCTCGTATTTATAAATTGTTTCTACGCTTTGAAAGATTAGTTAGCATCGAGTACGGCTGTATAAATAATTTCACTTGGGCTACCTGATTGTGATCCGCCAATTGGCTCACGGCTTATTGCAAGTAAAGTGATATTTTGTGGTTTAAATAATGCGTTTCGGGCAATTTCTTTGCTATCTGTTTTTGGCAATAAAGCAATAGGGATGGCGCTCGGGTAGCCTTTTAAACGGATCCACAACTGGTAGTCATAATCAGTTTGTAAACTCATGCCATTAGCAGCTTTAAGTAAAATACTGTGATCGCTTATTTCTAAATTCCAAACTGGATTATTTGCTGTGTCATAAAACGTTACCGAGTGAGAGATTTTATCACTAAACGACTCTTGCGGTTGCCAAGTAATTAATATCAACACAATACAGACCGCTGTTGCAATAGCAGCCCAAGCCTTAAATATTCCAAAGTTAGGGCCTTTTGCTTTCTTCTGTGTTGGTAAAAAAAGTGGGTCAATCCGTTTTGTTATTTTATCCCAAACTTGCTGATCAGGTGGGTTAGATTCAATCGCGTCTTCTAGGTTTTTTATGTATCTTTGCCATAATGAGGTTGCGTATCGGGCTCGAGGAGAGGTGCGCATTAAGCGGCTAAATCTATCTCGGGCATGGCCATGTAAAGTGCCTAAAACATATTCTGCTGCAAGTAAATTAAGTAGCGTTTGGTCATCGTATTTCATAACGAATTAGGCTCGGGTTGATTTAAATTTTTGATGAAAGCTCTACTAAAAACCTGTCATTATTAGGCATGGCTTTTAACTTAGACTAGCAGGGAAAGAGTACTTGGCAAATCTATCCAATTGGTTCTATGTAAATTATTGTAAGTTATTCATAAAATTGTGAAAAAATGTCCTAAACTAAAATAGTAAGCTTTTTTATAAATGCTAAGTTACTGATTTTAAATAGCCAGTAGGGGTAATTTAACAGCTTTTACTGGAGTGAAACTTGCAACGTAGTATGCAATTAGAATAACAAGGAGTGATTATGTGGGCAGCATTTAGTTACTTAGCTTTAGCGATTGTATTTATAATTGCGGCTATTCGGGTAGAAACTGTTTACTTTGCGCTGTTTTTTTATTGGACGGCTTTGTCGTTGCTATTGGTGAGTGGCGCATACTTTTTTAATATCGCACGTATTTTCAGAAAACGTGAAAATGGCGTTATTCCTATCTATATTCGTTGGGCTTTTATTCCATTTTTATTGGGTGCACAACTTTACAATGCTTGGTCGAGAAAACACGACAAAGTGCCGCCATTACAACAAATTAATGAGCATTTATTTTTAGCCTGTCGTTTATTTCCTTCAGATATAGAGACCATGAAAGAAATGGGTATTACAGCTATTTTAGATGTAACTTGTGAGTTTGATGGCCTTGAATGGTCTTCTACGCAAGAGAATATTCGTTATTTAAATATCCCTGTACTTGATCATAGCGTGCCAACACGCGCGCAATTACACCAAGCGATTAATTGGATTGACCATCAAGTAAAAGCAGATAGACGTGTCGTAGTACATTGCGCCTTAGGGCGTGGTCGCTCAGTATTTGTAATGGCAGCTTACTTACTTAGCCAAAATAAAGATGCCGATGTTCACCAAGTACTCGCACAAATTAAAGAGACACGAGAAACTGCAAATTTAAACAAGCGCCAGCTACGTCATCTTGTGCGTCGCCATCGTAGAGGTGACTTGTTAATCAAAAATAAAGCTGTGCTCATTGCTAACCCTGTTTCTGGAACAAAACTGTGGGAAGCTAAACGTAAGCAAATTACCTCTCGTTTGTCTGAGTATTACGATTTAACTGTTTACACCACTTCAGAACAGGTAAATGGTACTGAGTTGGCCAAAGAAGCACTTGAATTGAACCCTGATGTAGTCATAGCCTGTGGTGGCGATGGCACAGTAACAGAGGTTGCAAGTGTACTTGTAAATACAGAGTGTAAACTGGGTATTATTCCTTTAGGTACTGCCAATGCGCTCGCTCATGTGTTGATGGGTATACAATCGAAGCTTATTCCGGTAGAGCAGGCGTGTGAGCTGATAATTGAAGGGCAGGCGAGTCGGATAGATACCGCTGTGTGTAACGGCGAGCGTATGTTATTACTTGCAGGAATTGGTTTTGAACAAAAGATGATTGAAAAAGCCCATCGTGATGCTAAAAATGAGTCTGGGCAATTAGCTTATTTACAAGGATTTTGGCAAGCATTAGGTGAGCATGAAGCGCAAGACTATGTTGTTACTCTTGATAATAACGATGAGCAAACAATCAATACCACCAGTTTAATCATCGCCAACGCAGCGCCTTTTACTACCTTACTTGCTCAATCTGCAGGTCAGCCAGATCATCAAGATGGTTTACTTGATGTAAATTGGTTAACCCCTAGTGCTGATTCAAAAGCGAGTACCTTAAGTATTGCTGTGTTAGTGTTCTCAAGCATTACACAAACTAGTTTTGCCATTAACAGTCACCACACAAATGCTAAACGAGTGACAGTAAGCGCAGAAAACGGTTTGAGCTATGTTATTGATGGTGAAGTGAAAACTGCAGATAAACTAGAGGTGGAGATATCACCGAAATCGCTTTCGGTGATTGTAGCAGCTGAAGATTAAGTGGTTACTTTTTAATACTTTTCCATTGGAAAGTGCCATCATCAGCTTGGTCATTATTGATAAAGGTATCAATATATAACTGCTCTACTTTTTCTCGTGCCCAAGGGGTCTTTCGTAAAAATTTAAGACTCGACTTTACACTTGGGTCATTCTGAAAGCAGCGTACATCTACGTGCGCTGCCATACCTTCCCAACCAAGTTTTTCTTCAAGTTTAGTAACGATGTCGGCTAATTTAACGCCATGTAACGGATTATTTGGTTGATTGTCCATGATAAATCTTAGGTTATTTGCAACCGCGCAATAGTACCCTATCTGTTTGTTTTAAGCTAATTGACGTGAATCGTTTTCGCTTGTTTTGGGTAAATAATCTCGCCATTGGCATTTAGTCTGAGCCACGCCAAATCACTGTTTGAAAAATTAGGCTGTTTGGCGCTGCAAATTAAAGTCATCTCGCCAACGACAATATAGGCACCTTCGGTATAGCGTTTATTTTCATACCAACACACTTTTTGATTGTTTAATGCCTCTTGACCATCAAGCACGATTAGTGGTTTTTCGTTTGCTTGTGCTTGATCTACAAACCCTAAAGTAAACAAAGTACTTAACAGTAAAATTTTCTTTAACAAAATACGCCTCCCGTTGGGCAGATTTGTATAACTACACTAAGCTTATGACAAGGAATAAATAATAAAAAGGTGAACACATGCAATTTGATAAAAATATGATCGACGAACTAACCTTGCTTGCGAAATTTCCTCGTAACTCTCAAATGCAGGGAATTAAAATTCACTCCGATGCCGAAAACTCAATTAGAGATGCAGCAAAACGTCTTTATGATAAAGGTATTACAGATAGTCCTGATGGGGGCTACTTAACCGACTTAGGGCTCGATTTAATTAACCATGTGAGTGTAATTAACTCAGCACTTAGATAACAAATTAAAAAGGCCCGAAGTATTCGGGCCTTTTTAACTCCAAATTTTAAAGCTTAAATTGCATCTGGCTGATTTTGTGGTGCAGCATCTATAAAGGCATCAAGCTTATTACATTGCTCATAAACAGCAGCAATTTTAGGGTACTTGGTCATATCAACTTTAAAACGCAAGGCATTAAATACTTGCGGCACTAAGCACACATCAGCAAGCGTTGGTTTGTTGCCCACACAAAAAGTGTTCGCTTCATCAAGTAGCTTTTCGATACTCTCAAAGCCAACTTCTACCCAATGCTTATACCAGGTCGTTTTTGCTTCTTCATCAACACCAAGATCGTTAGCCAAGTACTTTAATACACGCAAATTATCGATAGGGTGGATATCGCACGCTACGGCATAACATAAATTGCGGATCTGAGCTTTTTGCCATGCATCACCAGTTAATAGAGGCGTTTCTGGGTGAGTTTCTTCTAGCCACTCTAAAATAGCCAGCGATTGCGCAAGTACACCTTGCTCATTTTCAAGTGCAGGCAATAACCCTTGTGGGTTTTTAGCTAGGTACTCGTCGCTTTGTTGTTCTGATTTTAATAAATTAACCGTCACCAACTCGTGATCAATGTTCTTTAAATTAAGCGCAATGCGAACTCGGTATGCAGCTGATGAACGAAAATAGCTATAAAGTTTCATTATACGTCCTGTTTACCTGTGAAATGTTTTTTAATAGTGCGCCAACAGTCTGTGTAATTAGGCTGACGCTCTTTACCTTCAAGGGCATATTTAGTTGGTGAAATAACGTAACGTGATTCGAACATAAATGCCAAGGTATTTTCGTAGCGTTGTGGTTCAAGTTCAGCATTTGATGCTTTTTCGAATACATCGGCTTCTGGACCATGTGGTGACATACAATTATGTAAGCTAGAACCACCAGGTACAAAGCCATGTTCTTTGGCATCGTATACACCTTCGATTAGGCCCATAAACTCACTCATAATATTACGGTGGTAATAAGGTGGGCGGAATGTGTTCTCAGCCACCATCCAACGTGGAGGGAAGATAGCAAAATCGATATTAGCGACACCTTCTGTACCCGATGGTGATGTTAATACAGTAAAGATTGATGGATCAGGGTGGTCGTAACTTACTGTATTCATAACATTGAATCGAGCAAGGTCATACTTGTAAGGTGCACTGTTACCCGTCCAAGCAACCACATCTAATGGCGAGTGGCCAATATCACAACGGAACATATTGCCATTGAATTTAGCAACGAGTTCAAAATCACCTTCAACATCTTCAAAAGCCGCTACAGGGTAGTGGAAGTCACGGTCATTAGCATAACCATTGGCACCCACTGGGCCGCGCTCTGGTAAAATATAGGCATGGCCATAGTTTTCACAAATATAACCACGCGCTGTATCGGTGAGCAAATCAACTGCGAACTTAATACCACGGGGAATTACGGCAATTTCGCCTGCACGAATGGTTAGTTGTCCGCACTCGGTTCTAAGTAATAGCTCACCTTGTTGCGGCACAAATAACATTTCACCATCAGCATTATAAAAGTAACGGTGTTGCATTGATTTATTAGCGACATAAATATGAATACCAATACCTGTTTGCGCATTGGCACTACCGTTGGCAGCCATAGTGACTAAACCATCTATAAAATCAGTTGGCTGTGCTGGAATTTCGATTGGATCCCAACGTAGCATTGTCGGTGGTGTTGGCACTTCTGTAATAGGAGCGGTGCAAATAAGGCCATTATCAATTGGCGTGTAATCACCTTGTATTACTGACGGGCGAATACGGTAAAACCAAGTACGACGGTTATCAGCACGGGGCGCTGTAAATGCCGTTGTGCTGAACTGCTCAGCATATAAATCATATTTAACTTTTTGCGGGCTGAATTGACCGATAGGTAGTGCGCCGGGTAATGCTTCGGTTTCAAATTCATTACCAAAGCCAGTCATATATTGTAATTCGTTATTCATCACTAGACTCCTGAAAGGTTTTAGGTAAGATACTCTCATGTGAGACTAAATTCAAACTACACTGAATTTACTTGTGTAAATATTTTTTGACAGTAGTGCAGCTATGACGACAGACAAACAAATAACGCTCGATTTAAAACAATTCTTACCTTATTCACTAGCCAATATTGCAATGCAAATGAGCGAACAGTTTAGTGAGCTATATCAACAGCAGTTCGATTTAACCGTGCCACAATGGCGGATAATTGCGAATTTAGCGCAATATGGTGAGCGCACTGCCAAAGAATTATGTGATATGGCACAAATGGATAAATCAACGGTGTCTCGTGCAGTAAAGTCGCTATTGACCAGAAACCTTATAACAGCCAAAGAAAACCCTAAGGATAAACGCGCAAGTTTATTATCGCTTTCCGTTGAGGGGAGCCGTTTGCATGAGCAAATTGTGCCAATAGCAAATGAGTGGCAAGCAGGTTTAGTGAGTGACTTAGATAGCCAAGAACTTAAACAATTTATGAACACACTTAGTAAGCTTTCCAATCACTTAAATAAAAATGTGTAATTCTGTAATCAAGGCTTTATAGCAATTGATTTAGACAATCGATACGTATATGATAATGGCTATCATTTACAATTAGAAACTTGGATGTCCCCCCTATGAAATTAGCGTTAAACACCGTTAAAACACTAGGCCTTAGCCTAGTATTAGCATCTACTTTTATTGCCCAACCTGTATTGGCAAATGGACCAATTGGTGAGCACGTTAATCATCTAAAAGAAAATTTAAAAGATTACTCAGAAGACGTTGAGTGGATGATCGGTAAAGTTGACACCATGGTTACCGATTATGAAACAAAAGGCGCAAAAGCAGTTAAAAGTGATGATTTAATTGAATACTGGGAATCAGTAAAGTTTCACAGTGCGATTGAAACGAATTATGTACCGGTTTATGCATCAATCTGGCAAGGCATTTATGGTATCAAAATGGCCATTGATGACAAAAAGCCAGCAAGCGAAGTACGTGAGCACCAAAAGGCCTTAAATGCTGCCTTGTGGCAGGGTCTTGGAGCTGTTAAACTTGCTGCCGACTTTCAGCAAAAAGGCTTATTAAAAGCTGTAAAAGCAACTGCTTCTGAAACAATGACGCAAAGCGCTACTATCGATGAGATCAAACATAAATTAGACCGTGTTGTTGCAAAATACGCAGAACGTTTAAGCGATGAAGCAACCCAAATTGTACACGATACTTACCTTCACTTATTCGAAGGTGTTGAAGGTACACTTATCGAAAAAGATGCGAAGTTAGTAGAAGTTCTCGAAAAAGATTTTAACGTAACCCTGCCTAAAGCTATTTCTGATAAAGGGTCTGTTGACCAAGTACGTGCAGTGGTTGTTGATATGCAAGAAAAACTAGATCGCGCTAAGGTGTTACTAGAAGAAGCCGAAAAAGCACGTAAGGATGTATTTTAGTGAAGCGTAGGACCTTTATTCAAGGCCTGGCTGCGTTTGGGGTAGTGGGCGCAATGCCGCTACCTCTTTCTCGTGCCTTTGCAGCCTCTGCTGCAAGCCCAATTTCAGTGAAAGACTTACCCGCCCTAGAGGGTGACCTAACCTTATATTTAGGCCGTGGTGAAGGTGGTTTGTACGAAAACGTACTGCAATCAATCCAAAAGAAAAACCCAAAACTTAATTTATCAATTCGCCGTGGCCCAACTGCTGCACTTGCCAACATGATTGTGGCTGAAGCGAAAGCGGGTGTTAAACGTGCTGATTTATTTTGGGCCGTTGACTCAGGTGCGATTGGCTTAGTAACAGACGCAGGTTTAGCTAAACCGCTACCAAGTGACTTAGAAGCGCAATTACAACCTCAGTTCCGTTATCCGGGCTGGGCACCAGTGACAGGTCGTATTCGCACACTACCTTACAACACTAAGCGCCTAACCAAAGATCAGATCCCAGATAGCATAATGGCCATTGCTGATAGCGATTTATCAATTGGTTGGGCACCTGCTTATGCTTCTTTCCAATCATTTGTCACGGCAATGCGTATTCTTGAAGGTGAAGATAAAACGGCTAAATGGCTTAAGAAAGTTCAAAAACGTTCGAAAACCTATGCCGGCGAGCTTGGCGTAGTGATGGCCGTTGAACGTGGTGAAGTGGATATTGGTTTTGCAAACCATTATTACACGTTACGTCTTAAGTCAGGTAAACCAGATGCAAACCTTGATCTTGCTTTTACCAATCAAGATGCTGGTTGTTTAGTTAATGCATCAGGTGTGTTATCGCTGACAGACAACCCGAACGCAATGAACTTTATGCGCTACTTACTAAGTTCAGAAGTACAAAGTTACTTAGCGCGTGAAGCCTATGAAATTCCATTGATCCAAGGTATTGAGCAGCCAGCTGGATTACCAGCGTTAACGGATGTTTCGCCGCCCAAAATCGATTTAACTCAATTGGCAGATTTAAGGCCAACACTCGACCTTATGCGCAGTAGCGGTGTTTTATAATGCGCATACCTGCTTCTTATCCCATGGCGCTGCTTGCAGCGCTTTTGGCGTTAGTGCCAGTTTATATTCTGATCACTTTAGCCAGTGATGCGACGGCTGTTTTTGATAGTCACAATTTAAAAATTCTTGGTAACACTTTATCACTTATGGTGTTAACTGTTTTAGGCTCTATTTTAATTGGCGTGCCTCTTGCGTTTATTAGTGCTTATGTTCAACTTCCTTTTAAAAAGCTTTGGCTTGTTTTGTTTGCAGCTCCACTTGCTATTCCAAGTTATATTGGCGCGTTTACTTTATATGCAGCATTTGGCCCCGGTGGTGAGATAAATCAGCTGCTCGGCTTTGAAACGCCCCCTATGTATGGCTTAACTGGCGCCGCTATTGTGATGACACTATACACGTTTCCTTTTGTTATGCTTACAACGCGTTCGTCTTTACTTAGCTTAGATGCCAGCATGGTAAATGCGGCCCGCACTTTAGGTATGTCGATGCCAATGAGTGTGTTTAAAGTCATATTACCGCGTGTAATAAACGGTATAGCAGCGGGCTCATTACTGGTTGCGCTTTATACTCTATCCGATTTTGGTACACCAGCAATGATGCGCTTAGATACCTTTACTCGAGTAATCTATGTTGAATATAACGCCTTTGGTTTAAGTCGTGCAGCGATGTTATCGCTACAATTAATGGTGATAGTAGGCTTTTTACTGTTCATCGAATCACAAATTAAAACGGCTTCTGAGCGCCACGGTAGACCGCTAATGTTATTCCCATCGAACAGCCAGAAATTAGTAATGCTGGTGACTTTTCTACCTGTTTTATTATTGGCTATTTGTTTACCATTAGCCATTTTTACCCTTTGGCTTGCCCGTGATGGTGTTGCTGATTTTGATTTCAGCATTGCGTGGAACTCAGCTTATGCATCTGGCATTGCGGCTATTGTCGCTGTTGTGGTTGCTGTGCCTGTAGCTCATGCTGCCTTAAGTGGTAAAGTAGGGCGCATTATGGAACGGGTTACTTATTTCGGATTTGGTATTCCAGGTATCGTAATGGGTACTGCACTTGTTTATGGTGGCCTGCAATTACCGCTTTTATACCAAACTCTGGCATTATTAGTGATAGCCTACGTGCTACGTTTTTTACCGTTGGCAGTTGGCTCTGTGCGAACCAGCACAGAACACTTAGATTCGAGTTTAATCAAATCGGCACGCGTATTAGGCGCCAGCCCTCGTGAAGCATTTATGCGTATTACCTTACCTTTAACACTACGCGGTATCATTGCTGGTGCAGCCTTGGTATTTTTAGAATCAATGCGAGAGCTTGAAGCGACCTTATTACTTGGCCCAACAGGCTTTGAAACACTATCAACCTATTTATGGCGTGTTTATGAAGCAGGTTATTTCGGTCGCGCTGCCATTCCTGGGCTCTTGTTAGTAGTGATATCAGCATGTGGCTTAGCTATAATGCTCTCTGGTGAAAAGCGCAGTCAATTAGAACATTAAGGATCAGTTTAATGCTATCAGTTAGTAAGCTGTCTATCGATTATGGTAGCAATCGTGTGGTAAGTGAACTCAACTTATCACTTGGGGAAAGTGAGATCCTCATGCTAGTTGGTCCAACTGGCTGTGGTAAAAGTACAATTTTACAAGCGTTAGCTGGGCTTATTCCTATCAGCGAAGGCGAAATTAATTTAGGCTCATGGCGTGCTACCCCAAAGTTAAAAGTCCCACCAGAAAAACGTAAAGTGGGTATGGTATTTCAAGACTTTGCGTTATTCCCGCATTTAACAGTGCAGCAAAATATTTGCTTTAGATTAACCGATACCTCAAAAGCTGATCATTGGATTAAGTTACTGGGCCTTGAAGCATTTCGTGATAAAAAGCCAGCTACCTTATCGGGTGGTCAAAAGCAGCGTGTAGCCCTTGCCCGTACACTTGCTCACGAACCAGACTTTGTATTGCTTGACGAGCCGTTATCAAACTTAGATGCCGCTTTAAAAGATACCCTTCGTTGGGATATTCGTAATGCATTAAAAGATGCAGGTGTTCCTGCTATTTGGGTAACCCATGACCAAGAAGAAGCCTTATCTGTCGGTGACCGTGTTGGCGTACTTAAAGAAGGCATTATTCAGCAAATCGATAGCCCTGAACGCTGCTTTAGCTTACCAAGTAATCGTTTTGTAGCGCGCTTCTTAGGTGAAGCAAGTTTCATTGCCGGTAATTGTGAAGGTGATATTGCCACCACTGATTTAGGTAATGCACCAGCTATTAGGGTTGATCATGATACTGCGAAGGTTGATGTATTACTTCGCCCAGATGATGTTCACCTTATTCAAAATGCAGCTACTAGCAATGGTAAAGTGACATGGGTTCGTTACGAAGGTGGCAGCCGTTTATGCGCTGTGAAACTGGCATGCGATACTGTGGTGACAAGCCGAGTAAGCCATGAAGTGATGGTACGCCCTGGTGATGCAGTGCATGTTTCTATCAATACAACACATCCACTTGCGGTTTACGCAGCTTAAATAAAAATATCTGTGCAGGTCTAAATGGCCTGCATTTTCATATCAATGTAGGTCGGGCTTTAGCCCATCATCATTCAAGTTTTAAGATTTGTCGCCATAAATGACGACTTAAATAACAATCTTAGATCGAGTTAAACATCAGCCCTCAGGCATCAGACGCGATGTAAAATCGTTGCGACCTATAAATGCATTAATTTCTTACTTCAAGCTTTACTCTCGTATCTCGTAACTACAAACATTCCCGGCTAAAGCCAGTCCTACGAAAGAATAGTCGCTAGGTTCTGGGCTCTAGGACGCGACATAAAATCGCTTCTACCTTGCAACTCGCTAACTTTACTCTTACTAACTTTCCACCAAACGTAAAAAGCCCGCCAGTAGGGGCGGGCTTTTGTTTTATAACAAGGTTAACTCGTTATTAGAATGTGTAACGTACACCTACACGCATTTCCCAAACTGATGCGCCGCTTTGAGTTGCAGTTTTACCATTGTTAGGGCTGAAGTCAGAGTATACATAACGACCTTGGTCATCGATTGATGTTTTGATCATACGGTTACCAACGAAGTTACCTTTCTTAAGCACGCCCCAGTCATCATTTAACATGTTTGTTAAGTTATCGATAACGAAGAATACTTCACCTTTGTGACCAGGCATGAAACCAGGTAACTCTTGAGTCATCTTGAAATTAACTTTAGTGAACCAATCAGCATTTTGGCTGTTACGACCAACGATTTCGCCGCGTTCAAGGCCTTGAGCAGAAATCCACTCGTTAAATTCATTAACTTCATCAGCAGTCATGTCGTAAACAACGTTAGGGTCATTAACTTCAGGGATATACATTAGCTGACGGCTACGGTTTGAGTTGCTATCGCCCCAAACACTATCACTACCGTTATATGTATAGCTGTAAGGAAGACCTTTGTACGTTTCGCTGAATAGGTTGAAACGTGTGTTGTAACCATCGAACAACTCAGTTGTGTAACCTAATGTCATAGTAAAGCGATGCGGGATCTCGTAATCAGATGTGTGTGCACCTGGGTTAGTCGGATCGTAGGTCGCCATGTTACCGTAGTTTGAGCTTGCTACTGAGCTAGTCATAGGGTTAACGTCAGTCGAATCAGTGTAAGCGTAAGCAAGTTGTACGCTAATACCGTTATCAAAACGCTTGCTCATTGCAGCAGAAATGATGTGAGACTCACCGCTATTACCACTTACATTAGTCAGTAGTAAATCGCCGGTACGACGACCTTCTTTAGGTTCAAGAATTGGACGACCATCAAATGTAGTATTACCAGAATCTTGTAACGCGATGTCTTGTAAGATTGCAGCATCTTTACGTTTAGTGAATAAGTAATCTACTGAGAATACATATTCATCTTCAGTTGTGTATGTTGCACCTACTGAATATTTCCACTCTGACGGCATATCGAAGTCAGGGTCAACAGCATTTACTGATGAGTCACCCGCGCCAATTGTTGTATTAGCAACTTCATCAAACATATCTTGTGGCACTTCGTAACCTGGTGTACCACCATTCACTGTCGGTGTATTGAATAAATCAACATCTTCACGGTAAGTACCAATGTTTGTGATACCGTCGTTCGAGTATGAGTTAGATAACCATACGTTCGGGTTACCACCAGAGAATAAGCCAACACCTGCACGTACTTCTAATGCATCAGTTGCATACCATTCAAAACCAACACGTGGTTGAATTAAATCGATACCGTCGAATGTTGATTGGTTGCTGAAACCGTAGCGGTTAGTAAAGTTTTCGTTGTAGTTAGGAGCGTCGTCACTTGTGTATTTGTCGTAACGAAGACCAAATGTCAATGTCGCATCTAAATCTGTGAAGCTGTACTCATCTTGAACATAGAAAGTATGTTGAGCATATGAGAAGCTTGCAGCAGCATCAGTTGGATCGTTAGTACCAGCAGCATTGTTATAGTAAATACGTGCAGCTTGGCCAGCTTCAAAATCATCTACAGAATCAAAACGCCACTCACCTTGAGTGTGCTGTACGAATTGGTTAAATACGTCTAGCTTCTCGTACTCATAACCACCTGTGATCGTGTGTTGATCAAGATAGTATGTACCTGCAAGTTTTACAGTCGTTGTTTCGTAGTCTAGGTCATTTGATTGACGCGAGTCATCTGGACCGATATAAATAGTACCACCGCCTGCAGCATCAATTTGCATTTCACCAAAGCCGCTAGCTGCATCTAAAGATTGTACTGTTGCATCTAGCTCAGATTTACCAATACGAACTTCAGTAGAGAAGCTGTCTGACCAATCTGAGTAAAGTGAACCAATGATTGATGTAAATTCTGCACCTTGCTTGAAGAAGTGATTATCTAAAGCTACTGTATCGCTGTATGCATCTGATTGAGATAGCGTGAAAGCATCATTGTAGTTATAGATTAAGTTTGCACGGTGATCGTCATTGATGTTCCAATCAAGTTTAACTAAGATTTTTTCATCTTCAACTGGTGCGCTTGATGGCATGCCACCTGCGTCATAACCGTAAACATCTTGTGCGATTTGTTGTACACGAGAAACGTCTGCAGCTGAAACACTACCTGTATTTAAACCGCCGTACTCGTACTGTTTAACACCTTCAACTTTTTCATAAGATGTGAATAAGAAAAGGTTATCTTTAATTAGTGGTAAACCAACGTTGAAGCCGTAACGTTTTTCGGTGTAATCACCGTTGTCGTAGTCTTCACCTTCGATTTTGTCGCCTTTCATTGAATCATTTGTGTAATCGAAGAAAACACCACCGTGTACTTCGTTACCACCTGATTTAGTAACAGCGTTGATGTTACATGATGTGAAACCACCGTATTGAACATCAAATGGTGCTAGCTCAACCGCAACTTGCTCGATTGAATCGAAAGAGAAAGGAGCACCGATAGTTGGGTAACCATTTGAGCTTAAACCGAAGTTATCGTTCATACGAACGCCGTCAAGCGTTAAGCTGTTAAAACGTGGGTTACCACCACCACAGTTGATTGAACCGCGGCTATCATCGATAGTTACACGTGGGTCGATACGGATGATATCTTTTAAGTCACGGTTGATAGCTGGTTGGTTTTCTAAATCTTCAAGTGTGAACGTTGCAGCTGGGCCTGTACCACCAGACATACGGCTGATAGGACGACCAGTAACTACGATTTGTTCTACATCAGATTGTCTCTCTAACGTAACATTAACTGGGTAGTCAGCACCAACTTGTAGGTTGATGTTGTTGAATGTTTGATCTGCGAATACGTCAGAATCTACAACAACGCGGTAAGGACCACCTACACGTAGGCCTTTTGCTGTGAAGTAACCCGCATCGTTCGTTTCAGTTTCTTTAGTTGAACCTGAAGGTAAGTGAACGATAGTGATCTTAGTGCCTGCAGCAGGGTTGCCGCTAGGACCTTTGATTTGACCCTTGATAGCAGATGTTGTTTCATTTGCTAACGCTGCACCACTCACACCAACACATGCTGCAATAGCAAGTGATAGAGCTGTTTTGCGGAGTTGGATTTTCATTATGTTATTTCCCGTGTTAGAGGTTATGTTTCATTTATAGTTTGCTGTCAGTTGGCATCTTAAGTGCCTTTACTAACGGTTTTGCTGATTTATCAAATAGATTATTTAATAAACCTGCCAATCTTATCCCGCCTTGTTGTAGGCGCGTTTTAACAACTGGTAAGTTTTTATAGATATAACTATAACTTACGTTTGTTTCATTTTCTTTATACAGAGAGTTTGCAATATTATTTGATTCGATTAACCAATCGCTAGGTGAACTGGCAAGATAGTCCGTTATTAACGCTTGATTTTTTGTATTTATAAATTGCGCAAACTCAGTATAGGACAAATTTTCATTTTCAATGAGTTTTGTGTCCCATAGGCTATGTAAATTGGTATCTTGACCGAAGAATGTGACAGAAATATTGTTGCCACCACGATCTTCACCACGACCAGCATGAAAAGGTTGATGGCTATCGCCAACAAGGTGAACTAAAAAACGCAGTGCGAACTGTTTTTCACCTAGAGAAGCTTTTTGGTTTTGTAATACTGAGATTGAATATTCCATGCCTTCGAGGATATCTGACACGGTTTCTTTGTTATGGTGGGCATGTGAGTCGTAATGTGGTTTGGCATCGCCTTCTTTAAAATTAATGTAATGCCAGCGCGAAGACTTCTTTTGCCAGAATTTTTCTGGAGCAGAACGCATTTCATCAGCCCACGTTGCTACCTGTGGTAAAGAATCACCATCAAGTAAAGGAACTAATGCTTGCTTGGTGGTGTCTGTAATATGCTTAGATGCAATTTCACCGATAATACGGTGACCATTCTGACCCCATGCATTAGCTGGGTTACTTAACACCGCAGAAATAACTGGTGTCGATAACAGCAACATTTTTATTGTTTTTTGTAACATTGACTCAGTGTCCAAAAATGAATGTGCCCTGAAGCACGATTTCTTGATGCATATTTTCCTGAATTTAAAAGCAAATAGAAAGGACTCAATAAGATTCATAATTTCTTGTTCATATATGTTATTTATCAATAGCTTAAAATATTCAGGTAAAATTACTTGTTGTAATAAGTAAGAATAATTGTTCAAATAGAGACAACGGAGCGTTGTTGGCTATTAAAATTGAATTTAAGAACAATACTAATAAAAAAATCGTCGATTGTTACATTTTTGTTTCTAGCAGTTATTTTGTTTTTTTATATCGGAATTTTGCAGGGTAAACCAGCTGTATCTGATATCGATGCATTTATTGAAACGTCTTTCCAATGTGATACTAAATCAGAGGTTAACCTTAACGAGCTGGTGGTGTATTCATCTGGCAAAGTATTGGCTGAGGATGTCGCTAAAACCTTATGCGCTGATGACATCATTAGTAAACAATACGGCAAGGTCACCTCTTATTGGGGCTATAAAACTTCTGACACAATTGAGTTTTTAGGTAAAGGGATTGCAGATTTGATCCTGGCTAAAGAAAACTTGATTAATGCCTTTATGGCCGAGTCAACCTATAACTACCAAGCAGTTGTTGGCTTTCCTGACTACACTGCTTATTTAATTTCTAGTAAAGAAAAGCCACGCATTGAAAAAAGCTACTTTTTAGATAAACGTATTGGTTTGCTTGATTACCCAACGAGCCGCTCTGGACACATTCTCCCTAAACAATTATTTAAAAAATTAGATATCAACCTAGAAAACCTAAATATCACTTACGCAAGTTCGCATACTGAATTAAGAGAGCTGCTTGCAAGTGGTAAGGTCGATTTAATTTCTTCTTATTGGCAAGACAGCGACCAGCAACGTTTTTCTAAAAACTACATTACGCCTATACGCGACAATATAAGTGGTAGCCGTTGGTATTTAAAAATGCAGGATGAAAACACCGACCTTTTATGTGCAGTTCAAGCGCAGTTAACCCAATTGGCACACAATCAAAATTCTCACTACTTTAATCATGTTGAGTCTTTTTGGGAATGTGACTCAAACCAGCAAACAATGAAAGTAGGGGATAGCAATGCTGCCAATTAGAATTAAGTTTGCTTATGGTGGAGTATTTTTAAGCTGTTGCTTGGTATTATTTGCCACCTTTATTACAGCAAAAGCTTATAAGACAACAAATAATGATGCACTGACACTAGCAAAAGTTGAAAACCGTATTGCCCTTGACTTAAACCATTTAAATTTACCTGATGATTTTTTAAAGCATTCAGGCAGTAAAGAGATGGTACTCAATTATATCGCGCGTCTTAATGCTCAGTTAGCAGACTCTGGCGTGATGGTTTACTCCATTGAGGGTATCTCTGATTATCCTGCCCGTGCAGATTTAATCACTAAGCAATTACATGCACCACAAAAATCATTAACGGTTAGCTTTGTTGTTGCATCTTCTTTATTTGCTAAAGATGATATCGCTGTGTTTATTTTGGTGTGTTTATTTGCAGCTGCATTTACTTACTTATTATTTATAAGTGAGCGTACTAAAATCCAAATTGCTAAACACGAACCTGAAATTGCAGTTCAGGCAGAAGAAAAGCCTAAATTGATAGTCGATCTTCAAAATAAAACTTTGGCTGCTAGCTGTGCTGTTGATAAAACAGTGGCGCTTGCTAATAAACCGCTGTGCTTTTACCTTGCATTGGTTGAGTTTTGTATTGAACATCCGGATGTAGTGCTTAATCAAAATAAAGATGTACCAGAAGAATTACTGACTTTAGCAAACAAGTATTTTTACCGGTTAGTAGAGCTTGGTCACACAATACGTAAGCGCCCAAACTTTACCAATAGTTTAGAAAAAACATTAAGTGAAATTCGGGCTGCCCTTGATGAAGTCTGGCAAGACCAGCTTGAGATAAAAGAAACCTATTATCCACCTAAGGCCCATGGTGAAGGCTCCCGTTCGCGATTACATCATTACGGATTGAAAGCGATTGAGATTGCCGATATTGAAGTCATTGGGAAGTAATCTAGTTTAAAAGTAAAAAGGGAAGTCACTGACTTCCCTTTTTCTATTTAAGTAGTCTTTATTTAGGGGCGTAATCAGCCGCTTTAACAGGACTATTTTGCTCAAAGAAACGCTTTAATGCCTGTGCATCTGTATCATCTGTACTCACAAAGCCTTTTTTATTGGTAAGAGTAGGATAGCCATCACCACCAGAGGCATTATAGCTGTTAATGCTCATACGATAAGTTTTAGCCATATCAAGTGGTTTACCGGCAATTTTAACATCAGATAAAGTGTCGTTATTGCGTTTAAAGCTTAACTTATAATATTGTAAGTAGGCACCTGAATCAGGTGGAAAAGAAGTAACAACCTGCAAGTAGTCATATAGCTCTTGGCCTGTCATATCAATATAGGTGATACGGTTTTTAAAAGGATGAACTTTTAAAATATCTTTATAACTTACATCGCCTGCTTGAATGCTATCGCGAATACCGCCACCGCTTATCAAACCAAAATCAGCACCCACTGACTGCATTTGTGCAGCAATAATAACGCGTGCTAAGTTTACTTGTTCATAGCGTACTTTATTGCGGTCACCTTCAAGTTTTGTATCAACGTTACCTATTTTACCAGCAATTTGTGCTGCGCCTTTTTGCTGATAAACCGCAAGGATGTCTTGTAAGTTTTTGTTTGGTTCAATGTACTCAGCCGCTAGCTTTTTATTACCGTTTTCATCATCGATATAAAGATTTACCGGAATAAGTGAGTAATTGAGCAAAGTTAATTCATTGTTTTCTAATTTGAACTCAGCTTTACCAACATATTTACCCCACTCATGGGCTTGCATGATCCAAGTACCATTTTGTTGGTCAGGCTTACACTCTTTACCTGGCATAAAGCTTTTGTCAGCAACATTGGCTTCTTTCATACACACAGGCTCTTGTGAATGACCGCCAACAATAATATCAAGCATCCCTTTTGGTAAATTGCGCGCCATAGTCACATCACCGGGTGCATTAATACCAAAGTTAGCATCAACATAGTGACCCATATGTGTAACAGCGATAGTGATATCTGGATTGTACTGTTTATCAATTTCTGGAGCTAATTTTGCTGTCACGTCTGTAGGGTCTTTAAATTCTAGGCCACCGATATATTGCGGGTTACCGATTTTAGCGGTATCTGTGGTGGTTAAGCCGATTACAGCAATTTTAAGCCCATTCTTTTCGAAGATTTTATAGCCTTGGTAACGAGTTTCACCTGTATTTTTATCTATTATATTGGCTGATAGAAAAGGGAAGTTTGACCATTTTTGTTGTTGATCAAGTACTGCCAGTGGATTATCAAACTCATGGTTACCAATTGCCATGGCATCATAACCAATTATCGACATACCTTTAAAATCAGGCTCCGCGTGTTGTAAGTCAGACTCTGGAATACCCGTATTGATATCGCCACCTGAAAGCAATAAAACAGCATGACCTTGTGCTTTGGCCTCAGCTTTTAGTTGATCAATTAGAGTCTTACGAGCAGCCATGCCATACTCACCTTGTTCGTTATGCCAAAAACGACCATGGTTATCATTAGTATGAAGCAGAGTTAAATATTGGGCTGAATCAGTATTATTAGAAGAGGAGCTACACGCGGTTAGGGTAACCAGTAGCGATGTTAGTAATAAAAAGCGCATAATTGTTTGCCTGAATAGAGCAGTAGGTTAATTATGCGCTTAGTTTAAACGACTTAAGTTTAAATTAAATGTCTTTTATAAATTTTTGTCGCTATTTTCTGTATTTAGTTGTCCTGTTGCGGCAAGTTGTCTGCGTTGTAGTTCTTGTTCTGCGTAATGAGACTTTTGATGATTATTGCCGACCATCCAATTTAAGAAACTAGCGGGTAACTTACTGTAAGGCTCACCTTGGTGTAGGCCAAAATCGCATATTGCGTTCTCTTCATTCGCCATGGTTCATTCCTGTGTGTTCATTGTTGTCGTGCAGATACTAACAAACTGAGCCTATTTGATAAGACGATTTTGTTTTATTCTTTAAATTTTTTATAACCATAATGAATACATGGTGTGAATTAATGTAACTGAGATGTAATTGGTTTGGCGCGTTTTGTGTAACTGTTTTGTTTGCTATTTAAGCGCATGTCTATTTTGTTTAAGCTTCTTGCAGTTTTATAATAAAAATTATCAGGAAAGATAAACAATGAAAAAACATCTACTTGCAACTGCTTTATTGGCTAGTTGTTTTACAGCCAATGCAACTATTGTCGAAATGCAGACTGATCTGGGCAGTATTACTGTTCACCTCTATGATCAACACACACCTGTTACCGTTGAAAACTTTTTAAACTATGTTGCAGATGGCAGCTACGACGGTACGGTTATTCATCGCTCAGTTGATAACTTTGTTCTTCAAGGTGGTGGTTTTAAATTTGATACTGATTTCGAGGCGATAGAAACTGTTGACGCTATTACCAATGAGCCAGAGCTGTCGAATGTTAAAGGTACCATTGCAATGGCCAAGCTTGGTGGTAATGCTAATAGTGCGACAAGTCAGTGGTTTTTCAATTTAAAAGATAACAGTGCTAACCTAGACTTACAAAATGGTGGCTTTACTGTTTTTGGTGAAGTAACTGTACAGAGTATGGATGTTTTAGAACAAATCACCTCTTTAGTACACTGCGGAGAAATCCCTGTAGTAAACCTTAATGAAGAGCAGTGCCCAGATACAACGTCAGGTTTCAGTGGTGAAAACTTATTCTACATTAACAGTGTCACTGTGATTGATGATGATCCGAATTCGTCTGCTTCTTTATCACCAAAAGAGAACACGCTAATTGATGAAGATAACTCTTCAGACAATGGTGGTAGTAGCTCAGGCGGGAGTCTTGCGTGGATGCTATCTTTATTAGCTCTTGCAGGTTTTACTCGTCGTAAATAATTCCTTAATAAGGCGCTAAAAAGCGCCTTATTTCTTTGTATTGATGATTATTAGAAGATTCTAACTAAAATAAGCACCCACATTACTAGCATTATAAAGCTACTGACAACAAAACTATAATAGCGTGCCTTCAAGGTATTTGAAGTTAAGTGTATTACGCTATGAATAATTCTTAATGCAACATAAACCCAAGCAAGGGCAACAAATACAGTACCTACAGCATTTACTTGCAGAGCTGTTAAACACGCAATAAAAAACAGCACAGGCATTTCGAATTGATTGATAAAGTTACGATCTGCTACGCGAACATTATCCCCAGCCTTTTCAAGCTCCATTGTTAAGAAGTCTTTCATCTCGATGGTTTTTTGTTTTGCCGCACGAAAACGACGCTTACCCATAATGTACATGACTGCAAAAGTCAGAAAGACCTGAGTGAACATTGCTACAATTAGCCACTTTTCCATAGCTCATCCTTTGTTATAGTTATTGCTATTAATCTTAACCGTAAGTATTGCATTTTCACAATGTGTTACAAAGTTTTGCTGTAACTTAGCTGAAAAGCATTGAATTGCGGCGCTCGAAAACACATGATAAATAAAAATTTATTCAATTTCTAATGGATACAAAATAATGAAAAAAATAATAGGACTCAGTGCAATCGCTTTTGCAGTGTTAGCAGGTTGTTCTTCTACTTCTACCACAACGCCTCCTGCAGCTAATACTAACCTTATTCCTGACTCGTTAGTTATCAGCCCAAACGACACCCGTGAGTACAAAACATTAAAACTAGATAACGAAATTGATGTAATTTTAATTTCAGATCCTAGTGCTGAAAAATCAGCTGCTGCATTGAGTGTAGGCGTTGGTTTATTGCACGACCCTATGTCGCAACAAGGCATGGCGCACTACCTAGAGCATATGCTGTTCCTTGGTACAGACCGCTACCCAGACACTAAAGGTTACAGTGATTTCATGACCAAAAATGGTGGCGCACATAACGCTTACACCTGGTTAGATATCACAAACTACATGTTCAAAGTGAACAATGATGCCTACGACGAAGCACTTGACCGCTTTGCAGACTTTTTTAAATCGCCAAAGCTTTACCCAGAATACACAGACAAAGAAAAAAATGCGGTAAACGCAGAGTGGTCAATGCGCCGTGAAATGGACTTTTTTGGCCAATTTAAACTGGCACGCCAAATGATGGGCTCACACCCTGCAAACCGCTTCTTAATTGGTAACCTAGAAACTTTAGGGGACAAAGAAGGCAGCAATCTGCATAAAGAAACCGTTGCTTTTTATAACAAGTACTATTCATCGAACATTATGAAAGTGGCGATGATCTCAAATCGTCCACTGGCTGAAATGGAAGCAAAAGCTAAACAGTATTTTGCTGATATTGAAAATAAAAAAATCGAAAAGCCAACGGTGACTGATAAGTTAGACTTTTCTGTTGCTGGCGGAAAGCGTGTTTATTACTCACCGAATGAAGATGTAAAACAGCTACAGTTAGAGTTCACAATTGCTGATAACAGTTCACAGTTTGCGGTTAAACCAAATCGTTTTGTTTCATACCTTTTAAGTAACGAAATGCAAGGTAGTCCTGCACAAATTTTGCGTGATAAAGGATGGGTGTCACGTTTATCTGCTTCTGATGCACCAACACAATATGGTAACTACGGTAGCTTAACGGTTAATATTGAATTGACTGATGCTGGCATGCAAAACCGCGAAGAAATTGTCGCTATGGTTATGCAGTACATTGCGCTTATTAAAGAGCAGGGTGTTGATAGCAAATACTTTAATGAAATTCGTACATCGTTAAACAATGAATTTCAATTCCTAGAAAAAGGTGATGAGTTTGGTTATGTAAGTAACTTAACTGATAGCATGCAAAAGTTCCCTGTGAACAACGCAATTAATGCACCTTATTATTATGCTAAGTTTGATTCAGATGCAGTGCAAAATGTCCTTTCGCAGTTAAACGAAGATACGCTGCGCATTTGGTATATCTCTAAACAAGAAGAAACTGATTCACAGCTGCATTTTTACGATGGTAAATACCGTATAGAAGACATCAGCGAAGCAGAAGTTGCAAGTTGGAGTAAACCAAGCGAATACACTTTAGCATTACCAACAGTAAACCGCTTATTACCTGAAAGCTTTGCAATTAAAACCGCTGAGTTTAAACAACAAGCACACCCTGAACTGGTATTTGATAAACAAGGTGTTAAAGTTTGGCGTCAAGCAAGTCAGCAGTTTGCTGAACAACCTAAAGGTCTTGTTGAAGTTTATATTAATACGCCAGATGCTCTTGTGAATGTGAAATCACAGGTTCTGTATTCAATTTGGGCAGATCTTTATAACTTACAACAAAGCAAACTAAGCACAGAAGCTGCTGTTGCAGGTATGAGTTTAGGGTTACAGCCAAGTAATGGCCTTGTGTTATCGCTAAGCGGTTTTACTGATAAACAAGATGTACTTTTAGCTCAGGCGCTTGAAAATCTAACGTTAGATGTGTCTGAAGAAGGTTTTGCACAAGCAATCGATCGTTTTAAGCGTGATTTATTAAATCAGCAAAAGCAGTTCCCGTTCTATCAAGCATTCGGTGAGTACTCTAAGCTTACTCGTAGTGGTAAATTCGATACCGAAACCTTGATTGCAGCGGCAGATGCACTAACCCTTGCAGATTTTTCGGCTATTAAACAATCTACACTTGCTGCAAATGATTTACGCGTATTCACGTTTGGTAACTACAACCAAAACGATGTTGACTCTATTGCGAGTAAGCTAACCGCTATTTTACCTAAAGGTCATAAAGCGACGGAGTTTGCCAGAAGCAAAGCTTGGTTACCTCAGCCTGGTGAGCGCATTGTTCTGCAAAAAGATATCGATGTAGCTGATGTAGCAATTATTGATATGGTTGTACACCCAACCCCAGGTTATAAGCAAAAAGCACAGGCACAAATTTTACAAAGCCACTTTAGAACCGTAGCGTTTGATAAGTTACGTACAGAAGAGCAGTTAGCTTATGCGGTTGGTGCACTAGCACGTCCTATCGAAGACTACTCTGCATTGGGTCTTTATATTCAAACACCGGTTAAAGGCCCTAAAGAAATGCAAGCGCGTTTTGATGAGTTCAAAAAGCAATACGCTGTTGAGCTTGATAACATGACAGAAGAAACATTTGCACAACTTAAAAATGCAACGCTTGTGTCTTTAAAAGAGCAACCTAAGAATTTAAGTGATGAAATGTCACCGCTTATTTCTGATTGGTACCGTGAAAACTTCAACTTCGACTCTAAAGAAAAGCTTATCGCTGAAGTTGAAAAAGTAACCTTGGCTGATCTGAAAGATTACTACAAGAAAACGATGCTCAATAGTGAAGCTGCGCGTTTAAATATTCAAATGCGTGGTAGTAAGTTTGCAGATAAGCCATTTGCTGATCTGAAAGACCAAAGAAAAGTTGAAAACTTAGAGACTTATTACAAAGGCATTAAATTCCAAAAGTAACTTAATAGTTGATAAACAAAAGCCCAAGCATTTGCTTGGGCTTTTTAATTTATGCGATAAGCAAAAATCCTATAAATGCAGCGGTTGCAGCAAGTAAGGTATAAGGCAGTTGCGTGATAGCATGGCTGACTAAATCACACCCAGAGCCTTGTGCGGCAAGAACCGTGGAATCAGAATAGAAGCACGCTTGACTACCAAATGACGACGCTGACAATAAAGCGCCAATCACTAAAGGAATATTGGCATCAATTGCGTAAGCCAGTGGCATTACAATAGGAATCGTTACCGCGAAAATCCCCCAGCTCGAACCCGTTGCAAAAGCAAGTACTGCCATTGCTAAGAATACCACCGCAGGTAGGTACTGCGCCGTCATATAAGGGCTTAATGTATTAATGACATATTGCGGAAGCATTAATTGGTCACACACATCTTTAAATATAAATGCTGCAACCACAGTCCCAATAGCGGGGATCATACTTTTAAAACCATCAAGCATACGCTCAACGAGTTCTGACAATGTCATCAACTTTTGTAACATATAAAAAGGTAAAACAACGGCAAAGGTTGCAAGCAATCCTTTGTATACGTCAATGTCAAAGTAAACAGTAAATGCAACAAGTAAAACTATCGGCACTAAAAAGTTATAGAGTTTGCCGTTTGAAGCGGCTGTTTCAAAGTTTTCTTCTGCTGCTTTTACTGCGTATTCATCCGCTGTTTGAACATCCGTGTATTGGCTATTCGAGATCTCGATTTGATTATTCATGGCACGTAGTTGTGCTTTTTTCATCGGACCAAAAGCAGGGATGACATTTAAGCTAACCAGTAATACAACAATGACTGCAAACCAAGCGTATAACATATAAGGGATTGCTTGAATGTAGACGGCAATACCTTGACCCTCTGGTGCAACATTATTATCAACTAACAAGCCACCAAAAAAAACGGCCCATGTAGAGAGTGGTACCAGCACACAGATAGGCGCAGCTGTTGAGTCAACAACGTAAGCGAGCATTTCACGGCTAATTTTAAACTTATCGGTGATACGTTTCATGGTTTCACCGACGGTTAATGCATTTAAGTAATCATCAATAAAAATAATCACACCTAGCACAAATGTCATCACCAACGATGAGCGCTGGCCTTTGGCAAACTTTAACGCTAATTCGGCGAAGGCACTTGCCCCCCCGGTTCTTACTAATAAAGCGATTAATGCACCAAACCCACCACAGACTAAAATTAGCCAAGCAATGGTTTCGTCTTGCATTACCTTTAATGAAATATCAGCAAAATTGGCTAACACAGCGGTTGGTCCTAGCATGGCTAAACCAAACAAAGCACCAATTAGTAAAGATAAAATAGGGCGGCGTAAAAATACGGCCAAAACCACCACCAATACTGGCGGCAGTAAACTTAACGCAGAAGGTTCTTGCATTATATTTTTCACACAGTTAAGCAATGCGAGATTGCTTACAGAAATCAGAAGTCTATAGACTCAAGTAACTGCTTTACGCGAACACACTTTTATGGACCCATTAGGGAAAGTGCCTGCGTTGGCTGGCGCCAGACAGTATAGAGGGTATACTGCTTTTGTTTTGCCCAAAACATCGCAAGGAAAATAATCCTGAATATTAATTTAGTCAATAAGAATTTTTATTGCGATGATAATTATTTTACACTCTTCAACTGTATTACTTTTTTAACTTTATTAAGCTAAGGTTTATGGCATTTTCAGATACATACAGACTCAGTAGTCATGCGGTTATCACTAACAACCAAGGGCAAGTGTTATTACTAAAAGCTAATTATGGTCAAAAAAGTTGGGGATTACCTGGCGGGGCTTTAGATAAAGGAGAAACCATTCATCAAGCGTTACTTCGTGAATGCCAAGAAGAGCTTAATTGTGACGTAGACATTGCTTATTTAAGTGGTGTTTATTATCACACAGCGTTTAACTCCCATGCGTTTATTTTCCGTGCTCATATGGCTGAGGGTGCTGAGATAATGTTGAGCGATGAGCACACAGAGTATGGCTACTTTGATATTGATGAGTTATCTAAAGTACAAAAAGAGCGTGTTCTCGACTGCCTTAATTTTAGCAATGACGTCGTTAGTAAGGTGTTTTAACTCATGTTAGATATATATTTGCGTGCCGGACAGCCAGATGATGCAACCTTTATTGTTGAACTTTTAAACCAAGCAACATTCTTAGAGCATATTGGTAATAAAAACATTAATACGCTCGCACAAGCTGAGCATTATATTCAACAAACGTTTATAAATAGCCACCAGCAATTTGGTTTTGGTAGCTACATTGTTTGTTTAGCAAATGGTACACCGGTTGGTATGGTGGGGCTCTTTCAGCGCGATGCGTTAGCTATCCCCGATTTAGGATTTGCCTTGTTAGCTAAGTATGAAGGCAAGGGGATCATTACAGCTGCTGCTAGGTTATTGATGGCAAAAAAGCACGTATTAGAACTTGGTGTACTTGCAGCAATAACCTCGCAAACAAATATTGGCTCACAGAAAGTGTTACAGAAACTTGGCTTTGAATTTCTAGGCGATGTCATCATTAACGATGACAATCAGCCTCTAAAACTCTTATTAAAGAGCAAGCTTTGATACCTCGTTTGCAACTTGTTTGTTGACCTTTAGCCACGTTGACTCAAGTGTTGCGACAAGTCCTTCGTAATCACTGTCTTGTAATGGCGTAAGTTCATTGAAGTAATTGACGGCCTTTAACTTTCGGCCCGACTCAGGGTTTGTATAGTATAAACGCCAAAGCCCAGCAATGTTGGCATTGCCTTGTTCATCGCCGTTAAAGTGATGTAGCTCATATTCTAATTCATAGAAACTTTGCTGATCTAAATCGGTGATCACCGGTAAACCTTTTATTACCATCCAATTATCAAGTTCAGTATAAAGTTGTTGATGGGCACTGGCGGTTAACATTAAATCCGGTGATTCGCTCCATAAATGGTAGTTAGCAGCATTGACCCTGTTGTTTTCGAGAACCATTGCAATGCCACGATTATTAAGCGCACCTCGTAACTGTACGGTGTTAATTCTGAGCTGTGCTTGTGTATTCTCAGCTAGGCGTTGCTTAGCGACTATTGGCTGCGAAAATTGATAATACTCAATGGTCGAGAATGACGTTTGACTGCAGGCCGAAAGTAACAGCACTGATGCCACTGAAGCACAGAGTTTATAGTTCATTATTGTTTCCTCGGCGTTGGATCGGCAGGTAGCTCCTTATCAAAGATCAACATATTAGGTTGCTGGTTTAAACCTCGTGTGAATGGCTGTAGCTCTTCACTTAAACGTTTAAATTCAGATAAAGTCGTTTGCAACTGCTGGTGGAATGTTGAACCTTGTTCGTAACTTGCCATGGTTTTTTCAAATTGTTTCATAGTTTTATCGAACTGTTGCATGCTCTTAGTCATTTCTGCAAAGTTGCGATTAATATCACCCGGTAAGTCTTGCGTATCTTGTTTATTTAGTAGCTCTCTCATATCATGAGCAAGCGCTTGGTACTCGGCAAAGGTGGTTTGCATTTGCGCTAAGCTATCTTCAATTTTAAGATTATTCACTTTATTTAATACATCAGAGACTTGGTCAGCTATGACCGTAATACCACTTGATACACTCGGGAATACAGTGTACTCGGCAATTGTTTTTAATTCGGCAGGCTCTGCATTATCGTAAATATCTAAGTCAACGTACACTGCGCCAGTGAGTAAGTTACCCGGCTTTAAAGACGCTCGAAGACCATTTTTGATCCAACCATCTAAACTCGAGTACCAAAACTCGCGTGCTGCTGCACTGTCGTGGTAGAGGCGCCCATATTCAATTTTTATCAGGGCAGGTACTGCGGTATTATCGGTTCTAAAGTGCGCAGGTTTGCCATCTATTATGACACTTGCAGGTGCTTCAACCACACTACCAATACGCATACCTCGGTATTCTACAGGAGCGCCAGCGCGTAAGCCGCGAATTGATTGCTCAAAGTCGATTAAGTAGTAGTCAAAATCGTAAAAGCGTTCTTCTAAAGCGGCTTTGTAGCTATTACTTAAAGAAAAGCTATGGCCGTTACTGGCCACTTCACCGGGCGCTTGTTGCTCAGGAATACCAACAGAAATACCGCCTTTGAGCAATTTACTTAACGAGCCTGTATTAACATTAATACCATCTGCAGATAGGTCTATTTCGATGCCTGAGTTTACCCAGAAAATAGAGTTTAAGGTGATCAAGTTTTGGTATGGCTCATTGATAAAAATGCCATATTTCATCGCTTGATTCTTCCAATCAAAGGTGGCGGTTTCTATTTGGCCAATTTTGTAATCTTTAAAGTAAATACCGGTACTCACATCAAGCACTTCTGCGTTATAACTTAATAGGGTGAAGCGCCCACCTTTTACATCTTTACCAATTAGAGCCGGTTCATCTTGTAGCTCAAATCTTTCGGCCAGCTTTTTACTCTCTCCCGGTGCAAATTCTAAATACACACCAGAGAGTAGGGTACTCATGCCGCTAATACCCGTGTCATCAATTCGTGGTTTTACAACCCAAATTTTCGCATCATCTGTCAGTAAATCATCATAATGTTTATCGATTTGCGCCCTTGCAATAACGCTATTTTGTTTATCTGATAAACGAACATGGTCGATTTGGCCAATCTTCACACTACGTACTTTTATTTCTGTTTTACCAGCCACAATACCTTCTGCATGAGGCATTTTGATAAAAATGGTGGTGCCTTTATTTGCTTGATACTGGTACAACATCCATGCGCCAATTAATAAGGCAATAACTGGAATGATCCAGATTGCTGATATATTTGGCGCTGTTTTTATTTTAGCGGTTTCGCTCATGCCAAGGTCTCTTGTTTCGCAGTACTTAAGTTATCTGGGTTATCCCACAATAAGCGTGGATCAAACGCATGGGCTGCCAACATTTGGCATATAACCATGGTCGTAAAAAATATTGTGCCAATGCCAGGTGTTACTGACATTAAGTTTCCTAGTTGTACTAAGGCTACTAGAATCGCCACAACAAATACATCGATCATTGACCATTTGCCAATAAATTCAGTCAATTGGTAGATACGTGTATAGCTTTTAGTTTGTCTGTTTGCTGGCCTCATCACCATAAAGCATAAAAAACTTAATATTAGCGCTTTGGCAAGGGGAACAACCACACTCGCTAAAAAGATGATCATTGCGATAGGGTACGAACCACTATTCCATAAAATCATTACGCCACCAATAATTGTCGATGGGGTTTCATCGCCAAGGCTCGTGGTATACATAATAGGATAGACATTGGCAGGAATATAACAGGCCACTGAGGTTAATAACCATGCAGCGGCTTTTTGCACACTAAAAGGGTTGCGACTGTAAGTTTTAGAGTCGCAACGTGAACAGGTTTCGGTCGCGCACAATTGTCCACAAACATGACATGCTCTTAAACCTTGATCAATAGCACGCGTGTTTGGCTGTGTTTGTTCTATATACTCAGGTTCTTTTAATTGTTGCCATAAGGTGTGCTTATTTAATTTTGCTGTGGCTGCCACATAACAAATAACAAATGCGCTATAAGCCCAAAAGCTTACACCAAATTCAATATCAGCCATCGACATGATTTTTACCATACTGACCATTACGCCAATTAAAAAAATCTCTGACATGATCCAAGGTTCTAACGCAAAGGTGGTTTTTAACAGTCTTTTTCCCCATTGATACGGTAGCGCTTTTAATAAGCCTAAATGCAAAGGAATTATGAGTACTAATAGCAATAAGGGCAGACCAATAATACTGGTGTCGATGAACAAACCTAAAAAGTCGTTGTCGTAATTAAATAGAATACGTGCGGCATCGGGTAAGGTGATTGTTTGAGTAATGCCACTACTGGTAAAAGACAGGAATGGATAAAACATACTACTCAGTAGCATAACAATAGCACTTAAACTCAGTGCTACTACCATACTATCTTGGTTAGCTTGCGATGCCGAAAGCTTTGTATTGCAATGAGGGCATATTGCCACTTGTTTTGCACTTAAGTGTGGGATCTCAATGACAAGATCGCAGCTAGGACAGGCTGTTTGCAAACTTAGGGTCTCTTAAACAAGAACTTAGTTAAGTTTGCACCAAATAGTGTATAAATTCAAATGCACCTTTGTTTAATATAAGCTAATATTTGTACAAAGCGATTACGCTTTTTAATTCATTTAATTCCTTAAGGTGAGCAGTGAAGCAATTATTTATCCTTTTAATGTTGTTTGTTAGTGTGAAAGGTGAGTGTTTATCTGAGCCAAATAGGCAAAAACCCATTGTTGTTGCTGCAAGCTCGTCTCTACCTCCTTACGTTATTCAAGACACTAACAGTGGCATTCAACTTGAAATATTGAAAGCTGCTTTTAAGTCGCAAGGCATCTCTAATATCAGTATTCAATATATGTCTAATAAGCGTGCTGAGCAGCAGCTTATGCAGGGCAAGGTTGATATTGCGCTGAACTTCCCACCTGTACTTACTTCACACATATATAAGAGCGATGAACTTCTTCGCTATCAAAATGTGGCGGTTAGTCTTGCTGATAAAGATCTTAAGATTAATAGTATCTACGATTTAGCAGGTAAAAGCGTGCTTGCCTTTCAAAATGCGACTAATTTTATTGAAGCACCTTTTAAGTCAGTTACCAATATTTTGCGCTCTTACGAAGAAGTGGTAAACCAAGAAGCGCAAGTTGATCACCTTATGAAAGGCTGGGTCGATGTAATTATCTTAGAGCGCCGAGTGTTTTTATATTACTTTGAGAAGTATAAACAAAGCGCAGAGGTAAAACCTTTTGCTGTGCATGCAATTTTCAAAGAAGCACCAAGACCTGCTTTTTTTTACAGTAAAACGTTAAAAAATACCTTTAATTTGGGCCTTGGTGAGATCATTGAGTCAGGCGAATATCAAGCAATTATTCGCCTTGATGGTACTGAGTACGCGCAGCTTTCTGAGCCTGAGTTACGCGAATAGCGCGACAGTTTGGCGGCTCAATGCAATCAGCTTACCGTCTTCACTCCAAATACAGCCATCTTCTAGACCATAGCCATCTTTACTGTGATGTGTAACCGCTTCGTAGCCAATCCAAGCATCATGGGCAATTGCAGGTTCTTCTACAAATTCTATGTACCACGACATACTACTTGCTGGTGCAGGTTGCTTATACATTTGTAATAAGGTTGGTGGCCATGCATCTGTTAGGGCGATGATATGGGCTTCATTCATTTGCTCTGGCACATGTTTGAATTTCATCCAACCACCTAAATGTGAGGTGTCTGCTCCAGAGAATGGCATATTACCGTCTTGTAAACACAGTGCCACATGTTGGAAAAATGCCGGCATCACGCCTTCTTTATAAGGTAGGATGAAACGCTCATCAACCGGTTTTAGCTGCATAGTTTTAGTGACATCTACACGAACATCGGACTGACGCTCAGCCCCAAAACAGGCTTGTGTAATAACACAAACATCGCCATTTTGAATCACTTTTGCTAGTACCTGCGCACTGTTTTTGCCTTCACGTAAGACTTCAACGTCGATTGAAAAATCATTGTCAGCGATTAACGGGCCAACAAAGTTAGTGCTTAAAGAGAGTAAACGGCGAGAGCTATCGATATGCTGACGTATAGCTTGATATAATAAAGCTGCAGATAATCCACCAAACGCTGTGCGACCTTGGCACCAGTTTTCTGGAAACTGCATAACTTTTGTTTTGTCTTTGCCTAGTTCAGCTGCCATGGCGAGTAATTGTTCAAAATGCATAATTTTCCTTAACATTTATTGTTATGGTGTTTGTTATAGCATAGCCAAGGTCATCAGACCAGTTTGTTTATCCTGCAAGCAGGCTGAGAAAACACCGCTTTTTGTGGAAAAAACGGCCATTTCGAAAATATTTCAAAAAAAAGTAAATTTTTTTCATTTTTACAGTTGAATTCAGTTTCCTGCACCCCTATCTACTAGTCATCGAACGTTTTAACGAATTTTGAAGTTGGAGAAGATTCATGGGTAGAATTATTGGAATCGATTTAGGTACTACTAACTCTTGTGTAGCAGTACTAGACGGTGATAAAGCACGCGTTATTGAAAACGCGGAAGGCGATCGCACAACACCATCGATCATTGCATACACGCAAGACGGTGAAACATTAGTTGGTCAACCTGCAAAACGCCAAGCAGTAACTAACCCAACTAACACATTATTTGCAATCAAGCGTCTAATTGGTCGTCGTTTTGAAGACGAAGAAGTACAACGCGATATCGGTATCATGCCTTTTAAAATTGTAAAAGCTGATAACGGTGATGCATGGGTTGAAGCGCGTGGCGAGAAACGTGCTGCACCACAAATTTCAGCAGAAGTGCTGAAAAAAATGAAGAAAACAGCAGAAGACTTCCTAGGTGAAGCGGTTACTGAAGCAGTAATCACAGTTCCTGCATACTTCAATGACTCACAACGTCAAGCTACAAAAGATGCTGGTCGTATCGCTGGTCTTGAAGTTAAACGTATCATCAATGAGCCAACAGCCGCTGCACTTGCATATGGCATGGACAAAAACAAAGGTGAAAACGTTGTTGCAGTATACGACTTAGGTGGTGGTACTTTCGATATCTCTATCATCGAAATCGACGAAGTTGAAGGCGAGCACACGTTTGAAGTTCTTGCAACTAACGGTGACACTCACTTAGGTGGTGAAGATTTTGATAACCGTGTTATCAACTACTTAGTTGAAGAGTTCAAGAAAGACCAAGGTATCGACCTTAAAACTGATCCACTTGCAATGCAACGTGTTAAAGAAGCTGCTGAAAAAGCGAAGATTGAACTTTCTTCTGCACAGCAAACAGAAGTTAACTTACCGTACGTGACTGCTGACGCAACTGGTCCTAAGCACATGAACGTTAAAGTTACTCGTGCAAAACTTGAGTCACTTGTTGAAGACTTAGTAACTAAGTCAATCGAGCCACTTAAGCGTGCACTAGCTGACGCTGATTTATCAGTAAGCGACGTAAATGACATCATCCTTGTTGGTGGTCAAACACGTATGCCTTTAGTACAAAAAACAGTTGCTGAGTTCTTTGGTAAAGAGCCTCGTAAAGATGTTAACCCAGATGAAGCAGTTGCAGTAGGTGCAGCGATTCAAGGTGGTGTACTAGCTGGTGACGTTAAAGATGTACTGCTACTTGACGTATCTCCGTTATCACTAGGTATCGAGACTATGGGTCAAGTAATGACAGCTCTAATTGAGAAAAACACGACGATTCCTACTAAGAAATCACAAGTTTTCTCAACAGCTGAAGACAACCAATCAGCGGTAACGATTCACGTATTACAAGGTGAGCGTAAGCGTTCAAGCGATAACAAATCACTAGGTCAATTTAACCTAGAAGGTATTCGCCCAGCACAACGTGGTACACCACAAATCGAAGTAACATTCGACGTAGATGCGGACGGTATCTTACATGTATCTGCTAAAGATAAAGATACAGGTAAAGAGCAGAAGATCACAATCCAAGCTTCTTCAGGTCTAAGCGACGATGAAGTAGAAAAAATGGTTCGTGATGCTGAAGCGCACGCTGAAGAAGATAAAAAATTCGAAGAGCTAGTAGCAACTCGTAACCAAGCTGATGCAATGGTTCACGGTACACGCAAGCAAATCGAAGAAGCGGGTGATGCATTACCTGCAGAAGATAAAGAAGCAATCGAAGCTGCGCTTACAGAGCTAGAAGCGGCGATTAAGAGTGATAACAAAGAAGAGATTGAAGCAAAAACTCAAGCTCTTGCTGAGAAGTCACAAAAGCTAATGGAAATTGCACAAGCTAAAGCACAGCAACAACAAGGTGGTGCGGATGCAGGTGCACAGCAATCTTCTGCAAAACAAGATGACGATGTTGTTGATGCAGAGTTCGAAGAAGTGAAAGACGACAAGTAATTGCTCGTTTCGCTTCTGCCTAACGCAATAATGGCTGCTTTGTTTAGCCAATTAAGTTAGGATGAAATGATTGAGGCGCGCCAGCGATTTCGCTTGACGCGCCTTTTGCATGTATATAAACGGTAAATTGAAAAGATGCCAATCCTTTTAAATGGTTAAGACCATAATATGATTTGTACCAGTCGATTTACCTTACGCAGTGTAGCTGCAGTAAAAAGAGTAGTGTGATAGATATGTCAAAAAGCGATTATTATGAAGTTCTCGGCGTGAGCAAAGATGCCAGCGAACGAGACATAAAAAAAGCGTATAAGCGCTTAGCGATGAAATATCATCCAGACCGTACCGCAGGCGATAAAGACCTTGAAGCTAAATTTAAGGAAGTAAAAGATGCCTACGAAGTACTAACTGATCCACAAAAACGTCAGATGTATGATCAGTACGGTCATGCAGCCTTTGAACAAGGTGGTGGCGGTCATGGCGGTGGCTTCGGCGGCGGTCATGGTGATTTTGGTGATATTTTCGGTGATGTGTTTGGAGATATCTTTGGTGGTGGCGGTGGTCGTCGTCAATCGCGTCAACAACGTGGTTCTGACTTACGTTACAACATGGACTTAAGCCTTGAAGAGGCTGTTCGTGGTAAAGATGTTGAAATTCAAGTGCCAACTTGGGTTAGCTGTAAACCATGTGACGGTAGCGGTGCAAAAGCGGGTTCGAAACCAAAAACATGTACTACCTGTCATGGTGCAGGCCAAGTACAAATGCGCCAAGGCTTCTTTGCGGTTCAGCAAACGTGTCCTACGTGTCAGGGGACAGGTCAAATTATTTCTGATCCATGTGACAGCTGTCATGGTCAAGGTCGCGTAGAAAAAACGAAGACCTTATCAGTGAAGATCCCAGCGGGTGTTGATACAGGTGACCGTATTCGTCTATCGGGCGAAGGTGAAGCGGGCATGCATGGTGCGCCAGCAGGTGATTTATACGTTCAGGTTTCTGTACGTGAGCACCCGATTTTCCAACGTGATGGCAATAACCTGTATTGTGAAGTGCCTATTGGCTTTACGACAGCAGCACTGGGTGGCGAAATTGAAGTGCCGACACTAGATGGCCGTGCAAAACTGAAGATCCCATCAGAAAGCCAAACTGGCAAAATGTTCCGTATGCGTGGTAAAGGCGTTAAGTCTGTACGTAGTGGCGCTCAAGGTGACTTGATCTGTAAAGTAGTTATTGAAACACCAGTGAATCTAAATGATCGTCAACGTGAATTGCTTGAAGAACTTGAGCAAAGCATGGGTAAAGATGGCTCTAAAAACCGTCCAAAAGAAAAAGGTTTCTTTGATGGTGTGAAGAAATTCTTCGATGACCTAACTAAGTAAATTTAGTTAGAGAGTAAAAAGGCGCTGATTAGCGCCTTTTTTTATGTTTCAATTTTCAGTTTAATGATCTAAGAATAGGTAGTTTTGCCAACTTTTCATTCTGATCAATACTTTACGCATCACTGATACGTGTTCGAAGTGCTCTGAATAAACAGCGACTTCTGTGCTTGTTCCTTGTGGTAGGTGATATTCACTCATGTCGTCGGTGATTTTTAAAGTAACAATAGCGCGGCCTTGGCGAGCAAAAAATTCAGTGCCCATCAGTGTGCCTTGTGCTTGTACTTGGCCTTCACCAATAGCAGGTAATACATCGATTACTTCGCCCGCAAAGGTTTTGCCAGGAATAGCTTTAAAGATAAAGTCTGCTTTGTAACCTGGTTCGAGTCTTAATAGTGAATTTTGTCTAAATGCAGCGACGTAAACGGTATCTTCTTTGTGCACAAAGGTCATTACTGGGCGTAGTGGCATTGGTACTGCAATCATTCCAGGACGTAATGTTAGTTGTGTAACATAGCCATCGGTAGGTGCATAAACGCTTGTGCTGTCTAAGTTAAATTGAGCTTGCTCTAAATTAGCGCGAGCTGCGGCAATTTTAGTTTGTTCGCCATTAATTTCAGACTCAAATGCAAGTTTTTGACGTAACTCTTCGGCCTGTGCTGCTTCGTAACTTGCCTTTGCTGCTAAGTAGACCCCTAATTTATTATCAACTTGGCCTTTTGAGTAAGCACCACTTTTTGCGCCTTTTTCATAACGTTCGTATTCTTTGTTACTACGATCATATTCAGCTTTAGCCATCAGAGCACTGGCTTGTGCTGATTTATAGGCCGCTTCTAAACCGAGCACTGACTGCTTTGCATCTTGCAAAGCTGCAATAGCTTGATTTAGTTTGGCTCGATATAAGGTATCGTCTAGGCGAAACAGTAAGTCACCTTTTTTAACAGGCTGATTTGGCTTTACTGCAACTTCTTCAACGGTACCACGTACATTTGGCACAATAGGTGTTGTGACATAGGCACTGCTGGCCATATTTGAATGTGGATGGTTATAGTTCATTAACAGGATCAAAGCGCCTATCAGTACCACACCACCGAGTACCGCGGTGGGTACTGTCCATTTATTAAGTGGGATTTTAAAAACTTTAAAGATACCAATGCACAATGCGGTATAAGTGAGTATTAATAACAAATCCATATTCTATTTCTCTTTATTATTCGATTGAGCATTTATTTGTGCTTGTAGTGCTGCCACTGTGGCTGTCAGGCTAGCTACTTTCTCTGCTAAGTCTTCCTGTTCCTTTTGGATCTGGTTAAAACCCCAGCCACGGTCATCACGCCATAATGTCGCCCAAACCCATAAAAATGGCCACAGTACGTGTAGGGTAAATAGGCTAACCCAGCCTGCATAATGGATGGCATCTTGGTGAGGGTGATTACGTTTTTTAGCAATTTCGTAGGGAATATCGTGAATGGCAATAACACCATAAAATATTACTACCGTTACAAACACTAGCATGACCAGCGCAAAGTAGTCTAAAAACATGTACTTTCCTTTGTTTAACTTATAATCAATTTAATAATACGTGAAATTTCCCTAATTCCTAGTCGGTATTTTCAGATTTAGTTCAGTACAACGTAGTAGTCGGTATCAGCAAGACAACGGCATAAAGTCACATCCTCTGAAAATGTGGTGTTTTGTATTCGGCCTTTTTCTAAGCCAAGCGTATGGCATTTGCTTTGACAATCCATGTAGGCATTCCATGCTAGGTATTCGTTGCACACAAAATTTACTGCATACAGTAGGGTGAGTATGATAAATAACTGTTTGGCTAGATAGAGCCCTGTGTGTCTAGACATGCTTGTTACCCTGCCCAGGATTCATTACTTTAGTGTAGTCGAATTAGGCCTATTTAGTGTGTTTTGTAGCGGTTTTTCTATTGCCTTATATTCCTTGTTCACGGTATGTTTCATAAAGTGACTGCTAATTAATTAGTTATAGGAAAATCAATGACGCCGGCTATAAACTTACTGAAGAAGAAAGGTATTAGTTTTGATGTGCTTAGTTATCAGCATGCGCCTTCGCAACAACAGTTTGGCCTTGAAGCGGTTGAAAAGCTTAAGCTACCAGCTGAGCAAGTATTTAAAACCTTAGTACTTGAAGATGCTGACCACCAGCTTTTGGTTGCTATTGTGCCTGTTAGCCAGCAAGTTAACCTGAAAATGCTGGCAAAGGCAGCAAAGGTTAAAAAAGTACAGATGGCTCCACAACAAAAAGTCGAAAATACTACAGGTTATATTTTAGGGGGTGTGAGCCCACTAGGTCAGAAAAAGCGCCTTAATACCTATGTGCATCAATCAGCAGATAGCTTTGACGTGATGTATGTTTCAGCAGGTAAACGAGGCCTTGAGATTGCGTTGGCACCTAAGGATTTATGCAGTTTATTAAATGCTAAGCTGGCAGACTTTTAACAATGTATTTTTGGTAGGTTATGCCAGCGCGTTGTGTAATGAGGCGATAAGTACGCGCGTTTCATATGCCAACGGGTCGTAGGAGTTTCGCTGGCAATGGCAAGAGTACCCACGCCATAACGGCTGTTAATGTTATCAAGACACTTCATCAGTTTAGGGTTATCGATAGGCGCTTGAAATAAATCAGGCTGCTGAAACATTTGGCTTGATAACTCAAGGGCACCTACACCACATTTATAAAATCGCACTCCAGGTTTATAGAGATGATCAAATACCTCGCTGATGGCATTGGCAAACACACAACTATCGGCGGTGGCGACACTAAACTCATAAATATAGGACTTTTTATAATAGCCATCTTGGTGAGGAGAGCTGGCCACAAACATTAATAAGCGCTGAGTGTGTGAGCCTTGCGCACGTAGTTTTCTTGCCACAATGACACAATGATTGATCAGTGCCGTTTTTAACGCTGTGGCGTCAGTGATACGCTCACCAAAACTGCGGGTCGAAAAAATCTCTTTTTTGTCTTGGCGTACTTCATCCCACGCTAAACAGCTTTTACCGCGTAACTCGTTCACTGTGCGCTCTAATACAATACTAAAAAGGCGTTTTATTTTTCGTGGTTCTTGTTCGGCTAAATCAAAGGCCGTATTGATATTCATTGCTTTGAGTTTTTTAGCTAAGCGTCGACCAACGCCCCAAACATCTTGTACATCCATGACTTTTAAAATTGCTACCCGTGAAGGTTCTGAATCAATCACTGCAACGCCATCAAAGCCGGGGAGTTTTTTCGCTGCATGATTGGCGGCTTTGGCTAGGGTGGCTGTTGGGCCAAATCCAACCCCAACAGGCAGCTTTGTTTCGCGCCACACGGTACGGCGAATATCATGGCCATAACTATGCCAGTCGTGAATAAGCTTGTTGAAACCAGTAAAGTTTAAAAATGATTCATCAATAGAGTATATGTGCTGATTATCGCAAAAGCGGCCAATCACGTTCATCATCCGTTCGCTTAAATCCGCATACAGCTCATAGTTAGATGAGCGGATCACCACTTGGTTATCTTCGAGTATTTTTTTTACTTGAAAATAAGGCTGAAATTTTGGAATAGCCAACTTTCGTGCAATAGGGCACACGGCACAAATACAGCCATCGTTGTTAGTAAGAACCACAACCGGTTTACTACGAATAGCTGGGTCAAACACTTTTTCGGCGCTTGCATAAAAGGCCACCGCATCGACTAAGGCGTACATGCTAATAGCTCTTTACTACTGCGATGTAAGCGAATTGAGCGAGTGACCACGCCTTCTAATTGAAATTCATCAGATTGACGTAGTTGCACTGCAGGGTATTTAGGTGAGGCTGATAATAACTGTGCATTGTGTTTATCTAATAGTTTACAAACAAATAAACCATTTAGATTCGCGACAATGACATCGCCATTTTTAACGTCTTCGGCGCGATCAACTAGTAATAAGTCACCATCAAAAATCCCCACACCTTGCATTGATTCGCCAGAGGCAATACCAATAAATGTTGCATCAGGGTGTTTAATCAATAGCTGATCTAATGATAAGCCTAGCTCTTTGTATTGTGCTGCCGGTGATTCAAAACCACATACGCCAGCTTCGATATAAATAGGAATAACACGCATAACAAAACCACTGTACTGTACGTTTGTACAGTATAGTGGTTTATGGTTATCTTGCCAATAAGATCACGGGGTGTTGTGATTGATATTTTCGATCATGGTTGTGGCAATAGCGATAAAATCACGTACTTGCTGATCAGTTAAACCGTGGCAAAGTTTGGCATCAACCTCTTGCTCTGCAACTTCTAAACGCGAGAACAGGGCGTTACCTTGATCAGTAAACGATAAAATTAAACAGCGTTTGTCATTTTCGTCGGCACATTTAGAAACCAGTTCAAGCTTTATAAGCTCTTTTACTAAGCGTGCTATTTGTGCTTTATCACGGCCGGTTTTGGCAACAATATCATTGGCGGTACAGTGCTGTGTTTCGGCAATGATATGTAAGCAGCGTACATGCAGTGCGTTAAGACCAAGCTCGTTGGCGTTAATGGCTTCGCGCACAGTGACACGGTAACTTTGTGCCAGTGTAAATAAAGCAGAAGAAAGAGAGGTTTGTGGCATGGTTCACCTAAGTTAAGCTAGTTAGCATTAGTTGACAAAGTCAATTAAAAGCGTATAGTTGACTATATCAACTATTGGGGCGTTGTGCAATTTAACCAGCTAGGAGACCAAGATGGCTAGAAAAGTTCGTCGTGCAAACGTATTAAGTACTACACGTATTTCCCCGCATCTACAAAGAATTGTTGTTGGCTCAGACGAGTTTGCTGACTTCCCACAAGATGCAAAAGGTGCGTACGTAAAGGTGCTACTCCCGCATGCCGGTGAATCTAAGGTTGAACTTGATTTACACGCTGAGCACCCTGCATTAATGCGCTCTTACACTATTCGTGATATCAACTCTGTTAACGGTGCAATTACCCTCGACTTTGTGGTTAACCAACATCAAGGCGTGGCAACCAACTGGGCACAAAATGCGTGTGTAGGCGACGAGGTAGGTATTGCAGGCCCTGGCCCTAAAAAACTCACTGATTTTACGCAAACACATTATTTAATGCTGGCAGATTTAACTTCAGTAAATGCAATCAATGGCTACTTACAAGTATTACCACAAGATGCCACTGTCGATGTCATTATTCATGTTGCTGATAAAGCAGACATCATTGAGCTTGAGCAAATTAAAGCACACACCCAACATAGTGTTGAATGGTTAGTTACAGATGAGCCAGAAACAGATCTACTCGACCAAGTAACACGCTTATGCGCAGGTTATAACACGCAACCTATGGTGTTTATGGCGTTAGAAGCAAACTTGGTGAAGGCAATTCGCCGTTTAGTAACAAGCAGTTTTGAAATTGACCGTGAACACATTGTTGCATCAGCTTATTGGAAGCGTGGTATTGATGCCGATGGCCTAAAGGTGGAAAAACAGCAACAAAGCCGTGCCTAATTAGCATTTGAAAAATAGCCATTCGCACTCATTAACTAATTATAAAGAGTTAAATTTTGGAGAGCGAATGTCAGACCTTAGCAACACACCTTTTTCATTGCTTGAATTGAGCCCAATGAAAGAGCATGAAACCGTTTCGCAAACACTAGCGAATAGCGTTATCTATGCACAAACAGCCGACAAACTGGGTTTTAATCGGTTTTGGATGGCAGAGCATCATAATATGCGTGGTATCGTTTGTGCCGCAACTTCAGTACTGATAGGTCACATCGCAGGCAAAACCGAGAATATCCGCGTAGGTGCGGGTGGGGTGATGTTACCTAACCACCCACCGCTGGTGGTGGCTGAGCAATTTGGCACTCTTGAGAGTTTATACCCCGGTCGCATTGATTTAGGTTTAGGTCGAGCACCAGGTAGTGACCCAATTACCAGCCGTGCTTTGCGCCGTGACGAACAACGCGCTGAGCACTTCAATGATGAGGTAACTGAGCTGCAAGCTTTACTTGGCCCATATAAAGGTGACTCTCCAGTACGCGCAATCCCAGGTGAAGACACTAATGTACCAATCTGGTTACTGGGCTCAAGCCTTTATAGTGCTGGGCTTGCTGCTAAAAAAGGCCTGCCATATGCATTTGCTGGTCATTTTGCCCCACGCTTTGTTGAAGATGCCATTGCATTGTATCGCAGAGAGTTTCAGCCATCTGAGGTATTAGATAAGCCATACGTCATGCTTGGCTTACCCGTTGTTGCCGCTGACACCGACGAACAAGCACAGTTTTTAGCAACCACAGCAAAACAACGTATTTTAGCACTTATGCGCGGCAAGCCTCTTTGGCTTAAAGAGCCTGTTGCAACAATGGAAGGCTTGTGGACAGCACAAGAAAAAATGCAAGTAGAAAGCTTTTTAGGGCTTTCAGTTGTTGGCGGTCAAGCGAGCGTTAAGCATAAGCTGAGTATGATTAAACAAACGCTACAGGTTGATGAGTTTATTTTTACAAATGACCTGTATGAATTGAGTGACAGACAACATGCGCTGGAAATATTAGCAAGCATCATGCACTAATACGGTTTGCCAAATAGTGAATGCGTGTAATGAGTTTTTTATGCGCATTGCTTAAGCCCTGACACTTACTTTCCAAACGGTTTTATAGATTGATTCAATTTAATTATTCCGTTTTAAGGATTGAATTTAACTTTATACAATACACTTATTAACCATTACCCTAGGAAGGTGCACCGTGAAATCTCAAACAATTGCCGCAGTAGAACCACAAACAAAAACAGCATTAATCGCTGAGGGTGGTGGGCAACGAGGGATTTTTACCGCAGGTGTGCTCGATGCATGGTTAGAAAATAATTACGATCCATTCGATTTATTCATTGGCACATCAGCAGGCTCTCAAAATTTAACGAGTTATTTAGCGCGTCAAAAAGGCTATGCGAAACGTTTGATCAGAGGCCTTTCGCGTCATAAACGTTTTTTCCAACTTGGCCGCGGTCTGTTTGGTAAAAGCATTGTCGACCTTGATTGGTATTTTGATAAAACCAAAGAAGTAAATCGCGCTTTAGATTTTAAAACTGCAACACAAAGCCTAGGTAATCGCGAACTGTTGATCACAACCACTAATGCGGCTGACCGTAAACCCTATTACTTGAGCCCAAATGGTGAAGATACGCAATGGTTAGCTCTGTTAAAAGCTTCAAGTGCATTACCATTTTTATATAAAGATGGCGTTAACTTAACACCTTGGCTAACAACTAAGGCAGCAAACGATGCAATTATTCAAAGCTCTAATAGTGATTTAGTGCATGATATGTATTTAGATGGTGGCCTAGCTGCCCCTTTACCTGTGAAAGAAGCCTATAATCGTGGTGCCAGAGATATTGTGGTCATTCGTACTGTTGATGAAAAATTTCAAGTACAATCTGAATGGGTTAATAAGTTAAAATCACTGGTTTGTGTATCAGGTTATTGCCCTAAAACCATTGATTACTTGATTCAACATGAACAAGCTTATCAAGATGAACTCGATTTCATTGCAAACCCGCCAAGTGATGCCCGTATCACACAAATTTTTGCAGGTGACAAACTACGCAGTAAGGTATTAGGTAGCACTGACTATGATCTGCGTTATGATCACAAATTAGGCTTAGCAGCAGGTCGTGCTTTTTTACAGCAGCAACTGCTAAATTAGTTGGTAGCAGGCTCAGTTAATTAATCCCATTGCCTACTTGAGATATTCGTAAATAAAGTTAAAGTGGTTAGCTATTCACTTTTTGTGACTTTTTATCTATAAGAGTTATTAAGGCTTGCCATGTTTAATAGTGCTGTATCGACGATCAATGGTCTTCTTTGGGGAGAAGGCCAAATTCTTATCTATATTCTTCTGTTTGCTGGTATTTGGTTTTCGGTAAGACTAAAAGCAATCCAACTGGTTAAGTTTCGCCATATGTTTAGCCTGCTAAAGTCGAGTAGCAGCACAGATAAAAACTCAATTAGTTCTTTTCAAGCTTTATGTACAGGTCTTTCAGCACGTGTAGGTACTGGTAACCTTGCAGGGGTTGCCGTTGCGATTTCGTTAGGGGGCAGTGGCGCAATATTTTGGATGTGGGTGATTGCTATTTTGGGCATGGCAACAGGCTTTGCCGAAAGCGTACTTGGGCAAGTCTATAAAGTCAGGGATGCCAACGGCGAGTTTAGAGGCGGGCCTGCTTATTATATTCAGCAAGGCTTGGGCAGCAGAGCGCTTGCGGTGTGTTTTGCCTTTTGCTTGTTCCTTGGTTATGGCTTTACGTTTAGTGCCATGCAAACTAATACCATCACCGACGCCCTCAATTACGCATTTGAAATACCAACACTGTATTCAGGTATTGTGATCACAATACTGGCAGGCTCTATTATTTTAGGTGGCTTTAAAGCTATTGCCCGCTTTGCCGAACGAATTGTGCCAGTTATGGGCATTTTATTTGTACTCGCCGCCATCATTATTACTTTATTGAATATCGGTAAAGTGCCTGCGATGATTGAGGATGTTTTACTTTCAGCTTTTGGCTTACAAGAAGCAGGCGCAGGAGCAATGGGCGCCGCAATTAAAAATGGTATTCAGCGAGGGCTTTATTCGAATGAAGCCGGAGCGGGGAGTGTGCCACATGCATCTGGCTGTGCATCACCAGTACCAAATCATCCGGTCACTCAAGGCTACATTCAAATGCTAGGGGTGTTTTTCGACACTATCGTGCTGTGTAGCTGCACGGCGGTGATTATTTTATTGGCTGATATTGATATTAGCGGCGAAATGGAAGGTATACGCTTAACTCAATCTGCTATGACAGCGCATATGGCTGCTGGTGGCATTTATTTTGTAGCGGCTGCAATTTGTTTATTTGCGTTTACTTCTGTGGTTGCAAACTATGCCTACGCAGAAAGTAACCTACATTTATTTAAACTAGATAATAAACTCGGCCGTGGGATTTACACCTGTTTATATTTATCAATGATGATTTGGGGGGCGTCGGCTACCATTAAACAAGTGTGGGATCTTGCAGACATTGCTTTAGGTTTAATGACAGTGGTGAACGTTATCGCTATCATACGCTTAACGCCAACCATCTTATCTGTGACAAAAGACTACCATAGTCAACGTGAAGCAGGGCAAGAACCGAGTTTTGATTCTGAAAAAGTGCAGGTACAAGGTCAAACAGAACAAGGGATTTGGCGCAAATAATCTAAAAAATAACGAGAAAAGTAACCATGATAGATATTTACGCAGGGCCAAGTGCTGCAAAAGCAATTCAAGAGCAAGGCCTGTCTGCCGATTTGTTTAATACCTTTTTAGGAGCAAGCGGCGGGCCCAAATGGTTTACATTATTTGGTTTGGATAAATATCTATTTGGTGAATTTTTTAAAGACCGTACCACGCCTCTAAATTTGTTAGGGTCAAGTGCCGGTGCATTTAGATCTGCCTGTTTTGCACAAAATGACCCTGTTGCTGCAATATCTCGATTAGCAAAGTCTTACTCTGAAACACGTTATTCATCAAATAAAGCAAAACCAGAAGAAATAACTACAAAAGCACGAGAGTTATTAAGCACTGTATTTGCTGAAAATGGTATTCACGAAATTATTAACAACCCTATTTTTAAAGCCCACTTTATAGTTGCAAAATCGAATGGCTTTACAGCATCAGAAAACAAAGTGATGCAGTTAATGGGGTTATCTAAAAGCTATTTAGCCAATAGAATGAATAGGCGTTTGTTAAGCAAGCAATATGAGCGTTATGTATTTCAGCCTGCGGATAGTCAATTATCGTTTTCAGATAACAATACTTTCAATACCCATACTATTGAACTTAGTGAAGATAATTTAGCCGATGCGTTACTTGCTTCAGGCTCTATCCCATTAGTTATGCAGGGCATTAAAAATATTAAAGGAACACCGCCTGGTATGTATCGCGATGGCGGTATTATCGATTACCACTTTGACTTAAGTATTCATAATGACGGGCTTATTTTATATCCGCATTTTAATAACAGCCCTAAAGCGGGTTGGTTTGATAAGAGCCTAAAGCGCGGCATTACTCCGAGTAACTATGATAACGTAGTGATGATCACTCCATCAGCTGACTTTGTTGCTTCATTACCTTATGGAAAAATCCCTGATCGTAAAGACTTTACTGAACTTGATGCTGATACACGAATTAAATATTGGCAGCAGGTATTCAAAGAAACAGAACGGCTAGCAGAAGCATTTGATGCGGTGTGTACTAATCAGCACACACCGAAAATAAACCTTATCAAATAATAGTGGTTTTGATACAGCTACTTAAACTGATTAATCAAGGATGTTTGCTCTGTTACTTTACTGAGGAGCGCTTCGCAAAGTTGCTGCGAAGTATGGCCAAGCTCTGTGCACTCATGAGCAAAGTCTTGTGCCGAGGTTAAGTTTGTAGCAATAACTTGGCTTGCTGTCAGTTGCTCGTTCATTGCGTGAGCAATGATACTATTGAGTTCACTTAGTTTGATAGACTGGGCTTTAATGTGGTCTAAACTATCACCGCTTTGATGTGCAAGTTCAACACTTTTAGCCGACAAATTAAGCCCGTCTTTCATGGCAAGTTGTGCTTGTTTCGAAGCGTGTGTGAGCTGATTTAATACATTGTTTATTTCTTCTGTGGATTGCTGAGTTCGTGAGGCCAATGCACGTACTTCACCAGCAACAACGGCAAAGCCACGACCATGATCACCAGCACGGGCAGCTTCGATGGCCGCATTTAAAGCAAGTAAATTAGTTTGATCAGCAATCGCATTTATCTCAGATAAAATTGCCACAATATGTTGATTGCCTTCAATTAAGTTTTCTACTTGGCTACTCGCGGCCTTGAGTTTATCATCAAGTTCACTTATTGAAGTTATCGTCTGCTTGACCGCAAGTGAGCCTTGTTCGGTTGCTTGGTTTGACTCTTCGGCAGCTTGATTTGATTGCATTGTGCTCGATGAAAGCTCATTGATTGAGGCCGTCATTTGCTCTGTGGCAACAACAATTTGTGATACTTCGTCTGTTTGTTTATTTAAAAGTTCAGTCACATTATGACCTGACTCTGCGCATTGCTGCGCGTTGTGATTAACGCCCATAGTCACATCATTTACACGGCCAACAACCGCTTTTAATTTAGCTTGTTGCATCTCAAGGGCAAGATGTAAAAAGCCAGATTGATCATTCGTACCAGAATACAGATAAGCCATTAAAGGATTATCGTAGACTTGTTTTGCTTTGCTTATAATTGCTAAATATTTTTGACGCCAGAAATACATAATCCCATTAGCTGATGCTAAAAATAGAACAAGTACACAATTTAAAACATCGAATCCAGAACTAAAAACGGCAGCCAGCGAAGCTAAAAAGCTAATGAGCAATAGGGCACTTATGTAAAGAGTGGCATCGAACTTTGCCGCAGTAGCATTGGATTTTTGATTATTGTTTATTTTAGTGTATTCAGCGCTAGCTCTTTGTACAACATCATCGCTTTGCTTGGTTCTGACGGATTGAAACTCAACCGAACGGCCACTTTTATCTTTGATAGGGGTTACGAAGGCATTTACCCAATAATAATCACCATTTTTACAGCGATTTTTAACAGGCCCCATCCAAGATTGACCATTTTTTAGATGTTGCCATAAATCAGCGAAAGCCAGTTTTGGCATATCAGAGTGACGAACAAGGTTATGAGGTTTACCTACCATTTCGTCTAGTGTGAAACCAGCTATTTTGCAAAATTCATCATTGGCATAGGTAATATTACTTTGTAAATCTGTAGTCGATAGGAGGATGTCAGATTCAGAAAATTTAACTTCGGTATCGGTATTAATTCTATGTTTCACGTTAAAATCATCCAAGTACAGCTTGAAATTCAGAAAGTAAATTAGCGGAGTAAAAACAGTCTGAACTAGAAAGAGGTAGTGTTAATTTAATCACTAATGTTTATAAACAATTTAGCGATAAATTCGTGAAAAAGAACTAGGAAAATTCAGGTTTTATGTTAAAAAAGTTAATACCTTTTAACTGGTATAAGCTAGGTGGCTGGGTTAAAGGTTAGATAAAATTGTAAATTTAGTGCCGTTTCCAACTTCAGAGTGACAACTAATTGTGCCTTTTAGCTTCTGAACGATAAGGTTATAAACAATATTCATTCCAAGACCACTACCGCCAGCCCCACGTTTGGTCGTGTGGAAGGGTTCAAATATCTTACTCTGTACTTCTTTAGTCATGCCTTTACCATTATCTTGAAAATCAACTCTAAGTTTTGAGCCTTCAAGCTCTGCAGTAATCGTTATCTCACCTTCTTGTGTATCTTCAAAGGCATGTATTAAAGAGTTTAAAATAAGATTGGTGAATATATGTGCGATAACACCAGGGTCAACCTTGATCACTAAGTCATCACTACAATCAATCTGGATAGAATGATGACCCTTTTTGAGAGCTGGGGATAAACTGCTGATTAAATCGGTTAAATAGTCTTTTAGATTAATTTCGCGTTCTTCATCGTTACTAGTATCAACAGCGACTAGTTTAAAGTTTGCGACAAGTTCGGCTGCTCTATTTAAGTTACGGTAAACAATAGAACCTGCCTCATTAATATTCGCAATACTAGAGACAAAATCTTTACGAGTCAGAGTTTGTGCTTCGAAAGCTACACGGAGTTGCTCGATTAATTCAAGTAGATTTGAAGAGGCTGTAACACTCACACCTAGGGGGGTATTAAGTTCATGGGCAACACCTGCAACTAACCGACCTAATGAAGCCATTTTTTCTGATTCGACTAAATGATTTTGCGTTTGTTTTAATTGCTTTAGTGATTCTTCTAAATCATTAGTTCGTGCAACGACCTTTTCTTCCATTTGGCTATAAAGAACTGAATTTTCGATTGATATTGCCATTTGGCCAATCAATAAATTGAGCATATCTAAATGGTTTTGGCCAAAGGCATCAGTAGTGAGTTCATTCTCTAAATAGACAATACTATTAATTCGATTCTTGTAGATTAGTGGTAAGCATAAAATAGATTTTGGTTGATGCTTCTCAATGTAAGGGTCGTTGGCGAAAACTGAATCGACAGACACATTACCAATTAAAGCCATACTTTGTGTTCGAATCACATAACGGATAATACTGGCAGGAATATCAGTGGATTTAGCGTAAGACGAAGGTTTAAATTGGTAATTTGGCTCATTCAAAATACCAATATTTTCAACCCACCATTTTGAATTTTTCTTAAGTAACAATGCAACTTTTGAGGCACCAGAAAACTCCATAACAATGGCAATTAATTTATTCATTAATTTATCTATAACCATTTCTTCTGAAAGTAAATTAGCTGCCTGCATCATGGAATTAAGCGCAATTGAACTAGTCGAAACTTCTATAGGTGAATTAGTGGATAACACAGGGACCTCATCGTTTGTTAATGATGAGTTTGCTGCTTTAACATTGACTGATAAATGATTATAAATAGTCTGAGAGTTTTGCTGATGGTGCATGACATATTCAAGTTTACTTTGCTTAACTAGGTAATTTGCGAGTAACTCATTGGCTTGTGCCTCAATCAGTTTGTAATCGGCAGCTTTAGCAAGCTCGATTGATTGATGATAAAGAGCAAATACCTCATAGAAAGGTTGTTTATTCAAACTTGCTAATTCAGCCTCTATCAATTTTACCTTATGGAGGAAGTTATCTGCACAACAGTCACTCCACGTTTTCAAGCGCGCAAACATGTGCTTAAACATGTCCTGATATTTACTAGAATCTAAATAAGTTTCTGGTTTAGCAAGCAGAACTAAACACGAATAAAAATAGGCTTCAGGTGTTTTAATTTGTCCTGGTACACCCATTGGGATGATATAAATATGCTCAATAATAGCTAGAGCTTCGTCGTATCGACCAATTAAATAGAGCGCTCTAATTTTTGCATAGTAATACCAAGCTTGAATAATTGGTGAGTCTTTAGCATAAAGTTGGTGTTCCTGTTCATTAAAAACATCGCAGTCAAAGCTATTATGGCTATCACATCTACCCATTAAGTGCAGTAATGGTACATATGCACCAGGTATGAAAAAGCTTTTAGTTGATTCTTCATTTTTTTCTTTTAAAAAACTTAAGTACTTATTGGCCTCAGATAAAACATCAGTGCAGGGCAGGCCTTCTATTATTAAGTTTGAAATAATATTAACTGCTGCGTAGCTTGCGTATGTCCAATCACCGGCCTGACAACTGAATTGATAGCTTTGCCGAAAGCTTTTGGTAGAAAAGGAAAGGTGATTACTCCAATGACAAATCGTTAAGCCATACATAAAGTAGACTTTGCCGCGTAACGCTAGGTTTGGGTAGTTATCAGCAATTTTTAGGGCAACTTTGCCAAATTCATCCGCTTTTTTGAACTCATTTAGCCTATTAACACAAACAAAACCATAAAGAACATAAGCAAAGGCAGATTGTTCGCACTTACCATGTTCAAGGCAAAGGCTACACATTTTTACTGATGCCCATTGCACAACATTCTCATCAGATAATAAATATGAGGTGATCCAAAGGCTGGTCAGAATATCGAGTAATAATAAAATTTGTTCATCTTCTAAGTCATTAGAATCATAGAGACTATCAATAGAATGCTGTCCAAGGTATGTATCAATGAGCGTAATCTCGTTAACGATTTGAGCATCTAAATTATCTAACTCAGAAGGCGGAGTGAGATTTAATATTTTTAACGCTAGATATTGTGTATCTAGTGCCTCTTGATAGAGTCCCTGTTGGTGGAAATCATCCATTTTCACCAGTAGTACCCGGGCATGATCTAAAGATGTATGTTTATATTTTAGTAACATGCTATAAAGCTCATCGGATTCATCATATTTATTTAAAATACAATTCACTTTACATAACAACAGTAAGGTCTCAAAAGTTACACTGTAATTAACTTTAAAATGTTCGTTCTTTAATAACCTCTTAGCAAAGCTAAGATAATTATAAGAAGAACTATAAGCAGCCGACTCAAATGCTTTTTTTGCGGCTAAATAATTAATTTCAATAACTTGCTTTATTTCAAGTGGGCTACATATAAGCTCTATTGCTTTATTAAATTGGTTTGCTAGATCAAATAAACTTTTTTCTAGGATGTTATTGTTAAGTGCATACTGATAAAGCAGTCTGGCAATATTAATGTGAACTTGCTGCCGCTCATTTTCAGGAATGAGTGAGTAGGCGGCTTGCTGTACACGGTAATGTAAAAATTTTAATTGCACATTTTCATTAACTGCAACTTGTGAAGAAATGACATGTGAAATGGATTGCGGAGTTAATATAAGTTCTCTATCAATAGCAGGGATCAAATTATTAATTATCTGCTTGGCTGTGTATTGATTATCAGAAAGCGCTACCAACATATTAGTGTCGAATGTATTACTCACACTTGCAGCATATTTAAGTAAGTCACAGGCTAGGTTTGGTAGCTCATTGATTTTTTCTGCCATAAAATCAACAACATTATCGGTTATGTTTTCTGCCAAAATAGTATTTTTATCCCAGTACCAACGATCCTCTTCTAGGTTGTGATATAGAAGACCTTTTTCATACAGCTCTGTCGTAAATTGTAGAACGAAAAACGGATTTCCTAATGTCTTCTTGTATATGAGTTCACTTAAAGGAAGACAGTCTATTTCAGGAGTATTTATGGTGTCACTGATTAGCGTGTTTATTACACCTTGCGGTAAGTTATTTAAAAAAGCCTGATTTATAGGTATGTTTTTTTCTTTAATTTCAGTGATACATTTAGTGAATGGGTGTTGGCTATCAACCTCATTATCGCGAAATGCTTGGATTATTAATAAATAATGTAACTTTGAATTATCAAATAAAGATGTTATTAACTCTAAAGATGCTAAGTCGGCCCATTGCATATCATCTAAAAATAAAATGAAAGGGCGGTTTCTACTGCAAATTGCAGTCATAAACCTTAAAAATAAACTATGTAACAGACTTTTATCTATATTTTTTTCGGTATATCTATATCTTTAATTTTCAGAATTAGGTTTAAGTCAGAGATTAAATTGCATAAATGTACTGCTTTATCAGTGAGATGGTTGTTGAGAATATCTCGCCAAAGAATTAATTCATCATTAGGCTCTGTTAAAATGTAACGGCAAAATTTATTTAAGGCATCAGTGATGGCAGAATAAGGAATATTTCTCTGATACTGATCATACTTACCAGAACTAAAATATCCATATTCTCCTGTCATTGGTTTATAGACTTCTTTCACCAGCGCAGACTTACCGACACCAGAATAACCTGATACTAAAAAGATTTCGCAACTCCCTCGGGCGACACGCTCGAAAGACTGCAATAACTCACCTATTTCTTTGTCACGACCATATAACTTCTGCGGAATACTAAATTGCTCTGATGCTGAGAAGTTTACATTTGGTAATTCAAAATTAGTGAGTGATGGATCACTTTCAAACCGAGCTGAAATTAGTTGTAAATCTTTAGCTAACCCCCAAGCTGATTGATAACGATCTTCTGCATTTTTTTGAAGTAGCTGACTAATAACATCAGCAATAACTTTTGGAATGTTTGTTTTAATTTTATTAACAGGTACAACTTTTTTAGCAATATGACAGTGCACTAGGGCTAGTTGGTCCTGTTCACTAAATGGTGGTTTACTGGTTAACATTTCATAAAAACTGGCACCCAAAGAATAAAGATCACTGCGGCAATCTATTTTTCGATTAATACGCCCGGTTTGTTCTGGTGATAAATAAGCGAGGGTACCTTCTAAAACTGCCGGGCTAGTTAAGTTTTGTGAAGACTTCGAAAGAGAGGTCGCAATATGTAAACCAAATAATTTAAAGCTAGATAAATCCTCACTAATCAATATGTGATGGGGGGTGATATCTTTATGAATTATTTTTTTAGAGTGTAAATAATTGACCGTTTCTGCTAGCTTGGCAGCTAATGGCAAAAAATCATTTACTGAAACAGGGGCTTTTTGTAACAGTTGAGAAAGAAGCTTGGCAGGAAAATACTCATAAATGATGGCTGTACAGTCATCTTCGTTTATAAAATTAATAGGTTTTAAAATATTAGGATGGTCTAATTTATCTGAAAATGAATGCTCAAGTAAAAGCTTGTTTATGGTGTCTTTGTCTCTACTTGCATCTTTTAGTGATTTTATAAGAACTAGGTCACCGTTTTTTAGTGACTTAGCGCTATGAAGTAAGAAGTAACTGCTGTTGTCGATACAATCAACTAAACCATATCCTGGAACCGGCAAGAGAACTCCTTACTAAAAAAGACACAAGTAACTATATAGCTACTACTAATTTAGTATAGTCAAAACTTACCTATCTTCCATCTTATTTGTTAGGCTGATTCATGTTTTAAATCAACATATTAGTTTATATAAAAACAACTAGTTCATATAAAGATTTATAAAACCTAATCACGTAATATGAAATCACTCTGGCAGGGGGCTTCACCAGGGCTTTGATCTAACTTTGTGTTAGGGCAATTTTTAGTAAAAAATAACGCTTCTTCTAGAGAGTTCATTTGGCTGCAATATTGACGGCCATCACATTCATACTCTGGCTTTTCATAATCAGATATTGTGATATCTCGATTATGGCTGTAATTTGATTTTACGGGATCAATAATTTTTGTTTGAAGCGTTTGTGTTGGTGAGATACCCCCATAATTAACTGCATAATAATCCCATGCGAAATAGCCAATTATGATGATTAGAAAAAACTTCCTCATGATGAATCCTTGTTATTATTGTTTAGACTAATGAGAATCGTGAGTGGTATTGAGGCCTAAGCCTTATGGCTCAACCCGAAAGTCTTACTATAATAAGATGAAGAAATAATATTAAGTAAAATTAGTGGCTTATGAATTAAATACGAAATTTCTGATATCATAGATAAATCAAAAGTTTGAAATGAATAGCTGTTTTAAGTATTAAATTATTAGAAATGCTTATGTGGAAAACTGGCTAAAATAATTGCCGATACCTAAAGATTAAAGTATAACTAATTACCCATAAATTACGTTATGTTAAATTAGTAAAAATAATTAAAAGTGGGAGTTAGGTTGCTAACTAGCCCACTTTTAGAGGGGTTTTAAATAGCTTAATTTAGCTCAGAATCTACCCAAAACTTAGTGCCTTTCAGTACTGCTTGTAACGCAAGGCCATTTTCGGTTAAAGAATAAACGGTTACTTGGTCTGCAATTGCTTCTGCAACTAAAGCGCCACCTTTATCTTCATATTTTGCTGCTGCATCTGCATTTCCTCCGAATGCCCAACCATGTTCAATAAAGCGATTTACTGCTGCTTGATTATGAAAAACCATAACAACATTAAAGTCTTTAACACCTAAACCTAGACCTAAACCCGCTTCACCCATATTCATGTAAGTTGATTTACCGGTTAGGTTGTTTTTAACAACACCATAACCACCGCCAAAACTGGCTAAAACAACATTTACATTGGCATTATCAAAAACGGCATAACCAGCAGAGTTAGCAATTTGTTGTTTAACATCAGGTTTTTGAGCGTAAAGCTCACTTAATGTATTGTTTTTCATGCTTTGCACTAAAGCACGTTTTTCATCGGGAGATGCACTGCCTGTTGTAGCACAACCGGTTAAAATTGTAGTGATTAAAACTAAACTAATAGCTATAAACTTTTTCATACATATTCCTTGAATATTAGTATGGCAATCTAGTTAATGTTGCGAATACTAAAGATATATTAAGTCCAATACTAGACAGTATCGGACTTTATGGTAATCTTATAACTAGTTATTTTACAAGATATTACATCATTATGCTCGTTGCTCTCGTCGATACACTTAAACAACTGCGTTACCAAATTGCCCATCTTGAAGATGATACTCTTGCAACAGAATATCCAGAACTTGATAACTTTATACATCATGTTGGATTGACTGTTGCTGAATCAAAAAATGACTTAGGTTTTCTTTATCAATTTCTATATGTGTATGGCCGAAAATCAGAAGCTACCTTTAATCGATTTCGAAATGAGCTTGAGCGGTTCTGTTTATGGTCGTGGTTGGTTGCTGAAAAATCGGTATTTGATCTAAAACGTGACGATATTGAAGCTTATGTTGATTTTATGGTTGAACCAGATTCAGCCTGGTTATCAAATTCAGTTCAATGGCGTTATAAAGATGAACAAGGCATAAGACGGCTCAATACAAATTGGCGCCCTTTCATCAATAAAGAAAATATTGCTAGCCAACAAACACTCGCCGCTATGTTTACAGCACTCAATGTTTTTTATAAGTTCGCAATTTTAGAAGAAAAAACCTTTGCTAACTTTGTACCGGTTGTTAAAAAGAATAGCCCTTACTTAGTTGTGCAATCGCAAATTAAAATTCCCGATACACTCAGTGATATTCAATGGGAGTATGTATTTGGTGTTACTCGAGATTTATGTGAGCAACAACCTGATTTAGAAAGAAATTTATTTACTCTCGCTTGTTTAAAAGGATTGTATCTACGAATCTCTGAGTTATCCGAGCGCCCTCAGTGGTCGCCGGTTATGTCACATTTTTGGCAAGATAATGATGGTTTTTGGTTTTTAAGAATTATGGGTAAAGGTAATAAATTACGTGATGTTACCTTAAGTGAAGATTTTATATCTTATCTAAAACGTTATAGGCTTTACCGTGGTTTACCTGCCCTGCCCCGCGTTGATGAAGCCGAGCCATTAGTTCATAAAATTCGTGGCAAAGGTGGAATGACTGTTCGTCAAATTCGTCGTTTGGTACAACAAAGTTTTGACTTAGCAAAACAGTCTCTTTTACAAGACGGCTTTAAAGATGATGCGGAACAACTTGAAGCGGCTACTGCTCACTGGTTAAGACATACCGGTGCAACACACGATGCTCAAACAAGACCGCTAAAACATTTATCTGAAGATTTAGGTCATGCAAAAATCGCTACGACAGATCAAATTTATATTCAAACAAATATAAAAGAACGCGCAAAGTCTGGAATAAAAAGGAAAGTTTAATGGAATATACAATACTGGCATTAGTTGGCTTAGCTCTTTTATTTTACTCGCTGACAATTCGTCAGTTAGAACGAACAGAAATTACTGGGCCGATGTTTTTTGTGTTGGTCGGGATTGCAATGTCTTACTTTTTGCCGAGTGAGTTTAAGTTAGGTGACGCCGGACTCAGCGACATTTTACCTTTGGTAGAATTAACCTTAAGTATTTTTTTATTTACCGATGCAGCCAAATCAAAACTCCCCGTATTAAAACATAGTTATCAGTACCCTAGCCTATTACTTTTTGTGGCTTTACCGATGACGCTAATGTTAGGTGTTGCAGGTGGGTTGTTTTTCTTTTCGGAGTTATCACTTTTTCAATCTGCCTTGATCGCAATTATTTTAACACCAACGGATGCCGCTCTTAGCAAAGGAATTTTAGAATGTACATCGGTACCAGAAAAAGTTCGAGAAGGAATAAATACGGAAAGTGGATTGAACGATGGCCTTTGCGTACCCATCTTTTTAATTTTACTTTTATTAGCTCAAAATCCAGAAAGTGCTGTGACGACAATTGATACTTTACTTGTTTTTGCTAGAGAGCTAGGTGTTGCACTTTTTATTGCAGGTGTGTCGATGGCCGTGTTTATTCCACTTTTAAAAATTGCATTAGCACGTCATTACTTTGCAAATAATAGCAGTCCATTTTTATTGATTGGCTTAGTAATGGCTATTTTCTCTTTAACACAAAACCTTCATGGTAGTGGTTTTATAGCTGTTTTTGTTGCGGGGCTTTTATTTGATTACTTAGCACCTAAAAAAATACGTTCAACATTAGTTAAAGACTCGGAGCATATCGCTGAATTTGTTGCACTACTAATTTGGTGTTTATTTGGTTTTGTGTGTGGTCACTTAATTGTGAATGATATTACCTGGCCAATTGTTTTTTATGCATTATTAAGTGTGACGATTTTTAGAATTGTGCCGGTACTACTTTCACTTATGTTTACTAATCTAAATTTCAAAGACAAATTTACCTTTGCTTGGTTTGGTCCTCGAGGTTTGGCGTCTATCGTTTTCACTTTAATGGTGATGGATACAGCAATTGCAAACAAAGAACAAATTGCCACAGTAACATTAACAACCATTTTATTTAGTGTTTTCATTCATGGCATGAGTACCAAGCCCATCGCAAAAAGTTACCAATAAAAAAGGCGCGTTAATAAGCGCCTTTATTATTTTTTTAAAACTTAAAGCAACTCTGCAATTAATTGCAGTGGGTGCTTTGGTTTAAATTTTTCATAGCGTTTCACTTGGCTACGACAAGAAAAGCCAGTTGCTAAAATAGTTTCAGGCTCATTATTAGAAATAATTGGTTGCCAACTCATTTCATAAAGAGCGCGTGAATTTTCTTGGTTTTGCTTTTCGTGGCCGTACGTTCCGGCCATACCACAACAACCCGTACTGGTAGTTTCGAGCTGTAAATTTAGATCAGCAAAAATGGTTTGCCAAACTTTAGAAGCATTCGGCATTGCTGTTGTTTCAGTACAATGACTTAATAATTTAAATGGCGAATTCGTTGTAGTGGCAAGATTAACTTGTTTAAAGTTTTGTGTTTGAAGCCATTCATGAGCTAATTCAACTTTAAAGTCACCACGCTGATCTTTTAATATTGAGACATACTCATCTCTGTAACACATAACCAAAGATGCATCGAGCCCAACTAAAGGAGCGTTGATTTCACTCAATGAATTTAAAAACTCAGCTGCATTTTTTGCTGTTGTTTTAAATTCATTTAAAAAACCTTTTACATGCTGAGCTTTACCATTTGGTTTAAACGGTAATAGCATCGGTTTTTTGCCTAGCGCTTTAATCACTTTAATAAAGCTTTCGACTAATTCAGCTTCGTAAAAACTAGTGAATGGATCTTGAACTATTAGTACATACTCTGCTTGTTGTTCTTTTGAAAGCGAATTAAGTAATTCAAAATTAAATTGCTGATCTTTAGAAATACGTTTAGAAAGTTGCGGTACGCTTAAGCTTGGCGTATCAACATAACCAATGGTATTTTTAATTAAACCTGAAACAAGCTTTGTATTTACAATTGGATTTACCACTTTAGCAAACTTTGCCATCACCGGCGCAGTTTGTTCGATGCCTGCAACTAAGTAATCTTTTGCTGGGCGAGCATAATAACTATGGTAGAAATTTAAAAAGCGTGAACGGAATGTTGGTACATCAACTTTAATTGGACATGCAGTAGTACATGCTTTACAAGCTAAACATTCATCCATTGATTCTTTCACTTCGTGAGAGAAATCATAAACACCTTTTTTCTTATCGCGACTATGTTGATAGCGTTCCCACCAAGTGATTACTTCGCCATTAACTAATTCTTTTTCGACATTGAGTAAATCAATATTTTCAGATTCTTGAAGTCGCAACCATTCGCGCATTAAACTTGCGCGACCTTTAGGTGAATAACGGCGGTCACCTGTTACTTTATAAGATGGACACATTGGTGATTTTTCATCGTAGTTAAAACACAGACCATTACCATTACAGGTCATCGCGTTATTAAATTCTGTTTTAACATCGATAGAAATTTCTTTGTCGAACCAGGCACGCTTTTGATCATCAACAGAAACGAGTGAGTCTTTACTTTCAATTGGCGTACAGATTTTACCTGGGTTTACTCTGTTATTTGGATCAAATGCCGCTTTGATTTTTCGAAGTTGTGTAAATAAATGCTCGCCGAAAAACTCAGGGCCATATTCACTTCGATAGCCTTTGCCGTGCTCACCCCACATCAAGCCGCCATATTTTGCAGTCAGTTTAACGACTTCATCTGAAATATGACGAAGTAATTTTTCTTGCTCAGGGTCACACATATCTAGTGCAGGTCGTACGTGTAATACTCCGGCATCAACATGACCGAACATACCATATTGTAGGTTGTGGTTATCGAGAAGTTCACGAAACTCGACTATAAAATCTGCTAGGTTTTCTGGAGGTACTGCAGTATCTTCAGCAAAAGCTAACGGTTTTTGACTGCCTTTTACATTACCTAAAAGACCTACTGACTTTTTACGCATTGCATAAATTTTTAAAATATCAGCTTTATCATTTGTTAACTGATAACCGATCACGCCATTCGTTTGTTTTTCAACACATTCATCAAGTAACTTACAAAGAGTGTCTACTTTATCTCTTATGTCTTCTGGTGAAACCGCATTAAACTCAACCATGTTGAGCCCTTGCATATCTTTATTTTCAACATCGGTTATTAAGTCCGATACTGAATGCCAAATTATATCTTCTCGAGCAAGGTTAAGTACTTTGCTATCGACTGTTTCTACAGACGTTGCATTTGCTGCAACTAGAAATGGTGAATGACGAAGTGCAGAATCAAAGCTATCGTATTTGATATTTATTAATGTCTTAAATTCAGCAATGGGCGTAATATTTAGTTTTGCTTCAGTGACAATACCTAATGAACCTTCAGAACCAGTAATTAATCGGCTCATATCAAAGGTTTGTAAATCATCAGAAAAAATATGTTCTAAATCATAGCCGGTAAGAAAACGGTTTAAGCGTGGGAATTTTTCTAAAATAGCGTCTCGATTCTCAAGGCCAATATCAAGAACTGTTTTATATAACTTACCTACTGTCGTGTTTTGTTCAGCAATTACTTTTGCTTTTTCAACAGGCATTGGAGTTGTTGACATTTCAGTGCCATCAACAAGATAGGTTGTCAGGCCTAAAACGTGATCACTTGTTTTGCCATAAACCAAAGAGCCTTGACCTGATGCATCTGTATTTATCATTCCACCGATTGTTGCGCGGTTACTTGTTGATAAATCAGGCGCAAAGAAAAAACCATAAGGACGCAAAAAGTCGTTTAATTGGTCTTTTATTACACCCGTTTGCACGCGCACCCAGTTTTCTTCAACATTTATTTCTAAGATTTCACGCATGTAGCGAGATAAATCAACAACTATACCTGGGGTTAGCGACTGGCCATTAGTACCTGTACCGCCTCCGCGTGGACCAAAAGTCAGTGATAAAAACGGATCACGTGAAGCAATTTGCATAGCAAGTTGTATGTCTTTTGCTGATTTTGGAAAGATGACACCTTGAGGTACCTGTTGGTAAACGCTGTTATCGGTCGATAAACTTAAACGTGTAGAAAAGCTTGCATCGGTATCACCACTAAAACCTTGTTTTTTAATTGTTTCTAAGTAATTAGATACGAGTTCTGTGGCGGCTTGTTGTTGGCTTATTGTTGCTATCATGACGGTGATAAATTAAGGCATTTTGCAAATTATATCATGCTAATAGCTAAGATAAATTGAAGATTTTACAGTTTGTAACACTCTTTTTATCGATTTCGGGGGCAATACTTTTATACTGTGTATTAAAGCAGCAAATGAGATAGTCAGATGAAAAAAATTGCATTAATCAGTTTAGGTGCCTTGTGCATGTTATTGGGTTTAGTTTTTGTCATTATTCCCGGACCGTCGCTGATCTTCTTTATTGCAGGGCTTTTCTGTTTATCTTTTTATTATCCTAAAGCGCGTGATTATTTAACCTTGTGCCAAAAGGCTCTGACTAAGTCATGTGCTTATATCGATAAAAAACTTGCACGCTGATTTAAAGGGCGTGTTGTCCTTTGTAGATTAGACTTTGTTCACTCTAGGGGCGATTTAATCGCGGCGCGAGATTTGTAACCTAGTGGACTAAGTAAAAATCGAGCAACAAAGAGTTAATCGCCCCTAGAAAGAACCCGAAGGGCAGCGCGTGTTTGGCATTGATGCTGCGTTATCACCTATTTATGTGGAACAACCACACTACACAGGCTCTGCCTTGCCTAAATACCAAACACACTGCTGCAAAATCAATCATAAAAGGACAACACGCCCTTCGAAGTAACAAAATGCCAGCTAAGTGCTGGCATTTTTTATATTAGAACCTTTATTTTAGTTAAATAAAGTACTTAGTCGGCTAATTTCTTAGCAAGATATAACCAAGTTTCTAATACTGTATCTGGGTTTAGAGAAACAGAATCAATGCCCTGCTCAACTAACCAAGCTGCAAAGTCTTCATGATCTGAAGGACCTTGACCACAAATACCTACGTATTTGCCTTTTGCTTTAGCAGTTTGAATAGCCATTGATAATAGTTTCTTGATTGCAGGGTTACGCTCATCAAATAGATGTGCAATTAAACCTGAGTCACGGTCAAGACCTAATGTTAACTGAGTTAAGTCGTTTGAACCGATAGAGAAACCATCAAAATATTCTAAGAACTCATCTGCAAGTAATGCGTTTGATGGTAATTCACACATCATAATTACTTTTAGTCCATTTTCGCCACGTTTAAGGCCATGTTCTTCAAGTAATTCAATAACGCGCTTACCTTCTTCAAGCGTACGAACAAATGGGATCATGATTTCAATATTAGTCATACCCATTTCGTTGCGAACACGTTTAATCGCTTCACACTCTAACGCGAAACAGTCTCGGAAATCTTCAGAGATATAACGTGCTGCACCTCGGAAACCAATCATTGGGTTTTCTTCTTCCGGCTCGTATTGCTGGCCGCCAACAAGGTTTGCATATTCGTTTGATTTGAAGTCAGACATACGAACGATTACACGCTCAGGTGCAAACGCACAACCAAGTGTTGCAATACCTTCAACTAACTTAGAAATATAGAATTCTACAGGTGATTCGTAACCTGCCATCATTTCTGAGATTTCAGCTTTTAGCTCGTCAGATTGTGCATCAAAGTTAAGAAGTGCTTTAGGGTGAACACCAATCATACGGTTGATTACGAATTCAACACGCGCTAGACCTACACCTGCATGTGGTAAGCGTGCAAAGTCAAATGCACGATCAGGGTTACCGACGTTCATCATAACTTTCATTGGTAATTCTGGCATTTCATCAACACGTGAAGTAAGTACTTCGTAATCTAAAATACCTTCGTAGATATAACCTGTGTCACCTTCGGCACATGATACAGTTACATCTTGGCCTGCTTTAATTAAATCAGTTGCATTACCACAACCAACAACTGCAGGAATACCTAATTCACGAGCAATGATCGCTGCGTGACAAGTACGGCCACCACGGTTTGTAACAATCGCTGCGGCACGTTTCATGATTGGCTCCCAGTCTGGGTCAGTCATGTCAGTAACTAGAATGTCACCTTGTTGTACTTTGTCCATTTCATCAATTGAATCGAGTACGCGCACTGTACCTGAACCAATTTTATGGCCAATTGCACGGCCTTCAGCAACAACTGTGCTTGTACCATTTAATTGGAAACGCTCCATTACGTTAGCGTCTTCGTTTGAACGAACTGTTTCTGGACGAGCTTGAACAATATAAAGTTTATCGTCGTTGCCGTCTTTTGCCCACTCGATGTCCATTGGACGACCGTAGTGCTTTTCGATGATCACAGCTTGCTTTGCAAGTTCTTGAACTTCAGCATCTGTGATTGAGAATTTGTTTGAAAGTGACGAATCTACATCTACAATTTCAACTTGCTTACCATGTGATTCATCGGCAGAGTAAATCATTTGGATTGCTTTTGAACCAATATTACGGCGAACTACCGCAGGGTTTCCGTTAGCAAGTGTTGGTTTATGAACATAAAATTCATCTGGGTTTACAGCACCCTGTACAACCATTTCACCAAGACCATAGCTTGAAGTTACAAATACAACATCTTCGAAGCCAGATTCAGTATCAATACTGAACATAACACCTGAAGCTGCTTTATCTGAACGAACCATGCGTTGGATACCAGCTGATAGTGCAACACCACGGTGGTCATAACCTTGGTGAACACGGTAAGAAATAGCGCGGTCATTAAATAGTGAGGCAAACACGTGTTTGATGGCAGTCATTACTGCATCAATACCACGTACGTTTAAAAACGTTTCTTGTTGTCCTGCGAATGAAGCGTCTGGCATGTCTTCTGCTGTAGCAGATGAGCGAACTGCAAATGAAACATCTTGTGATGCGTCGCCATGAAGTTGGCTATATGCGTCGCGGATGGCTTGGTCTAGGTTAGGTTGGAATGGTGTATCAATAATCCATTGGCGGATTTCGGCACCGACTTTAGCGAGTGTATTTACATCATCCACATCCAATGTGTCTAAAATATCGTGGATTTTTGAGTTTAAACCAGATTGCTCTAGAAACTCATTGAATGCATCAGCGGTTGTAGCGAAACCACCTGGCACTTGAACACCAGCGTTAGCTAGGTTTGAGATCATTTCACCTAGTGAAGCGTTTTTACCGCCAACACGAGGAACATCTTGCATACCAAGCTCTTGATACCAGAGAACGTATTCTTGCACGGATCTTTCTCCATAAACAAATTGTAGTACTAACTGTGAGAGTTAAGAAAGAAAACCTTCTAAAAAGGTCGTAGTCATTCTACACTGGCAACAGACCTCACGTAAACCGTGAAGCCCCTATTTTGCAGATAAAGGTAATAAAAAGGTTAAATATGAGAACTGCATTTTATATCTCTGATGGAACAGCGATCACCTCTGAAGTGTTTGGTCATGCGACCTTATCTATGTTTCCTGTGGAGTTTAATCACAAAACAATTCCTTTTGTTGAAACAGAAAAAAAAGCGAATGAAGTTAAAAACTTAATTAATTCAACGGCGCAACGTGACGGTGAACAGCCACTCGTGTTCTTTACTTTTGTGAACCACGAGCTAAGTGAAATTATTAAATCGTCTTGCGCGGTTTGTTATGACTTTTTATCACAATACAGTGATAAAATTTCTCAAGAGTTAAAAGTTGCGCCAGTACCAAAAGTACATAGAACGCATTCGATGCACGAGAAAAGTTATGACTTTCGTATTGATGCGGTTAACTATGCGTTGACCAATGATGATGGCGCTAACATTAAAAACTACGCTGAAGCTGACATTATTTTAGTGGGTGTTAGCCGAAGCGGTAAAACACCGACTAGTTTATACCTGGCATTACAATATGGTATTAAAGCGGCTAATTACCCGCTAACCGAAGATGATTTAGAAAGAGGCACACTGCCTGAATGTTTAAAAGCTTACAAACATAAACTATTTGGTTTAACAATTGACCCTGTACGCCTTGCGGATATTCGCCAGCGTCGTATGGCAAATTCAAAATATGCGTCTTTAAAACAGTGTCGTATTGAAGTGCGAGAAGTAGAAATGCTTTATAAAAAGCAGAAGATTCAATTTTTAAATTCAACTCATCATTCAGTAGAAGAAATTTCTGCAAAGATTATATCTGATACAGGCCTTGAAAGACGTAAGTACTAACTTATTTTAGTATCGGACATTAAAAAAGGCTGCAGTATGCAGCCTTTTTTGGATAACTTAGTGTTACTTACGTGCTTCTTTTAATAAATCAGCAACTAAGAAACCTAGTTCTAAAACTTGATCTGCATTTAAGCGTGGATCGCACTGTGTGCGGTAGCGTTGTGCTAAATCTTCATCAGATAAACCATATGCACCACCCGTACATTCAGTCACATGCTGGCCAGTCATTTCAAGGTGAACACCACCTGGGTAAGAACCTTCAGCTTTGTGAACTGCGAAGAACTGGCTAATTTCACGAAGAATATTATTAAAGCTACGTGTTTTATAACCTGAACTCGCTTTCTCAGTATTGCCATGCATAGGATCTGAGCTCCAAATAACTTTACGGCCTTCTTGTTGTACTTTACGTACCAGTGCCGGTAGTTTCTCTGGAAGAACATCAGCGCCCATTCGTGTAATTAACGTTAAGCGACCTGGAATGTTATCTGGGTTAACTGCATCGATAAGTTTGATTAGCTCATCTGGGTCCATACCTGGGCCAACTTTAACACCGATAGGGTTTTTAATACCTTTAAAGAATTCGATGTGTGCATGATCAAGTTGACGTGTACGCTCACCAATCCAAACAAAGTGTGCAGAACAATCGTACCAGTCACCTGATAGGTGGTCACGGCGTGTTAGTGCTTCTTCGTAGCCTAATAATAACGCTTCGTGTGATGTAAATAAGTCTGTTTCTTTTAAGCTTGGTGCAACGGTTGAGTCGATACCACACACTTCCATAAATTCAAGCGCATCTTGAATTCTGTCAGCTAGCTGTTGGTATTTCTCTTTAAGCGGATTTGCAGCAACAAAGCCCATGTTCCAGCGATTTACTTGGTGTAAATCGGCTAAACCACCTTGCGCGAAAGCGCGTAATAAATTTAGCGTTGCAGCACTGTGATGATAAGCCGTCATCAAACGCTGTGGATCAGGTACGCGCGATTGCTCTGTAAATTCAAAGTTATTGATAATGTCACCACGATACGAAGGTAATGAAACACCGTCGATCGTTTCGTAATCAGATGAGCGTGGCTTAGCGTACTGACCAGCCATACGAGCAATTTTAACTACTGGGCATTTACCACCATAAGTTAAAACAACGGCCATTTGTAAAAGTGTTTTAAATGTATCGCGGATATTTGCTGCATTAAAGTCACTAAATGACTCTGCACAATCACCACCTTGTAATAAGAAGGCTCTGCCTTCACATACAGCTTCTAGTTGTTTGTATAAGCTACGCGTCTCTTCAGCAAATACCAAAGGTGGTGCGCTTTTTAATTGCCCTTCAACTGATTTAAGGGCTTTTTGATCTGGGTACTCTGGCTGCTGAAGTATCGGCAGTTTTCTCCAGCTGTCTGGGTTCCACGATTGCATGTTCTTTCCTCATTCCTAACATAGACCGTTAACGAAAACTAACTTATTGCAGGTACTAAGTTCAAGGACAATATTCAGCTATTTACGATTATTTCGTTATTTGATAAATAGTTTAGGTATTAACAAATAGAGTTCTAACATTTTATTGTTCCAAACCAGTTGGTTAGGCCTATTTGATAGCATTTTTCACTACCAAATAACAAAGAACACATCTTACTTAAGTGTAGCCATAGTGTAACCTCAGCTTTACATGTATAAAATATCATTTTTAATTCTACATTGATCAAATTAGAAACTTGTACTAGTTAATAAATTAAGGAACACATCATACTTAGTTTAAATTAAATATAAGGTTAGCATTGAGATAAAAATTGGCTTTAATTAGTCAGGAGACAAGGTTAGAATAGAATTAACTTTAAGTAAGATGTGTTCCTATGAGTACCAAGTTAGAAATACGCAGTCAGTTTGATTTAGTAAGTGAGTTAACTCATTTGTTTTGTGAAGAATTAAAGGAAGTAGGTTTTCATAAGGCATCATATTATCAACTGCCAGATATCGCTATAAAAGACGAAAAAAAAGTTCCTTCTTCAATTAGTGTACATAAAATTGAAGGCGATGATGCTCATAAATTAATTCTAAATTCCTTTGGTGATTTTTATAAAAAGTCAGGATTAAGTAGTCGAGTATTAAAAAGGCATCCAGGCTTATTAGTTTTAAAAGATGTCGATAAGCAACATTTCATTGCAAGGATAAATCAATTAAATAAAGCCAAAGCTGATTTTAAAAATAGTATTTTAGCTATCGATAATAATGATGCGCGGTTTGAAGCGGTTCACAATGCAGTGCCAAATCTCATTACCCTTTCAGCATATCGTAAGATCCATTTTGAAACTGAATCGCCCTACTCTGTTCGTTTTACTTGGATGCACAAACACGCAACTAAAACGCTAACAAAAAAAATGGCCTTAGCAATGTTGGATAAATCGGCAAGTTATTCTAATCCAAGAATGATCGACCAACACGCTTGGCAAGCGCTAGTTGCACAAGAGCAAAGTCGTGTTGCAAGTTTAGGTGATAAAGAAAAATTGCGAATTCGTAGACCAACAAGAGTTAGCCCACAGGTTAATGTGAGATATACAGCGCAAAATCGGTATCATGTTAGTGCTGCTTTACCTTTTATTTTGATAAACACAGAACCAGATGTAAAACTTGGTACATTAACTGATTATCAAAAACCTGTAAGTCACCCTCGTAAGAGAGAATATGATTTCTTAGTTGATAGACTTTACTTAGAACAAGTAACAAATTGATTATGTTAAAAAGGCCACATACGTGGCCTTTACTTTATAGTTAGTAGTATTTAAAAATTTAGTCTTCGACTATTTCTTCAATTTTATCTTCATCGATTAAAACAGCATTTTCAACAATGCGTTTTCCACCTTGAATTTCGATTCGTTTGTTATGCTTATTAAGTGTAAGAATCTCATCACAAAATTGATCAGATGGATGCATCTCATATGTGTAATCAATAATATTACCCGTTTTGTCATCTTTAACATTGGTAATGTTATATTCAGAGATTGCACCTTTCTCAATTAAGTCTTTCATTGTCGTAGTCATATCACGACGCAAAGCTTTTAATTTATTCTCGGTTATTTCGTCTGTTGAATAAATAGAGCCATATTTTTCCATAATCGATAATAGTCGGAAATGGTAGGTCTTACCCGGTGCCGCATAACGCCACAAATGATATAAACGAAGCATCATCCAACGAGATAAACCACGTTTTAATTCTTGAGCACTATTAAAGTAGTAACCTTTGTATTCAAGGTTATCGATCATGTTATGAACGAAGGCATTCAAACAAGCTACACATTTTACGTTACCACCCTGACCTTTTTTGCCACTAAAATGAAGTGACGATAAAAAGTTCATGTTCGATTCGTAAAATGAGTCATCAATATCAGAGTTACGAGTATCTGTTGCTGAATATTTAAAAGAAAGCTTAGAACCTTGTAATGCTTCTAATGATTCTTTGATTTGCGGATAAGGCATCGACTGGCCAACAGCTTTCAGCTCTTGTGCTAATTCATTCATTGAAAAAACAACTGCGTATTGAATACCAGACTTAAAATTGATTTTTACAATTTTTCCTTTAGAGGCTAAACGAATTAAGGCACGTTCGACTTTTTCTTCTCGATCAGATGGCCAAACAAGATATTCAACATCTTCACCATCTTTCCTTGTGCTTACTACCGCAGGTGTAATTTTGATTTCACCATCATACAGAATGCCGTCTACTTTTTCAGAGATTTTTCGTGTAACGATGGTTTTCTTTGGTGCTTCTTCAACCGGAAGCTTCTTATGACCAGAACGGACAAATCGTCCCCATAAATCATAATGATTAAATGTATTTGAGTAAGCTCTCAAACCATGTGCAGCATTTTCAATTGAAACACGCACATCTTTGTTGTCTGTAAATAGTGCAAGACTTTCATTATCTATTGCACTTTCCACCCCGTGGATCTGCCCGCGTAATGTATCGGGTAAGTTATCTACCGAGATGTTGACCTTTCGGCTCATTGTTCTTATTTCCAATTTTTCTTCGACAGTTAATAACAACACATAAAACTTCAAAAGTTAAATGTTTAAGTTAGTATAAACTTGATCCGATCATAATTTATTTGTTCGGATCAGTTTTATACTAACTCCTTCGTAATTGCTGATTTTCAGATCAGATTTTTACTAAGTTATAGTTGATAGGTCGCAATTTTACTAACTCAGTTCAAATTATGTCTTGTTAATACCCCTTTTAAAGTAAATTAACACGACATAAATTGCTTTTTTAAAACACCATGTGGATAAACAGCTTCTAAGTTAGCATAGATCTGATCTGTACCAACTATAGATCAGATCCATACCAACTTATAGGGCATTCTAGTCATGCTCTCGGTGCATAACTTTATAATTTAGTTAGTAAAAATTTGATCTATGCCACCATTTTTGTGAGTAAATCAGTGTTTAAGCTGTGCATAACTCTAAATCTCATTTTTTGCTTAGTAATTGGCTGATCTGCGAGTCATTAAAGATCTGATCTTTACCAAGTAAAAACACGATCTGGCTTTTTAGTAAATATTCAATTAAATCAGTTATATATTTCACTATTTTAGCATCTTAACCTTATATACCTATATACTTAACCTATATTAAACTTACTTATTTATACTTAGCATCAGTAAAGTTACAAATTTTTATTAAATGTCTTATAAATAAAAGGTATGTCGCCTTAAATACTTGTTTACAGCAATTTGAATGGACATTATACTTAAAGCATAACTTCGAGGAAGAAAGTATGTCTATCAATAATAATGCGCTAGCCACTTATAGGTTACTAAAAGCGACAGCAGAAGTTGCTGAAAAATCGCTAGAAGGACGTATTCAACATTATCGTGCTCATCTAAAGTCTGAAGAAAAAGAACTTCGTACTTACACACAAAAAGCAGCCGCTGATTTATTAGGTTGTAATAATCGTACCTTAAAACGCCGTCATGATAATGGTGACTTTGATGCACTTGATATCAAACGTGGTGCAAATGGCCACTATGCATATACCTTAGTAAATATTTTTGCTATGGCTGATATCATGGATATTAAACCTGATCACCGTACCGTTGATGATAAATTACAAGTTATCGTTATTAACTCATTAAAAGGTGGCTGTGGTAAAACGACGAGCATGGTAAATATTGCCGCAGCTCTAGCTACTACCAATATTAAACGCTATCGAATCGGTATTATTGACCTTGATCCACAAGGCTCTTCATCAAGTTTCTTTCCACCTAGTGAGCCAGACCCAATCACTGTGGGCGATTTAATGCGTGACTGTATTGAACTCGATGAAAACGAAACCTGGGATGAGTTAGTATCAAACTCTTTCTTACCTACCCATATACCTAATATTCGTATTTTGCCTTCTGGGATGGATGACTTTTACTTTGAGCATGAAACAGCAACTTTATTAAAAGATAGCTCTAGTTACGATAAAACACGTCACTATCATAAATTGCTCGAAAAAGTTATTGAACCGGTAAAAGATCAATTTGACATAATACTAATTGATACAGCTCCATCTCTTAACTTTATGTTTTATAATGCATTAATGGCTTCTACGTCTATGCTAATTCCGGTTCATCCAGAAGCTGTAGACTTTGATGCAAATAATAAATACTTAAAACGATTAGGTGAGATCTACCATACAGTTGCTGCGCTTGGCCACCAAGGTTGGGATTTCATGCAATTCTTAGTGACTAACTATGTTAAAGGAAACCATTCACAGCGTGACATCGTTAAAGATGTTCGTAGTGCATTTGGTCGCCAAGTAATGAGTTATCCAATTAATCATAGTTCGGCAATTACTGCCAGCTCATCATCTTTTAATACCATTTTTGATCAAAAAACGTCAGATAGCTTAGCTAGTCGTGAGTCACTACTTCGTGCGCAAGAAAATATCAAAGATGTAGTGGATGAACTTGAAATGCTGATCCGTTCTAATTGGCAGTCAACTCAATCGTCTCTAAATACAGCTAAGTAAGGTAATTAATAAAAATGGCTAAAAAACGTAAAAACGATACCAGCTTAGATCCTTTTTCAACGTCTATCGAAAGCAGTAGTTTAGATGCTTTGCTAGAGCAAGCTTCAGCTGGTGATGTTATCAGTATGCCTGCTCCAAGCGATCCTACTCGTCAAATTACTTTGGTTTGTAAGGTTATTCCAAGCTCAGAAATTGAAGCTAAAACAAAGGTCTATGGTAAAAATCGCCGTGTACAATCATTACTAAATGAAAAGTCAGTTGCCGATATCCTTCCTGCAATTGCCGAAGACGGCCGTAATCAGCACCCTGCCTTATGTTGGGATAAAGGTGACGAAATGCTTGTATTAGCAGGCTCTCGTCGTCGTAAAGCATGTATCTTAAGTAATTCTGATTACTTAGTTTTAAGTTCTGAAGATTTCACAGATCAAGATGCTAAAATTCTTGCAGTATCATCTGATCAATACATTGCCCCAAGCCTATGGGAGCTTGGTCAAGCATATCAGCAAACCCGTGATGAGCTTATTGCTGAAGGTAAAAAAGGCTCTTATCGTGAGATTGCGGCTATTGAAGGTGTATCACACACAGCCATTGCTGATGCTATCAAAGCGTATGAGAACTTACCTTCTGAGGTTTTAAGCCTTTACCCAACTGCGAATCATGTTGGCCGTGAAGTAGCTAAAAAGCTAATTAATGCCAAAGAGCGTGATGAACAGCTGTTTACCAAGCTTGTAAATGAGGTAAGTAGTGATAGCGAAATAGCGCAAATCAGCAGCGATGATAAACGTGCTCTTGCAATTACTAAGCTATTAACTGCTGAGCCAGCAGCGCCAAGCCGTCGTGAGGCCCTTATCGATAGTGAATTTGTCAGCGTACAGCGTAATATCAAAAGCGGTGACTTATCTGTTAAAATTGATAATAAAGTGATGACAGACAAACGCTTAGAGCAGCTAACTAAACTATTAAATAGCTTCAATTAGTTAGTATAAGAATGATCCCTCACGCTTTTTCTGTTAGTAAAAGCGTGATCTCCCCCCTCCCTTTTGTTAGTAAAATAGTGATCTATTACCGTTAAAATTGGTACTTATTACACTCTCAGATCAATTTTTTACTAACTAATTACCCCTTTACATGTTTTTTACTCTCATAATTAGATTGCTTAGTAAAAAATTGATCTGTAAAGCCCCTGCCTTGTTATTAACCTGTTTATATCTTGTGCGATTGTTGTTTGTTAAATGCTCAACACGTCAGTTTTCAGCTTTGATTTTATTTTGAAGCAGTTTTTTACCAAGTTATCAGCTCCAACCAGTCCAATATTGCTCAATAGTGCTTTAGCTCTGGGCCGATAGATCATATACTGGCAGAATTATTTTTTGTTTTTACTGCCAAAAGCGTTATGTCTGCTAACTTATCCAAAAATGACTTATTAGCTATCTTTGAAGAAATCAAACAAGAGCAAGAAACTCAGTTTCCTTTGTCTGAGCGCTTCATCAAACAGCTGTTTAAGCCGCATGTGTTAAGTAAGGCAAAAGAGTATCATCAGAACGGTCAAATCAACTGGTTAGAACATAACAGTGATTTTAGCGTTATTGATGCATCTATGTTTGGTAACGAAGGAAATACCTTTACTCAGCATATTGAGATCAGTAAATTACCAAGTGGTTTTTCGGTCGATTCGCATTGTACTTGTGGCTCTAAAACTAAATGCCGTCATATTGCGGCTGTGCTCCTAAAGCTCAAAATTGAACATTCAGGTGATTATGGTGAAGACTACATCATTAACGATTGGTTTAGTGAGCTAAAAACCCTTAAGCAAGTTGCTAATGACAATGCCAAACAGGTTCTATTATTTGTTCTTGATGTAGAGAAATCTGTTGTAACCCTTACCCCTAAAATTGCTAATTATGACGCTGAGCATAACTATACGCTTGGTCGTAACCTTACCGAGCAGCAGTTAAATAGTTTTGTAACCCCCACTGATTTATTAGAATCGGATTTTCGTTTATATAGCTGGATCCGTTCTCAAAATGCCCTTGGTAAACTCGAGCTTAAAGGTCAATGGGGCTTTGCAGCACTGCAGCAATTAATTGCCACCCAGCGTTTATTTTTAGGTCGCTCGCGCCAAGCAATTAAAGCAGACAGTATGCAAGCGCTAGAGTTTGATTGGAAACAAAACAAAGATTTAACGTCATTGAGCATGACGCTTGCTGGCCAAGATAATTGGTTATTATTAAAAACAACACCCCCTACTTACCTTGACCCTGAAAAGCTAAAGGTAGGCCGAATTCGTACTCCGTTAACGGCTGATGAAATAGCGTTACTTGCTAATATGCCTGCTATTCACACAGAGAACTTTGATCGCGTTTATCAACAGCTCAATGATAATTTTGGTGAAGGTGTGATCCCTCATGCATTTAAGGAAAGCAAAAAAAGCCTAGCTCGAACTGTATTCCCTGTCATCAGTATTATTAATGACGAGGGCATAATCCGCTTAGGATTGCAGTTTAATTATCAAAACTCTTTGTATGATTTAAGCCAGGCGCCTGCTGATATATTAAACCAGTCATTAGAAAACACCGTTGTAAATGAATTAACTAACCTTGGCTTTGAATTATGTAAAGGGGCTTTACAAACAGAGTTTATCTTTAATAAACAATCAGTTATTCATGAACATTGGTTAAAGTTTGAAATAATTCCAAACTTATTAAAACGTGGTTGGAAAATTAATGATGAGTTAGCCGTCGGCAAAGTCCTTAAACAACTTTCACTGCAAGTTGAGCGTGGTAAAGGCCATCAGATAGTTAGTAAAATTGTGATCTCTGGTGTCAAAACTCAGCAATTGTTTGTCACTGATAACAATACTTATCAATCTCTTAATAGGCAAAGTGAGCGCTTTTATTACTTTACTGTAGGAAAACGCTTTGCGGTGGTTGAAAAGGCCGCGATGATGCAGCTTAATGATTATCGTGAACGTTTTGAGCATATTAAAACCCGTGACGAAATCTTAATGCCTTTGTCGTTTTTGCCTAAGCTTATCGAGCAAAAAGCAATTAAGGTTAATATTGTTGACGATGCTCTAGAAGCTTACCTATCTGAATTAAATAGCTCACAACAACTTATTAAAAAGTCCGATATTCAAGGCTTAAACCAAGGTGTGCAATTACGAGAGTATCAACAACACGGTGTTGATTGGCTTAACTTTTTAAAACGTCACCAACTTGGTGGTATTTTGGCTGATGACATGGGGCTAGGTAAAACCCTACAAGTTATTGCCTTTTTAGCTAATGCCAAGCAATCACCACAAGCAGGCCCCACGTTAATTGTTTGCCCAACCAGTTTGGTTGGTAACTGGCAAAGCGAAATTAATAAATTTGCGAGCAACTTAAAAATCACCACCGTCTTCGGTGCTGCGCGCAGCGACCAATTACAACAGTTGTCGCAAGCAGATTGTATCTTAACAACTTATCCACTGTTGAAGCGTGACATTGCCTTTTATTCGCCGCTATATTTTGAAAACATCATTCTTGATGAAGCGCAATATATCAAAAACGATGCTGCCCAGGTTTCACGCTTGGTTAAGCGCCTTAATGCTGACTTTAAGCTCTGCTTAAGCGGCACGCCTATTGAAAATAACTTATTTGAGCTTAAATCTTTGCTCGACTTTGCAATGCCTTCTTTGCTTGGTTCGCAAGTACATTTTAAGAGCTATTTTCAAACGCCTATTGAGCGTGATAACGACGTTGCCCGAGCTGATGAACTTAAATCGTTGATCATGCCATTTATCTTGCGTCGTACTAAAGCACAGGTAACGCAGGAGCTCCCAGAGAAGACTGAGCTAGTCAAAGAGTTTGAATTTGAGAGCAAACAAAAAGAAATTTACACCGGTATAACTGAATCTTTAGAGCAGAAATTAGTCGACCTATTTGCCCAACAAGGTGTACAAAAAAGTAAGCTAGCCTTTTTAGAGGCATTATTAAAGCTCAGGCAAATCTGCTGTCATCCAAAATTGATCGACCCTACTTCACAGGCTGGCAGCGCTAAGCTTGAGTGGTTATCTAAGCATTTGCCTATCATGCTTAGCGAAGGTCGAAAGGTGATTATATTTAGTCAATTCACCATGGCACTTGATGTCATAGCTGAGCGATTAAATGAATTAGGCATCAGTTTTAGTATGCTTACCGGGCAAACAAGACACCGCGACCGTGTTATCGAAGAGTTTACTCAAGGTGATACATCCGTATTCTTAATTAGCCTTAAAGCCGGTGGTACAGGGCTAAACCTAACTCAAGCCGATACTGTGATTCATTTTGATCCTTGGTGGAACCCTGCTGTTGAGAAACAAGCGACAGATCGTGCCTACCGTATTGGCCAAACTAACCCTGTTTTTGTTTATAAATTGATTATGGCTAACTCAATTGAACAAAAAGTATTTAAAATGCAGCAGCATAAGCAAGCCCTTGTTGATGCATTATTTACCGAAAAATCAATGAGTTTTACTCAGTTTGATGAAGAGCAAATGCTTGCTCTGATAAAAAATTAAATTTTTTTAAAGTTTTTTTGAACTAATCAAATTTTGGGGCGTCTATTATTATGCTTGTTGTTAAATTGCAGTTTACATAAGCATTATGTTGATTTCCCATTTGGTTACTAAATTTTAGTAATGTTAGAGCCAGCTCACCTTGAGCTGGCTTTTTTTATGCCTAAACCCCCTACTCTGCTGAGCACTAATTCGTTATGATGATGTGTCTTTAAGTTATTGAGTTTTCGTTATGATTACAGAGCTGATTGCACAGATTAATTGGCAAAGTGTAGTGCTTGGTGCTGCTGTAGGTGCTGTTGCAAGTGGTGTTATTTTTGCCTTACAAAAAAATCGCTTAAAAAATCAGTTAACCGAACTGCAAAATAGTCAGCAAATCCAGCAAAATCATTTAGAACAAAAGCAGCTGCAACTTGAACAAAGCCAGCTTATGCTTTCACAGTTACAGCAAGATTACGCTGAACAACGTGATGAGTCTCAACACTTTAAAACCCGTTTTGTAGAACAAGAAAAACAAGCACAACAATACAACCAATTTTGGCGTCAAGTTGAAGCTGAGCTTGCTGATACTAAAGCAGCACTTAATCAGCGAGATGTCGATTTAAGTACCTTGCGAAGTACAGTTGAGCAAAAAGAACTGCATTTTAAAGAGCAGCTTAGCCATATCAAAGAAAGCAAAGAGCAACTCAAAAAAGAGTTTGAAAATCTCGCTAATCAAATCCTTGAAGAAAAATCGCAACGTTTTAAAACCTTAAACCAAGAGAGTATTGAGCAACTTTTAAAACCGGTTCAAGGTGAGCTAAAAGGCTTTCGCGATAAGATGGAATTGATCCACGTCGAAGATCTAAAGCAGCGTGCAGCACTAAAAACTGAGTTATTGCATTTACAGGCTAAAAGCCAAGCTATCACCGAACAAGCTGATAGGCTTAGCACCGCATTACAAGGGCAAAAGAAAACCCAAGGTAATTGGGGAGAGTTAATGCTTGAAAATGTTTTAGACAGCGCAGGGCTGCGTGCTGGAGTAGATTATCAGCGAGAAGTATCGTTTAACACCGAAGATGGCCGTTTACGCCCAGATGTTGTGGTGTATTTGCCTCAGCAACGTCATTTAGTTATCGATGCTAAAACCTCTTTAAACGCGTATACACGCTATGTAAATGCCGATACAGAGCTTGAAGCGCAGCAAGCGCTTAAAGAGCATGTCACGGCGGTGCAATCACGTATAAACGAGTTAGCAAGCAAAGCCTACGACAGACTACCAGGTATTAACTCCCCCGAAGTGGTGATCATGTTTGTACCCATAGAGTCTGCATTTGTTGAAGCGCTTAAGTACCAGAGTGATATTTATCAGCAAGCAATCGAAAAAAATATCTTAGTTGCAACTCCAACAACCTTATTGACTAGCTTGAACATCGTAAAACAATTGTGGCGTTTTGAAGAGCAAACTAAATACTCAAAAGAGCTTGCCGCCCGTGCTGAGCGTTTTTACAACAAGCTCAATGGTTTCCTAACCAGTATGGAAGGGGTTGGCAAGCAATTAGACCGCGCCAAAGAAAGCTACGATAAAGCGTTTTCTCAGCTGTACCGCGGTAAAGGAAACTTGATTAAGCAGGCCTCTGAGTTCAAAGAGTTGGGGGTTTCTGTTCAAAAAGAGTTACCCGCGGAAACTGTAGAAAAAGCCCAATTAGAGTTAGATTAAATGCGATACAAAAAGCCAACATCATGTTGGCTTTTTATTAGTTAATAAGTTCTGCTGAAACAATATCGTTGAGTATTAAAAAGTGGTTAAGAACAGACTCCTCAAGTTCGAATACTTGCGCTACTTTTTCGCCATTGGCTGAAATCCCTGTTTGCGCACCAGCAAACTCAATATGTAACCCTAAACGTTTTAGAGTTTGGGCATCGTAACTATACATAGCTGAATCACGTTTCTCTGTAATACCTGGCATCATACCTATGATAGTAACCGCCTGTTCAACATTGATGATATCGAAAAATTGTCGTTCTGCGGTTTGCCATTTTGCTATATAGCTAGCGACCTCGGGCGGCTGCTCCATCGGCACGTATAATGGCTGTAATGAGCCCCCATGCCAGCCGATAACGGCTTGCTCTTCAACGAGGACATGTGGGCTTGCGGTAAGTACATAGTTGGCACAAGACGATGCACAAAGCTCGTGTACCACAACATCGAGTTGATATTCATGAACTAAGCCACCTAAATGTAAACCCGCCATCACATCACCACCTTGGCTATTAATAACTAAGGTGTTGATTTGTTGATCGCTACTTACTAATAACTGTTCGAACTTTTCAACATTTTGCTTTGATGTTTCGCCCTGAAAATAAATAGTGCCCGGCGATACCTCACTAATTTCAGCAACGCTTTGCTGTGTTGTTTTACAACCAACCAGCAGCACGCTCAATAAAAATAAAAAACGCATTAACAATGCCTTGAAGTTTTGTTTGTATACAGTGCTCAATTTAATAATATGTCATTAACGAACTGCAAAAATGGCATAGTACGTTTTTTTACTTGAGAAATAAATCCACATAATAGGAACAATTGTATGAATATTGGAATTTACATCTATGATGATGCTGAAGTACTCGATTTCTCAGGTCCGTTTGAGGTGTTTAGTACTACTAAGCGCCTAGCGAATAATGATTGGCAAGTGAGTTTAATTGCCAAAAGTGATAGTCCTGTACTTGCCCGCGGTGGTTATAGTGTAAACCCCCATTACAGCTTTGCTGACTGCCCATTGCTTGATCTCCTTGTTGTGGTTGGTGGTGACCATACACGAGAGCTAGAAAAAGCAGAGGTTATTACTTGGTTAAAACACACAGCCACTAACACCAAGCGTGTTGCGAGTGTTTGTACAGGGGCGTTTTTGCTTGCCAAAACAGGGCTTTTAAACGGTAAAAATGTCACGACTCATTGGCAAGATCAACCTGAGCTGGCTGCTTTGTTTTCTGATCTCAATGTGATTGCAGATACTCGTTGGGTCACCGACGGTAAGTTTACCAGCTCAGGAGGAATTTCTGCAGGCATTGATATGAGCCTAGCGTTAGTCGCTGAATTTATTAGTTACGAGCACGCCCTACTGACCGCCAAACAGATGGAATATCAATGGCAGACGTTATAATTTCTCAGCAATGTAGTCGGTTATAAACTGTTTTAAACAGACAGCCTTTTTACTCAGTAAACGTGCGCTTGGCCAGATAGCATAAATGTCGCGGTTTTCCCCTCGCCAGTGTGGCAGTACTTGAACTAACTGCTGAGATTTTAATTCATCTATAACCTCAAACCGAGATAACAAAGCAATACCTTGCTCATCACAAACTAAGTATTTTACAAATCCGGTATCGTTAAAAGTAGTAGCAAATCGGCACATGTGCGTATAAGTTGCATTCGTTTGTGTATTGGTTAGCTGCCACTTATTTCTCAATGTGGTACCAATTAACCTATGCTGTTTTAAATCAGTTGGCTCTTCTATGGCAGGTGCCGAATCAAGGTATGCTTTTGTGCTTACAAATAAGGTATCAAAACTGCCTAACTTTTTTTGATGGAGCATAGAATCAACCTGCGGCCCGACTCTTATTGCTAGATCAGCTTGGCTTTTACTCAGATCTTCAAGTTTATTATTAAGCAATAGCTCAAGTTGAATATCAGGGTACTGTTTAGTAAATGCGAGCCACATCGGCTTTAAGAAACCATGACTAATATTCAGAGGTGCTAAAACTTTAAGCTTTCCTGATAATTGTGCTTTTTGATCATTAAGCTGGCGGTGAGTTTGTTCAAACTGCTCAATTAATTCAACATAACTTTGAAAATATACCTCTCCTGCTTGTGTTAACGTGCATTGCCTTGCTGAGCGATTTAAAAGTTGCTCTCCTAGGCGTTGCTCAAGTCGTTGCAAGCGTCTCGATACTGTTGCGGTAGGCAACGACAAGCTCTCAGCCGCATTGCTTAGGCCACCTTGTTTTACAATCTGTATGAATAGAGCGATATCGTCAATCATGTTCTCATTAATGCAATCATTGTTTGCTTATCTTGCTATTTTTATCACTTTTGTAATTAGTTATCATGTTTTTATTGAAACATTTTAGGAGTAAGTAATGGACGCAAAGCATTGGCATCAACGTTGGGAAAATAACGAAATTGGTTTTCATGAAGGAGACGTTAACCGTTATCTAGATCAGTATTTTACTAACTTGAATTTGCAGCAAGGCGATACTGTTTTTGTACCACTGTGCGGAAAAACTCACGACATTCATTATTTGCTAGCGCAAGGTATGCGTGTTGTTGGGGCAGAACTTAGTGAGATAGCCATTAAGCAGTTATTTGATGAGTTAAAGCTAGAACCCGGAATTAGCCAACACGGCGAACTATTACGTTACCAAGGCGCAAATCTAACCGTTTGGGTGGGTGATATTTTTGCACTTACTGCAGCTGATCTTGGCCCTATCAACGCAGTTTATGACCGTGCCGCTTTAGTTGCGCTACCAAAGCCAGTACGCATTCGCTATACCCAGCATTTACTTGAATTAACTAATAGAGCCAAACAATTAGTGGTGGTCTTTGAGTATCAGCAAAGTGAGTTTTCGGGTCCGCCGTTTAGTGTGGTCGCCGATGAACTACATCAGCACTACGATGCTTTTTATCAACTAACATTACTGTGTAAAGAACCTCTCAAAGGTGGCTTGAAAGGGCAAATCCCCGCCATGAACGTAGCTTGGCATTTAAGTTAGTACTTACAAACTAGAGGTGTGTAAATTCACACCCTAGTTGTGCGTTTTTGTGGCTGGTTATTGTATCTCTGTGCGTGCACTATAGAGATACCAATCCGCAATAATACTTAATCATTTTGAGGGATTAAACCTGTCGCTACCTGCGTTAAAAATTTCTGAGTTAGAACAACTAAATAACGAAATTTTTGCCTTGCTATCAACGAGGTTTCTTTGCCTCAAAATAGACTACTTAATTAAGCGAATTGGTATGAAAAGCGTATTTAAGGAGTACATTTATGCAAAAGCCACGCGTTTTCTTTGTTTCACATGGCGGCGGTCCTATGCCTTTACTTGGTGATCCAAGTCATGCCGATATGGTCATTTGTTTACAGTCTATTGCCGCAAAAATTAAAAAGCCATCTGCTATTTTGATGGTGAGTGCGCACTGGGAAGCGAACCCAATTAGCATTACTTCGAGTGCTGCTCCTGAGCTAATTTATGATTACTATGGTTTTCCTGACCCTGCTTACAGTATTGAGTACCCAAGCCCCGGCGAACCAGCCCTAGCCGAAAAAGTACATCAGGCATTGGCAAAAGCTAATATCGATAGCGCATTAAACCCATCTCGTGGCTTTGATCACGGTATGTATGTGCCTTTGAAAATTATGTATCCAGAAGCAGATATACCTTGTGTGCAATTGTCGTTACATCCAAGCCTTGAGCCAAGCTTACACCTAGCGATAGGTGAGGCTTTACAAAACCTTGATTACGATAATTTATTGATCATTGGTTCTGGCTTTACTTTTCATAATATGCGCGCATTTTTCACCCCTGAAACCGCTGAAATTAAAGCGCAAAATATGGCTTTTGAGCAATGGCTAGTTGATGTATGTGGCAATACTGAGCTGAGTGAACAACAGCGTCAAGCTAAGCTATTAGAATGGCAAATGGCCCCTGCGGCGCGTTTTAGTCATCCTCGTGAAGAGCACTTATTACCATTACATGTTTGCTATGGTGCGGCGATGCGCCCTTGTAGTGATATCTACGAACTACGTATTGCCAACAAGCAAGCTAGTATGTTCTTGTGGGAGGATTGAGTTTAAGTTCAACCCCCTTGATAACACGATAAAAGCTCAGATTTTATAAGTTTATTTTGGTACGCTTAGGATACCAATCAGCAATAATACTTAATCAATTTGAGGGATTAAACCTGTCGCTACCTGCGTTAAAAATTTCTGATTTAGAACAACTAAATAACGAAATTTTTGCCTTGTTATCAACGAGGTTTTATTGCCTCAAAATAGACCACTTAATTAAGCTAATTGGTATAAGTTAAAACCTAGGAACAACAAAATGAACTTAATAAAAACATCAACCCTTGCGTTTGCTGTGGTTGCGGGTTTAGGTTTGCAGGCATGCTCAACTACAGAGCAAGCTAGCACCCCATCAGCAACAGTGAACGCAACGGCTAACCCGCTCTCGCTTGAACAAATTTATAAAGAAAAAGACTTTAAAGCTGAGCGTAGCACCTATTTTACATGGCTCGATGATGGTACTGGATATACGGTACTTGAAGAGCGCGAAAGCGATAAAAATAACCAAGACGACAAAGCTAAAGACGATGAGCACGGCGTTAAAGGCAATGATATTGTGTTTTATAACGCCGATGGAACGGGTCGTAAGGTACTTGTTAGCTACGAAAAATTAATTCCCAAAGGTGATAAAGAGCCACTCACCGTTGAAAGCTATCAATGGTCTAAAGATGGTAAATGGCTGATGGTTTTTACCAATGGCGAGCAAGTGTGGCGCTCACGTAGCCGTGGTGATTTTTGGCTTTTAAACCTCGAAACCGATTCACTATATCAGTTAGGTGGCGAAAACATCGAAGCGAAAAAGCTAATGTTTGCTAAGTTCTCACCAGATAGCTCAAAAGTAGCTTACGTGCGTGATAACAACATCTACATGGAAAAAGTGGGCAGCAAGGCAGTGACTGCTTTAACTACTGACGGTAACGACACCATTGTTAATGGTAATTTTGACTGGGTATACGAAGAAGAATTTACCATTCGTGATGGTTTCCGCTGGAGTCCAGACAACAAATCAATTGCCTATTGGCAGCTTGATACCAGTGGCGTGAAATACTTCACCATGATCAACAACACCGACGATCTCTACCCTACCCTTAAAGAATTCCCGTATCCAAAAGCCGGCGAGATAAACTCTGCGGTTAAAGTGGGTGTGGTCAGTCTTAGCGACAAGAAAACTCGCTGGGCTGAACTTGGTGGCGATAATCGCGATCGTTATATTCCACGTATTAGCTGGGCAGGCACTGGTGAATCTTTGATGATCCAAGATCTTAACCGCCCGCAAAGCCACAATAAGGTTTGGTTATTCGACTGGCAAAAGCAACAGCTGACTAAAATTCTTGAAGATAAAGACGATGCCTTTATTGAGTGGTTTTATAAAGCAAATTGGTCAAAAGATGGTAAGTTCTTTATTTGGCACAGTGAGCGTGATGGTTGGCGCCATTTATACCGTGTATCTCGCGATGGCAAAACGGTTGTTGATTTAACACCGGGCGAGTACGACATCATTGATATGTTAGCGCTCAACGAAGATAAAAACGTTATGTACTTTACTGCATCACCGGATGATCCTGGCCAGCGATATCTATTCCGTACCTCGCTTGATGGCAGCTCTAAACCGGTGCGCGTAACGCCTGAGTCATTCGATGGTTCGAACAGCTATTACATGTCTAAAGATACCTCTTGGGCAATGCATACTTTCTCTAAATTTGGCACCCCACCAATGAAAGAGATCATCAAAGTAAGCAATCACAGTAATGTGAAAACCATTGTTGAGAACAAAGCATTAAAAGAGAAATTAGCGACTGAGCAATTACCGACTCACGAGTTCTTTACGGTTAATGCGCGCGATGGTGTTGAGCTTGATGGCTACATCATGTTCCCAGCGAATATGGACAAAAGTAAAAAATACCCAATCGTTTTCTATGTTTACGGTGAGCCATGGGGCTCAACAGTACAAGACCGCTGGGAAGGTAACAGTTACTTATACAAGTCGTATCTAACTCAGCAAGGCTTTATTGTTGCCTCAGTTGATAACCGCGGCACGCGGGCACCAAAAGGCAGAGATTGGCGTAAGTCTATCTACAAAAAAATAGGCTCTATTACCGTGCGTGACCAAGTTGACGCCCTTGATGCAATGGCAAAACGTTGGGATGTCATTGATACCGACCGTGTTGGTGTATGGGGTCACTCAGGTGGCGGTAGTTCAACGCTTAATCTGTTATTCCGCCATGGTGATAAATATAAAGTTGGGATTGCCTCAGCCCCAGTGCCAGATATTCGCTTGTACGATACTATCTACCAAGAGCGCTATGCGGGTAACCCAAATACCGATCCTGAAAGTTACGACAACACGTCTCCGATCACTTTTGCGAAAGACCTGCAAGGTAAGTTGCTACTGATCCACGGTACCGGAGATGATAACGTACACTACCAAGGTTCAGAGCGTTTAATTAACGAATTAGTTAAGCACAATAAACAGTTCGAGTTTTTCTCTTACCCGAACCGTTCTCACAGCCTACGAGAAGGTAAAGGCACTACCCTGCACTATCACACTATGATGGCTAACTTCTTCGAAAAGCATTTACTCAACAAGTAATTATGCTTTAGTTAAAAACCGCAGCTTAGATATTAATCTGCGGTTTTTTTATGCAAACTGTAAACCCCCGTTACACTAAGAAAGCGATTAGATGAAAGCTATCAAATGTTTGAAGCAAATTATCAGTGCTGGCAATGGCGGCTACGAGCTATTGGATTATCGATCGAATTGTGTAGTGTGTAATGAATATCTTCTATCACAGATAAGCCGGTGAAAGAGGCTAACTAATACCCTGTTACAATTGTCTTATTAACTAATAATTATAATTGAAGTAGTGTCATTAAGTTATTTATTAAGGATATAAAATGGCATTACTAAAATTTAGATTTCAGTATCTAGCTTGGTTTATTACATTTGTTTTGCTAGCTATAGGCTTGTATATCGCGGTGAAATACCAACAGCATCATAGCTCACGCTTTATTGATATAGATATCAAGTCCAATGCGCTTTCAGAAATGCGCAGAGTTTTCATTCGCTTGCCCAAAAACTACAACCCTAACAAAGCTTATCCGCTCATAATTAAAACTGACGGCAACTTTAACCTTGATACTTGGGATGACGCTTTAAGTATTCTTGAAAGCACTGATGACATGCATGAGGTTATTCTAGTGTCCATCCCGAACCTGTTTTGGCATGACACGCGAAATCGTGATTTAGTGCCACCTTACGCCCGTAAGGATGTGGCGATAGAAGCGCGCCCAATCAATCAAAATCAACGAGAAATATTTGGTAAAGCTGATGTGTTTTTAAAGTTTATTGAAACAGAGCTAATACCTTATTTAGAGGGAGAGTACCGTATTAGCGGGCAGCGCACGCTAACAGGTTTTTCGGCGGGAGGTAGCTTTGTGTTATATACCATGGTTACTAAACCAGAGTTATTTAATGCATACTTTGCTTTTAGCCCTGCGGCTTGGTATGACGATAATGTTGTCGTAAAACAGTTCAGTAAAAGCTTACCTAATACAGCAGGCAACACTCACTATTTTTATGTCACATTAGGTGGTGATGAAAATCCAATCATAACCGGTGCATTTAATGGCTTAGTGGATTCTCTTCAAAATCACGCACCAAACGACCTTACCTGGCAGCACCACATCAACAAAGGAGCTGACCATGAACAAAACGCAAAACAATCTGTTCGCAGTGCGCTAGATGGGGCTTTTAATCATTTTGATATGGCTAAGTAATGATTAAACAGGGCCTTATTTGGCCCTTTTACTTTCAAAACAAAGTTACAAATAGGTGTTAAACCAATTAACTAGCTCTGTTTCTAGTTGTTCTTTATGGTTCATTAAAAAGTGATTGTCACCTTCATACACCACAAGTTTATGAGGGATATGATGCGCTTCTAGCGCTTTGGCAAATTGAATTGAGTTATCGACCGATACTCGTTTATCGTCACTGCCATGTATAAGTAATATGGGCACTTTTGGCGATAGCTTATCAACCCAGTTCATAACAGAGCGTGCTTCAAGCTCTGCTTGTTTGTTCTCTTTATAGTTGGGGATACGACGCACATACACGTGTTTTTCCATGTTAGGTCTAAACGTAAGCTCTTTGACTAAATCAGTCGCCCCCGCAATGGTTGCAATGGCTTTTATCTTGTTTGTGTGTTGCATCGCAAGGTGGGTTTGCATACCGCCTCTACTTGCTCCTAACATACCAATACGGTTTTCATCTGCACTTGCTATGTGAGGAATAAAATCAATAAGCGCAAGTACGTCGTTAACATCTTTGCCACCAAACTCATCTAAATCATCATTTTTAGTTAATGTACCGCGGTATTGGCTGCCGATAACCACAAAGCCTTGCTCTGCTAACGGAAATAAATTACGCATCATTGCAGCAAAATAAACACTGCCAAAATTACCGTTACCGCCGCGGTTATAAATTAATACCGGGAGCTTATTCTTGATGACTTTAGGTTTGATGATATAACCAAGCACCTCAACATTATCGACCTGATATTTAAAATTATGGCAGGTTAAATTAGCTTTAAAGTTATCGAACATATCTTGTGGAAAGGTTTCTTCAAAGGCTTTAATACGCTTTAAATATGCTTCTTCGTTTTTAGCTTTGCGTTTATTCTTTTGCGCAATAAATTGGTGCCACGAATTATAGTCAGCAAAGATGCCTGTGAAGCAGTCTGTTTCTTTTGTGACGTGTTCATCATCGATAATTTTCGCTGCGCTGGTAGAAAAAACAGTGAGAAATAGGCTGGCAAAGAGTAGTAATTTATACACAACAACATCCTTATTGGTGATTAAAAGTTACAAAACCACAGTAACTTAAATGATGGTTATTTGTACATCATTAATTCAGTAACCGCTCAAGCCATTCAATCACAATGTTATGTGTAGATGTTTCGTAGCGAGATTTTTCAGGAATGTAGTAACACAGTTTTGATTCAACATCTTGGCTATTAAACGATGTTAGTAACCCTGCATCTAGGTAAGGTTGTACTAAGGTTTTTGAGCAAAACACCACACCTTTATTGGCGAGCACCTGATTTATACCAAACAGCTCTTGATCGAATGTTTTTACCTTGAAACATGAATCACTTAGGTTATTTACTTTGAGCCACTGCGTTAATGGTGGGGCTGGTAGGGCATTATTTTTCCATTGGCTGGTGTATAAAGTAACCTGTTTATCAAGCCAAGGGGCGCTTTGTTGCGCGTTTGCCGCAAACATATCAAAGCGCTCATATTTGATGATATCTGCTTTGTTTACTTCCTCACTATTTCCTAGCCTAACAGGCAAGGTATGCAGTTGCTTATCTAAAGTTTCACAGGTTGATATATCGAGCTTTAAATGTGGTTTTTCGCTATTTAGCTCATCTAAAGCGGGTATTAATCTTAAGGCTGCTAGAGATGATGTTGTGGTGATGCGTACTTGGTTATGTGCTTGGCTCAATTGTTCTATTGCCGCAAAAATAAGCTTAAAGCCGCTAGTTGTGTTTTGGCTCAGGTACTCGCCTGATGGAGTTAAGGTAATCTTTCTCACTTCGCGATGAAATAAGTCAGTATTTAAGCGGCTTTCTAGGTTCGCAATGTGGTGCGATACCGCTGTAGGTGTAATCGCAAGCTCAGCGGCGGCTGCTTTAAAGCTACCTAGTCTCGCAGCTGACTCAAAGGCTTTTAAAGCTTGTAATGATATTTGCATAGTTAAACCCACCTAAATTTATAGATGAGTATAACTTACTTATAGTGAATAATAACTCGTTTGTTAAATATCCCTTATTTATTGATGATACCAACTCATTAACTAATGAGGTATTTACTATGACTACTCTGCTACACATTGATGCTAGTGTGCGTTCAGCTAAAAATGCAAACCCTAATCACGATTCAATCTCTAAAAATATTGCTAAGCAATTTGTAAATCATTTACAGCAAAACAATGCTATAGCTGAGTATATTTATCGTGATGTTGGGATGAATCCACCCTCCTTTATTAATCAATCTTGGATTGGTGCTGTGTTTACGCCAGCTAACAAGTTAACGCTAGAGCAAAAAGAAGTACTGGCTGAATCTGATGAATTGATAAATGAATTAGTTAAGGCTGATACCATAGTGATATCAACGCCTATGTATAACTATGGCATGCCTGCGCAATTAAAAGCATGGTTTGATCAAATCGTTAGGATCAATAAAACGTTTGATTTTGACTTGCAGCGGGGGGATTTTCCTTTGCAACCATTGTTAATAGGTAAACGTTTGCTGGTTATTACCTCAACGGGTGAGTTTGGTTTTGAGGTTGGTGGTATACGAGAGAGTATGAGCCATTTAGTGCCGCACATTAAAACCTTGAGTAAGTATTTAGGTGCTGAGCACATTGATGAAATTGCCTGTGAGTATCAAGAATTTAACGACCAAAGACATCAACGTTCTTTGACTAATGCCTATGCTAAAGCTGAACAGTTAGCGCTTAGATACGCAAATTAATATACACAACAAAGCCGCAATAAGCGGCTTTATCTGTAATGGGGCTTTACACAAAAATAGGGTTTGGCGTTATTCAATTGAAATGAATACTTCAACTTCTTCATTACTTTTATAAAACTCATAGTCAGTTTTATATGCACGAATGTGTGGGCACTGTTCATTACTAAAGTACTGCCAAACTTGGCCCCAAACATCGATAACGGTTTGTGGCATTGCGCCTTTGCCGCTAAAGCGAAGGTAGTTACCTGTGGCGAGTGTAGTTTGTTCTACCTCTGATGACGTGACTTGCAGGTCAGTACACGCAAATACATCAAACTCCCCTGTGACATCAGATTCATAATGAGTATACACGCCATAAACTTGGCTAGATGGCGTTAAATTTGGCGCTATGTCTGTGTAAAATTGCTGCCATAAGCCAGCGATTTTAGCTCCTTCACCACTCATTTCATTCATATTGCTGGTGCGAACTTTTAGGCCAAATAAGGTCGTTGGATTGTCGATATTGAGTTGTGTTACTTGCTGATCCATTGCATTTTTCCTTACTTATTTTGTTCCCAGTAAAATACCAGAGCATGTGTACTTTAACCTAGCCTTTTTAATTATTTATTTTAAAAAGACTATATTTTGTCAACGGCCTTTACAGCTTAAAAAACAGTCATGGCATCCTTATCTGCATCAGGTTAAGATGGGTAAAATAACAACAAAATCAGCGGGTGTTTAATGAATAAAATCAATGCGCTTATCTACTTTTTAGCCTTTAGCAGCGGCTTTTGCATTATGGGAATTGAGCTTTTAGGCGGGCGGATTTTAGCCCCGTACTTTGGTAGCAGTGTGCATATATGGGGCAGTATTATCACTGTATTTATGTTGAGCTTATCTTTCGGCTATTTACTTGGTGGCAAGCTCTCAACCCGCAACCCATCTTTAACTAAATATGGTCTCATTTTCTTTGCAGCAAGCATTATGGTGGTGCCAATAGTACTGTTTGCTGAACCAATTATGACCTTTATTTTCACCCATATTGAAGACAGTCGTTACGGCTCGTTGCTGGCATCAACGGCGTTGTTTTTTATCCCTACAACAATACTCGGCATGATCTCACCTTATTCAGTGCGATTATTGGTTACCGATCATGAAAAAAGTGGTCAGGTTGCCGGTGGTTTGTATTTTGTGAGCACCCTAGGAAGCGCTCTTGGCACGATTATTACCTCTTTTTATATGGTGCTAGCATTTGATGTTAACGACATTATTAAAACCTTTGCTGCGGTTTTAGGTGCGCTTGGTTTGCTTGCAATTGCTGTTAGTCAATTAAAAACGAAGGAGCGTACTGTATGTTTAGAGTCTTAATGGTTTGTTTGATCATGACATTGCCTTTTAGCAGCTTGGCCGAAGTAATTCATAAAGAGCGCTCGCTTTATCGAAATATTTTAGTTGAGAAGACTGGCGATTTACTGTGTTTAAAATTTAACGAAAAAACCCGTAAAAGTACGCAAAGTTGTATGTATAAGAGTGAGCCTAAAAAGCTGGTGTTTAATTACACCAAAATGACGTTCGCAAGCTTACTATTTATTGATAACCCTAAAAATGTACTGATCATAGGTTTAGGGGGAGGTTCACTCTCAAATACCATTCATGAGCTTTACCCTAGCGCTCATATCGAAAATGTCGAAATTGATCCCGCGGTAATAAAAGTTGCCCGTGATTATTTTAGCTTTGTAGAAACTGATAACGTAACGTCTAAGGTGCAAGATGGCCGTATTTTTATTAAACGTGCCGCACTTAAAAAACAAAAGTACGATTGGATTATTCTTGATGCCTTTAACGGCGATTATATCCCTGAGCACCTCCTCACTAAGGAATTTTTTGCGGAAGTAAAAAGTGTTTTGGCTGATGGCGGAATTGTCGCTGCAAATACTTTTTCATCGAGTAAGTTGTACCAGCATGAGTCGGCAACTTACTTCGATGTGTTTGGTGACTTTGTTAATGTTGTGACCGATGAAAACTCTAATCGCATTATTTTAGCTGGCTTCGAGACAATGCCTAGCCAGCAACAGTTAGCCGAACGTGTCAACAAACTCGCAAATAAGTTAACCCCTTACGATGTTGATTTGCAGTTACTTAGCGAGCATTTGTTTTATACTAAGGGTAATCAAGATTGGCCAGCGGATACCAAGGTACTCACCGACCAATATTCACCAGCGAATTTATTAAATTATCAATGATCAAATACGCCTTAATTGCATTTATTTTACTTACGAGCTCTGCTGCTATGGCAGAGCACCCTTCTCTCCCACCTTTAGCTGCAAGTCAGCAGCAGTTGTCTAAACTATTGAATCAATACAAAGGGCAAGTCGTGTTACTCGATTTCTGGGCATCTTGGTGCAGCCCGTGTCGACGCTCGTTTCCTTGGTTTATAGCCATGCAGAGCAAGTATCAACAGCAAGGCCTTAAAGTCATAGCTGTAAACATTGATGTTGAGCGCAGTGATGCCGATGCATTTTTAGCAGAGTTTGCAGTGAACTTTAATATTATTTACGACCCAGATGCTGTTATTGGCAGACAATACCAACTTAAAGGGATGCCGAGCAGCTTTTTAATCGATAAAGAAGGCATAGTACGGTTCCAACACACAGGGTTTGTAGCTGATAAATTAGACCTCTATGAAAGCCATATTAAAGAGTTAATTGCGAAATAGTGTTATCTAGCAGACAACTTTTGCCGTTGTTCGCTTTTATCGAACATAGCTATCTATTTTATTAATTGCACTAATATTTACTTAGCATGCTAACTACATTAAAATAGTTAGCATGCTAAGTAAATGGAGCGCATCATGTCTTCCACTCCCCCTTTTCACGAAACTCTTGATTTAACATTATGCGGCAGTATGGGCCGTGTGCATCGTTTATGTCGCGATGCTGTCACTTTGGCGGTTGAGCCTTTGGGGCTTACACAATCTCGCTGGACCGCGATGATGCACCTGTTTCATCTAAACCAAGGTTGTACGCAACAAGAGTTGGCAAATAGCTTAGGCATTGAAATGCCTTCACTAACTCGCACTATTAAGCAGCTTGAGCAGCAAGAGATTATTGCTCGTAAAGCTGATGCCGAAGATAAACGCAGTAAGCGTCTGTACTTCTCTGAGCAAGGTCTACAATTGTTAGACACACTGCAGGTGATTATTGCCGATGTGAAACAGCATCTTTATGCCGATTTAACCACTGAACAACTCGATACCATGGCGCATGGTTTAATTCAGATGGAGCAAAACGCTCGCCAGTGTATCCGTCATTATTCAGGAGATAAGTAACGTTATGACACCAGATCAAAAGTTTGCCCGTTACGTAAAAGTCTCTTTAGCGGGTTTTATTGTTTTATTTTTATATTTTGTGATTGCTGATCTGTATATGCCTGTCACACCGCAGGCCCGTGTGTATCACCCGGTTGTGCAAGTGACCCCGCAAGTAAGTGGGCGAGTGATTGACGTATTAGTGACCAATAATCAAGCTGTCGAAAAACAGCAAGCCTTGTTTAAGATTAACGACGAGCCGTTTGAGCTTGCCGTGCAACAAGCTGAACTTGCTTATGATGATGCAAAACTACAAAACCAACGTTTAGATAGCAGTGTGAAAGCAATAGAAGCACAGTTAGCGGCTGCTCAAGCTAAGCTACATGAGCAAACATTACTGTTCGAACGCGGTGAGTCGCTATTGAAAAAGCGCTCTATTTCAGAGCAAGAGTACGAAACAATCAATGCAAACTATCAATCAAGCAAAGCCAACGTAGCTGCAATTGAAGCCCAGCTTAGCGAGGCTAAATTAGCGCGCGGTAAAATAGGGGATGACAATTTAGCGCTTCGTCATGCTCAAAACCAGCTTGAGCAAGCCAAATTAAACCTGTCGTACACCACAGTGACAGCCGATACTGACGGTAAAACAGCAAACTTACAGGTAACACCGGGTACGTATGCTAATAAAGGCCAGCCGTTAATGGCGATTGTTGCTAATAAAGCTGACTTAGTGGCAGATTTTCGTGAAAAGTCTTTAGTTCATGTGCAAATTGGTAGTACTGCAAAAGTCAGCTTTGATGCGCTACCGGGCAAAGTATTTACGGGCAAAATTGTTAGTTTTGAAGCGGGTGTGAGTGATGGCCAGCTTAATCCTAACGGTTTACTCAGTGCCACTGAAAGCAGCAACCGTTGGGTACGAGATGCACAGCGTCAACGTATCCATATTCAGCTAGATGAACACCAGATGCTGGCAAAATTTCCAAGTGGTGCGCGTGCAACTGTGCAACTTCTGCCTGATTCTAGCATTGGCAGCTGGTTTGCAAGCATGCAAATTCGCTTCATTAGTGTTCTGCACTTCATTTACTAAGGCTGGGTGAGTTATGTCAGTATTGCAACTCGATGGTAATGGCTTACGCCAAGCTTTACGCATTGCTACGGGCTCAGCATTAGGGTTTTCACTGGCAAAATTGATGAACTGGCCGAATGGCATATTTTTCACTGTTTACCCGATGCTACTGCTCGGTTTAGTGCCTGTGCTTAACATGCATATTATTCGTCAGTTTTACGCAGGCGCGGTGTTTAGTGCACTGTTTGTGCTAGTTGTGCAAGGATTGTTTGCACACTTGCCTGTTGTAATGACAATGATGAGCTTTATAGCCTTTGCCTTTTTGTTCTATCAAATGAGCCGTGGCGCTAACTTTTTATTTGGCGCCACAACGGTGGTGAGCTTGTCGATTCAATTACATTTTTCGACCTACACCGGCGGTGGAGTCAGTATTTATCCGCTGATCATTAGTAACGCGGTTGCAGTTGTCGTAACTGTGCTGTTTTCGATGCTAATGCATGGTTTATTTCCTGATGTTGCACCGCGCCAAGGTCGGGTAATGCCAGAGAAAGCAAAAGAAAGTGTGCGCCATGAAGTCTTACTTTGTTCAACCGTAGCGACCTTATCATTTGTTGTATTTCAGGTATTTGATTTACAAGATTCTATCTCTGCTCAAGCGGCCTCGGTACTGATATTGTTTTCGTTGTGCTGGAAAGCGGCGGGTATGGCAGCATGGCAACGCGCGATAGGCACCCTAATTGGTTGTAACTTAGCGTTAGTGGCACAGTTATTTTTGTATAACCATACAGATATTTTGATATTTCCTGCGTTAATTCTGTGGATTTTGACCTTTATCTTTAGTCGTTATCACATAATTGGTGGCGGTATTCCGGGTGTTGGCTTTGGTATTATCACGACATTTGGTATTTTATTTGGCCAGTCATTAGGGCCGGGGCAAGATCTGGTTTACAGCGCGCTCTATCGTTTTTCGTCGGTGTCTGTGGCCATACTATTGAGCTTATGTGCGGTGTATATAATGCATCACATCTTAAATCGCTTTGCAATGACAAGGCATCACACGTTTGATTAAAGATTAAAAAAGGGAGTTAATCAGAACTCCCTTTTTTATTGTTATTTGGTTCGAAAATTGTGGGTAAAGACTTAAGTAAATCGTCTTGTTTTTTTACAACACTCTGTACACAGGTTTTTGAGGCGACATCTGCAACCCAAGCACCCCATTGTGAACTGCCAGGCTCTTCTCCTGGGGTTGCCCACCATCTAGCTTTATAAAGAATTTCGTTATAACAGGTTTCACTACCTTGAGGATACGCGCTTCCGGCTTGCCATGAATCTACAGCAAAACTCGACATAGGCAAAGCTGACAGCGTTATCATTGCAGCGGCAACAATGCGTGATTTCTGGCCCATACGCGGCTCCTTCATTAGTGGTGAGATTGTATGACTATTATAGACGCGGCAGGATTAACCATCAATTAACTTTGTTAACAAGTTACACTTCTTTACAGTTCTGCTTATTTTTGAAACGATATTCTGATATGAAAGTTAGAATTTTACATTTTTTCTTAATGATTTTGTTTGTCCTCTTTTTGTTTTAGAGTCCATGCGTTTTCTCTGAGAACTTTTGCTTGGTTTTGTTGCTTTACGTTTCTTTTGTACTTGTGTCGCGTTAACGATTAACTCTTTCAAACGATTAAGCGCATCTTCTTTGTTCATTTCTTGCGTGCGATGACTTTGCGACTTAATGACAATAACGCCCTCTTTGGTAATTCGAGAGTCATTTAAATTAAGCAAACGTTGTTTGTAAAAGTCAGGTAACTTTGAGCGATTAATATCAAAACGAAGATGAATAGCTGTGGCCACTTTGTTGACGTTCTGTCCGCCCGCGCCTTGTGAGCGGATCGCACTAAAGTCGAGTTCCCATTCATCAATTTTAACGGTATTAGAAATAGTTAACATCAGGTTCATTTAGCTGTGGTAAAAAAGACATTGTAACATTTGTAATTGGCTAAACATAATAGCTCGACTATTTGCGCCGGTTGCTAACCATTTTGAAAGAAAGGAGATCATGATGAAAGCACTACTTATTTCTATAAGCCTACTTGCGATGAGTTTTTCTAGCTTTGCAGAAGATATTACAGAAAACCAGCTACAGCGTTATATTAAAGCCTTACCTGCAGTTGTAAACTGGTCGCAAAACCAATCTGAGTTAGATACTGTAAACCTTGGTGGTATGTTAGGCGGTTCTGATGGCGTTAACAGTTCGTCAGTTATGGATGCGCTGGGTCATATCAAAGAGCATGAGCTTTATACTGAGTTTGCAGCCCTTACCAAACAATATGGTTTCACACCTGAGCAGTTAGTAACAGTTGGTTCAGAGGTATCAATGGCATATTTAGAAAACCTTAAAGCGGGTATGTCTGAAGAGAATAAGCAACGTGTAAACCAAGCAATGAGCGGTTTACAAAGCCTTACGGCATCATCATCTGATGCGGGCACACGCTCAATGGTGGGAGCTTTAGAAGGTGTTAAAGCAAGTACTGCAACAGCTGATGTTAGCGAAAGTAACGTTAACTTAGTTAAGCAATATATGCCGCAGTTAAAAGAATTGTTCGCAATGTTGCAGTAACAGCACTATCAAATAAAGAAAGCGGCGAGTGAGCCGCTTTTTTATGCTTACTTGAATACCATTGCGTTTTTTAGATGCTGCTTTTGTTCTGCAGTTGGTAAAAATCCAGTTTGTACAAATTCATTAAGGCTTGGGTGACGTTCAAAGTACAAAATATCTAGGGCAAAACGATTCATGCCATACAAGCCCCGATGGATCATATTTGCCGAAAATATGAGTAAGTCACCTTTTTTGAGTGCTACACTTTTACCACGAGTTAGTGAGTAACTATTTCGAGCGCCCTGTTGCTCTAATCTAACTGTTAACTCTTCATCAGAATCCCAGTTTTTATGACTACCCGGTATTAGTTCTATTCCCGGTTCATCTTCAAAAGCAACGCGGCAATGTAATACTTCAGGGCCGCTAATAGCGGCCTTTTGTGCATCAAGCTCTAAGTGATACTGCATATCGCGGTGCCAATAATTTGCCTGTTTAGGGTTGTAAGGGTTAAAGAATAGTTGAGTATTCATAAACTGGGGCTCAGCAACAATGCCCTTAACCTGTTTCAATAGTGTGTGGGCGCTGACAAACTCAAAAAGAGTAAACTTTTCCTCAACACTTAAACATGCAGCACCAGTCAAACCTGAGCTATTAATACCTCTAGATTGGTAAAAAGATTGGTTTTCTTGCAACCAGTGTTGATGAAATTTATCGAGAATTGGCCTTACCTTGCTAAGCTCACTCTCTGTGTAAAGGCCCTTTACATGGTAGTAGCCGTTTTCAGCAAAAAAGTTATTTTCCATTTTTTACCTTGCTAAAATTGCACGTATTTTACTACTAAGCTCAGGCAATACTTGTTGCTCAAACCACGGATTTTTCTTTAGCCAGATATTATTTCGAGGGCTTGGGTGAGGAAGTGGCAAGTAATTTGGCCAATATTCACGCCACGATTTTACTAACTCAGTTAAGGGTAGCTGCTTAGTGTGGGGTAAATGATATGCCTGCGCGTACTTACCTAAGATAATTGTCAGCTCAATATTATTGAGTTGCGCTAAGAGCTTTTCACGCCATGCAATCGCGCACTCTTTTCTTGGCGGTAAATCACCTGATTTTCCTTTGCCCGGGTAACAAAAGCCCATCGGCAAGATAGCAAAAATGCGCTCATCGTAAAACTCATCGCTTGTTACACCAAGCCAAGAGCGAAGCCTTTGCCCGCTTGCATCATTAAAAGGTTTGCCACTTTCATGTACTTTAATTCCCGGTGCTTGACCAGCAATTAAAATGCGAGCCTGCGGATTAAACTGAATAACGGGCCGCGCTCCGAGTGGTAAATGAGGTTCGCAGATCACGCATTTACTAACTTGTTCTAATAATGATTGAGTACTCATGAGTTAGTAAAAATATGATCTATGCTTGCTTTGACCAAACTGCTAACTCATTACCACTTGGCTCTGTGAAGTGAAAACGACAGCCTCCAGGAAAATCAAACAAGGGCTTAATAATTGTGCCGCCGTGTTTTTCTACCTGTGCTTGAGTCTCTTTAATATTATTTGAATAAAGCACCAGTAGCGCGCCGCCATTATTGGTTAAGCTAGTTAATGGGGCTTGATAAAAACCGCCATCAAGGCCCGCTGATTCAGCGCTAAAAGCCGTGTATTCAGGGCCATAATCGGTAAATTGCCATTTAAAAACTTGATGAAAAAATACCTTTGTTGCGGCTAAATCTTTAGCTGCAAATTCAACATAATTTAAGCTATGGTGATTCGACATGGTGTGCTCCTAATTTAAACTATTCTCAAGCGCCATAGCGCAATGAAGTGCTGTACTATCAAGTAATGGAATAGATGTATCTGATTGTTGAATTAACAGCGCTATTTCGGTGCAACCAAGAATAATGGCTTCAGCACCTTGCTGAGTTAGATTATCAATAATGGTTAAATACTCAGCTTTAGATTCTGGGCTGATGATGCCTTTACATAGTTCATCATAAATCACACGATGAACTGTTTCACGCCCCTGTGTATCAGGAATTAACACGTCTATGGCGAAATTATCAGCTAGGCGTTGTTTATAAAAGTCTTGTTCCATAGTGAACTGGGTACCCAACAAAGCCACTTTTTTAAAGTTATGTTGGATCAGGTTTTCACCAACTGCATCTGCAATGTGTAACAAAGGAATTGCAACTGCAGCTTGTACTTGCTCAGCTAGTTTATGCATGGTGTTGGTACAAATTAATAAATAATCCGCACCCGCAGCTTCAACTTGCTTAGCGGCTTTAATGAGTATCTCAGCCATCTGTGGCCAATCTTGTTGCTGTTGTAGTACTGCTATTTCTGCAAAATCGAGACTGACGAGTACTATCTTGGCACTGTGCAGACCCCCAAGTTTGTTTTTAACACCTTGATTTAAAAGCTGGTAGTAACTTTGTGTAGACTCCCAACTCATGCCACCGATTAAGCCTATTGTTTTCATTACAACTCCCTTTTTATTTACTTAACACCATATGATATTGCACAGAACAAAGCTAGCAGATCATTATTTTACTAACCGATCGACTTAGTTGGTTCTGTTTCACTATTTAATACGTTTATGCAAATGATAACTACTATCTTTTCTGTTTGTCGGCGATATAATACGGGGTTTTCTTCTCGTGTTATTTTTTAAGGGATTATCATGCATTCTCAATCATTAGATGCAGTGACAACCAATCGCCCTAAAAATACAGCTAAAAAGCGCTCTGTGAGCCTATCTTATCGTGTTGCTGTGTTTTTGCGTTTCGTTGCAGCCATCATTGGTGGTTACGCCTTTACCAGTGTGCTTATTTCATTACTAGCTGTGTTATTACCACTTAATAAACTCGACAGCGTGCTGTTAACCACGACTCTATCGGTATTTTTTTACTGTTGTGTGTTTATTTGGGTATTTGCCGTTAAGTCTTTAAAGACTGTTTGGATCACTATTTTACTAACAACTGGTGGGCAATTGCTGGCCCTTTCATTGATTAAGGATTGGTTATGAAAGAGAGTTTTTTCCGCTCAATGACTTGGCTTCATATCTGGGTTGGCTTGTTGGTATGCTGGTTACTGTTCTTAATCTTTTTTGCTGGCACCATCAGCTTTTTTAAAGATGAAATCACTATTTGGGCTAAGCCCGAAACGCATCATGTGCAGCATCAAGCACAACGGGTTCAGTCTCAAGCCGAGCAAATTAATTATGTGTTTGCGCAATTACAGCAACAGGCACCTAATTCATTATCTTGGCGGATAAACTTACCTGAGCCACGTAACCCTGTTTTAAGCTATGGGTTTGCTGAGCCTAAACAGCCAGGCCAGCGCCGAGCACCTTTCAACTATACACATCTAGACCCTAATACCTTAGAGCAATTACCCGAACCTCGGGAAACTAAGGGGGGTAATTTTTTCTATCGCTTACACTTTGATTTACATTACATAGATGTATTTACTGCACGGATAATTGTTTGTTTAGCCTCATTATTTATGTTGGTAGCGCTTATAACAGGCATCGTGATCCACAAACGTATTTTTAAAGATATGTTTAGCTTTAGAGCAAACAAAGGCAGCCGAAGTTGGCTTGATGCACACAATGTTTCGTCGGTGCTGGCACTGCCATTTCATATCATGATCACCTACACGGGGATTATCACGCTTATATTTATGCTGTTCCCCTACCCTGCCGAAACCGTATATGAAAATGGCTTAAAGCAAATGTTTGAAGAGGCATTGCCTATTAATAAACGTGCAAAGCCTAGTGAAGAACAACGCCCTATGGTGGCAATTAAAGATGTGTTAGATCAGATTTATACTAAGTCACCGAATGCCGACATTAGCTACGTGTTTGTAAGAAATGCCAATACAGCGACCTCACAAATAGTGGTTTATTTGGCAACCGGCAAAGAGGTTGTAGATAACGGACCACGCTACTTATTCAATGGTGTAACAGGTGAGCTTGAAGCCAGCTCTGGGGAAGATTGGAGCGCTTCGGCGCAGTTTTATGACTCAATGACGGCATTACATAGTGGTCGTTTAGCCGAGCCGTTGCTGCGTTGGTTGTATTTTTTCTGTGGTGTAGCTGGCTGTGCCATGATAGCTACAGGTTGCATCATGTGGGCAAAACGCTTACGCGAGAGGCTTAAAGCAGAGCAAAAACCAAGCTTGGGGCTTAAGCTCGTTGAGACACTAAATTTAGCCACCCTGATGGGCTTACCCCTTGCAACCGCAGCCTTCTTCATTGCCAATCGTTTATTACCTTTAGAGTTAGCAGGGCGTGCCGATAAAGAAATACTCGTGTTTTTCTTAGCTTGGCTGGCGATGTTAGTTGTTGCTGTGCTCGGCCGAGAAAAACATCATTGGCGCTATTGTGCATGGCTTAACGCTGCTGCTTGTTTGTTAGTACCTGTGGTGAATGCGCTGACAACAGATGGCAATTGGATCACGTATTTACTAACTCAGCAGTGGGCCTTATTCGGTATTGATAGTGCGTTTATTTGTGCTGGGCTGCTGTTTTTACTACAAAGCAAAAAAATACCTAGCCATAAAACCGCTACAAATAAGGCTAAATTAAATAAAAACAAGCTGTTAAAGGAGCAACAAGGATGATGGAGTTACTGCAATTTAGTCTCTGCTTTTTTGGTTTTAATTGTTTTGCTCTTGCAAAATTCAATCATTTCCGTGATGTATTCAAAAAGAAATTAACCGAAAAACAGCGAAGTAGCTTTTTATTCAGCGGCTGGATCAGTATTTTACTAAGTTTAGTGCTTTGCTTGCTGTCAGATGCTGGGTACGGCGCATTGCTATTTTGCGGTTATATGGCTTTAAGTGTACTTATGCTCATGATTTTATACAGTTTTACTGTTTCATGGGTGAAGCATGTTAGTGTATTAACTATGTCTGTTTTGCTGTTGAGTGGCTTTTCGGTGATGATTTTCTAGTTTAGTTAGTAAAAAGCTGATCTGATACCAACTTGCAATAATGCTTAATTAAGTAAAAAAAATGGGTAGGCAATGCCTACCCAAGCAGGGGATTAAATTGGGGGATCACATGTTGTTTCAAATTAACGACGCTAAGTTTGCCTAGCATCCATTACAGTTGTGTTGCACATTCGTGATAGTTTAAAGACAGTTGTAAAGCCCCTTTACAAGCTATTATGGTCAACATAAATAAGCTCGTCTGTTTTAAAACCATATTGTCTTGCTGTGTTTATAAAGTCCTGCATTTGCTGTTCTGTCACGGTCGGTGTGCGCGACAAAAACCATAAATACTCTTTGTTATAGCCAGTGATATAAGCGTATTGATAGTCTTGCTTATCTAATTCAAACACTACATATGAGCTATAGAATGGCCCAAAGAATGATACCTCTAAGTGACCTATGTCTTGTTGCTCTGCAAACTTCGCTTTACCTTCAGCTTGCTGCCATTCTTTATCTTCAGCGCTGTAACCTTTATTGATAACTTTTACACTGCCATCAGGGTTGATTGAGTATTCAGCGGTAATCCCCTCAAGGCCGCGTTCAAATGAATGATCTAAACGTGCAATTTCGTACCAGGTCCCTGTGTATTTTTTTAACTCAAAATTATCGACGGGTTTGATGTTGTCTGGCACGCCTGTACACGCAGATAAAATGGCTGTGATACATAAAACCCCGATTAACTTTAATGATGTTTGCACGCTTTTACTCCCTTTAAAAATTAAACAAATTAATACGTTAATAGCACTAATTTAGTTCAATTACGGTAAACTATTAATGTCTAAAATTAAAGATTGAGAACAGCATGAAGATTTGGGTTGATGCAGACGCCTGCCCCGTCGTTATTAAAGAAATATTATTTCGTGCCGCAGAGCGCACGCAAACCTTTACCACACTAGTGGCGAACCATGCGATGCGAGTGCCACCCTCAAAGTTTATTAGCCGTTTACAGGTATCTTCGGGGTTTGATATTGCCGATAACGAAATCGTTAAACGTATTGAGCTGAATGATTTGGTGATCACCGGTGATATTCCTTTAGCTGCAGAAGTCATCGAAAAAGGTGCCCAAGCGCTTAACCCTCGCGGTGAGTTATATACGACCGAAAATATTCGCTCACGTTTAAACGTTCGTGATTTTATGGAAACTATGCGCTCAAGTGGCGTTGAAATGGCCGGTGGCCCACCGCCTTTAAGCCAAGCAGACCGCCAAAACTTTGCAAATAACCTAGATCGAATCCTCGCTAAAAAGTCATGAGTATCGATAATAGTGCGCCACTGCAAGGTTTTGGTGATGAAGCCTTTAAAGTCGCTGTTTATATAGAAAAGCGCCCGCCGATGCCTTCTTGGCAACAGCTTGACCATTTGCATGCAATGCAACCCGGCCAAATAAACGAAATAAACCAAGCATGTGGCAATGGTTGGCGCAAAGTTTTCAACGTGTATGGCAAAGTGCTGTTTGCACTACCAAGTGAATATTATGATTTTGCTAAAAGAGCACCTGATTGGCAGAGTTTTCGCGATGAACAACTACTGCAAGCACATAGCCAAACTGCATTACTGTTTAGCCCACCGATATTAAGCAAACAAAAGCAATTGCATATAATTGCAGGGCGAACCCATGCTAAACAGCTTATTAATGACGGGCTTTTGCATTGCCAATTAACATGGCTTGATGATGAATTTGCTATTAGTAAATCTGATAAAGTGATTGTCTGCCCATATTTTGATTACCGCCAGTTGAGCAATATTAAAATTGCACGACTTAGCCAGCTAGTTGCAGATATTTTTTCTTAGTTTCTGGTTTATTGCGTTATTGAGTTAGCAAACTAAGCTTTAAATACTGTAAAACTTAATAGTAATCTAGATGAAAATATTGGTCGTTGACGATATGCCACTTATGCGCCATGTGTTGATAAACATGTTGCGTAGGCTTGAATATAACGATATAACGGAGGCGACTGATGGTGCTCAAGCGTTTGATTTACTGGAAAAACACAGCTTTGATCTGGTGATTACTGATTTGCATATGCCGAAAATGGATGGCAAATGTTTGCTTAATCATATTCGCGAAAACCCGCTCATAAGTGATTTACCCGTTTTAATGGTAACCTGCGAAGACAGTAAGCAAACGGTCAATGAGATGATCACCGCAAGAGTAAACGGTTTTATCATTAAGCCTTTTTGTTTAAATACACTGCAAAAGCAGTTAAGTCGAATTGTTAAACCTGAATAACCAGCTAAAACTGGAGTTAAGAGCGATGTTTAAGCATTTAACAATAGTGAGTTTATTCACTGCCAGCACTGCCATGGCGAGTGCTGAACAATTGACTTTATATACTGAAGTGTTCCCTCCCTATAACTTTGTGGAGCACAATCAGCTCACTGGTATTAACACCAAAATCATGGAATCTTTGTGCGAAAGAGCCAAGTTGAGCTGTACGTTTAGTGTATTGCCTTGGAAGCGCGCAATGTCACTAACCCTCGCCCAGCCGAATGCAGGAATTTACTCTACTTCACGCACCGCAAAGCGAGAAACTCAATTTTACTGGGTTGGCCCTTTGGTATCTGGGCATTCATGTTTATACCGTTTAAATAATCGCAACGACATTAAAGTAACGAGTACACAGTCGTTGCAAAACTACACCATTGGCGTATCTCGTGGTGATGTATATCAAACCGTTCTTGCTGATTTTAACCTTACTGAAGGCCAGCAATTTTTAACTTACTCAAAAAAGTTCGAAGAGCTTAAAATGTTTAAGCAAGGCAAGCATGATTTGCTTATTGGCTCCTCTCTCACTCTGTCATCACAATTGATGAATGTAGGTATGAGCCCAGACCAAGTCACACCGGTATTTGAGTTAAAGCACCCTGCTTTAGTGGGTAATTACTTAGCACTTAACAAAAACACATCGCCAGAGGTGGTCACTAAGCTGCAACACGCCCTAGATACCATGAAGGAAGAAAACCTGATTGACTCTCTTGTTGACCAGTTTGTAGCAGAGGATAGGCACTCTCACGGCGAAGCATCCAAAGTCTCAGAGCAGTGCTTAAATGGCTCTGCCATTTACTAACTTGGAGAGGTTTTAGGTAAGTTGTTCGCTGTTTTTCTTATTTTAGAAGTCAATCGTGATTTTTCGCGCTCGAACGCAAAGCCATTGCCTGATCTTTAATTGCTTTTTATAGTGGTAAAAATAAAAAGATAGGGCAAGAACTATGAAACCAACTCCACTCTTTAAAAGCTTAGTGCTAGCAGTATGCTTAGGCACAACAGGTGCCACTCAAGCTTACGATCGCATCACAGGCCATAACTTTGCTAGTCGTTCTGAAGTCATCGCACAATCAGGCATGGTTGCTACATCACAGCCGTTAGCCACGCAAGTTGGCTTACAAGTATTAAAAGACGGCGGTAATGCTATTGATGCAGCTATTGCGGCAAATGCAGTGCTTGGTCTGGTTGAACCAACAGGGTGTGGAATTGGTGGCGACTTATTTGCCATTGTTTGGGATAACAAAAGCAAGCAACTTTACGGTTTAAATGCTTCTGGCCGTTCACCACAAAGCTTGTCTTTTGATACTTTAAAAGCACAAGGTGACTACATTCCTGCTTATGGGCCCTTGCCTGTGTCGGTACCTGGTGCGGTAGATGGTTGGTTTGAGCTACATAAAAAGTTTGGCAAAACACCAATGAAATCCTTACTGCAGCCTGCTATCGACTATGCTGAAAATGGCTTTCCTGTTTCTGAGTTGATTGCTTACTACATGCAAAAAAGTGTGTCTGCTCGTGGTAAATACCCAGGCTTCAAAGATGTATATATGGCTGATGGGGCAATGCCAGAAAAAGGAGAGATCTTTAAGAACCCAGCCCTTGCAAACACCTATCGCAAAATTGCCAAAGGCGGCCGCGATGCCTTTTACAAAGGTGATATTGCTAAAGAAATTGGTCGCTATATGAAAGAAAACGGCGGCTACTTATCGTATGAAGATTTAGCTGCCCACCATAGTGAATGGGTTAAGCCTGTTAGCGCCGATTATAGAGGGTATACGCTTTGGGAATTGCCACCAAATGGTCAAGGTATTGCTGCACAGCAAATTCTGAATATTCTTGAAGGTTACGATATCAAAGCAATGGGCTTTGATAGCCCTGAATACGTACACACCTTTGTTGAAGCGAAAAAACTCGCGTTTGCAGATCGTGCAAAGTATTACGCCGATCCAGCGTTTAACACCATTCCCGTACAAACACTTATTTCGCAGCAATATGCTGACCAAAGACGCAAACTGATAGACCCTAATAAAGCTGCAAAACGCGACCATGCAGGTCCATTAGAAGGCGATACCATTTATATGACGACCGCCGATAAAGACGGCAACATGGTTTCACTTATTCAAAGTAATTACCGTGGCATGGGCTCAGGTATGACACCGGCAAAATTAGGTTTTGTATTGCAAAACCGTGGCGAAATGTTCGCGCTTAAAAAAGGCCACATGAATCAATATGAGCCAGGCAAACGACCATTTCATACAATCATTCCTGCGTTTGTCACCAAAGATGGTAAGCCATATATGAGTTATGGCGTAATGGGCGGTGCCACACAGCCACAAATGCATGCTCAAATACTTATCAACATGATTGATTTTGGCATGAACCTACAAGAAGCCGGTGATGCACCGCGTATTCTGCACACAGGTTCATCGCAGCCAACCGGTGAGATTATGGAAGACGGTGGTTTTGTTAGCTTGGAGTCAGGTTTTTCGATGGAAACCCGCCGCGAGTTAATGAAAAAAGGCCACACCTTACAAGATGCGGTGGGCCCATACGGTGGTTATCAAGCTATATTGAAAGACCCAAAAACTGGCGTTTATTACGGCGCATCAGAAACTCGTAAAGACGGACAGGCCGCGGGGTATTAGGCTATTGTAGGTTGGGTAGAGCGAAGCGAAACCCAACAAACTGAGGTAAAGTTAGCGAGTTAAAAGAGCTGTCAGCTATCAGCCGTCAGCTCTCAGACTCAAAACCATCAGCTAGCGAGCCTTGATGTAGCAGCGATTTTACATCGCGTAGGTGTGAAATTTATTTCGCGCGATGATTTATGGCTTGCTAACTCCCAACAACATATCCTGCAAATATGATGAAAATGAGCATTGAGCCATTTTCTTTATGAATATCTTTAGCATCAAAAAAATTTACAGTTAGCAATGCATTACGTTATTTGTTTATAGTAGATTTACTAAATACATTAGCGTGATACCGGCATAAATATGCGCGAAGTGTGCACGATAAAATGTTAGTTAACAAAGGGACTTTGGTGGTGTTTGAGAGTATTGCGATCTATTCAGGATTAATTGCAACAATCTGGATTTTCATTGGTGTATATGTAGCAGGTAGGTTTTATACTGGTTATAGCCATTCTAAGCAATTTTGTAGTGAGTTAGGTGCGACTGGTAGCCCAACTGAAAAATTGTCTCCTTTAATTAATAATTATCCTCTTGGTTTTCTATTTTGCTTTTTCGGTTGGTATCTGGCTCAACTCTCAAATGTTTCAACTTTAGTGAATGTTGCGGGTTGGTTAGTTATAGCTCATGGTGTAGGTACATGGGTCGCAGGTTACTTTCCAATGGACGCCGATCCATTTACTAAGAATCCAACTTTTAATTGTAAGGTACATTCTTGGGCTGGTTTTATCATGTTGCTTTCATTAGTTATTGCACCGATATTAGTTGCTATAAGTCCAACAACTGAAATTATCCCATTATATTTCCGTATTTTTTCATTGCTTTCTGTTGTCGCAGCGGTTTATTTTCTTTTTGCAATGGCCAAAGCTGTAAAATCCCAAAGTAATCCTGGCATCTATCAGCGTATTTCATATGGCTTTCAGCTAATTTGGCTAAGTGTTTTTTCATTAGTATTGGTGTAATTGTGAACTAACAAGTCATTAAACCAGAACAAAACAGTTGGTTTTTGCTCGTGCCTCGCTTATTTTAACCTGTTATTTGAGGCGTTAGCTTTTACTCAAGGAGAGAGTTTATCAAATACGCAGAAGAATATTCAAAACCTGAACAAATTAGAATAAAAGCATTAATTATTTTAGCTTGCGCTTTAGCCGTGATAATTAGCATAAAATGGTTTATTCCATTTTTAGAATGGTATGTAGATACCGTTCACTGTCACACTCCTTTCGGTTATTCTGGGATTTCAGTCTTATGGTATTCAACCTTTGTCGGATTTCCTTTGTTAAGTGCTATTTTTATCGGTCTATTTACACTACCTGTAGGTATTAAGGGGTTTATGCATGGACAGTTCCCACCGAAGGGAGTAAAAGTGCTTCAACCTACAAAGATTCTTACTGGATGGCGCGCAAATCTTAAGTTAACTGCACATATACTTATTCCTCTGTTTTTTTTATTTTTTTCTATTTGGGGCTATTTTCAAGTTGATGAAATGCCAAATATAAAGGATGATTTTGATTACAGTGTATGTAAAAGCTAACAAGCGCATTAAGCTAGAGACTGCCAACAGTTTGCTCAGTTGCAAACATTTTAAAGATAAAGACTTATAACAGGCAATCAAAATAGAATCCGAAAAGCTTGGCTCAGGCTCGTTCCTTGCCGATTATTGCGACTTATATTACTAAATTATCATGGAGTGTAATTCTTAAATGGAAGTTAAAATATTCACAAAAATCATAAAGCCTAAACAAAGTTTTTGGCCTAGTTCACCTACATCATCTGATTGTGGTTTAGAAACGGAAATTAATCTTTGGTTAGCCTCTCAACCGGATATAGAAATTAAAAATATTACTCAATCACAAAGCGGTGGTTCATGGATGCCTGCAACGGTAATCGTAACTGTTTGGTATAAAGTAAAATAACAAGAAAGTTAAGCGAGACTACTAACTAGTTGGGTTTCGCTGCGCTCTACCCAACCAACAAACCATCACGCGAAATAAATTTCACGCCTACGTGTTTTAACTTTACTCTTTCCCCTCGTAGCTCGCTAACTTTCCCCTTTCCCCTTGTAACTCGCTAACTTTACCTAAGTTTGTTGGGTTTCGCTGCGCTCTACCCAACCTACGGCTCCGTAAAGTAGCTAACTCCCAACCACATACCCTGCAAAACCAAGCACTTTAAAATACTGTTTTGGGGTGCTGAAGCGGGTTTCATTCATTAACTCTGAAAAACGAATGCGGTCTAATGGGTAAAACTCATGCTCTAGGTTGTGGCGCATGCGTTCTACGCCGACTTCGGTTAAACCTAACTGCGTACAGAGCTGTAGTTGAGATTCGCGCTCAAAAGTGGTTTCTGGGCGCATTAAATCGGCAATGTATAAGTTGCTCGATTTCTTAAGCTTGCTGTGAATCGCTTTTAATAGCGCTTTTTTATCGCCGTTATCTTCAACAAAATGCATGACCAGTAAACACAGTGCGGCGTCACATTGAGTGTCGATGTCGTTGATATCACCGCAGTGTACTGATACGCGATCGCTAATGTTATGCTGACCAAACTGTTGCTCGGCAATATCGAGCATGTCTTGTGAAATATCTTGAGCAATAAATTGCCAGCTTGGTTTCAGCGCCACTAATTCGATGATTTCTTTACCAGTTCCGGCACCAACCACTAAAATGCACGCATCATCGCTCAGCGTGCTTGCTAATTGGGCTGCGGTTGCTTGATGTAATAGCTCATAACCTGGAACTAGGCGCAAAATGCGTTCGTCGTAGTGATTTGCTTCTTCGTGATTAAAAGTTGGCATGCTAATCCTTTAAATAACTGAGATGGTCGAATAACCACCTGGTTTTTTCGCTACATGCACTTGCGTGGCTACGCGTTCGGTCATTTCTGATACGTGAGAAATAACCCCTACTTTGCGGCCTTGTGCTTGTAGTGAGTCAAGAGCATCCATCGCGATGCTTAACGTTTCACTGTCCAACGTACCAAACCCTTCGTCGATAAACAAAGAGTTTATCTGTACTTTATTCGACGACAACGAAGCAAGCCCAAGCGCCAGTGCTAACGACACTAAAAATGACTCACCGCCAGATAATGTATTAACAGAGCGCTGCTCATCGGCCATGTCTTTATCGATAATTGCGATATCGAGCGTTTGCCCTATGGCTGTTAATTTGTAGCGTTTATTTAGTGTCTGTAAGTGACTATTCGCGTAGTGCAGCAGTATTTTTAAAGTTTGTGTTTGCGCTAAATTACGCATGGTTTTACCGCTGGCATCCCCGAGCACCTTATTGAGTAAATGCCAGTGCTCATAGCTTTTTTGCTGTTCAACCAATTGCTTTTGTTTATCTTCAAGCGCTTGGCTATTTTGTTGATGGGTTTTAAGCTCAGTCGCAACTTGCAATAGTGCATTATTCGCTTGTACTTGTTGCTCTGTGGCTTGATTAAGCTGTAATTGCAGCTCATCTTCACCGAGAGCTGGCTTTTCTTTTTGGTGCTGTGCCAGCGCCTGCTGTCGCTGTTTTAAAAGAGCCTCAGCGTCTTTTAAGCTGCTCTCGGCGGTGTGGTAATCTGCCAGAGTTTGTTTAATTTCAGCGGGGCTTATCGTTAATAGCTGACTAACGGCTTGCTCATCCAAGCTTGGGTGCTGCGCTTTAAAATCGTTAAACCACAGGCTAAAACGATCATTAAGCGCTGCTTGCTCTGCGGTGAGTTCTTTTTCACGCTCATCAATATTGGCGATTTGAATGGCTTGTTCGTCACGCGCTTTTATCGCGTTACTATGGGTTGCTTGGGCAAGTTGCAGTGCCTGCTGCGCTGAATCTATCGCCTTTTCAAGCTCTGCTATAAACTCATCTACCGATATCGCCGCGTTACTAAATAAGCCCTCGCGCTTTGATTGTATCTGCGTTAATTCGTTTTGAGTTTGGCTTAGTTGCTCGTTGCACTGAGTTAAATAGGTATGTGCTTCGTTAAGCTGCGGCGTTACATGTGCAAGGTGCTGCTCAATGGCTTTTAAGCTAGTTTTAAGCTCATCTGCCGTTTGCAGCGAAGCTTGATAAGCCTCAACGTGCTCTGCAATGTTCTCTAAAGAAATGCTTTGTGTATTGAGTGCCTGCCACCAAGGTGCACTGGCGAACTGTTGATTCAGTGTCGTATAGAGTTGCTGATGCTCATCATTTAGCTCGTTTAAACGTGTTTGCAGATTATTCAGCTGTTGCTGCAATTCGTTTAACAGCTGCTCTTTGCTATGTAGCGCTTGCCCTTGCTGATTATACTCAATTTGCTTAGCCGCAAGCGTGTTTTGCAGCTGCTGTTGCTGTTCAAGAGTTTTGTAGTATTGCTGTTTTTGCAGGCTGAGCTGTTGTTGACGCTCGTTTAACTGATCTTCGGTTAAATCATTTAGCTCAGTACGATTAGCCGCCATGGTTTCTTTGAGGCTCTGTTGTTGAGCGCCCAGCTCTGAGATTTGCCCGTTTAACGAGCTTATCTGTTGGCTGCATGCTGCCAGTTCATTACTTTTAGCTTGCTGTAATGCTTGCTGAGCTTTTAAGTGCTGTTTGGCGTTAGCTAGTTGGTTGGTAAAGTCGTTAATAAGTTGACTAAATTGCTCGTTTACCATTTCTTCATGCATAAACGGGTGCTCTTTTGAGCCACATACTGCACACGGCTCCCCTGCTTTTAAAGTGGCGCGTAACTGGCTGACCCCTTCACTGGCTCTTAACTGCACTTGCTGTAAGTTTTGCTCACAAAGCGAAACCTGCTGCTGCGCTTGCTCTGCACCTTGCTGCGCATCTTTTAATGCTGTTTGTAGTTGCTGCTCAGTTTGGCTTAATGTGTTTAGCTGGGTTTGCCAATTTTTTAACTGCTGATGATTAGTTTGCCATACTTGGCGCTTTTCAATTAGGTGTTTAATCGCCTCAAGCCCCGCATCAATATCTGCCATTGATTGGGTGTTTAAACTCGATTTAAAGGCGGTATCTTGCTCATTTAGGCGCTTAATTTCTTGCTCAAGGGCTTGGTATTGAGTTTTACACTGCTGCGCAGCTGTTTGCTGCTCATCAATTTTAGGTTGAAGAGCTTTTATGTTTTGCTGTGATTGGCTAATTGTGTGCTGTTGCTGGCTAAAGCGGCTGAACTCACTTTTAAAGAATGACCAGTCTTTTGCTAATGGTTGCCATTGTGCATGCGTTTCTAAATAGCCATTGATTTGCGCTTGTTGCTCGAGCTGTTTTTGCTGCTCTGCTTTATGGCTATTTAGTGTATTAGCAAGCTCTTGATGATGGTGCTTTGCTTTTTCTGCTTGTACTTTTTGCGCCGCTGCTTGCTGGTTTAATACGGCAAGTTGCTTATCTAACTCACGGGCCTGGCTAATGAGAGGTTGCGCGTCTTTTTGTGCTTGCTTTGCTTGGTTTAGTTGCGCGGTTTGCTTCTCAAGTGTTTGCTCTGCGTCTTTGATCAGTGTTTTATGGTCAACGTTTAAAAGCTGCTCACGGTTTTTAATAAGTTGCCCATGTTGAGCTGTAATTGAAGTGACGCGTTCGCGGTTATCTTTTATTTCTAAGCATTGCTGAGCTTGTTTCGCTTCAGTGGCTTTTTCAGCGAGCGCGTTTATTTGTTGCTGTAACTCTTGCTTTGCTTGCTCAGCTTGGTTTAGCTGTTGCTGCTGCTGAGATGCTTGCTTGTACCACCCTTGGTACTGTTCAAATTGTTTTATTTGTTTTTGTAACTCAGCAAGATTAGCCTCCAGCGCTTTTTGTTCTGCTTGTTTCGTTTCGACCTCTTCAGGGCTTAAAACCTGATAGTTACTTAAACTTAACTTTAACTGCTCTAATGCTTGCAGCTGTTCACGATGGCGTTCAAAAATTCGCTGACCAATACGGCTAAATTTATCGGTGCCTGTTAAGCATTCAAGTAGTTGCGCACGCTCATCCCCGGTTGCTTTTAAAAATGCCGCGAATTCATGTTGCGCAAGAAGAACTGCCCTTGAGAATTGCTCAAAGCTCAAACCAATAATACGCTCGATTTCTTTACCTGCTGCACTCCTATCAGCGATGAGGGTTTCATCAGGTAATGAGTGCAGGCTATGTTGTGCAGGTTGTAACTTGCCATCGGCTTTATTACGCGCTCGGCTAAAGCTTAACCTTGCTCGGTACTGCTGTTTATCTTGGCCAATAAAGTCGACTTCGGCATAGCCCTGCCCTGCCCCGCGGCGTAATAAGTTTCGCGAGTCATTGAGTTTGATATTGTCGCCGTTAAAGTCAATTTTATTGCCTGTATCGCCGCGTAACCTTGCGGTTTTATTATAAAGCGCTAAGCAAATGGCATCGAGTAATGTGCTTTTACCGGCGCCAGTATCACCCGTAATGGCAAACAGCCCTGCTTCTTTTAATGGTGAAGCGCTAAAGTCGACTTCGGCGTCTAAGATAGAGGCTAGTTGGTGAACACGAATCGCTAAAATTTTCATAGTAGGTCCTCTGCATTCAACTCATCGATCACTTGGCTTAGTAAGCCTTCTAGTTCTTTTGGCACCGCCTGCCCTGCCATATCATTATTGTTTGCAAATGCTTGCTCTAAAAGTGAATGTGGGTTTAGCGCTTCAATTTGCGAGACATCTTCAAATAGAGTTTGTTCATCGTCTTGCTGGTTGCTTTGCTGACGTACTCTTTCAATGCCACAAAACTTAACCTGCTTACCTTCAAGAGCTTGTTCTATTTGTTCTCTGAAAGTGGTGTCCGTGTCATGGGCGCTCAATTTAACCCGTAGGTATGGCGCTAAATCTTCATCTGTTAAGTCGAGTTGTTTTATAAGCTCACAGAGTTCGTTCAGTGGCACACAGTCTTTTTCTGGTAGCAACATGACTTTACAAAAGCTAGGAATGTAAAGGGGGTTTACAGATGTACCTGAGTCACTAATCTCTACTAGCACAACTTGATGCTGATAGCGTCTTTCAGAAAATGACATCGGCATTGGCGTGCCACTGTAGCGAATGGTCTCTTTCTTCGCGACGGTCTGAGCTTTATGAAGATGCCCTAGCGCGACATAATCAGGCTGATCAGTAAATATGCTTGCCGATATCGCATCTTCACCGCCAATGACTAAATTGCGTTCAGAATCAGATGAGATGTCTCCGCCTTTTGCATGCAGGTGGCCCATAGCAATTAATGGCGCGTTAGGTAATTCGCTTGCTGCTTGCAATGCATCTTTGTAGGCAAGGGCAACTGCTTGGTTGTAACTAAACGGTTGCTCTTGTTGGCGGTTATAACTGCTTAAATCACTGCTACGTAAAAATGGCATAGCAACAACATTCGCATCGCCATTTTTTGTGCTGATTGGAAGTACTACTTCATTAGGAGCGTTGCTATCAAAGCGGCCAACAACATGGGTATCAAACTGAGCTAATAAGGGCTTTGCCGCCATAATTCGATTTGCTGAATCATGGTTACCAGCAATAATCACTATGTGTAAGTCAGGGCAATGCTGCTTAGTGGTTTTAATAAATTGGTAGAGTTGGTTTTCTGCGCTGGCAGGTGGCGTTGCCGTATGATAAATGTCACCCGCAACAAGTAGTAAGTCGATCTGTTCTGACACAAGCGTATCGGTTAACCAAGCTAGAAATGCTTGATGCTCATCGAATCGGGAATGCTCGTAGAATTGTTGGCCTAAATGCCAATCAGATGTATGAAGGACTTTCATTTAACGCTCTTATTATTTATTAAGAGCGTCAATATACCTAAGCTGAGCCAAGATGCCCAGCCTGGTTTGTTAACTTAAGCTATACCAAGCAAAAACCACCATTGGCAATGCTAATAATGCCATTATCATAGGTACTTTAAGCGCTTTAGTTTGCTTAGCTTGTAAAATCTTAAGGGCATTTGTTTCATTACATGCCGCTACTTTGTCGATATAAAAATACCCTGAATCTAGGTACTGTTTACAATTTTGTTCGTCCGCTGGAATTGCAATTAGTTCTTGTTGTTTTTTTAGGATATAGAAATCCATACGCCCACCGAATTCTATGCTGATTACCAAACATTTTGGGGTTTAAAATGCATGCTTCGCAGACCCCAAAATCAAAAAAGTGGGCGATTTTAAATACAAATGGCAGTAAATTTCAATAGCAAATGTCGCAAAATTTAATTTATTGCAAAAATAATGGCAATTAAGGATAAAATTACCAGTGCAGTCGGGTAAATTAGCCACTTTTTAGACCCATTTACACTCGGGTTCGTGCGAGATAATGCATCTGACTCATCACAAGCTGCAATCACTTCGACAAATTCAAATCCGCGTTCTTTGTACTCGTTTAGAATCGATTCTTGAGCAGGAATGGCTGCTAAACGAGAGTCTTTTTTTACAATATAAAACTTCATCTAATCACCCTTTCATCATTAACTAGAATTAAAGCAGAGTATCTACTAATCAACTGTAATACTTTGGGATGAATTAGTGCTGAACTAAAATTAACCAGTGTTTTGTAAAGGGGGTTTACAAGGTGTTAATCAAGGCAATTTTTTTGTGAAAAATGGGTCTTCATTAAAACATCGAATACTACCCGAAAAATCCCGCACTTTATCGTTATTTTATTGCAACTTTGTTAGCAGTTTGCGATGGTACATTGGCAAATTAATTACAGGATTAACAATGAAAAAAGCAGTTCTCAAATTGAGTGCTTTGGTATTGCCTTTAGCAGTATCTTCAGCTGTGATGGCGTCATCTGTTGAGCAAACTAAAGGCTCATTCGTTGACAAGTTCCGTCAGCTAGATGAAGCACTCCCAACCCCAAATGTTTACCGCAGTGCCGCAGGGGCACCCGCTGAAAATTATTGGCAGCAGCAAGTAAACTACGACATCGATGTAAAGCTTGATGAAAAGAAACGCCGCTTAACAGCAAGCCAAACTATCGAATACAAAAATAACTCGCCGCATACTTTAAAATATCTTTGGTTACAACTAGACCAAAATATCTTTAAATCTGACTCAATTGCTGAAATGACATCTACTTTCAATGGTAAAACATTGCAAGGTGACCCTCAGCCAAAATCAACTAAATTGAGCTTAGGTCAGTTACGTCGTCAGCAATTCATGGCCGACAACGAGCTGGGTTATCAAATCGCCAATGTTAAAGACGAAGACGGAAAAGAGCTTAAAGTTACTGTAGTAGATACCTTAATGCGTATCGACTTAAACGAGCCGCTTAAACCGGGTAAAGACGTTGAGTTCAGCATGGACTTCGCCTTTAACATTGTTGAAGAAGATGCCGTGGGTGCTCGTTCGGGTTATGAGCACTTTGAAGAAGATGGTAACGATATCTTTTTGCTAGCACAGTGGTTCCCTCGTCTTGCTGCATACACTGATTATGAAGCATGGACTAACAAAGCTTTCTTAGGAAGCGGTGAGTTCACACTTGAGTTTGGTGATTACGACGTAGAAATTACAGTACCTGCTGACCATATCGTATCGGCAACGGGTCAACTTGATAACGCAAGCCGTGTTCTGACTAGCACACAGCGTAAGCGTCTTGAACAAGCTGAAGATGCTAAGCGCCCTGTTTTCATCGTGACTGAAGAAGAAGCTTTAGAAAACGAGAAAGAAGGCACAGACAAAACAAAAACATGGCACTTCAAAGCAGAAAACGTACGTGACTTTGCATGGGCTTCTTCACGTAAATTTATGTGGGATGCAAAAGGCTATCATCAAGGTGGTAAAGATCAGCCGTTAGTAATGGCAATGTCTTTCTACCCGAAAGAAGGTGGCGACCTTTGGAAAAAGTACTCTACTGAAGCTGTAGTTCATACAATGGAAGTGTATTCGCGCTTCTCGTTTGACTACCCTTACCCTGTGGCTCAGTCTGTAAATGGTCCTGTAGGTGGTATGGAATATCCAATGATCACCTTCAACGGTCCGCGTACTGATTTACAAGACGACGGTACACGTACTTACTCACAAGCAGAAAAACGTTTCTTAATCGGTGTTGTTATCCACGAAGTAGGTCACATTTACTTCCCTATGGTGGTTAACTCTGATGAACGTCAATGGACGTGGATGGATGAAGGCCTTAATAGTTTCTTAGATGGTGTTGCTGGTCGTGAATGGGACCATACAATTCCTTGGGGTGTTGAGCCTCGCGATGTTGTTGCATACATGAAGTCTGAAAACCAAGTGCCTGTTATGACTCAGTCAGACAGCGTATTACGTTTAGGCCCTAATGCTTATACTAAGCCTGCTGCAGCACTTAACATTTTACGTGAAGTGATCCTTGGTCGTGAGTTATTCGATTTTGCATTTAAAGAATATGCACAGCGTTGGAAGTACAAGCGCCCTACTCCTGCTGATTTCTTCCGTACTATGGAAGAAGCGTCAGGTGTTGACCTAGATTGGTTTTGGCGTGGTTGGTTCTACACTACAGATCACGTTGATATCTCGCTAGACAAGGTTTACCAACTTCGTTTAGATACCAAAAACCCTGATATCGACTTTAATCGTTTACGTGATATCGAAGCTGACAAGCCAATGCCGTTATTCGTAAAACGTAATAAAGAAGAAGGCAAAAAACTGTGGGTTGAAGAAAACCCAGACGTAACTGACTTCTACGACGAAAACGACCGCTTCACAGTAACTAACAAAGAGCGCAACGCGTATAACAAATTCCTTAAAGGTTTAGAGCCTTGGGAACGTAAAACGTTTGAGCGTGCAATCAAAGAAGATAAAAACTACTACGTACTTGAGTTCTCAAACTTAGGTGGCTTAGTCATGCCTATCTTATTAGAGCTTACTTATGAAGATGGTACGAAAGAAGAGCAGTACATTCCGGCTGAAATCTGGCGTCGTAACCACAAGCATGTACAAAAGCTAATTGTTACAGAAAAAGGTAAAAACCTAGTGTCTGTAACAGTCGACCCACGCTGGGAAACAGCGGATGTTGATGTAGAAAACAACAACTACCCGCGTCGTATTATTCCATCACGCATTGAAGTGTACAAACGTGAGAAGAGTAAAGCGAAAGTTAGCCGCGATATCATGCAAGATATTAAAACTGAGCTGAAAAAAGACGACGATAAAGATGCTGAGGAGCAACAATAATGCGCTTTGCAGCCATTATTTTTGCTTTATTACTGAGTGCGCCAAGCATGGCGCACCAGTTAAAAGCGTCTGTGACTACCGTGTTATTTAATAAACGCACCAACAACATAGAGCTGATGCATCGTTTTTATTTACATGATACAGAACACGCCGTTGAACATTTGTTTGACGGCAATGCTGATATCTTAAGTAATAAAGAAGATCAAAAGCGTTTTGCTGATTATGTTGAGTCACATATTGCTCTACAAACTTTAGGCGGCAAACCACTTGAGCTTAAAGATGTGGGTGCGCAAGTTGATGGTAAATTCTTTTGGGTTTATCAAGAAGTCACGATACCTGAGGGAATTCATGGCATTCGTATGAGCAACGGAGCACTTCGTGACCTATGGCCAGCACAAGTGAATATGGTAAACATTGAAGGCAAAGGAAAGGTAAAAACACTGACCTTTAGCCAAGATGATACTTGGCTTGAGGCAAGGTTTGAGTCGGTCAATCCAGAGTAATAGCAATCCTAAAGGATTAAAAAAGTTCGTTTTTTAATCCTTTGATCCTTTAATTAACCCATTTCGTAAACTATCTTATTAATGGGCTTCAAAATTTTCCCAATTCTCATATACAGGGATTTATATGACTATCCATGACAACAATATCCGTGGTGTAATCTTTGACTTAGATGGTACTTTGGTTTCATCAGAGTTAGATTTTTCATTGATCAAAGCGCAGGTAGGCTGTCCTGTTGAGAATGACTTACTTGCTTACATTGCATCATTACCTTCGCCTTACATGCGTGAAGAAGCGATGAATATTGTTCATCAGCACGAACTCATAGATGCACAACACGCTCATTTATTACCAGGCGTTGCTGAGGCTATTACGAGACTGAAAGAAAATAACATCCCGATGGCGATTGTGACTCGTAACTACGACCGTGCAGCTGCTATTAAATTAAAGAATAACCCCTTACCAATAGAGACTGTGCTGACTCGCTCTGATGCGCCAGCTAAGCCTGATCCAAGTGCTTTAAATGCGATTGCGACATTATGGGAGCTTGATCAATCAGAGTTACTTTATGTTGGCGATTACTTATTTGATATTCAGGCTGCGCATAATGCCAATATGCGTGCTTGCTTGTACGCACCAGATGAAATTCCTGAGTATGCGAATCAGGCCGATTATGTAATGCATCATTTTTCAGAACTACCTACTTTGGTTGACTCATTCCAAGAAAATAAGGTGTTATGTTAAATAGCCTTGTTTTTTATTTTTCCTGAGATTAATTGTTAGTTTTTTATTTTTCAAAATGTCCTAGTACTAGCCCAAGCCGTCATGAGTTGCTAAAATATCGGCAATTATCAAATGTATTCATAGAGGCATAAGATGGGCAGAGCATTTGAAGTCCGCAAAAACGCCATGGCTAAAACAGCCAATGCAAAAACTAAAGTAAATTCTAAGTACGGTAAAGAAATCTACGTTGTTGCTAAAAATGGCGAACCAGATCCAGAAGTTAACCAAGCGCTAAAACGTATTATTGAGCGTGCAAAAAGAGACCAAGTTCCAGCACACGTAATCGATAATGCAATCAAAAAAGCAGCCGGTGGAGCAGGGGAAGACTATTCTCCAGCACGTTACGAAGGCTATGGCCCAGGTAACTGTATGGTAATTGTAGACTGTTTAACTGATAACCCTAACCGTACTATCAAAGATGTACGTTTACCGTTTACAAAAACAGATTCAAAAATTGGCACACCGGGTTGTGTTGCGCATATGTTCGATCACTTCGCTGTTTTAGGCTTTGAAGGTGATGACGACGAAGTTGTACTTGAAGCGTTAATGATGGCTGATGTAGACGTAACTGATGTAGAAGTAGAAGACGGCAAAGTGTCAGTATTCGCTCCACATACTGAGTACTACAAAGCAAAAACAGCCCTTGAAGAAGCATTTGAAGGTATTAACTTTGAAGTAGACGAAATCACGTTTGTTCCACAAGTTCATACAGACATCACTGATCCAGATGATATCGCAAACTTTGAAAAGTTTATTTCTATGCTTGATGACTGTGATGACGTTCAAAACGTTTATCACAATGCGATTGTCAAAAACTAATTTTTAAAAAATTAGAATGTAAAAAGGGGCATTTGGTAACAAATGCCCCTTTTTTAATAGATTTTTATTATGCCATGAATGGTGGCTATTCACTGTCGTTATGATTTCAATTGATATTAGTCAAAAAAAAGCAGCCCTTGGGCTGCTATGAACGACACATGGAACTCGAAGGGGAGTTGTGTAGTGGCTAATTTAACGACTTATACTTTATACGGAACGCATGCAATAATGGTTCAGTATAGCCACTAGGTTGTTTAACTCCCTCTAATACAAGGGCTAAAGCTGCTTGATAAGCAACGCTTTGTGCTAAAGTTTCGGCTGAATCAGCCATATTATTGTAGGCCGGATCACCTTCATTTTGACCATCAACAACTTTCGCCATGCGTGCCATGGTTTTTCTAATTTGCTCTTCAGAACAAACGCCATGATACAGCCAGTTGGCCATGTGCTGGCTTGAAATACGCAGTGTGGCACGGTCTTCCATTAAGCCGACATGGTTGATGTCTGGTACTTTTGAGCAACCAATACCTTGGTCAATCCAACGCACAACATAACCTAGAATACCCTGTGCATTGTTATCAAGTTCGGCTTGAATATCTTCTTTGCTTAAGCTGCTGGCATCTTTCATAAGCGGCGGAGTGAGTAAGCTTGTAAGGCTTGCTTCTTTGCGATCCATAAGCGCTTTTTGACAGGCAAATACATCAATATCATGATAATGCATGGCATGCAGTGTTGCAGCAGTAGGAGAGGGCACCCACGCGGTATTTGCACCACTTTTCGGGTGACCACTTTTTTGTTCCATCATTAACGCCATTTTATCTGGCATTGGCCACATGCCTTTACCTATCTGTGCTTTACCACTAAGGCCAGTTGCAAGACCAATATCTACGTTACGGTCTTCGTATGCGCTGATCCAAGGCTCAAGTTTAATAGCGCCTTTTGGCAGTACTACACCTGCTTGCATTGAAGTATGAATTTCGTCACCAGTGCGGTCTAAGAAGCCGGTATTGATGAATACAACACGCTTTTTAGCTTCGAAAATACAGGCTTTTAAGTTAGCTGATGTACGGCGTTCTTCATCCATAATACCCATTTTAATGGTGTTAACTGGTAAGCCTAACAGCTGCTCCACACGTGTAAATAGAGTATTTGTAAATGCCACTTCTTCTGGGCCATGCATTTTTGGTTTAACAATATTAATGCTATTGGCCGTTGAATTTTTAAGGCTACCTGTGCCTTTTAAGTCATGAAGTGCTGCGGTGCTAGTGATAATGGCATCCATAATGCCTTCAAACACGTCATTGCCTTCGCTGTCTTGGATAGCTGGGTTAGTCATTAAGTGGCCAACATTACGCACAAACATCATGCTACGGCCTTTTAGTGTGATTGTTTCGCCATTTACACTTTGATATTGGCGGTCTTGTGCTAAACGACGCTCAATGGTTTTACCGCCTTTGTTAAATGCTTCTACTAGATTACCTTGCATTAAACCAAGCCAGTTTTGATAAACGTTTACTTTGTCTTCGGCATCAACTGCAGCAACAGAATCTTCACAGTCCATAATCGTTGTAAGGGCTGCTTCAAGTAATACATCTTTAAGGCCTGCTTTATCTGCTTGGCCGATTGGATGATGATGGTCTATTTGCAGTTCTACATGTAAGCCATTATTTTTCAGTAAGATAGCGCTTGGGTTTTGCGCTTCACCTTGGTAGCCAATAAGTTGTTCAGGGTTTGCTAAACGAACCTGACTACTGTCACGTAATGTGATTAAAAGCTCATTATTTACCACCGAATAGCTGGTGCTTTCGATATGTGAGCCATTTGCTAAAGGCAATGCTTTATCGAGGAACTGGCGGGCGTAAGCCATCACTTTAAAGCCACGTACAGGGTTGTATGTAGAGCCTTTTTCAGCGCCGTCATCTTCACTTAATACATCAGTGCCGTATAACGCATCATACAAAGAGCCCCAGCGAGCATTTGCTGCATTTAAGGCAAAGCGTGCATTGCTTACTGGCACAACAAGCTGCGGCCCTGCAGTGCTTGCGATTTCAGGCTCAACCTGCTCTGTTTCTATGCTGAAACTAGTTGGCTCAGGAACGAGGTAGCCAATTTCTTCAAGGAATGCTTGATAGTTAGCCGCATCCCATACCGGCTGCTGCTTATGGTAGTCATCAATCTTAGCTTGCAGTTGTTCGCGTTTTTCTAAAAGCGCACGATTGATTGGCGTTAATTCATTGACGATATTAGCAAAACCTTGCCAAAAAGTGTCTGTGCTAATGCCTGTTCCAGGTAAAAGTTGCTGCTCAACAAACTGTGCAAGTTGTTGATCAACGCTTAAACCGTTAAGTGAGAGAGTGGTCATAATAATGTCCTTTAAACGAGCTTAATTTGATCATTCATGGTTCAACCATATCGTAAAAAAGGCTAATAAGCAGGCTATTTACCATTCACTAAAAATATAGTGGCAATAACAACTATAAATTTACTAAATCCGAAAAATCCGCCTAATGTTGAATTAAGCGCTACGAAGCAAACGCCAAGTAGCCACTCTCACTAACAAAAAATAGATAACCCGTTCGAAGGATTTTATTATGACAACATATCAACGCGAAACCGATAACTTAGCTACTTTATGTCAAACACAAGGCAAAACGTGGCAGTCAATCAACCCAGAATACGCAAGCCGTATGCGCTTACAAAACCGTTTTCGTACGGGTCTAGACATTGCTCAATACACTGCAGACATTATGCGAGCAGACATGGCAGCCTATGATGCTGACCACAGCCAATACACACAATCATTAGGTTGTTGGCATGGTTTCACTGCACAACAAATGATGATGGCAATTAAACGTCATAACAAAACAACTAAACGCAGCTATGTATACCTAAGTGGCTGGATGGTTGCGGCACTTCGCTCTGAGTTTGGCCCATTACCAGACCAAAGTATGCATGAAAAAACATCTGTTCCAGCGCTAATCGAAGAAATCTACACTTTCTTAAAGCAAGCTGATGCACGTGAGCTTGACCATCTTTACAAAGACCTAGACCAAGCGAAAGCAAACGGTGGTGACGTTCAAGCTGCATTAGATAAAATCGACAACTTTGAAAGCCATGTTGTGCCAATTATTGCTGACATCGATGCGGGTTTTGGTAACGAAGAAGCAACTTACCTACTTGCTAAAAAGATGATTGAAGCGGGTGCATGTGCTATCCAAATCGAGAACCAAGTATCTGACGCAAAACAATGTGGTCACCAAGCTGGTAAAGTAACTGTTCCGCATGAAGATTTCCTAGCAAAAATTAACGCTGTTCGTTACGCATTCTTAGAGCTTGGTATTGATAACGGCGTTATCGTTGCACGTACTGACTCATTAGGTGCAAGCCTTACTCAAAAAGTGCCTGTATCTAAAACACCTGGTGACCTTGCTAGCCAATACACGTCGTTCCTAGAAACAACACCAGTAAACAGTGTAGATGACTTAAACGAAGGCGACACAGCAATGAAGCTGAATGGTCAGCTTTGCAAACCAACACGTTTAGATAATGGTTTATACCAGTTCCGTGAAGGCACAGAGAAAGACCGCGTAGTTCTTGACTGTGTAACTAGCTTACAATCAGGCGCAGACTTACTGTGGATTGAAACAGAAAAGCCAAACGTTAAACAAATCGCTGAGCTTGTAAACCGCGTTAAAGAGCAAGTACCAAATGCTAAGCTGGTATACAACAACTCACCGTCGTTCAACTGGACACTTAAATTCCGTGAGCAAGTATATGCTGAGTGGCAAGAACAAGGTAAAGACCTATCTGCTTACCCAAGTATCGATGACAATAAAGCATTAATGGCTCCAGAAATGGATGACACAGAGCTTGCAGCGGCAGCAGACGTACTTGTACAAAACTTCCAAAAAGATGGTGCACGTGAAGCGGGTATCTTCCATCACTTAATCACGTTACCAACTTACCATACAGCGGCGCTAAGCACTGATATTCTATCAGAAGGCTATTTCGGTGACCTAGGTATGCTAGCGTATGTTCGCGACGTACAACGTCAAGAAATCCGCCGTGAGCAAGCATCAGTGAAACACCAAGACCTAGCAGGTTCTAACATTGGTGATACTCATAAAGAGTACTTCTCTGGTGAAAATGCGCTTAAAGCCGGTGGTGAAGCAAATACCATGAACCAGTTCTAACCAAGTTGTAATTTCCTTTATAGCTATTCAATAATGTTGTTAGGGGCCTTCGGGCCCTTTTTCATTTGTAGCCATCAGCTTTCAGCCGTCAGCTTTCAGCCATCAGCTTTCAGCCATCAGCTTTCAGCCATCAGCTTTCAGCCATCAGCCATCAGCCGTCAGCTTTCAGCCATCAGCCGTCAGCTTTCAGCCATCAGCCATCAGCCGTCAGCTTTCAGCCATCAGCCATCAGCCATCAGCCATCAGCCATCAGCCGTCAGCCGTCAGCCGTCAGGCTCTAGGTTCTAGGACGTGATGTAAAATCTGCTACCTCGCACATCGTAGTTCGGATCACTCTTTAACCAAGTCTTGGATCAGCCATTTACTAGCTTTATAAAAATACAGATCACGCATTTACCAGCCTAAGAATTTTAGATCAGGATTTAACTACCTCCGCCTTATGAGCCTTAATTTAGGGCTTATTGCCTGATTACAGCCTCTAGAATGGCTAAAATTAGGTCATATAAACGGCAATTTAATGCTGTTTTGTAAAATCTTGCGATTTATAAACCGATTTTTTATTAACTCACTCAAGCCATAAACCGATTTTTTACCAACTCAACATCCTTACAAACCAAAATTTTACTAACTGAAGCTAGGTTTTTAGCGGCACAAACCGATTTTTTACTAACTCAAGTTACTGATTTTGGCTATAAACCGATTTTTTACTAACTGCTTTTGGATTAATGTCCGATATTTGAAAAATGTATGTAAGGAGTTACTCACATTTTGACTGTAAAGGGGGTTTACAGAAAAAGAGAGCTATCAGCTTTCAGCCGTCAGCTATCAGATTGAAATTCAAAAGTTAGAAAGAGGAAAGTTAGAAAGTAGCAGCGGGTTTACCCCGCGTTATGGTTTTATTAAATGACGCGGCATAAAGCCGCGCTTAATACAATTTGAGATAAGTTAAACGAAACCGCGTCACGAAATCAGTTCACCTTGCGCAAATGAAACGTTCTCGCTTCGCTCGATGTCGTTAATCATTTCCACTGTTCTTATCAAACCACCATTGAATATAGGCGACTTTGGTCATCAGGTTTGATGGGCGAGCGGTAATACCATGTGAGGCATTAGGAATACGCACCATTGCTGTATCAACACCTTGTAGCTTTAATGCTTGGTAAAATTGCTCGGTTTCAGAAATCGGGGTGCGATAGTCTGATTCGCCAGTTAACAGCATAGTTGGTGTTTTCACATTGCCCACATAGCTAATTGGAGAGCGCTTCATATAATGCTCAATATTGTCCCATGGCTTACCTGGGAACCAATAGTCAGCAAAGAAAGGGTAGAAGTCAGCAGTTAGTACAAAGCTGATCCAATTGATAACAGGTTTAGCAACAACAGCTGCTGCAAAGCGGTCTGTATGACCTACAATCCATGCAGTTAAAACACCACCACCTGAACCGCCGGTAACAAACAACTTACTCTCATCAATAAAGCCTTTATTGATGACAGCATCAACACCTGTCATTAAGTCATCAAAGTCATTACTTGGGTAGTTATGATGAATTGTTTGCGCAAACTCTTTACCATATGAGTCACTGCCGCGCGGGTTCATATAAAGTACAACATTACCTTTGGCTGCGTATAGTTGTACTTCAGGACTAAAGTGAGGGCCGTAGTTTGCAACAGGACCGCCGTGGATCTCTAATACAAGTGGGTACTTTTTGTTTTTATCAAAACCCGGTGGGTAAGCAATCCAACCTTGAATAGCCAAACCGTCGTGGCTTGATTTAACCCAAATTTCTTCAACCTTAGCCAGCTCTTTGTCGCCCAGTGCATCTTCGTTTAATTGCGTTAAACGCGCGGTTTTACCGCGCTTAATTAATGCTACATCAGCTGGGCGCTGGGTATCTGCAAGTGTGAATGCAACTTCGCCATCTTCGCTCACATCAAAGTCACCACCTGAATATGGGCGACCAAAGGCGACACTACCAATCTCTGAGGTAATCACCTTATGTTTACCACTACGCGGCTGGTAAGCTAGGTGTGTTTTACCTTCACTATCGTAGCTAAAATAAAGACCTCTGCCGCTATCATCCCATTTAATGCTTTCGACACTTCGGTCTAAATCAGCAGTGAGTACTGAGGTTTTTCCTGATTTCAAATCAAGTAAATAAATGTCGCTGTTTTCATAGTTAGTCTTTTTGTCGTCATAGCCTGTGTATGCCAGGTAGCGACCATTTGGAGAGACTTTAGGGCGTGAATCTGGGCCTTTACGGTCTGTTATTTGGGTAATTGAACGATCCGCTAAGCTAAGTTTATAAATTTCAGATTCAGTTGGGTGTAATTCATTGTCTTCATGACGATTAGCCGAAAAATAAAACGCATCGCCTTTTTCGTTAAAGCTAATAGCACCACCATGGTCAAAATCACCAGCGCTCAATTGACGTGCATTGCCGCCCGTTGCACTGATGATAAAAAAGTGACGATAGCCTTTTTCAGAGTAGCCACCGCCATCGGCACGGTAATAGGTATCGTCAATATATTTAGCTGGCTGTGCCCACTTAGCGCCTTCAGGCTTACCCGGTAAAGAAATTGGGCTTGCTGATTTTGCTGGCACAAACTGGCTAAACACCAATTGTTTGCCATCTGGCGTCCAAGTTAATCCGCCAGGGCTTTGCGTTAGGTTACTAATTTTTGCTACGTTACCGGTTTTTAACCATTTTACATAGATTTGGCTGCTACCATCTCGGGTAGAAATAAACGCTAAACGAGTTTCATCTGGCGACAATACCGGAGAGTAGTCCATATGCACGCCAGACGTTAGCGGTAGCATGGTTTTACCATCTGGGTTTACTGACCAAATATTACTGACTTTACGGTCGCTTTTGATATCCATGCGATTACGCACAAAGTAAATTGTATCGCCATTTTTTGTCATTTCTATTTGGTTGGCGTATTCAAGATCAAAAACATTTTCAAGTTGAAAGGTATTGCTAGCTCCTGCATGGCTGTAAAAGCTAGCTGCTGCAAGCAGTGCTAAAGACGTTTTAAACTTCATTTTATTTCCTTGTTAGTGAGCAGTGTTTAATCTGTTATAAAGTAACAACCATCAGAAATATAGTCCATTGCGATGAATGGAGAAATCAATAGACAGATGGTCATTTCCCTTTTATGTTGAGTACAGACACTTAAAAAGTAAGGAGCACACAATGATAGGTTACACAATGTTAGGCACTAACAACCTAGCTAAAGCAGTAAAGTATTACGATGAATTGTTCGCCACTCTAAACGCCGAGCGCTTTTTAGAAACTGACCGCTTTGTCGCATGGAGCACAGGTCAAGATAAGCCCGGATTTGCGGTTACCAAGCCTTATAACGATGAAAAAGCCACAGTAGGTAACGGCACTATGATTGCTCTGGCAGTCGAAACCCCAGCCCAAGTAGATGCCTTTTATAAAAAGGCCATAGAATTAGGTGGCACAGACGAAGGTGCCCCCGGCCCACGCGAAATGCCCGGCTTTTATGCGGGATACTTTAGAGACCTAGACGGTAACAAATTAAATGTGTTTTGTTTTACGCATGGGTGAGGGGAGTGAGCTTTCAGCCGTCAGCTATCAGATTGAAATTCAAAAGGTAGCAAGGGGAAAGTTAGAAAGAGTAAAGTTAACAGGCGCTAGGCTCTAGTAAACAGGGCCTAGCAAACGTAGCAGAAGCTTTAGATAATAAAAGTAAGTGTCAGCAGCTTAGAGCACTATGGCTCATTTACACTGATTTTTAGGTAGTTATGAGTAGAACTGTTAAAGTATGCCTGCTCATAATTGACAAGCTCCGGTGTTTTATACACATGTTGGTGATAGCAATTCATAGTAAATGTACAGAATTATGAAAAAATTAGTGTATCTCTTTGTCTCTTGTTTAGTTTGGCATCCCGTATACGCAGAAGAACCAGACGATCTTTTTGGCGCTTTGAGTGGATTATACTGGTGTTTGAAGAAAGAAATTCCAACAAGTTTAGAGCAGATTGATTCCGCGTTTGGATTTGAATTACCAGCTAGTGCAACCAAAGCCAGTTTTGATGATTGGTATAAAAATGTAAGTTTAACCGTTGAAAACGAGGAGCTGTTAGTAACTCGTAAGTTAGATAAAACATCAAAAAAATCGACTGTTAATTGTGAATCTGTTTCAAGCACTAACTAGAACAATAGATTTCATGGTAAGCAAAGCGAACTTTTTAGAAAACGCGCTAAAGCACGACCTACAACTCGCAAAAAGTCGCGCGAAATAAATTTCACGCCTACAAGAAAATCGTGGGGTTATCTTAAGCAGTGATGAGGCAGCTGTTGTTCGGCGCTAAAGCACCTCCTACCTCGCATTTCGTTACTCGTTCTATCTAACCACTAACGACTTAAATCTATCGACTCTCAATCTGATGGCTGATGGCTGATGGCTGACGGCTGAAAGCTGACAGCTAGTTCCTCTACCAACTTCTGCTTATTTTCATTACACTGCTCAAATACAAAAATAATTATAAAAATTGAGAATGATCATGACGTCGAAACTGCTTAAACCTCTTTGCTGTGTATTTTCACTGAGCCTTGTGGGCTGTGGTGGAGGTGAGGTGTTTACTGCCCCTGCTAGTAGCGAATTTGCCCATGGCAATGAGCTACTAAGTGCCACGGCGCTAACCGAGGATGCGAGTCACGCGTTAGTGGCAACCCAATCTGAGGTGTGCGTTTGGGATAATCAGTTAAAAGCGCGTTTATACGATTGTATAACAGGGCAGGGCGCTGAACATGTTGAGCTTGTGGGCTTTAGCGCTAACAAATCTCGTTTTTTCATTTCAAATCGATTATCGGTGACTTTATACGATACTCGCACTGGGCGTAGTATTGGCACTTGGCTTACCGGGCAAGAAATCGCCAGAGACATCGCTATTTCAGCCGTAGGCGATACGTTGGTTATCGCTTATCGTAGCGGCAAGGCTGAGGTGATAAACACCCGCACAGGCGATACTAAGCGTTTTGATATTCATCGCTTAGATATTAATAGCGTGGCGTTATCGGCTGATGGTCAGTGGGCGTTTACCGGCTCGAGCGACAAGTACGTAAAACTTTGGTCAACGAGTGATGGCAGTACTCGCTTTGAAGAGCGTTTAGCGACTAGAGTGAATCACGTTACTTTAAATAAAACAGCAAGCTTGGGCTTTGCAATTGATTCGGTTGATGATCGCGTTTTCTTTGATTTAACCAATAAAAAAGAGCTATCAGAAGTGGCCTCATACTCTAACTTTATTGAGTTCACCGCATCGCAATTTATCAATCAAGATAAATGGCTATTAACGGGCTCACCAAAAATGAAGATGCGTTTATACCGCGTTGCAGATGGTGAATTAATCGCAGAATACGAAGCTAAACAACAGCGCCAACGTACGTCGGTTCTGAGTGTGGCTTACGATGGTAATCAGTTGTATTCAGAAACTAGTGACGGCCTATTGCAAGCTTGGCCATTTGATAAAATAAGCACTAAATAACAGCTAAAAAAAAACGCCTACTTTAAGTAGGCGTTTGTTTAAAATTGCGATGAAATTAGTAATCAAACTTATGCTTGGTAAACAAGCTTTGCACTTGTTGCCAAACTGCACCAGGTTTACCATCGCCAACTAACTTGCCATTTACTTTTACAACTGGGCCAACTTCTTTAGTGGCGCTGGTGATCCATACTTCGTCGGCATCAAGTAATTCGTCTTTACTAATAATGCGCTCTTGCACTTTAAAGTCACTGTAACTGTGAAGAATATTGAGGATTAACCAGCGGGTTATTCCCGGTAAAATTTGGTTATCAAGTGGTGGCGTGCTGATCACACCCTCTTTTACAATAAATACATTACTTGAACTAGCTTCGGTAATTTCTTCTAAGCGATTAAATAGAATCGTTTCTTTGTTACCGGCTGCTGCACCATGTTGGTAATGGATCACGTTGCCAAGCAGTGCCGTTGATTTAATATGGCAGCGTTGCCAGCGACGGTCTTGCTCAAGTGATACGGTGTAAGTTGTTGCGCTATCTATGTCGCTTTTTGGCTCTGCTGGAATTTCAAAAGCAAACGCAAATACGGTCGGGGTAATATTAGTTGGGTAACCGTGGGCACGTTTAGTGTCGGCGCCGCGGCTAACGTGCAAATAAATCCCCAAGTTGTCACCTTGGTTTTTCTCGCATAAATCATTACAGATTTTACGCCATGTATCGGCACTGTAATCGAGCTTAATTTCAAGTTCGTTTAAACCGTTATTCATACGCTCAATATGTGCGCCAAAGCCAAGCATTTTGCCTTGGTATGATGGGATCACTTCATAGATGCCATCGCCAAATAAGAAGCCGCGATCCATTGGTGAAATCTTTGCTTCATCAGCGCCAAGGTATTCACCGTTTAGGTATACCGTGCCCATTGTTAAACCTCATTCTCTGTCGTAAAGCCGCCAAGTTGGCGAAGCCGAGTTATTAATTGTTGACCATGCATAGCATGCAGGCCGTCTTCGGTGAGCTCATTTTTATGGGTGACGCCATCGACACTACCGCGCTCACTTAGGTAATGTAAAATGTTGAGTGGCTCAATATCAGCCAGCAAATCAGTGCTATGCCAGCGACTTAAAAAGGCAATGAGCCCGTATGCTGCCCAGTTAGATACATCGGCGAGTAACAGTTCATCGCAAGAAGTTAAACAAGGAGTGATGTTTAGCGCTTGCATATGCTTTGCAAGGTTACCCATGCCTATTTCGTTACCGCCATCACCAATCGCTATGGTTGGGCAAGGTGCATCTGTCACAAAAAAGTCAAAGCAGCCGCAATGCTCAGAAATATCAATACCGCGCATATTATAATAACGCCGATGCTCGTTAAGCCCCGGGCGTTCTATTGATAAAACGCAATCAGGTTTTAGCTGCGCAAGGGCTTTAATGCTAAAAGTGTGTGCATTATCAATGCTATTAATTGGCAGCTCAAAACAGTTAAAGTCATTTTTTAAGGCACTGTAAAGGGGGTTGCCAGTAACCAAAATGGGCTGTTTACCAAGCTTTTCGAGTACCTTGTAAAGAGCTATCGCTCCAACTGGGCCGTCGGTTTCGAAAGTATTGTTAACCGCAAAGCCAGTACCTATCAACACAGTACCTTGTGCTTGATGAAGGTATTTTGCTGCGCGTAAATACGTCCCCGTTAGTTGTTTTGCGTATAAATGCTGCATACCACGCGGGTTCTGTTCAACCATCATGGTTTCAATTTGTTGGCTTAGCGCTGCGTCGCTTAGACTTGCTGACATAGTGCTTTGATCTCTTGAATGAGCGCAATACCCGCTTCATTATCGCCGTGAACACATAGACTATCGGCATCAAGTGCCAGCTGCTGACCACTTCGCGTTGTAACTGTGCCATGTTCAACTAACTGTTTAACCTGTGCCATTAGCGCCGCTTTGTCGTGTACACTGCCGGCTAAAGAGCGCGCAACAAGTTTACCTTCGTCTGTGTATTGACGGTCGGCAAACGCTTCTAAAATGAGTTCTAATTCAAGCTCTTTTGCTTGTACTTTGTGTTTGGCAGCTTGGTTGGTAGCTAAAATCATTAATTTTAATGGCTTTGCATAACTTGCCACTGCGCGCATAACGATATTCAGCGTTTGCTCATTACTCATCATATCGTTATACAATGCGCCATGTGGCTTAACGTATTCGAGCGTTAAACCATGTACTGCAGCCATACCATCAATTGCTGCAATTTGATAATGTAGGCAATTGGTCAGCTCTTTTTCGCTCATAGCCATTGAGCGGCGACCAAAGCCTTGCTTATCTGGGTAACTTGGGTGCGCGCCAACCATTACTTTTTGCTGCTTGGCGAGGGCTAGGGTGTTTGCCATCACATCGGCATCGCCAGCATGAAAGCCACAAGCAATGTTTGCCATATCAATATGTGGCATAACTTGCTCGTCTAAGCCCATTTTCCACATGCCAAAGCTTTCGCCAAGGTCACAGTTTAGTTTCATCGTCATTTATAACGCTGCCATTTTACTATTTGGAATATCGGTGATTAGCATGTGCCCTGGGCTATGCGTGATACAAAAATCAGGTGCGGCGTTGGCAATCGCAACTTGTGGGGTAACACCACAGGCCCAAAATACAGGCACTTCGCCTTCTTTAATGGTCACCGCATCGCCAAACTCAGGTTTGTTGATATCTTTAATGCCAATTGCAGCAGGGTCGCCAAAATGCACTGGCGCACCATGTACACTTGGAAAACGGCTGCAAATTTGGATAGCGCGAATGGCATCGGCAGGTTTCATCGGGCGCATGCTTACAACCATATTGGCGTGAAAAATCCCCGCACTCTGGCAAGCCATATTGGTCACATACATAGGCACATTTTTTTGTTCGCTGATGTTTCTGATCTCAAGACCCGCGGCAATCAGCGCTTCTTCAAATGAGAACGAGCAACCAATTAAAAAGGTGACTAAATCGTCGCGCCAGTGACTCGTAATATCTGTCACTTCTTCAACCATTTGACCATGTTTAAAGATGCGGTATCGAGGTAAGTCGCTACGAATATCAATGTCTTTACCAACTGTTGGCATATCGGTAACTCCCGGTATGCGGCTTGTGGCAATGATTGGGCAAGCTTTCGGGTTTGCTTGGCTAAACTGCAAAAAATCAAACGCGTATTGTTTAGGTAAAATCACTAAATTAGCTTGCACAAAGCCCGGTGCAAAGCCCGATGTATTGCCCGTGTAGTCACCCTCGCGTACCATTTTTCGAATAGCCGCAGGGGTGGTTAAAGATGCATTCTTTTGCATGTGACTCTCCTTGAAATTAACACTTGCCCATAGTTGCTACAATAACACTCAGTTCAGGTCATTAATAGTAACCGGCAGTTGCCCTTTAGCAGGGGCTTTCCCTAGTAAAACGTTTGCCAGTGCCGTAAAAGCAGGACCAGCAATCTTTTCATCTGTATCTACATCTATATTATAAGCATAGGTGGCAAGTACAGCATCGCCAAATTTTCCAAATTGCGCAATATCGTAAGGGGCACGTAAGCTTACAAATACGGTCTTTTTATGGGCTAATTTTGCTTGTTTTAGCAATGATTCTAATGCCGCAGATTGATCGGCTCTAGCAATTGCGAGCTCCGGGTTATCAGCTAAATCGTCCATCCCGCCGACCTCAACAGCACTTTGTTTTGGTGATGCATTAGCGGCTATGATTATATCGGCTTCGTTAATTTCTTTTAATGTTGCAAGTTTCTCATAGCCTTGCAAACTCGTGCAGCTAAAACTGATTAGCTTATCAGTGTTATCAATTAAGGCCTGCTGCAGAGCATAGCATTTACGGGTATCTGGCATAATAATATGCACTTTACTGCCCGATTTAATGCTAAGGGGTAGGGTGTTTTTTTCATTTTTAACTTCGGTGATAGCTGCTAATGCTAATTCGGCTTCTACTTTTCTATGGCTTTGATCACCGAGTAAAAGCTGCGCTTTTTTGATGGCAGCTTCGTCATCAAGCGAAGAGGTAAGTTTAAACTTTTCTTTAAGTTTTAAAATACGTGTTGCAGACGCGCTCATTTCGTTGGCATTTAACGTGCCGCGTTGTACCTCTTGCTCTAATCGCTCAATCAGGGCTTCAAGTACTGCTAAGTCTTTAGGGCTTCTGATTTCGATTGGCATAAGAGCAATATCAACACCCGCTGCAAAGGTATTTATTACCGCTTCAATTGGTTCAAAAAAGTGGCTGATCCCCGCCATATCAAGGGCATCAGTGATTACCACACCTTGATAACCAAGTTCATCACGTAATAAGTCGGTGATGATTTTGCGCGACATCGTTGCAGGTTTGATCATGGTTTTGCCTTCTTTACTGACAAACGTGCTGTCGTCGAGGGCTGGGTATTGGATATGTGCTGTCATGATCATACCCGGTTGTTGGTTTTTAATAATTTCTTTAAAAGGGGGGAGATCTTGCTGCCAAATGGTTTCTTTATCATGCATTACTTTTGGCAGGCCCGTGTGGCTATCTACATTGGTATCGCCATGTCCCGGAAAGTGCTTTAACGATGAAATAACGCCGTTGTTTTCAAACCCTGCCACTTGGGCACCACCTAGTTTTGCAACCAATTGCGGATCTTCACCGTAAGAGCGCACATTAATAACTGGGTTATCTGGGTTCATGTTTACATCGACCGTGGGTGCATAGTTAACATTAACACCCAGTGCCAATAGCTCGTCGGCAATAATGCGTGCAGACTCAGTCGCGAAGTGGGTACCATGTTCTTTATAGGTCGCGCCAATCGACATGTTACCGGTAAACGACGTACCTACATCACGAGGAATACGGGCAACTCGGCCACCTTCTTGGTCTATCGAAATAAACAGCGGTAAGCCTAACTCTGACTTAGCAGCGGCTTTTTGTAGGTCATTATTAAGTTTGATCACTTGCGGCACGGTATCGATATTTTCTGCAAATAAAATCACCCCACCAATATTATGTTTAGTGATGATATTCGCTAAATCGGTCGGCAGCTCTGTCACCGGTGTACGGCATTTTTGCTCACCCGGGTCTTGCTCGCAGTAATAACGTAGGTCAAGCATGAGCTTTTGCCCTAACTGTTGTTTTAAAGTTATTGCAGACTCAGCAAATGATGATTGTAATGGCATGAAACATCCTAATCCGATAACCAGTGACGATAGTGCAAACTTATTTAACACAGCAAGCTCCAAAGCAAAACGCTTATTTAGTTTTTAGAATAAATTATTCTTGATGTTAATGGGTTTTTAAATATAAATACAGTATTTTTTTGCTACCCTAGCGGTTTTTCAGTCTGACTGCAAAAAGCTAAGTTAGATCACCAAATAGGGCTAATAGGCTTAAATAACCAAACCTTTATACTGATGAAAAGCGTGGCAAGTTGATAATTTATCAATTTAATGGGTCGCTTTTTAGTACAATTTAAAGTAATAATATATTCCATAATCATCAGCGTAAATATGACAAGCCTGGGGGCGAGATGGCTTTAACTCGATTACACGCATTTAAACAGCAAATTAAACCTTTTTTACCAGAGTCAGCATTAATAGAAGATTACTCGCGCCGTTATGCGTACGGAACAGACGCCAGCTTTTATCGATTAATCCCTGAATTAATTGTATTAGTGAGCAATCAAAATCAAGCAAGGCAAGTGATCATTGCCGCCAACGAGCAACACATACCCATCACATTTCGCGCTGCTGGAACGAGTTTATCTGGGCAAGCAATTACCGATTCGGTATTGGTTTTACTGTGCGATAGTTGGAGCAAGTTTGAGATTATTGATGGCGCCGAGGCAATACGCTTACAACCGGCTATTATTGGCGCTCGAGTAAATCAAGTATTAGCCCCGTTTGGTAAAAAAATTGGCCCTGATCCCGCTTCAATTAATAGCTGTAAAATAGCGGGGATGGCGGCAAATAATTCATCGGGCATGTGTTGTGGAGTGGCGCAAAACAGCTACCACACAGTAAAAGATATGACCCTCATTTTTGCCGATGGCACTGTACTTAATACGGCTGATAGCCAAAGCTGTAATGCCTTTTTGCAAAGCCATAGCCCTTGGGTTGATGAGTTAATGAGCCTGGTTGATAGCGTAAAGCAAAACCCTGATTTGAGTGAGCGTATCGCCCATAAATACCGTTTAAAAAATACCACGGGCTATGGTTTAAATGCGCTGCTGGATTTTTCTGATCCAATCGAAATCATCAAGCACCTCATTATTGGCTCTGAAGGTACGTTAGCTTTTATCGCTGACATCACCTACCACACCGTAGTTGAGCATAAGTACAAACACACCGGTTTCTTTATTTTTGACGACATCAGCAAGGTGTGTGAGCTGGTACAAAGGCTGAGTGAGCTTGATGTTGCGGCCGTTGAACTACTAGATAAACGTGCCCTGATGTCGGTGTCTGAGCATGCCATAATGCCAAAAGAAGTGGCCAGCTACCCAGAGCAATCAGCGGCATTGTTAATTGAATTAAGAGCCGAAAATGCACAGGCTCTTGATGCACTCACTAAGATCACCGAGCAACTTCTTGCCGAGTTTAAGCAAAGCCAACTGGCAGCGATTGAGTTTTCAGCAGACAGCGCCCGTAATGCGGCACTTTGGAATATTCGCAAAGGCACCTTTCCTGCGGTTGGCGCAGTGCGCGAAACAGGCACCACTGTGATTATTGAAGATGTTGCTTTTGCCCTTGATAAATTAGCTGAGGGCGTAAATGCGCTGCATCAATTATTTATTAAATATGGTTATGATGAAGCCATTATTTTTGGGCATGCACTTGCCGGAAATCTGCACTTTGTATTCACCCAAGCTTTTGATACACCAGAGCAAGTAAGCCGATACGAGCAATTTATGGCTGATGTGGCGAACTTAGTGGCGGTTGAACTAAAAGGCTCTTTAAAAGCAGAGCATGGCACAGGGCGTAACATGGCACCTTTTGTAGCAACAGAGTGGGGCGATGATGGTTTCGCTGTAATGGTTAAGCTAAAACAGCTATTTGATCAACACAACATTCTTAATCCTGGTGTAATTATTAATCACGACAAAAATGCTCACACTCAGCATTTAAAAGTCATGCCAAAAAGTGATGATATTATTGATACCTGTATTGAATGTGGCTTTTGCGAAGTTGTTTGCCCGTCAAAAGGGCTTACCTTAACACCGAGACAGCGTATTACTTTATGGCGACACCGCACAGAGCTGCACAATCAATTACTTACAACCGAAGATGTAGCAAGCAAACAGAAGTTAAATCAAAAGCTCAGTGTTATTGAGGCTGACTTTAAATACCTTGGCATTGATTCGTGCGCGGCAACGGGTCTTTGTGGTCTTAAATGCCCAGTGGGGATAAACACAGGCGAATTTATAAAATCGCTCAGAGCAGAACAAGCCTCATCAAACAAGGTTGCGCGATCATTATCACGCTTTGCTAGCAAGCATTTTGCGGTTGTTGCTACGGGTGCACGGTTTGGTTTAACCGTGATGCAGGTGCTTGAAAAAGCAATCGGCAGCAGTAACCTAAGAAGCCTGAGCAAACCTGCTAATAAGCTGCTTGGTACACCGCTGTATTACTCGGCGTGGCCAAGGGCTGAGCAGCCAATTAATAGAAAACTTCACCAACCCCAACAAGCGAAAAAGTTGGTTTACATGCCAAGTTGCGCAAGCCGAGTTTTTGCGGCTGACAAACTTGCTGATGATAAGCGCCCACTGCTTGATGTTATTTATTCACTCGCTGCCAAAGCAGGCTATGAAGTGCTACTTCCGCAACAAGCAGATTCACTTTGCTGCGGTATGCCATTTGCTAGTAAAGGCTTTAATAAAGAGTCTAAAAACAAAAGTGAGCAGTTACTTACTGAGCTCGAGGCGCTTTCAAATAATGGCCAATATCCCATCGTTTTTGATGCCAGCCCTTGTGCACTTATTACTCTAAATGCCGCGCAAAATACGGCACTCACAATTTATGAAAGTGCTGATTTTGCAGCTCTGCATTTACTGCCTAATTTACAAGTAACGCCAGTGAATGAGCCGGTGATGCTCCATGTTACCTGTAGTTCTAAGCGATTAGGTATAGAGCAAAGCCTAGTATCACTTGCCAAGGCATGTAGTAATGAGGTGATTATTCCTGCTGATATTGAGTGCTGTGGTTTTGCCGGTGATAAGGGCTTTAACTTACCAGAACTCAATAGCAACGCGTTAAAAACCCTTAAACAACAAGTACCAAAAAACTGTAATCGCGGCGTGTCTAATAGCCGCAGTTGCGAAATTGGTTTAACTGAACACAGTGGCATTAGTTATCAGTCAATTTTGTATCTACTCGATAAACAAAGCCATGCAATATAACAGGGTTTAATTGCTAATTTGTGGAGCCAGTTACTGACTGGCTCATCTATTTTTAAAGCCTACACTTTCCAAAAAATGCCTTTGCGGTAGCAGCTGTACATCACCCCATAAGACACCACTAAAAACAGCAGTGAAAAGCTAAAAGAAGCGAGGTAATCATTGCTGATCACTAATTGTATTAGGCTATAAATACCACCTTTTAAGCTGCTATCGCCGAGCGGGATCATAATTAATAGCCGTGCAAACACGCCTGCAAACATAAAAAATAATATCGCATTCGCACCAAATACAATTAATGGAGCGCTCCAACTACGCAGCTTATAAATATCTAAAATAGCACTGCACAGTGCATAGAAAATCGCTGCCAGCCCTGAGCTGAGTAGCACATAGCTCGGCGTCCATAAGGCTTTATTGATAGGCGTTAATGGCGAAATAGCATAGCCGGCAAGAACAGCTAATGTGCCCAGAAAGATAAGTGTACGGGCTTGTTTTTTAAGGTCGGTTTGCTTAGTTAAATAAACCGCAGCCAACATGCCGCTAAGCGCACTTGCAATGGCTGGCAGTGTTGAGAACAGCCCTTCAGGATCAAATGGCAGTGGCTTAGCATTGGCATAATACAGGTGATGGCTACCAAGTACGGCATTGTCTATAAAGGCACTTAAGTTATTGCCATGTAACCATAAGCCACTCACTATCTCGCCGTTTGGCAAGGTATAAGGGATATAAAGCATGGCGGCGCCATAAAATAATAAAAGAGCGATGCAAGTAATGGCTATTTTCTTAGGCGATAAATAGAGATAACAACACAGAGCGACTAAATACACCAAACCGATACGTTGCAGCACGCCCAACACGCGAAGCTGCAATAACTTGTCAGTAAGCCAACTAAAAGAAGGGTCTCGAAAGTTGTAATAAAACAAGGCTAAAAACCAACCGAGGGCAATAAGTTTGATGGTACGAATAACACCCGCTTTTAGTATTTGCTGCTCACTGACCCCTTTAGCACGCAAGCTATTTACTGATAGCGTGATAGACATGCCGACAATAAAAATAAAAAATGGAAAAATTAAGTCGGTAGGTGTCCAACCATGCCAGTTAGCATGTTTCAAAGGCCAATACATAGCTCCCCAGCTACCCGGGTTATTCACTAATATCATGGCGGTAATAGTCAAGCCCCGCATTACATCTAACGCCATAAGGCGATGTGAAGGGAGTTTATTGATTATTTCAGCACAGTGTTGGCGCATAGGAAAACTTTATTGTGTTTTTGTTTTTACAGTGTAATAAATTATTACATCAAAGCAAGCGGCTTTTTGAACAATATAAATCGTATGTATTAGTCGCTCTTTTAACTTTCTTAAGTTTATAGTTTATTAAATTCAATATGTTAAATAGCGGCTGTTTTATTGGTAAGTGGCTTTGATGTCGTTCATGTTTAACGAGCACTTGGTATCTGAAGTTATTAAATAGAGCTACTTTAATTAGAGTAATTGCACTCATTTGTTTGCGCTAAATCAAATTATGACAAAAGTTTTATAGAGGTACATAGAACATCTTGCTAGTATAAAGGTATTAGATGTTCCCGATATGGACTTTGGGCCCCATGTGTGAGAAGTACCGTGCTTAATAGTCTTAGTCGTGGTTTAAATCTACGTCGCTTAATTTTAGTGTTAGCGTTTTCTGCAACGCTTATAACCTTTCTAAATAGTTATTACTCGAGCTATCAAGTTCAGAAGCAACAACTAATAGATAAAACTCTTAATAATCATAAAGCATACGCCGCCAAGTTGGTGTCAGCGACAGATAACTTTTTACTTAATGCTCAGCAACAGCTCGCCTTTGTAGGTAAAATTCTTGAAGATGACTTTAATAATCAAGGCTTAATAAATGCTGAAGCAGACAGATTAAGGCTACAAACTAGTAGTTTTAATTCGACCATTATTGTTAATTCACAGGGCAATATTTTAGGCGTTTCGCCAAAGTCATTGAAGCTACAAAACCGTAAAGTAGATAGCTTTGGCACTAAAGCCGCTTTATCGTATCGCACCCCAATGATCAGCGAGCCGTATATTTCGATGGCGGGCAATTTATTGATCTTTATATCGCAGCCATTATTCGATAAACAAAGTAATTTTATTGGCTATGTAGGCGGCACATTATACTTAAAACGCACCAGTATCCTTAATGAATTGCTGCAAGTTCATTACTATCAAGACGGCTCTTATTTGTATGTGGTTGATGAAAATCATCGCTTACTGTATCACCCAGATAAAAGCCGGATTGGTGAGCAAGTATTTGATAACCAAGTAATTGAAGAAGTACTAAAAGGAAACGCCGGCACACAGCTTGTTACCAACAGCAAAGGCGTTGAAATGCTTGCAGGCTACGCACCTATGACGGTCGCTCCTTGGGGAGTCGTCACTCAGCGCCCACTTTAAAGCACGCTTGCTCCGCTTGATGATTTAATGTGGCAAGTGTTTGTAAAGACCGCCCCAATAGGTTTGCTGACATTTATATTCATTTGGGTATTAGCACGTTTAATTGCTCAGCCATTAAGGCAGTTAGCCGACACTGCAAATACGTTAGATCGCCCTTCAACGTCAATCGAGCTGGCACAAATTCGCTCATGGTATTTTGAAAGTAATGAGCTCAGAAAAGCCATGTTAAAAGGGGTAGGGCTATTACAAAGTAAAATAGGACTATTACGTCAAGAAGCGCAAACTGATCCACTCACTTGCCTGCATAATCGCCGTAGCCTCGATATGCAAATTAGCCATTTGATAGCTCAACGTTGCCCTTTTGCTGTATTGGCTATCGACATCGACCATTTTAAACGGGTTAACGATGAGTTCGGTCATGACATTGGTGATGTGGTGCTGCAGTCGTTGGCTAAAATTTTGTTAGATGTCACTCGTGATAGTGATGTGGTTGCCCGTACAGGCGGTGAAGAATTCATTGTGATCATGCCAAGAGTAGAAGCAAAACGAGCATATCAACTGGCTGAGCGTTTGCGCATGCGAGTGTCAGAAAGCTATATTGACCCCGTTGGCTGCATTAATGTATCGATTGGTATTTCAGGTTGGCCAATTGAGCAATTAAACATTGATGAAGTATTTAAGCTTGCTGATCAGGCTTTATATCAAGCTAAAAAAACCGGTCGCAACCGCTCGGTTGTCGATGCAACATATAGCCAAGATCTTGCTCCAGTTTCTGAGCCTTCAATCTTGGAATAAGTTATTTAATGTGCAATAGTGGATACTATTAAGTTATTTATGGAAAATCAAAATGGCATTCAGTTTGTTGGCTCGTTTAACTAAATCTACTTCTCTGTTAGGTATTGCGCTTATGAGTGCAAGCGCTGCTTGTGCTACACCAAGCGATGATAAACGTAGCGAATTTGTGGATGTAGGAGCTTTGCTACCGAATGCCGTGTTAGATATTCGTTATTTTGGTCATCACAACTTTGTTGGCAAACCAGTTGATGGCTATAACGCACCTAAATGTTTATTGCACAGCACTGCTGCAAGTGCTCTTAAAAATGTGCAAATAGCAGCGCAAACCCAAGGCCTGAGCTTAAAAATATTTGATTGTTATCGCCCGCAGCGCGCCGTTGATCACTTTGTGCGTTGGGTTAACGATTTAGAAGATACCCGCACTAAAGATGAGTTTTATCCAAACCTAGGCAAAGACAAGCTGCTTGGTGATTATATCGCCGCTAAGTCGGGTCACAGCCGTGGTTCAACGATTGATTTAACGTTAGTTGATGCGAAAGGCAAAGAGCTTGATATGGGCTCACCGTTTGATATGTTCGACACCCTTTCGAACACCGACGACCCACGTATTAGTGCAGAGCAAAAAGCCAATCGATATAAACTGAAGACCCTGATGACAGAGGCCGGTTTCGCCCCTTATTCAATGGAATGGTGGCATTTTACCTACCAACCGCAAGCATACCCCGCCACCTATTTTGATTTTGTGGTGGAGTAGGTAAAACAGCTTTAAGCTGTAAGCTTTAAGCCGAAAAGTGGTGTTTTTGAATGCTGAGTTAGCTTGATTAAATGGCGTTGAATGTTAGACACGCCATGCAAGCATGACGCCTACGGTTTGATGTAGGCGTGAAACTTGTTTCGCGCGTCTGACGGCTGATAGCTGAAGGCTGACAGCTCCTTCACGTTGGGTTTCGCTGCGCTGTACCCAACCTACATCACCTCTTTTATTGGCGAATAATCAACTTTAATTTCAACAATATCGACATTGGCATTTTGTTTAAAAGCGTTTTGTACTTTTAATAAATCAGTGTCTTTTTCAGCAAGGTAGCGATAGCTCTTGTTGGTCATTTTTTTCAGCGTATATTGGCTGCTAAGCTCTACTGGTAAGCTGTTTTCTTTTAGCGTTAAGTAAATTGCCCCAGTGGCGATGCCGCGCTCTTGCATTGCGTGATTAAAGACTTCTGTGCCTTTGGTTAAAGTAGGTGCATCAAAGGTAATTTTTTCACCATTATTACTAAAAGCATTCGTCGATTTTTGCTTGTTGATTTCGACTGCTTTTTTAACATCTTTAACTGAAAGTTGTTCTTTTTGTGAACTGGTTGTTGGCTGTTGTACTGTATCTTGCTCGCTTATTTCATTTTTTTGACAGCCTGATACTAGTGCTAATGTTATTATAAGTGCTTGTATATTAATTGTTTGGTTCATTATGTTCCTGTTTGTCTGTTACTTTTGTTTACAATTAATTCTGTTTTTTAATTGCTGTATTGGGTACATTGGGCTTGGTTATGATTGTTAACCGAAAATAAAAATATAACAATAGGGAACGTAAGGAATGTCTCAATTCAAAGTAACAGCAGTTGCTACTATGGTAACGGCTATCTTGGCATCAACTCAAGTACAGGCAAGTGAACAAACTCGCTTTTATAATGCTTCAAGCGTTAGCTCTCAAGTACAATTTAATCCTCAAGTATCTCAGCAACGTGCATTGGCTGAGCGTCGCACTGTATCGGGTCACAAATCTATTTTCGATGCGCAATTAGGTAAAGCTACTTTCCTATGGAATGCAGTAGGTCAAGCGAAGCCTGATATGGCAATGGTGCTTCCTGAGCAACGTAATGCTTACGCTGCAGATTTTTATTTAAATGCCTTAACAGGTGTTAGCACCGCTAAAAAAGGTGTATCAAGCGCAGTATTAGCAGATTTATCTGAGCAAAAGCTTGGCTCAATCACAGCTAAATACAAGCAAAAAGTTCATGACATTGAAGTATTCAACCGTGAATACAACCTGATCATGGATAAAGAATATAACCTCGTTGCTGGTTCTGGTTATTTCGCTAACACAAGTTCAAATGCAACGCAGTCGTTCGCGCCACTTGCTGAGTTTGTTGGTGCTGAGCAAAGCATTAAACGTGCAATTAAAGAGCTTGCTGATATCAATGTGTCGCTAACTAAATCAACTGAGCAAGGTGAATATGTTAAGTACACTGTGTCTAACCAAAGTGGTGACAAAGTTGTATTAGGTCAGCCACGTGCTAAGAAAGTATTCTTTGAAGTAGCGGGTGAGCTGCAATCTGCATACTATGTTGAAGTAGAAGTTGCTGATAAAAACAGCCTAGAAAGCGATTACTTCAGCTACGTTATTGGCGCGCAAAACAGCAAAGTTTATTTCAAGAAAGACTTAAAAGCACACGCGGCAGACTTTAACTACCGTGTATGGGCTGACGAAGATGGTTACCCGTGGGAAGGCCCACACGGAGACGTGATCCCAGCTGATGGCCCAGATCAAACTGATGAAACTGAAATCCTAGATGCACCACTTGTAAGCTTGTCTTACTACAAAAAGTTAAGCACGATGGATCCGTGGCTTGCTGATGACGCTACAACAACATCAGGTAACAACGTATTTGCTTATGCTGATGTAATTGCACCACAAGGTTACACTGAAGGTGACTTCACTGCTGAAACTACATCAGATTACACATTCGATTACCCTTACCAAGTTGATCAAGTAGCAAACAGCTACGACAACCGTAAAGCGGCGATCGTTAACTTGTTCTACATGAACAACTTCTTACACGATTTCTTCTATGACCATGGCTTTGACGAAACATCAAATGTTGCGCAAGTATCAAACTACGGCCGTGGTGGTGTAGAAGGTGACCCAATCGAAGCGCAAGCGCAAGATAATAGCGGTTTAAATAACGCGAATATGGCAACACCTGCTGACGGTGCAAGCCCACGCATGCAAATGTACTTATACAACTCGAAAGATGCGAAAGTGGGTGTAGATTTCGGTGTGGTTGTAACATCAGATGAAACAATTGGTCTACTTGAGTCTTCTAAAGTATCTGGCTTTGGTCAAATGCAATTTGCTGATATCGCAGGCGAAGTTGTTCGTTTAGTTGACGGCAATGACGTAGATTCTGGCAGCGTAACAGACGGTTGTGAACCTGCAACAAATGCAGCTGAACTGGCTGGCAAAATTGCGCTAGTCGATCGTGGTTCTTGTAACTTCACAGCAAAAGTACTTTACGCTCAAGAAGCAGGTGCAATTGGTGCTATCGTTGTAAACAACAACCCAGATACAGATGAACCAGCGCCAATGGGCGGTGAAGACGATGCAGTTATCATTCCTAACATGGGTCTGAACTATGCTGACGGTCACGCACTTTACGATGGTATTGCTGCAGGCGACACTGTAACTGTTAATATGTTCAACAAAGCAACGTTAAAAGACGGTACGCTAGATAACGGTATTATTGCTCACGAATGGGGTCACTATATCAGTAACCGTTTAGTGGGTAACTCATCAGGTCTTATCAACTTCCAAGGCCGTGCGATGGGCGAAGGTTGGGGTGATTTCCACTCACTAATGTTCATTGCTAAAGCTGATGATATTAACATCCCAGGTAACGACAAGTTCCAAAAAGCCTACGGTAGCGGTACATTCGTAGAAGATTTCTACTATGGTATTCGTCGTGTTCCATATTCAACCAATATGGAAGTAAACCCGCTGTCTTTCCGCCACATTACTGAAAATGAAGGTGCTGATGTAGGTATTGCTCCAACTAATGTTGGTTCACCACACGCAGCAGGTGAAATTTGGGCAACTATGCTTTGGGAAAGCTATGTAGCACTTATCAACGAGCACGGCTTTGAAGACGCGCAAAACCGCATGGCTAACTACTTAGTTGCTGGTTACAAGCTAACTCCAGTTGCTCCGCTATATACAGAAGCACGTGATGCTATATTAGCTGCAGCGTACGCAGTTGACCCAGAAGATTACAAACTAATCTTAGGTGCATTTGCTAAGCGTGGTATGGGCCTAGGTGCTGAAGCACCAGAGCGTTTCAGCACAGATTTAACAGGTGTTGTTGAATCAGACAAAATGAAACTTGCTAGCTTCACATTGAAAGATGTGGCAATGAATGCAACCTACAACGGTGCAGAACTAGGTTATTGTTCAAACGATAACGTGCTAGATAAAGGCGAAACAGGCACATTAACAGTTAGCATCATGAACACAGGTAGTGAAGTGCTAACGGGTACACAAGCACAATTAACTGTTGTTAGTGGTCACGATGTAACGTTCGAAAATGATGGCTTAATCACATTTGACGATACAACTCCTTACTCTTCACAAACAAGCGCGCCTATCACGTTTACACTAAATGATGCAGGCACTGCTGATGCACTTGAAATCGAAGTGTCATTCCCAGAGCTTTCTGCAGATGACGAAATTGTTGAAGCAGCAAGCGATACAGTATCTTACCTTGTGAACATGGACTTTGAAGATAAAGCTCCTGTTAGCTCACAAACTGCTGACGATATGGAAGTAGCAGGTGCTTCATTACGTGATTGGAAAGAAAACGTAATGACGGGTGATGACTTAGCTGTTGGCACGCAAAGTATGGCAACTGGCGGTAATGTTAACTTCTTCAACAGCTTTGGCTTCGGTCTTGGCGAGCAAACCATGTACCTAAACAACAATGACTTCCAGTCTGACGTTGCGGTTGAATCAAGAGAGTTTGATATCGGTTTTGCTGGTGATTTTGAAGTTTCATTCTGGCACTTCTACCTAATCGAAAACGAGTGGGATGGTGGTGTTGTAGAGATCAGCGTGAACGGTGGTAACTGGGTAGATGTTACTGAAATGGGCGGTACATTTGATGTTGGTTATGATGGCCCACTAATCGAAAATGATGCGCAAGCACTACAAGATCGCGATACCTTCACAGGTAACAATGTTGATGGAAACGGTGTTTATGGTAACTACGAAACAATTCGTTTCGGTACTGAACTAAACGGTAACCGTGCAAAATTACGTTTCCGTATGTCATCAGACAGTGCAGTACGTGAGTTCGGTTGGTGGATTGATAACGTAACTGTTAGCAATGTAACGTCACCAATCTTCTCAAACGTGATTGCTGGTGATGCATTAGCATGTGATAACGCACTACCATTACTTTCTGTATCGGGTGATGAGTCTGTTTCTGAGTCTGCTTCAGGCACATTAACGGCAACAGCGTCAGACCGTAATAGTGATGACACGCTAAGCTACACGTGGACGCAACTAAGCGGCACAACAGCAACAATGACTGGTGCTGACACTGCGACTCTAGGCTTCACGCCAGGTGCTATCTCAAGCGATGACGAGTTAGTATTTGAAGTAACAGTGAGCGATGGTACAGACTCTGTATCTGAGCAGTTCACAGTTGCCGTAACTAACGAAGCTGAGCCAGTAGAAGAGAAGAAAGTAACTAAATCTAGCAACGGTAGCTTTGGTTTCTTAACACTACTACTTGCACCATTAGCGCTTATCGGCCGTCGCCGTAAACGCAAATAAGACTTTTAAATAGTGATAACAAAGCCCTTACAGCTCGCTGTAAGGGCTTTTTTGTTTTAAGTTAGTGAGTTTCGAGGTGCGAGATACAAGGTACGAGATACAAGGTACGAGATACAAGGTACGAGATACAAGGTACGAGATACAAGGTACGAGATACAAGGTACGAGATACAAGGTACGAGATATAAGGTACGAGATACAAGGTACGAGATACAAGGTACGAGATACAAGGTACGAGATACAAGGTACGAGATACAAGGTACGAGATACAAGGTACGAGATACAAGGTACGAGATACAAGGTGCGAGATACAAGGTACGAGATACAAGGTAGCAGATTTTACATCGCGCCCTAGAACCTTTTTGTAGGCGTGAAACTTGTTTCGCGCTATTACTCTTCATTTATTTCAGGAATTACACCTTTTAAACGGGTGATATCTTCATCACTAACGTCTGCAAAATGTTTAAAGTGAGTCGGCCAATCTTTGCAATATTCTTCAATCTCTTTAATGATATTTTTTGCTGCTGAATTTGCTAATCCAAATCGCTTAGCCTGAGATAAAAAATTGCTTTTACTTGCATAACGGCCATCATCACCAAAGCCAAGACCATGTTGTTTTGAGTTGTTGATTGGAGTGATGTCATAGGCTGGACTTAATCGCCAATTTTTTTGTGAAAATGAATATAGGAATGCATGATTGCGAGTGTGATCATCTGTATTACCAATATACGCATTGAACACCATTCTCTTAAACAACTCTTCAGCATCACCTGCATTTTGCATTGTTTGATGCCTAATGAATTCAGCTAATTGACCATATGAATAGTCACTTGAAAGGTCACTCATAGCAACTTTGGGTTTTTGCAGTAAGCTATTCGCACTTAAAAAGTGCTGTGTTGGTAAACCATTACTTACATCAAATCGCTCAACAAGTAGCACATCACCGGTATGTGTTTTATGAATAAAGGTAGGAGCCGTTCGAATACCAAGCTGTTCCGCCATTTTCATTGCAGCATGCTCGGCTCTGACTAAATTGAATAAGTCATCTTGGCGATTGAATTTTGCTAAGTAGAGCTTGTTGTCAATTTGGATAGAGGTCTTTGGTCTAGCTCCCCCCATGCTTTGGCCAAACTCAAATGCTTTCTTAGCTTCATCAGAAATTGTTTTATTCGCCAGTAAGTCATCTTTAGCTTGATCTAGCAAGGCTAAATCAGACAAAGTGTTCTTGTTAGTTTTATGTTTTGAGGCACTTCGCGAGAGGCTAAAAACAAGCGCTCCTACGCCATACCCAGACCCAGCTAATAAAAACTCTAACTCGTTTTTGGGTTTTGTAGTATGAAGCGAAAGAATTAACTTACGGCCCCACGAGTCAGCTCCTGCATCACTCAATACGCCAAATACACCTCTGTTTGCGCTGTAACTGAAAATCCCCGATTTTAATGGCAGATGTATTGGATCTAGAGCAAAGGCATCGCTTCGGGCTAAATAGCTCTTACCATAGTTGAACTCACCTCGACCTGATTGATTATCTAATTTAAAGTAACCACAAATAACGGGTTTTTCTTCTAAACCATCTATAAATACATAGCACTCAGAAGTCATCATTGATTTCCTGTGATGAATTTCGTTTGCGTTGGCGCGCATTGTAGCCACCTACGTCGGCTGCTAATTCATTTATTTCGTCAAGAAGCGATCCCTGTAAGTTAAGTACAACCAGCGCTTCAAAAAGAATGTCGCTTTTCACAACATCACCTTGCTCTAACTTTTGTACAGTCGAACGTGATACCCCAATCATTTTCGCAAATGTACTTTGCGTATAATGAAGAGTTCGGTGCTGACGAATCAAATCTCCCAGCTTTTGTGCCATTTTTGCAGCTTGTTCAGAACGCATATTGATTACTTTTATAATCATTAGATATTTAATGATTAGTTTAGCGGTATTTGGTGTTTTTGCAATAGAGGGAGATAAAGTTAGCGGGTTTCAAGCTAGCAAGTTACAAGGGGAAAGTTACGAGTTTCGAGATGCGAGGTAGCAGCGATTTAACATCGCATCCTAGAGCTTAGCGTCTGATGACGCGGGATAAACCCGCTGCTACAAGTAGGCGTGAAACTTGTTTCGCGCGTCTGACGGCTGACAGCTCCTTTTACTATCGTTATGGGGTTATCAATACTCGATAACCCCACATTTCTGACTTACAGCTTAGGGCTCAAAGTTCAATACACGCTATTGAACCGTTGCTTTTAGGCCGCGGCGTTTTAATAGCGCTGAGGTGTCTGGCTCTTGGCCACGGAATGCTTTGTACGATTCCATTAGGTCACGCGAGTTACCGACTTCTAAAATTTCTTTGCGGTATTTATCACCCATTTGGCGAGTTAAACCACCTTGCTCTTGAACAAAAGCAAAGGCGTCTGCCGCTAAAATTTCACTCCACATATAAGCATAGTAACCCGCTGAGTAACCGCCGCCCATTGAGTGTGAGAAGAAGGCTGACTTATAACGTGGTGGTACAAATGGTACATCAACACCATGTTTAGCAAGCGCTTGTTGCTCAAATTTTTCAATGTCTTGTAATGGTGCATCAGCAGAAAGTGAATGCCATTCCATATCAAGTAATGCAGCTGCAACGTACTCTAGGGTATCAAAACCTTGGTTGAAGCTACGTGATTGAATTACTTTTTTCAGTAGTTCATCAGGAATTGGCTCGCCAGTTTTATGGTGTTTTGCATAGTTAGCGATAACTTCAGGATACATTGCCCAATCTTCTTCAAATGTTGATGGGAACTCAACGAAGTCGCGTGATACTGAGGTGCCAGATAGAGTAGGGTACTTCACGTTTGAGAACATACCGTGCAAGCCATGACCTAGCTCGTGGAAAATTGTTGTTGCTTCATCATAGCTGATAAGCGTAGGTTCACCATTCGCGCCTTTTTGAATGTTCATAACGTTTACGACAACCGGCTTTTGTTCTTTAAGGCCTGATTGTTTAACGAATGAGCTCATCCATGCTCCGCCACGCTTACCTTCACGAGCGAAGTAGTCAGCAAAGAAAATGGCTAAGCTCTTTCCATTTTCATCAAATAACTCATAGGCTTTTACATCAGGGTGGTAAACCGGAATATCATTACGAGGTTTAAAGGTGATGCCGTATAAACGGTTCATGGTGAAGAATACGCCGTCTTCAAGAACACGGTTGAACTCGAAATATTCTTTCACTGCATTTTCATCAAGATTGTATTTATCTTTACGTACCTGCTCTGCGTAGAATAACCAATCCCATGGCTGTAATTTGAACTGCTCACCTGACTCATCAATCTTAGCTTGAATAGCCGCCGCTTCTGCGTTGACGTTCTGCATTAATGCAGGGATCATGCTGGCAAACATATCAAATACAGCTTGTGGTTTTTTCGCCATTTGCGACTCTAAACCAAAATCAGCCCAGCTGTCGTAACCTAATAGTTTTGCTTTTTGAGCACGTAAGTGAGCAAGTTCTGCCACGATATCACGGTTACTATTTTCGCCCGATAATGCACGCTCAGCCGATGCACGCCATACTTTTTCACGTAAATCGCGGTTTTTCAGTGTTGCCAGAATAGGCTGACGCGTGGTGTTTGTGATCTTAATTAGATATTTGCCAGGGTGACCTGCTTCTGCAGCGGCATTGGCAAGCTGCTCAATTTGACCTGCTGGTACGCCTTCAAGCTCTGCTTTGTCATCCACTAAAACAACATTTGTTTTAGTAAGCGCTAATAAGTTTTGTGAGAACTGAGTTGTTAAGCTCGAGTGCTTCGTATTGATATCACGAATTTGTTGTTTTTGCTCTGCACTTAATTTTGCACCAGCACGCACAAAACGTTTGTAGTAAACGTCTAATAAACGCTTTTCTTCAGCAGTTAAGGCAAGGCTGTCAGCTTCGCTGTGAATAGCCGCTACTTTCTCAAAAAGTGCTTTATTTAAGAAAATGTTGTCGCTATGAGCCGCTAGTTTTGGCGCTAACTCTTTTTGTAATTCACGACGAGCCGGATTTGAATCAGTACCTGCTAGGTTATAAAAAATGCTGCGTGTGCGTGTTAATAGCTCACCACTTTTTTCAAGCGCAACAATCGTATTAGCAAAATCAGGCTTTGCTGGGTTGTTGATAATAGCTTGCACTTCAGCCATTTGCTCAGACATGCCTTTATTAAATGCCGGCATGAAATGTTCATCTTTAATCGCACTGAAATCAGGCGTTTCGTATTGTAATACGCTTTTCACAAACAGTGGGTTAGCTTGCTCATTTGCAGCAACAGGGGCTGATTGCTCTGATTTAGGCGTTGATGTTGTTGTTTGCGGTTCTGAACAGGCTGTAAGTAACAGCGCAGAACTGATCGCGGTTGCGATTAGGTGTTTCATAGTTTTTCTCTTGTCATTTTTAAAATTAAATTGTGTCGATATAACCTTGCACATACGTTTTATAAGCTCTTGATTTGCATAGCGGTTAAAACGGGTTACAAAAAGATGCTAAAAAAGCACTTATATGAGGCAGGTATCACCATGTGATCAATGAGCCCAGCATACTGTGTCTTATTACAATTGACCTCATACGTTGCGATAAGGTGATTATTGGCTGCGATAAGCCGTTAAAATTCTCTAAGATCGGAAAGCCACTTATAACTTTACAGCTTAAATAGCCCGACCCAATTGATCTTTTTGACTCATAACAGTGTCCAAATAAAAACTTTGTGTTATGTTATATTGTAACAGTTTAGTCTGCAATCAATCTTGCCATGGAGTGCATTTTTTTACGATAAGTTGCAAATGTTGCTGAATAAGCAAGGAGTCATATGGCTATCATAATCAAACACGCCTGCGTTGTTAATGAAGGACAGCGCGAAATAAACGATGTACGAATTGTGGGCAATCGAATCGCTGAAATTTCCAAAGGTATTAGCGCTAAGGCCAATGATAAGGTAATTGATGCAAGCGGCCTGTTGCTATTACCAGGCATGATCGACGATCAAGTTCATTTTAGAGAGCCAGGTTTAACCCACAAAGGCACGATCGCCAGTGAATCCGCCGCAGCAGTGGCCGGTGGCATTACAAGCTTTATGGAAATGCCTAATGTCTCACCTTCGACTACCACGGCAAAAGCACTTGCTGATAAATACGCGATAGCAGCGCAAACGAGCGCTGCGAATTATGCGTTTTACTTTGGCGCAACCCCAGACAACCTTGATGAAATTAAAGCCCTTGATGTCAAAAATGTATGCGGCGTTAAAGTGTTTATGGGAGCATCAACAGGCGATTTACTGGTTGAACACCCTCATGCCCTTGAAGCCATTTTTCGGGAAAGCCCAGTACTCATTGCCACCCATTGCGAGCAAGGGGAGGTTATTCAACAAAATCAGCGCCGTTTAGAAAAACGTTATGGCGAGTTACAAATAGAGCATCACCCGTTAATTCGTGATGAGTTGGCGTGTTATGCATCTTCATCGTATGCCGTGTCGCTGGCAAAACGCTATGGCTCGCAGTTGCATGTTTTACACCTAACAACAGCAAAAGAGCTAGAACTATTTAGTAACGCACCCATAGAGCAAAAGCACATAACCGCCGAAGCTTGCGTACATCATTTGTGGTTTAACCAAGACGATTACGCAAACTATGGCAATCTAATTAAATGCAACCCCGCCATAAAATCAGAGCAAGATCGCCAAGCGCTACTCGCAGCAGTGCGTGATGGTCGCATTGATATTATTGCCACCGATCATGCCCCTCATACTTGGCAAGAAAAGCAGCAACAATACAGCGCTGCACCAGCAGGCCTCCCTTTAGTTGAACATGCATTACTATCGTTACTTGAGCAGGTAAAACGTGGTGCGTTAAGCCTTGAGCAAGTTGTTGAAAAAACAGCGCATAACGTGGCTAAGCGATTTGCTATCGAAGAGCGAGGGTTTATACGAGAAGGCTACTTTGCAGATTTAGTTCTGGTTGACCCAAACGCAGAAAAGCACGTTGAGCATACAAACACACATTATTTATGCCAATGGACACCATTTAATGGCACCACTTTTTCAAACCGAATCACACATACCTTTGTTAATGGTAAGTGTGTCTTTGATGGGCAGCACGTAACCCCGCACAAACAGGCCGCTATGGCCTTAACATTCAATCGTTAAAAGAAGTTGATATGCAATTACCCGATATTACCTCGCACTCTAATGTAGATTTTCAGTCACCTTTAAAATGGGTTGGTATGGAAAAAATAGCATTGCCTTTGAAGCTTGCACAAACTCATGATGATGTGCACCTGAATGCCAAAGCTGATGTGTTCGTTAGCCTTGATAGCGATGCAAAAGGCATTCATATGTCACGTCTTTATTTACTACTTAATCAGCTACTGGCTAAACAAAGCTTAACGACTCAACGTGTTAATGAGTTTATGGGGGCCGTTTTAGCATCACAAAAAGGCTTAAGTAAAGGCGCAAAACTGGTGCTGCATTTTGATTTACCCAAGCTAAAACCAGCGCTACTTAGCGACAATGCAGGTTACAATGCTTACCCAGTCGTTTTAACTATTACAAAGCAGCAAACGCTTGCCATTAACTTAAAAGCCGATATTGCCTACAGCAGCACCTGCCCATGTTCAGCGGCATTATCGAGGCAGCTTTTGAGTGAAGCGGTCGATAAGCAGTTTAGTGGTGCGAATATAGATAAAGCCTCTTTACTCAATTGGCTTGCAAGTGAACAGGGGTCTATTGCAACCCCTCATAGCCAGCGCTCTTACGCGTATATTGATGTCACTTTTAGTAGTGAGAAGTTGCCAGATATTGGTGGCTTTATCACTGTATGTGAACAAGCCATAGGCACACCAGTACAAACCGCTGTTAAACGTGAAGATGAACAAGCATTTGCCGCCCTTAACGCAAAAAACTTACTGTTTTGCGAAGATGCAGCAAGGCGGTTGAAGCAGTGCTTCGAAACCATGCCGAGTATTGCTGATTACCAGTTTAAGGTTGAACACCAAGAAAGCTTACATGGCCACAATGCCGTGGTTCATGAATCTAAATATTAAGCTCATGAGTCTAAGTATTAGGCTCATAAACCTAAAATGGTTTACAAATTTTGACATTAGCGGTCGCAAAATATTGCTATTGGCTAGCACAATGATAATGATACGAGCGCTAAAAATGATAAACATAACAAATATAAAGGACGACTATGCGTTTTAAATTTATTGCTGCTGCAGTGGGTCTCGCTGTAGCAAATGTTGCTGTTGCCGACGAAGGCATGTGGCAACCTCACCAGCTACCAGAGCTTGAATCTATCCTAAAAGCGAAAGGCTTGAGCATTGATGTAGAGTCAATTTCAAAATTAACAGAGTTCCCGATGAACGCAGTAATTAGCCTTGGTGGTTGTACAGCTTCGTTTGTTTCACCAAAAGGCTTAGTTGTCACAAATCATCACTGTGCCTATGGTTCGATTCAATATAACTCGACCACCGAGAACAATATTTTAGAAAATGGCTTTTTAGCTAAAACTACCGGCGAAGAAGTCCCAGCTGCACCGGGTTCTCGTGTTTTTGTAACAGAGCAAGTAACTGACGTTACAGATAAAGTAAATAAAGGGACTGAAAAGTTAACTGGTAAAGCACGTTTTGATGCTATTCAAGCAAATGAAAAAGCACTTGTTAGTGAGTGTGAGCAAGACAAGAGCTACCGCTGTAATGTGTATACTTTCCACGGTGGTCTTGAGTATTACCTCATTAAATCGCTAGAAATTAAAGATGTGCGTTTAGCGTATGCACCTGCTATGGGCGTAGGTAAATACGGCGGTGATATCGATAACTGGATGTGGCCGCGCCACACTGGTGATTTCTCGTTTTATCGTGCGTATGTTGGCAAAGATGGCAAGCCTGCTGAATATTCAGAAGATAACGTGCCGTACCAAAGTGATGCGTTTTTAAAAGTGAGCGCTAAAGGCGTTCAAGAAGGCGATTTTGTGATGGTTACCGGTTATCCGGGCAGCACAAACCGTTACCGTATTTCGCCTGAAGTTGATTACGTGTTTAACACAGCTTACCCATTAGCGCGTAAATATAACTCTAAATATGTCTCGTTAATTGAAGAAAATGCGCCTGAAGGTTCAGAGGCACGTATCGCTTATGAAAGCACGATTGCGGGTTACAACAACTACATTAAAAACTATGGCTCAATGATTGAGAGCTTTAACAAAGGGTCAATGTATAGCCGTAAGCAACAATTCGAAAAAGATCTCACTGCGTGGATCAATGAAGATAGTAAACGCAAAGCTAAATACGGACATGTACTTGCTGATTTATCTGCGCTAGTTGCTCAGTCGCAAGAGCATAACCAGCGCGACCGAATGTTAGGTTACGTACACCGCTCACAAATGATCTCAACTGCTCGACGTTTATACCGTTTAGCTTACGAAAAACAAAAGCCAGATGCTGAGCGCGAAAGTGGTTATCAAGAGCGTGATATGCCACGTATCGAGTCTCGTTTAAAAAGCATGAGCCGTCGTTATGATGAAGCCGTTGATAAAGCTATTTTACTGTACTTTATTGAGCAATATGCTGCATTACCTAAAAATGAGCGAGTTGCAGAGGTTGATAAAGCACTGGGTCTAACAAACGGTTTTGATAAACAAAAACAACAAGCTTTGCTTGATGATATGTATGCTAAATCGGTTCTTGCAGATGAAAGCAAACGTTTATGGATGACAGATCTTGACCTTGCTCAGTTAAAGCAAAGTAGCGATCCATTCATTCAGTATGCGCATGCAATCTTTGCGGTCACAAAAGATATTGAAGATGCGAAAAAAGAACTGGCTGGTAAACAGCAAGCTGCTCGCCCTGCATTAATGGAAGCAATCATCGCTTATAACAAGGCACTTAATAAGCCAGTTTATGCTGATGCTAACAGCACCTTACGTGTAACTTACGGTACGGTAGGCGGCTATTCACCGCAAGATGGCTTAGTGGCAACCCCCTTTACATCTTTAGAAGGACTACTTGCTAAAAACACCGGCGTTGAACCATTCAACTCACCAGAGAAACAAAACGAGTTAATTAAGCAAAAGCTTTATGGTGATTACACCGGCGGTATGAATACGGTTCCGGTTAACTTTTTATCTAATGTAGATACCACAGGTGGTAACTCAGGCTCTCCAACATTAAACGGTAATGCTGAGCTAGTTGGTTTGTTATTTGATGGTGTTTACGAAAGCATTATTGGTGATTGGGATTACGATGAAAACTTAAATCGCTCAATTCACGTTGATTCACGATATATGCTGTGGGTGATGGATAAAGTTGATAATGCTCAAAACCTACTTAAAGAGATGACTATCGTTAAGTAACCTAAGTTTAAGGTTAATTTAAGCTTTAAAATGCCAGTCTAACAGACTGGCATTTTTGTTTTTAATGAAAATAAAATTATTTAATTTCATAGGGTTGAAAAATATTTATAAAAATTAATTTTTCTTAAGTTTTATTTAAGTTTCGCTCGATAAATTTTACACATAGCCTAAGTGGAGCGAACAATTATGCTTTCAGTTCAACAATCACATCAAACTCAAGTTCAAGAGCCTGCCTTTGTTTGCACGCGTGAAGGAGGCCAATTTCGTGACCGCCTTGAGCGTAATATTAAGCAAGGTTTTGCTGCAGCCTATGACGCGAAAATTTCGCAGTTCATGCCGCTACTGTGTGAGCTTAATGTTGATGATGAAGTATGTACGTTAGGTCTTCGCTCTGCATCACAACCTTTGTTTATTGAACAATACCTCCCTGCGTCTATTGAGCACTTTGTCGGTGCCAAGCGTGAGCACATTTTTGAGCTAGGTAATTTATGCTCAACGCATCGAAAAGCCACCTTGGCACATTTTGTTTTAATGAACGAAGCACTCTATCAAGCAGGGGCAAAATATTTAGTGTTTTGTGCAACCCGTAAAGTGAGAGCGCTATTAAAAATGCTGGGTGTTAATTGCAAAGAAATCGGTGTTGCAAATGCACAAGCACTTCAAGATCCAGCAAGCTGGGGTAGCTATTACGACAACCAACCAACCATCTGTGTGGTTGACCTAAACGAAGCGCATCAGCGTGTATTAAATACCCCCGTTTTATTCAATATCAAACAGCAGTGTTTACAGTCATCGCTTGAGCTTGCTGTATTTTTGGAGGCGTTATGAGTTGGTTAACACAGTTACCACATAAAGATAGCGATACCTTAATGGTTTGCCACAAAAGCGATGGTGTGCGCTCACTAACTAAACAAGAATTTACTGAACAAGTGACTCGTTTACTGCCTACTTTGGCAGAATTTGATGCCCAAGGTGTGGCTTATCAATTAGATAACACACCTGCTTGGTGTGTATTAGAAGCTGCGCTTAGCGAACTTAAAAGAGTGGCAATTCCGCTACCAACATTTTTTACGGCTCAGCAAGTTGCGTTTGGTTTGCAAAATAGCGGAGCAGGGCTATTTGTTTGTGACCGCGCTTATGAAGGTGAGCATGCTAAATTAGTGGCGTTAGTGGATGTATGTAAGCATTACCCTTTATATGTTTATCAATTGAGTAATACACAGCCTGTATCTTATTTTGCAAACACGCAAAAGATTACCTTTACGTCTGGCTCAACGGGCACACCAAAAGGCGTGTGTTTATCGCTTGAAAGCCAATTGCAGGTGGCAACATCACTTTATCAAAGCATTGATTTAGAAAAACCAAACCATTTGTGTTTGCTGCCGCTACCGGTTTTGCTTGAGAATTTAGCTGGTGTGTATGCGCCGTTATTAGCAGGTGGCACGGTTAATTTAGTGCCTTTAGCGGAGCTTGGTTTTTCTGGTGCGCAGTTACTTGAGCCACACAAATTAATAGCAGCAATTGAACGCACTGAGCCAAATACCCTTATTTTAGTGCCTGAACTACTGACTTGCTTAGTGGCTTTCGCAAAGCAAGGTTGGCAAGCACCTAAAAGCATAAAGTTTATTGCAGTAGGTGGTGCTGTTGTAAGCCAAGCGCTTATTAAGCAAGCCCGTGAGTTCGGTTTACCGGTTTATCAAGGCTATGGTTTGTCTGAATCGTCATCGGTAGTGAGCTTAAACACTCGCGATGATGATGATATCGACACCGCAGGGCGAGTACTTAAGCACATTCAATACAAAATTGAAAATGGCCAGCTTTATATCAAAGGCTCATTGTTTTTGGGCTATTTAGGCCAAACCGCACAAAATGCTGACGATTGGTATGCAACTGGCGATCTCGTTACTGAGCAAGCAGGTCGCTTGGTTATTCAAGGCCGCTTGAAAAACCAGCTAATCACCAGCTTTGGTCGCAATATTAGTGCAGAGTGGCCAGAGTCGTTATTGCTTAGCCACAGCCAGATACAACAAGCGGTTGTGATTGGCGAAGGTCAGGCATTTTTAGCCGCGCTTATCTATGCAAACCAAGCGATGAGTGACCCTGAACTTGCTGCCCATATTACGGCACAAAACGCGCAACTACCCGAATACGCACAGATCAAAAAGTGGCATCGAATGACAGAGCCTATGAGCCACACGCAAGGTTTATTAACCAGCAATAATCGCCCTAAACGCGATGTTATTAATCAATTTTTTGCTACAGAAATTTCAGCATTTTACCGAGAGGCGACCAGCATGAGTCAATTTTTCAATACATTACAAGCCGAAACACAGAAAGAACGTGACTACCTTTTAGCTGCGCCGATTATTGGCCGCGTTTTTAAAGGTGAAGTAAGCCTAAGTGAATATGCATCGTTCTTAACGCAAGCTTATCACCATGTTAAGCACACAGTGCCACTGCTGATGGCAGTCGGTGCAAAGCTGAGCGATAAACAAGAGTGGCTGCGCGAAGCTGTTGCAGAATACATCGAAGAAGAGTTAGGCCACCAAGAATGGGTGCTAAACGATATTGCAGCCTGTGGTTTTGATAAAGAGCTAGTGCGTTATTCTCGTCCACAATTTTCGACCGAATTAATGGTGTCGTATGCCTATGATGCAATTAATCGCGGAAACCCATTGGCATTCTTTGGCATGGTGCATGTGCTTGAAGGTACCTCGATTGCATTAGCCGATAATGCAGCAGGGCAAATCCGTGAGGCTGTAGGCCTACCTAAAAAGGCGTTTACCTACCTTACTTCGCACGGTGCACTGGATATTGAACACGTTAAGTTCTTCGAATCACTGATGAACAAAATAGACAACGAAGACGATCAGCAAGCCATCATTCACGCCGCAAAATGTTTTTATAAACTATACGGCAATATTTTTCGTGACCTCGATATCGAGCCTTTCTTTAGCGAGGCTGACTTGGAGCAAAGCGCATGAGTAGCCCAGTTTGTGTGCTAACCGGTGCAACAGGGGGCATTGGCCGTGCTATTGCCCTTCGCCTTGCAAAAGAAGGTTGGCGTTTATTACTCGTTGGTAGAAATATTAAGCAACTTGCTGCACTGCAATTGGAATGTGGCAATGATGCTGAGTATTTTCAGGCCGACCTAAGTAACAATGAATCTCGTGATGATCTTGCTAAGTTTGCTCAGCAAATTGGTGGTGCAAGGCTACTTGTTAATAACGCGGGTGTTAATGTGATGCAGGGTTTTACTGAAATCAGCGAGCAGCAAATTGATCACCTGTTAAATATTAACCTGCATGTGCCCATTAAATTGTGTCAGTTATTTTTACCACAAATCACCCGTAATAAAGGCACGATTGTAAACATAGGTTCATCGTTTGGCAGCATTGGCTATCCGTATCAAACCTTGTATTGCGCTAGCAAGTTTGGCCTAAGAGGAATGACCGAAGCTCTTGCCAGAGAGCTCAGCCACAGCGATGTAAAAGTATTGTATTTAGCGCCTCGTGCGACTGACACCGCAATTAACTCGCCACAAGTACGCGCGATGAACAAAGAGCTGGGTAACACCATGGATCCGCCAGAAAAAGTGGCTGATGCATTAATAGATTTAATTAAATCAAAAAAACGTCGTCGTTTTATTGGTTTTCCAGAAACATTATTTGCCCGTATTAACGGCGCATTTCCATCACTCGTTGATAACGCAATAGCAAAACAACTTCCTAAAATTAAAAGTTTTTTTGCCAACTAAATTGATCAAGGTGAATGATTATGACTAAACTAAATTTTAAAGCCCTAATGATGTTAGGTGTTATCATGGCTGCGCCTGCAAAAGCCGACTTTAATAGCGATTTAAGTTCGGTGCAAAAGCAGTGGGCAGTGGTAAATTACGAATTAGTTGACGATGCGCAGCTAGATGCCTTTGAAAAGTTAGCGAGCGAAACCGCTGAGTTTACCAAAGCCAACGACCAGCAAGCAGCCAGCCATATTTGGTACGGTATCGTGTTATCGAGCTATGCAGGTGCAAAAGGGGGCTTAGGCGCGTTAGGCCTTGCAAAAGATGCTAAAGCGCAATTTGAAAAAGCGCTAAGCTTAGATCCAAAAGCACTCGAAGGCTCTGCATATACCAGCCTTGCAACCTTATACGGTAAAGTACCGGGTTGGCCAATTGGTTTTGGTGATGATGATGAAGCGAAAAAACTGTTTAAGCAAGCGCTTGAACTAAACCCGCGTGGCATCGATAGCAACTATTTATATGCGTCATTCTTGTATGATGAGCGCAAATATAAATCAGCTAGAGAGTTTTTATTGGTTGCACAGCAAGCGTCAGCGCGCCCTGATAGACCAAAAGCAGATCTTTACCGCCAACAAGAAATTACTAAACTATTGGCTAAGGTAGAGAAAAAAATAAAGAGATAAACTATGCATTTATTGCTCGTTGAAGACGACCACTTAGTAGCAGAGGGCCTGTGTCGTTCTTTACGTCAACAAGGATACAGTGTTGAACATAGTTCTACCGTTCAATCAGCAATGCAATGGCTGCAAAGTGACGAAATTGAGCTGGTAGTCCTTGATTTAGGGCTACCAGACGGTGACGGCATCGACATTCTAAAACACATCAAAAAGCATCGTAAAAATCTGCCCGTGGTGATTCTAACCGCTCGGGGCAGTATTGATGATAAAGTCATGGGGCTAGATTTAGGTGCTGATGATTACCTAGCAAAGCCCTTTGATCCCGCAGAATTATTTGCCCGTCTTCGGGTTGCTAGCAGGCGTGTGACCCAAGCTCAAACCAGCACTTTAAAAGTCGGTGATGTTGAAATGGACACCGCCGCTTTTACCGTGAGTTTTCAGGGTGAGCAAGTAAACTTGCCACGTAAAGAGTTTATGCTCCTTAAAGCCTTGCTAGAAAACCAAGGTCGCGTGCAATCAAAACAGCAGTTAGAAAATAAACTGTATGAATGGGGCGAGGAGGTGGGATCAAATACCATCGAAGTGCACATTCATCACTTGCGTAAAAAATTCCCGAAAGAGTTTATTAAAACCTTACGCGGTATTGGTTATGTGGTGGGTAAACGCTAGTGTCAATTCGTAAAAGGCTGACTCTACTTATTTTGTCTATGGTGATCTTAACCTGCTTTTTGGCTTTTACTAAAGGTTACCGTGAAAGTATGAATCAGGCTGAAGCATTGCTCGATAATGAGCTGGTAACGCTGGCGCATGTGTTGATTGAGCAGCCCCTCAATAAAGAAACTCCAGCTTATACCAGTGATTTACCGCAGTTATTATTTCAAGTTTGGGTTGATGATAGCTTGGCCTCAAGCTCAAAATCATTGCAGCACAACTCTAGCAATCAAAGTCAGTGGCAAACTGGGTTTAGTGTTGAGAACTTGGCTGGGCAACGAGTCAAAGTGTATCGCTTAAGCGAAGGTAATAAGCGCGTGCTTATTGCAGAACCTTTGAGTAAACGTGTGGCGCTAACCGAAACCGTGATTTTGTCGGCCATGACGCCGCTGTTATGGAGTGTACCTATCCTTGCCCTTCTTATTAGTGTGTTTGTAAAACAAGGGCTTGCACCACTAACGCGGTTATCAAATCAACTTAAACATCGTCAAGCAAATGACTTTACAGCTATTCCTTGGCAAACCCCAGAGCAAGAAATAAAACCCGTAATTAGCCGCTTGAACGATCTATTCAAACGGGTTGAAAGTGCCTATTTACGAGAGCGCTTTTTTGCCTCTGATGCGGCCCATGAACTGCGCACCCCGCTCAGTAGTTTAAAAATCAATGTTCATAATTTAGTGGCTCAAGGTGTCGAGAGTGTCGAGCTTGATGCGATGGAACAAGGCGTTGATAAACTAAGTAATATCGTTGAGCAAATGCTGATTTTGGGGCGTACGTATCCAGAGCAATGGCAAGCGCAATTTAGCGCGGTATCAGTGTTAGAAATTAGCCAGCAGGTTGCCTCACAACTTTATGATCGTATTGATGAAAAAGAGCATACTATTAGCATTGATGGCGATGATTTTATCATCGCCGGTGATGAGTTTACCTTGCTCACTTTGTTTGGCAATTTACTAAGTAACGCCATAAAATATACCCCAGCTGCGGGAGAGATTTGTATTACTCTGAAAACCGAAAATAATCGTTTTATCTGGCAAATAGATGACTCGGGACCCGGTATTGATGAAGCTCAAAAACAGCGCATTTTTAACCGTTTTTATCGTGTGGGTGGCGATAAACATCCATCAGGTGAGCAAGGAGCCGGGCTTGGTATGGCCATTGTTGAGCACATAGTGTCGATTTATAACGCTGATATTGCTTTAGCTGACAGTCACCTTGGTGGCTTGCGAGTGAGTGTCTCTTTTATGCAAGGAGATGTCAGTGAATAAATGGATTTTGGCGCTTTCTATGCTGTTACTCTGCATGTCGTCTTGGCTTGCCTATGCCAAAGAGTACAAGCTGATCTTAAAAGATCACTTGTTTTATCCTGCTGAAATTAAAGTGCCTGCCAATAAAAAGCTGCGGCTTTTGATCGAAAACCAAGATGACACTCCAGAAGAGTTCGATAGTTTTGACTTAAACCGCGAAAAAGTGCTTTATCCGGGGCGCACGAGCGTCATTTATATCGGGCCGCTCAGCCCCGGTCGGTATGACTTTTTTGGTGAATTTTCACCTAATACAGCGCGAGGCACAGTCGTGGCTACGGAGGCAAAAGATGCTGATAACTAGTTTATTAATGAGCATTAATCAGCTTTTGCCTGTGGTGATTTTAGCTGTGCTTTTGAGCTTGATTGTGCCTTTAAGTCAGCGCCAACTGAGTATTTATGCAGTGATTGGTACGCTACTAAGCTTAGTGTTTGTGCAAGGCGCTGCTTGGCTGAGCCAGTTATTTGATCACAGAGGCTTAGAATTCATTCAAATGCTGTTGTGTATTGTCATTTTTATCGCTGCATTAATGAGCTGTCAGCAACGAAGCATAGCGGCTGCACTGGCCTTGATTGCAACTATGACGTTGTATTTAAGCCACTACATGATTTACTTAGTCAGTTTTTGGCATAGCAGGGATACTGCTGAGCCATTGCTACTGGGTACATGTTTAGGTGTAGGGATTTGTATTAGCTTTGGCGTGTTACTGTTCTTTTTGCTTGAGAGTATTGTTAAACGCGTTGGCGTGCAGCCATTGGTTGTATTGCTTGCCTTAAATGCAACAGCAAAGCTATTGATATTTATTGATTTAGCAAGTCAGATAGATTTACTCGATGTGACCTCGAATTATTTAGATTGGCGCGGGTTTTTAGTTGAAAACTCAGAGCTTGGGCGTGTATTAAAAGCCTTAGTGGGCTACGAAGCCACGCCGAGTAAAACCGCACTTTGGGTGTATGTCATTGCTGCATTGGCATTTATCACCTTAGTTCGCGTTTTAAAAATTAAAAAGACCAAGGAGCCAGTATGCGGTTCTTAATAGTTAGTTTAAGTTGCTTGTTTTTAATAAGTATCAGCCAATTTGCGCATGCAGATGGCATGGTGGTTGATAAGGTATATCACCCTTATGTAATGCCGTTTGAGCGAGAAGTTGAGTGGCGCTTGGTGTCTAGGCAAACTGATAGCGGCAATGTGCTTGCACAGCGTGCGGGCTTTGGCGGCGCAATTAACGACACCATGAGCCTAGAGGGTTACTTAGTTGGTGAGCGCGATGATAACGGTGACTTTGGTTTATCTTCGTATGAAGTGGAGTTACGTTGGCAGTTGGTCGAGCAAGGCCGTTTATGGGCCGATTGGGGAGCGTTATTTGAGCTTGAAAAACAGCACACACTTGATGCATACGAAGCAACGACCGGCTTTTTATGGGAAAAAGAGTTTGGTCGTACAAGCCTGACTATGAACGCTTTTTTAGTCTATGAATGGGGCGCTGATATTGAAAACGAATGGGAGAGTGAGTTTCGCTTGCAGTACCGTTATCGCTATCGTTCAGCCTTTCAACCATCGATTGAAATATACGCGGGTGAGGATTTTATTGGCGTGGGCCCAGGCTTTATTGGCTTACACAGATTTAGCCCTAAACGTCAGCTAAAATGGGAAGCAGGTTTTATTAGTGAACTTAGTCAATCAGGCAAAGATCATAGCTTTCGCTTGGCTTTAGAGTTTGAATTTTAATGTCGATAGTGTTTGACTTATCTAACTAACTCTATATAGTGGGCACCAGCTAGAAAGAAAGCGTGTAATTAATAAATCTTTATTTCGTTGTTGTATAAGTAATACTTGTAGTACCGTCCTGAAGTTTTTAAGTACCATCTCATTTTTTGCTACACCCGCCCATTAGGGCATGTTTAATTTTTTATATCAGGAATAATACTATGTCTAACATCGTATCAGGTACAGTTAAGTGGTTTAACGAATCTAAAGGTTTTGGTTTCATCGAGCAAGAAAATGGTCCAGACGTTTTCGCTCACTTCAGCGCTATCAAAAGCGAAGGTTTCAAAACTTTAGCTGAAGGCCAACGTGTAGAGTTCACTCTTTCACAAGGTCAAAAAGGTCCTCAAGCGGATAACATCACTCCGTTATAATTTTTACTTTTAGTAAAAATTAAGAAGAAGCAAGCTACGGCTTGCTTTTTTTATGCCTAAAAATTGACTGAGCTAGTGAATATTTCTATATTTAATGCAGCTGTGTCATTAGAGTGTATTAATTATCTTAAAATATTTGTTGTTAGTGTGCCTAAGCTTTGCACCTGTAGTACTGGCAAAGGACAGTGTCACCATCTACACCGAGCAATTCCCGCCATATAATTTTTCAAACAAAGGGCACTTAGAGGGCATTAACCTCGAGTTTGTCAAAGCAATGTGTGTTGATGCAGACATTGAATGTCAATTCGAGCTCTTACCTTGGTCGCGGGCATACCACTTAACCCAGCAAAAGCCGCTTTCTGGCCTGGTCTCTACGGCACGTATTCCCGACCGTGAAGATTTATTTAAGTGGATTGGTCCAATGGCATCATCTCGTAACTTTTTTTATCGCTTACAATCAAATGATCGTATTAATCCCATCGACTTATCACAAGTGAAAGATCATAGCCTGTGTGTTGTAAGAGAGAGCATTTACGAAAAGTTTGTAGAAAGTATTGGCTTTGAAGGGGATAAAAACCTTCTTAAAGTGAGTCACTATTACGAGTGTATTAATTTATTTTTCAAAAATAAAATAGAGCTCATTATTGGCTCTGAGCTGTCGTTTAAATACCAATTAATGCAGTATGGTCACCAAGGGCGAGAAGTGGTTAAGTTAGTTGAGTTGCCTCTTAATGGCACGGTTGGTAACTTTCTAGCGTTAAATAAGGCATTACCCGAAGAGCTTGTAAGCCGATTACAGGCAAGTTATGAAAAGCTGAGTAAGCAAGGTCTGTTAGAGACTTATATTGAGCAATATAAAGCTAATTAAGGGCGCTGTGCTAGCATCACTGCATTGTATTTAGGTGTTCTCATTACCTCATTAAACGCTGCTTTTAAGGCATCGATATAACGTTGGTCGGTATTAATATTTGCTGCGAGATAACCTTTCATGGTTAGAAAATCGATTGCATGAGCAAAGCTAAAGCGATCCTCATCCAGTGCTAATTGCTCAGCCATGGCCGCAATATAATTCTTATCATCAATGATTAAATCTATCTTGCCCGACATCAACAGCTGATACGACTTATTGATATCTGACGTATAAACTACAGTGTAACCTCGCTCTGTTAAGCGCTGCGCCGCTAAATCATTACGCTGAACCGCTATTTTATACTGTTTGGCTTGTTCGTTTGAGGTGATGCTTATATCGCTGCGAGAGCTCAACTTCACAAAGCCCATTTGATAGGTTGCCACTTCACCAATCCAATGAAAGTGTTTTTCGCGCTCAGCAGTTTTCGCCATACTGTAAATGAAAATGTTCGGTTTCTTCAGTGCCATATTGTAGGCACGGGCCCAAGGGTAGAGCTCTATATTCGCGGTTAAATTAGCTTTGGCAAAAATCGCTTTTACTAATTCGGTGCTCTCACCGGCAACTTGATTGTTGATTAAGGTCTGATTGGGTGGCGACAGTTCAGTCACAACGGTCAGGGTCGGCTTACTCAGTGCAGGCCAACTAAAGAAAAGAATTAGCAAATAAAGTCGTAAATAGTTCATTTATGTACTTAAAAAGACTTAGTAAATAAATCTTAGCACATAAAACGATAAAAGGGCCTTGCGGCCCTTGGTGAAGTATCGTTCAAGTCAGATAGACCTTTAACCCCTTAAAGTCCTATCCTATTGTTTTGCAACTACGGCTCATCTCATTAAGTTTCTAAGCTAGCGAGAGGAAAAAACCTGCAATTGCTGCACTCATGAGGTTAGCCATAGATCCTGCTAACACTGCTCTGAGCCCTAAGCGTGCGATATCCTTTCGCCGACTAGGCGCCATACCGCCTAATCCACCTAGTAAAATTGCTATCGATGATAAGTTAGCAAACCCACATAACGCGAATGTGACAATCGCTTGTGTGTGCGCACTTAACGTATCGCGATAATTAATAAAGTCGAGGTAAGCAACAAATTCGTTAACTACCACCTTCTGACCTATAAAACTGCCTGCGATTACTGCTTCGTTCCACGGTACACCTAATAACCAGGCAACTGGAGCGAACACGTAACCTAAAATTTCTTGTAGCGTTAATGTTGGATGATCAAACCAACCACCAATACCGCCTAATAAACCATTTAGAAGTGCAATAAGTGCTACGAAAGCAAGTAACATCGCGCCTACGTTGAGTGCTAAGTGCATACCGTTTGCGGCACCTGATGCTGCTGCATCAATTACGTTAACCGGTTTTTCTTCTTGTACGTCTAAATCAGCTAAATCTTCTTTTGGTGTTTCGGTCTCTGGCACAATCATTTTTGCCATTAAGAAACCACCAGGTGCTGCCATAAAGCTGGCTGCAATTAAATATTTAAGCTCTACACCAATTGTTACGTAACCTGCCATAACAGAACCTGCTACGGTAGCTAGGCCACCTACCATTACCGCAAATAGCTCTGACTTAGTCATGCTGGCGATAAATGGTTTAACAATCAATGGTGCTTCTGTTTGGCCAACGAAAATATTGGCGGTTGCAGAAAGCGATTCAGGGCGCGAGGTTTTCAATAGCTTTTGTAAGCCACCGCCTAGAATCTTAATTATCCAATCCATCACCCCGATGTGATACAACACAGCAACCAATGCTGAGAAGAACACGATAACGGGCAATACTTGTATCGCAAAAATAAACCCTAAAGTATCTTGCGATGCCAGTGAGCCAAATAAGAAGCTAATCCCGTCATTGGCATAACCAATAACTGATGACACGCCTCGCGACATACTTGCCAGTACGTTTTTGCCCACTTCGAAGAACAAGACAAAGCCACCAATTAACACTTGAAGTAAAAAAGCGATGCCTACAGTTCTTAAATTAATTGCTTTACGGTTCGTAGAAGCCGCAAAAGCAATGCCTAGTAGCACAACAATGCCGACTAAGCTCATAAATGTTGTCATACTGACTGTTTCCCGTTGTTATTGTTGCAGTAAATATTTTATTTTACTTTTAATTATATCAATGGCAACGCGATTCATACCGCCGCGTGTGACTACGAGATCAGCTTTGTGCTTTGATGGCTCAATAAACTGATAAAACATAGGTCGCACTGTCGCTTGATATTGATCAACAACGGACTGTAATGTTCTGCCACGCTGCTCCATATCTCGTTGCATACGGCGCATAAGGCAGATATCTAACGGTGTATCAATGAACACCTTAATATCAAATTCTTTTCGAAGTGCCGGATCACTCAGTAGCAAAATACCTTCAACGATAAGTACTTTTGCAGGTGCCACTCGACGCGATTCATCGCTGCGGGTGTGCATTGCATAGTCATAAGTTGGTACGTCTACTGATTTTCCAGCGCGTAACTGAAGTAAGTGCTCATGCAAAAGCTCATGCTCGAAAGCATCAGGATGGTCGTAATTGGTTTGCGTTCGATGGTCAAACGGCAAATGCGACTGGTCTTTGTAATAAGCATCTTCTTCGATCACTGCGATCGCGCCCGGTTCAAGCTCATTGACTAATTCGTTATAAATTGTCTTGCTAAAAAGAGACTTGCCCGACGCAGATGCGCCAGCAATAGCTATAATTGTTCGTGTCACTAAAGTTCTCGCCCACACAGAAGGAAACATTGTTAGGTAGATCACAATAGCAAAAAAGACACGATTAATCTCTTTTGCTTCGCTTAGAGATGCAAATTTATAATGTTTCTGTTTTATGAAACAGGACTTATGTCCTGTACCAAAAATTCGAAGAGCATATAAAGTATTCACATATTGATAACGAGGTACCCATGGCAAGAGCACTCATCTTAATGGCAGATAGCCTAGGAATTGGCGCAGCACCTGACGCAGAGCAGTTTGGTGACGTAGGCGCAAATACCTTTGCTCATTTACTTAAAGCCTATGCAGAAGAAACTGGTGAGCACTTATCGCTACCTAATCTTACCCGTTTAGGTTTAGCTGATGCATGCGAAGCCGCAGGTAAAGAACCTTGTTTAGTCAGTGACCGACAAGCACCTATTGGCGCATGGGGTTACGCTAAAGAGTTATCAAGTGGTAAAGACACGCCTTCAGGGCACTGGGAAATGGCCGGTGTACCTGTGTTGTTTGATTGGGGTTATTTCCCAAATACACAGCCGTGTTTTCCACAAGAATTTGTTGACGAGCTAATTGCTCGCGCAGGTATTCCTGGCATTTTAGGTAACTGTTATGCCTCAGGAACAACCATTTTAGAACAACTAGGTGAAGAACATATGCAAACCGGCATGCCGATTTGCTACACCTCAGTTGATAGCGTGTTTCAAATAGCCGCGCACGAAGAATCATTTGGACTGGAGAAACTTTATCAGGTTTGCGAAATCGCACGGGCGCTGCTTGATGAAATGAACATAGGAAGAGTGATTGCGCGGCCATTTTTGGGTTCGAGCCGTGACGATTTTGCCCGTACAGGCAATCGTCGTGACTATTCGGTGCTGCCACCGTCGCCAACCTTGCTTGATAAATTATCGCAAGACGGCGGTGAAGTGATCAGTATTGGTAAGATTGCTGATATCTATGCGCACCAAGGCATCACCCAAAAACACAAAGCGCCAGGGCTAATGAACTTGCTTGAGAAAACCTCAGAAGTAATCGCAAGCGCACCTGACCATAGTTTGATTTTTACAAACTTAGTTGATTTTGATGAAAAGTACGGTCATCGCCGTAATGCAGTTGGCTATGCTAAAGCATTAAAAGAGTTTGATGATTATCTACCGACCATCTTAAATCAGCTAAATAGTGATGATGTGTTAATTATCACGGCCGATCACGGATGTGATCCAACAGCAGCAGGCACTGACCATACACGTGAATACGTGCCAGTACTTGCATACCAACCGGGAATGACAAACACCCCGCTTGGCGAACGAGCTAGTTTTGCAGACATAGGTCAAACCCTTGCCCAGTGGTTTAATCTTCCTGCACTTGAATACGGTGATGGCTTTAACGACAAGCTATTAGCGAACAAAAAAGGAAACCAATAATGAGTACTCCTCATATCAGCGCCAATGTAGGCGAATTTGCAGAAACGGTATTAATGCCAGGTGATCCGCTTCGCGCTCAATACATTGCTGAAAACTTTTTAGATGACGCAAAACAAGTAACAGGCGTTCGTAATATGTATGGTTTTACCGGTACCTACAAAGGTAAACCAGTGAGTATTATGGGCTCTGGGATGGGTATTCCATCAATGTCAATTTATGCCCGTGAATTGATCGTTAGTTACGGCGTTAAAAATCTAATCCGTATTGGTACCTGTGGCGGTATTGGTAGCGATATCAAAATCCGTGACGTTATCTTTGCACAAGGTGCAAGCACAGATTCAAACGTAAACCGTGCGCGCGTTCGTGGTTACGACTTTGCCGCAATTGCTGATTTTGGTTTATTACTAAACGGCGTAAACGCAGCAAAAGAATTAGGCATTGAAGCGAAGGTAGGTAATGTATTTACAACAGATACATTCTACCAAGCAGATAACACATTCTATCAAGAATTAGACAAGCTAGGCGTACTTGCTGTTGATATGGAAACAGCTGGCATGTACGGCGTAGCCGCTGAATACGGCGCTAAAGCGATGGCACTATTTACAGTTAGTGACCACGTAATCACTGGTGAAGCGACACCAAGTGAAGAGCGTCAAAGCACCTTTAACGAAATGGTTAAAATTGCTTTAGAATCAATTTAAATAAGTTCCTTGGTAACGTATTCACTGAAATTTGGAAACACGCCCAAAGTGAAGTGAGACTAACCTCAAAGCCGCATTTATGCGGCTTTTTTTATAGCTGCCTGTTTACCACGCGTAAAACCTTGTTCGCATCTCGCATCTCGCATCTCGCATCTCGCATCTCGCATCTCGCATCTCGCATCTCGCAACCGCCCCTTAAAACTTGAAAATTCAAGCAATTGTTGCCACCTTTAATAGAGGAACAACAATTGAGGATGTGTATGTCTAATTGGGTTGAAGCTAAGGTTAAAGACGTTAAATGGTGGACTGAGTCATTATTTAGCTTAATCGTTAATGCCGATGTTGAGCCATTCACGGCAGGGCAGTTTACAAAGCTTGCAATGCAAGTGGGTGATAAACGTGTAGCTCGTGCATATTCTTATGTGAATGCGCCGAATAATCCCAACCTCGAGTTTTATCTGATTAATGTCAAAGACGGTCAACTTTCTCAACAGCTTGCACAATTAAAGCCGGGTGACTCAGTGACTATAGAGCGCCGCGCGACAGGCTTTTTTACCCTTGATGAAGTGCCAAGCAGTGAGCAGCTTTATATGCTAAGTACAGGTACCGCACTTGGGCCTTTTATTTCAATATTAGAGCAGGGCGAAGTGTGGCAAAAGTTTGAGCATGTTCATTTAGTGCATGGAGTTCGTTTTAACGAGGACTTAAGCTATCAAGAACGAATCAAAGCGCTACAGCAGCAGTACCCAAATCTTTACTATTCGCCTGTAGTCAGCCGAGAGTCAGCCACAATCGGTTTTAATGGCCGGATCACAGATGTAATTAAAGACCATCGTTTATTTGATGTAATAGGACGCCCAGCTGTACCTGATACCGCACAATTTATGATTTGCGGTAACCCACAAATGGTAAAAGATACTACAGCTATTTTGTTGGAGCTTGATTTTAGCCGCAACAGACGCCGTGAACCTGGGCAGATCACAGTAGAGCAATATTGGTAAAAAACTATGCCAAACAGACAGAATTTGCTACCTTAGCGCCTTAAATCAGGCATGATGCATTTAGGAAAACTATGAAACCGTTATTTTTTGCAATCAGTTTATTATTCTCTTGGCAGTCATTTGCAAGTGACGAAACCACCGAACAAACCGAGCCTCAAACGAGCAATGAACAAAAAGCCGAAAAGAAGGACGTACCTAGCTTAGAGTTTATTGAAGAAAAGCCTGCAACAGAACAAAAATCAGCGTCTGAAACTGAAACGGCGAAAGAAACGAATGAACCAACACAAAGTAGTGATGAGGAAAAAGCGACAGCAGAAGCCTTAAAAGCGGTTGCAGAAGTTGATGATAGCAAAGTACTCGGTACACAAACTCCTGCGCCTGCTGAGCAACCAAAAACAGTTGCTGAAAAACAGCAAGCCGTTGCAGAAGCAGAAAAAGCCGTTAATCAAGCGAAAGAAGCACTAACAGCGAAGCAACAAGAAAAAGCGCGTCAGTCACGTGAATCGATGGCTGTGATAGAACAGCTGATTGCAGCTTATAACGCACGTAATATTGATGCATTTATCAAGATGTATGATGAAAACGTTGAGTTTTATACATTCCCGAATGAGCTGATGTTCACCGGTAAAGAAAAGCTTATTGCACGATATGGCATTATGTTTAAAAAGCTAAAGTGCATTAAATCATCGCCAATAAAACGCATTGTACTTGGCAACATCGTGATTGATCATGAACTCTCAGAAACCTGTACGCAAGACCCGAAAGTTGTCGACAAGCGCTCTGAGTTCGTCACCAGCTACAAAATAGAAAATGGCAAAATAACCAAAGTGTTATTCTTCCGTTAGAAAAAAGAGCAGCCCAGCTGCTCTTTTTTTATGGGTGAAAGTTAGCAAGATACGAGATGCGAGGTAGCAGCGATTTTACATCGCGTCCTAGAACCCAGAACCTAAACCTTAGCGCCTATGACGCGGGATAAACCCGCTGCTACATGTAGGCGTGAAACTTGTTTCGCGCGTCTGATCGTTGAAGGCTGATAGCTGACCGCTTCTATTATGTTGGGTGTCGCTCCGCTCGACCCAACCTACCTGGAAAGTGAATAGGTCGAATGCTGAGAAGAACACTCGACCTAAATAATCCCACAAATCGGCTGATATCTAATATCTGACATCTAAAGACTAAACTACCAATGATGCGGGATAAACCCGCTGCTACATGGGTTTGCGCTAAGCCGTTTCGTTTAACAACGAATTAAAGCTGTCGTTATCGTGTAGGCTAGCAAACGCGCTTTCGTGTAATAGCTCGTTACGTAGGTTAGGAGAATATTCAAGGGCCATACGAATATCAGCCATTGCATCGGCATGTTTGTGCAGTAATGCATATGCACAAGCACGTTGCCAGTATGCGTAGCCGTAGTCGCTATCAATTTCTAATGCTTGATTACAAAGCTCGATTGCTTCACCTGTTTCGTTTATTTCTAACAGTGCATCTGCTTTGTAGGCAATGGCTTCTACGTCTTCTGGTTTACGTTTTAAGATCTCGTCAAAAATCTCAATCTTATTCGCAACATCGCTTTCTAAATTGGCACGCATCCATAAAGAGTGCACCTCATTGGTGATTGAGATCTTTTGCTGGTTTAATAAGATCTCTTCAGATCGCTCACGTAGCTTTTCTTCAAGTACTTTTAGGCGTTCTTCATATTCTTGCGTAATTGCACTAACGCGTGTGTTTACAATATCTTCTACTTTGTTTTTAACATCACGCAATGAATTCCAACCGACTAAAACCAAAATTGAAGCAGTAATAGTAATAATGAAAAACACATTATTAATGGTATCAGTTGTATAAGTCAGTGCACGGTCGGCAGTATCAAGTTGCGTATGAGCAACTTGTTTTGTCACATCTTCGCGCAGTTTCTGTTGGTCTTGGCGCACGGCTTTTAATTCATCAAGAATATAGCGCTCTAACAATGGCTTATACATAGGTTCTTGAAGTTTATCGAGAGCTTGTTGCTGCTCTGCTTCAGTAAGTGCAGGGCGGTTCTCTGGCTCATTTTGAGCTGCTGCAAGTGTGCTAAAGCTCATTAAAAAAGTGATTAAAATTAAGGTATAACGCATGACATATAAAATTTTAGTGATTTCTGAAGTAACTGTAACATGCGTGGGCACTATGGACTAGGCAAAAAAAAACCAGCTCGGGGGAGAGCTGGCCAAACTGCTTAAACAACATAAAGTCGTAAGGGGTATCAACAGGAGTTAGGTACAATATACCCATTTTTATCTGAACAACTACTTAATACTAAATGAGTTTTTAAAAACTTATATTCGTTCTGTCAGAATCACAATGTTCGTCTAGACTTAAGAAGTCGTAAAACTAAAAGGTGAGAGTATGCGCCAACAACTAGTCCAACTGCTGTATGGAGTATCAATTTCTTCTGATCTTGATAGTGGCAATGTTGAATTAGCTGAACGCTTAATTCTGAATGCTGTACTTGATGGCCTAGAAATTGGCCGAGCAGGGATCTGGCTGTTAAATGAAGAAAACACCGCAATTGAATGCCGGTTATTGCTCGATAGAGAAAACGGCAAAGAAATCCAAATGTTAGTGCTCCCTCGTGATGCATACCCTGCATATTTCAAAGCACTCGACACCCAACGTACAATTACCGCCGAAGATGCTCATACTGACTCTGCCACGTTTGAATTTAGCGAAAGTTACCTAAAACCTCTTAATATAGGTGCAATGCTCGATGCGCCAATTCGTTATAAAGGTAAAATGATCGGGATATTTTGTTGTGAGCACATAGGTGGTAAGCGACAATGGACAGAAGATGAATGCTCATTCATCGGTGCTTTGGCAGATCTTTATGGCAGAGCGCTCTCGGCACAAGAAAACGAACGCATCAATGCTGAACTTGAGCGTGCCAATCAGCATCTAGAACAACGTGTTGCAGAACGAACTCGTACGCTTGAAAAAACCTTATCTGAACTGACCGCAATGCAAGAAAAGCTCATAGAAGCCGAAAAAATGGCTTCACTGGGTAATCTTGTTGCGGGTATTGCCCATGAGGTTAATACGCCTATTGGCATAGCAGTGACAGCAAATAGCTCAGCAAAAGATAAGCTAAACACGCTTAATAAACACATAGATTCAAATACCTTAACAAAAGCGGCCCTACTTGAAGGTATGAATCATTTAAACGAGTGTATCAAAATATCGTTTACCAATCTTGAACGGGCTGCAAAGCTCATCAGTGACTTTAAACAAACGGCGGTTGATCAATCATCGCTTAATTTACTCGAAACCAACATTAAAGATTACTTTGAAAATATCTTACATAGCTTAATGCCACTTACACGTAGTCATAATGTTCAAGTAAACATCAACTGTGTTGATGACTTTTCGCTTATAACCGTTCCCGGGGCGCTTAGCCAAATATTCTTAAATCTTGTAAATAACAGCTGTGTACACGGGTTTGTTGGCCGTGAGCAAAACCGCATAGATATCACTGTAAGCATCGATAACGACACCAATAGCTACACCATAACCTATAAAGACAACGGTCATGGCATGACCGAAGATGTGATGTACAAGGTGTTTGAGCCATTTTTCACTACTAAGCGAGGCAATGGCGGCAGTGGTTTAGGTATGTCGATAGTTTATAACCTTGCAACGCAAGCGCTGCAAGGCGAAGTGAGTATTGCCAGCAAGCCAGACGATGGCGTTACTGTCACCTTCAAATTGCCGCAAAAGCTCACATAACTAATTAATATTTATACAAGTTGTGGGCTAAATAATCTGGTGACTGGGTAATAAAATTAAAAATTAATCAGTTTGCTTAGCAAGACAAGAAATATCAGTGCATTCATTGTCTTTGCAAAATTGTTTAATACGTTTTTTAGAATATAAATAATTAATGCTCAATGGTGTGATTAACAGCGCTAACCAAAACAATACCGAACTCCTAAACGTCAACCCCACAAGCGATGCGACTACCAGCCCTGTTAACATCAAGATAGGTAAATTGGCGATAAAAAAGTTAATGCTTAGTTGTCTAGCAACGTCAGGATTAATGGTTTTCATAAGGGCTACTCGCTGTTAAAAAATACCCTTATAAAATGGACGGTTTTATAAAATGAATCAAATCATATTTTTCTATCGGTGCAATCGATTTAAAACCATGTTCTGGATCTAGCTTTATTCATATACAACTCCTATAGTTTTAAACAACAGGAACTTATTCGCTATTAGTTATTCATAACTATTAGAAAATCTCTCTTTATGACGAAAGGGATAAAAGCGAATTTTAGCGTTTCGTCATATTTTAGCTTATGAGGAGCACATAATGAGTAATGGAAAAACGGGCCAGTGCCCGGTAATGCATGGTAGTAACACTGTCACCGCTCAATCAAATACCGACTGGTGGCCAAACGCACTCAATTTCGACATTCTTCATCAACACGACAGCAAAACGAATCCTTACGGCAAAGACTTTAATTACGCAGAAGCATTCAAATCTCTAGACCTAGAAGCCGTTAAAACCGATTTAAAAAACCTAATGACCGAAAGCCAAGAATGGTGGCCAGCTGACTGGGGCCATTACGGTGGTTTAATGATCCGTATGGCATGGCACTCAGCGGGTTCATACCGTTTAGAAGATGGCCGTGGTGGCGGTGGTACAGGTAACCAACGCTTTGCGCCATTAAATTCATGGCCAGATAACGCTAACCTAGATAAAGCACGCCGTTTACTTTGGCCAATCAAAAAGAAATACGGTAACAAGCTTTCTTGGGCAGATTTAATGATCTTAGCCGGTAATATGGCATATGAATCAATGGGTTTAAAAACCTTTGGCTTTGCCGGTGGCCGCGAAGATATTTGGCACCCAGAAAAAGACGTTTACTGGGGCGCTGAAAAAGAATGGTTAGCACCCAGTGATGAGCGCTATTCAAATGTAGCTAAACCAGACACTATGGAAAACCCATTAGCAGCGGTACAAATGGGCTTGATTTATGTAAACCCAGAAGGGGTGAATGGTAACCCTGATCCGCTTAAAACGGCAGAACAAGTTCGCGAAACATTTGCCCGTATGGCAATGGATGACGAAGAAACTGCAGCGCTTACAGTCGGTGGCCACACTGTGGGTAAAACCCATGGTAATGGTAGCGAAGAAAACGTAGGCCCAGAGCCAGAAGCAGCTGATGTATTTGAACAAGGCCTTGGCTGGAATAACCACAACTCACGTGGTATTGGTCGCGATACCATGACCTCGGGCATCGAAGGCGCATGGACCACTCACCCAACTAAGTGGGATAACGGCTATTGCTACTTACTGCTTAACTACGAGTGGGAACTTAAGAAGAGCCCGGCAGGTGCGTGGCAGTGGGAACCAATCGATATTAAAGAAGAAGACAAACCCGTTGATGTAGAAGATCCATCAATTCGTTTAAATCCTATTATGACCGACGCCGATATGGCGATGAAGATGGATCCAACCTATCGTAAGATTATCGAACGTTTTAACGATGATTTTGAATACTTTAGTGATGTGTTTGCACGTGCATGGTTCAAACTGACGCACCGTGACTTAGGTCCTAAATCACGTTATTTAGGTGCCGATGTACCAAGCGAAGATCTGATCTGGCAAGATCCGATCCCAGCGGTGGATTACACCTTATCAGACAGTGAAATTAGCGAGCTTAAAACCAAGCTACTTAACTGTGGTGTAAGCCAAGCAGACTTAATCGCAACAGCATGGGATAGCGCCCGCACTTACCGTGGTTCAGACCATCGCGGTGGTGCAAATGGTGCACGTATTCGCCTAGCACCGCAAAAAGATTGGCAAGGTAACGAGCCTGAGCGTTTAGCTAAAGTATTAAGCGCACTTGAATCTGTACAAGCGGGTTTAAGTAAACCAGTAAGTCTCGCTGATTTAATTGTTCTGGGTGGTTCAGCTGCGGTTGAGCAAGCAGCAAAAGCGGCGGGTGTTGATATAACCGTGCCATTTGCGCCGGGTCGTGGTGATGCTACAGACGAGATGACAGATGCAGACTCGTTCGATGTACTTGAGCCAATTCACGATGGTTTCCGTAACTGGCTCAAAAAAGACTATGCGGTTTCAGCAGAAGAGCTAATGTTAGAGCGTACGCAATTAATGGGCTTAACAGCACCAGAAATGACCGCTCTTGTTGGTGGTATGCGTGTTCTTGGTACTAATCATAACGGTACTTTACACGGTGTATTTACCGATAACGTTGGTACACTCAGTACTGACTTTTTCGTCAACCTAACCGACATGGCTAATACGTGGAAACCACTAGGTAAAGGCTATTACGACATCATTGATCGCAGCACGGGTGTAACTAAATGGACAGCAACACGCGTTGATTTAGTGTTTGGTTCAAACTCAATCCTACGCTCATACGCAGAGTTTTACGCACAAGACGACAACAACGAACGTTTTGTAAAAGACTTTGTCGACGCATGGGTGAAAGTAATGAACGCCGATCGCTTCGATATTTAATTTAAAATTCCGTTAAGTACAAAGGCCACACAGTTTAACTGTGTGGCCTTTTTTCTGTTAGTTACGAGGGGAAAGGGGAAAGTTCCGAGATCTGAGATACGATATACGAGATAGCAGCGATTTTACATCGCGTCCTAGCGCCCAGAACCTAGCGCCCAGAACTCGCTGATGACGCGGGATAAACCCGCTGCTACATGTAGGCGTGAAACTTGTTTCGCGCGTCTGATCTAAAGGCTGCAAGCTCCTTTATTTTTCAATCCCTAACCAATAACTGTTTTGGTATATATTTTCTTCAACTTCTTTATCGCTGTAGTTATAGATACGCTGCCAGAACAAGCGGTCGAAAATGAATTTATCTGCTTCTTTATGAATAATTTTAAAATTAATTAAAGAGGCATATAAATTTTCATCATCGCCTAACACCTCATCCTTACAGCTAGAGTAATCAAATGCACTTGGGCACTGAGACATCATTGCAAAACTAATACTGTTATCAGCTTCAAATTGCCAATAGGTATTTGGCGTAAAGTTAGCTCTGTTTTCGAGGCCATATTGGTCAGCGTAATAGAAGCTGCCTTTACCATCATCATTTATAAACCAGTATGTTTTCAGGTTGCCGCTGGTGTAGTCTTGACGTAAGTAGCTAAATAGGTGCTTATAGTCATCATGAGTGATAGTTGAATCATCAATCACTTCTATAAATTCATACCCTAAGCGAGCCTGACGCTCTTCTTTATTTCGCTCGCGCACCATGAGAGTTTTACCATCAGGCTGAGTGAAAAATTGTAAGCTGGTATCTAGGCCATTGCCGGTTACCTTAACGCTTTCGCCATTATTGTCTAAGTTGTAATGCCACTTGAACGAGTCAGTACTTTTTGGCGTATTGAATGTTACCGTTGCAGTATCGGCTGCTGTGATAGTGAAAAATGATGGTAAATAGCGAAATGTTAATCCTTCACCTGTATCTGAATTTTTATTATTTAAGCGACCAGTATACGTTTTACCCACTTTAAGCTCAGGAACCGCAATTGGTGTCAGTTCTTGCAATGCAACAACCGACGTTTGCACCTTCATAGCTTCAGTTAGCTCTTCTGACTCAACAATATTCGCAGCGTCAGCTTCATCATGATAGCTAAGAACATGTTGCAGTTTTAGCACCGCAAAATCATCGAACTGCGCAACCACTTCGGCATTAACGAGGTTAAGGTCAAACTCTACACTCACCTCGTAGCCTTCTTTATTTATCTGATTTGCATAGGTTTTCGTAAGGTATTTGTCGCCGTTAATCGTTAACGTTTTACCTTCTAAGGTCGCCGAAAACTCTGCAAAAGGAAATGATGTGGTACTACCTGAAGCCGTCGGAATATAGCTTGCTATCGATACTTCAAAATAGCTTTCTTCACCTTCGGTGTTTAAATGATTCACCATGTGAAAAGTATTGTCGTCCATATCAACATAATACGCAGAGCTAAGCTCCGTATTTGATTTATAAAGGGTAACTACTTCGCCTTTATCGGTCGAAACATTAAAAAGCTCAACACGAATAGCATCATCGCGCTTAGCCAACACTTCCATTTCAAGAAGGGCTTGTTGATTACATTCATGCAAGCAATCAATCGCTTGGGTATTTAGTGCAATAACATCAGGGTTCGACCAATCAAAACGGCTTAGCTCACCATTTTGAGCAATCACCCCGGCATCTTCAGTGGCAAACGAAAGCTGCACACTACCATCGCTTGATTGCCAGTTATCCATCACTTCGCTATTGCTAAGCTCAATAGGTTGCCATGCAGCACGGTTTTCGGCGACATTAACGGTTAGGGTATATTGATTACTCGCTTCACCATCAGAGACTTCCACAGTAAAAGTGTGGTTAGCAACGTCGAATAGGCTTGGCACTGCACTAAAAGTTACTTGATTGCTGCTGGTGGTTACATTTAGCCACTCTGGCTTATCAATAATCGTGGTTGTCACACTGTCGTTTTGCTCATCTTTTAAATCAACAACTAAATTAGCTGATTCAAGCGCTTTGGTTGAGAGTGTGAGTGAGCCAGAGAGCGTCGGTGCAGTATTTTGCTCTACTTTTACATCTGGCATTTTATCTGTTGATGAACCGCCACCACAGGCTGTTAGAGCTAGTGTTAATGCCGATACGCTAAGAAGCTTTTTCATTTAGGTCCCTTAAATTTATTGTTCGATTGAAGTCAAAGAAATTTAAGTTACCTAAAACAGGTAATTCAGTAAAGTGAATATGTAACTGAACGTAAACAAAAAAGGTGAGCTAACTTGCTCACCTTTTCTAGGAAGGGGTTATTGCGCTTGTTGCGCGACATGGTCCATATATTCGTCAAACGTGCCCTGAAAATCGATAAGCTGTTGATCTTTAATATCGATGATACGAGTCGCTAATGACGATACAAACTCACGGTCGTGGCTCACAAAAATTAGCGTGCCTTGATAATCTTTTAATGCATTATTGAGCGCTTCAATGGCTTCCATATCCATGTGGTTGGTTGGCTCATCCATAATGAGCACGTTGATGTCTTGCATCATTAACTTACCAAACAATAGGCGGTTTTTTTCACCACCCGAGCAGTTGCGGGCTTTTTTGTTCGCGTCGTCTGCGGTAAATAATAAACGGCCTAACATACCACGCACCATTAAATCGTTGTGTTTAGCGGTGCGCCACTGCGACATCCAATCAAATAAAGTTAAGTCGTTATCGAAGTCTTTACTGCTGTCTTGTGGGCAATAACCAATGCTGGCATTTTCAGACCACTTAACCACACCTTCGTTACTTTGTAATTCGTTTACAAGGCAACGTAATAGGGTGGTTTTACCAACGCCGTTTTCACCTATAACCGCAAGCTTAGCACCGGCTTCAAGCAATAGTTCACCGTCGCTGAACAGGGTTTCACTATCAAAGCCATGACCTAGCTTGGTAAGCTCTAATGCTTGGCGATACATCTTTTTGCCTTCGTCAAAACGAAGTGATGGGCTAATACGGCTTGATGATTTTACTTCATCAAGCTTAATTTTATCCATGCGCTTAGCACGAGAGCTAGCTAGTTTTGCTTTTGAAGCGTTAGCACCAAAGCGGTTTACGAACTCTTGTAGCTCGTCAATTTCGGCGCTCTTCTTCGCGTTTTCAGCAAGCAGTTGTTCGCGTTGCAAGCTTGAAGCTTCAATCCACTTTTCATAGTTACCAGGGTAAATTCGTAGCTCACCGTAATCGATATCGGCCATGTGTGTACATACCGAGTTTAAGAAGTGGCGGTCGTGCGAGATGATAATCATGGTACATTTACGCTGGTTAAGCTCGTTAGCTAGCCAAGTAATCGTGTGAATATCAAGGTTATTGGTTGGCTCATCAAGTAGCAAAATATCAGGGTTTGCAAACAGTGCTTGTGCTAAAAGCACACGAAGTTTCCAGCCCGGCGCAACGTTTGCCATTAAGCCGTAATGAAACTCTTGCTCAATACCCGCTTGGATCAAAATTTCTTCTGCGCGGCTTTCTGCTGTATAGCCATCCATTTCGGCAAAAATGCTTTCAAGTTCAGCGACTTTCATGCCGTCTTCTTCACTCATTTCTGGCAGAGAATAGATACGGTCGCGCTCTTGTTTTACTTTCCAAAGCTCTGCATCACCCATGATCACCGCATCAACCACAGTGTATTGCTCAAACGCAAACTGATCTTGACTTAGCGTACCTAGCTTTAAACCCGGTGCAATCGACACATTGCCAGATGTTGGCACAAGCGCACCACTTAGAATTTTCATAAAGGTCGATTTGCCGCAGCCATTCGCACCAATTAAACCATAGCGGTTACCGTTACCAAACTTAGCTGAAATGTTCTCAAACAGAGGCTCTGCACCAAATTGCATGGTGATATTTGCGGTTGAAATCAACGAATTGTTCCTAGAAAAATACTGACAGGGTTATGGGCGCAGCAACTGCGAAAATAAACAAGCAATAGGGTAAATAATAGGCCGCGGATTATACAGATCAGCCCCTAATAACGCTATTAAAAAAGAGAAAGTTGCGACAATGAAGCTCGTAGGACTGGCTTTAGCCGGGAAATGTCTTAAGTTACGAGGGGAAAGAGTAAAGTTGCGAGATACGAGGTAGCAGCGATTTCACATCTCGTCCTAGTGCCTAGAACCCAATGACGCGGGATAAACCCGCTGCTACACGTAGGCGTGAAACTTGTTTCGCGCATCTGACGGCTTACGGCTGAAAGCTATTGTTTTTTGAATATTGTCTTCACGCTCTTCGCCTACCCTCCCACAAACGGCACAAAATAAGAAAAAAACCTGAAAATATATAAATATAGTTAATACTTTAGGTAAATCAGGCGATAATACTAAGTACTATGACAACAAAGGTGGATTCAATGTCTGCAGGTATTTCTTTCAACAATTTGAGCATCACAAAAAAAATACACGCTATAACATGCATTGCCATAACGGCATTTGTCATTATCGTGGTGACGAATTACATCGCGATGAATGACAATAAAATCTCGCTCGACGAGTTAGAAAAGTCGTCTTACCAGGTAGTAAAACTTACTTCAGAAAATGTAGCATTACTCGAAAAACTAGATGAGTTATACACTCAAGCTGTCACGTTTGGTGAGTCTGACTTAGTAGATAGTGCTGCGCAAACGTATAAAACAATTAACGAAAATCTACAAAATATTATCAGTATCAACGACAGCTATGTACATGCTGATACAAAAAAACAATTAGAGCTTTATGCACAAACCTCGTCGACTATAGCCACTTCAATGATCGATGGCAGCGCTGACTTTAGTAAAATTCAGCAGCAAGCACAGCAAAAAACACAGCAATATGAAGCTGTTTTAGCTGGCTTTAAACGTGCGCAAGCCCGCTCGGATGACCGCTTTTTTGAGCTAGTGCAAGCAACTAAAGCCCGTTCTGACAATGCACTTAATTTAATGCTTATAGTGTCTGTAGTGTCACTGATTTTGCTTATTGCCACCTCAATTTGGATTGCTCGTGGAATTGGCTCATCGGCTAGTGCTGCGGCAAATAACTTACGTTTATTAGCTGACGGTAAAGGTTCGTTAAGCACGCAACTTGAAGTACACGCTAAAGACGAAATTGGCCAAGTTTCGATTAACTTCAATGCCTTTATACAGTTGTTAAAAGCTGCAGTACTTGAGGTAATAGCGGTTTGTGAACCATTAATGGAGAACTCAACGCGACTTGTTCAAGGTATGGAACGTGCAGAGCGCGCAACAACCAAACAAACATCAGATGCCGAAATCGTTAAACAGTCGATGGAAGAAATGCGTCAAAGTGTTGCTGATATTTCTCATTCAGCGGCAAATGCATCACAAGCTGCGCAAACAGCCGAGCGCGAAGTTGAGCAAAGCAGAACGCAAATACAGCGCTCTGTGACTGAATCAAAAACATTAAGTGATGAGATTAACCAAGCAGCATCAACAATTAATCAATTGGAAAATGATACTAAAAATGTCACACAAATCTTGAATGTGATCACTTCAATTGCGGAGCAAACCAATTTGCTGGCATTAAACGCTGCAATTGAGGCTGCGCGTGCAGGTGAACAAGGCCGTGGCTTTGCGGTTGTTGCTGATGAAGTACGCGAGCTTGCCTCAAGAACGTCGCACTCAACCAATGAAATCAGAGAGCTGCTTTCAACACTGACAACCGCAGCGAGCGATGCGGTAATTGCTATGAATTCGGCTCGTGATATGGCTTCAAACAATGCCGAAGCGGCTGAAAATACAGGGCAATCGATTGATAAAATATCTGAGCAGATTTTAGAAATTAACGGTATGAACTCACAAATTGCAGCGGCCACCGAAGAGCAAACGTCGGTTGCTAGTATGGTTGTTGAGAACGTGTCGAATATGCATATGTCGTTTGAAGAAACAATGGATTCATTGTCGGCAGTACGTGATGTAGCGAAGAACCTTCATTACCTGTCTGATTCGTTACTCGACGCCACAGCTAAATTTAAAATTGAGTAATTTAAGCGCATAAAAAACCAGGCATTGCCTGGTTTTTTATTAACCGTAGTAAGGACTTAAAAAGTACCGACTACTTTAACTTTATCAGTTACTTTTGCTGCATCGATATAACCAATGGCGTCGCCGTTGGCTGCAACAAAATCAATAACAGCTTGATCGTTTGCTAGTTTCTCAGGTGGTGTACCTTTACCTGTAAATACCAGTTTTGACCAATAAGCGTTAAGCTGGCTGCCTGACTTACCAACCACCTTATCGTTAAACTCATCGCTTACGCTGTTGCCGTCTTGGTTTACCGGGTTTACTTTTGTGCCATCATCAAATGACTTTGCCTTGCCAAGATAAATCTTTTTGATAGTCCCTTCATCGATAGCATTGCCATTTGCAGGATTTACAATAACAGCAACCTCAGCAAATGCAGCGTGCGAGTAAAGAGTCATTGCTGTAGCGATTAATAATTTTTTCATCATGAACTCCAATTAAAAAACTAAATCAACAGCAACAGCAACAACGTCGGTTTCTGTATCTGTAATGTCATCTTTAAAGCGGCTGAAATCTACTTTTAAAGCAGCAGATGGGTGGAAGTCATAACGAGTACCAATAGTATACACGTTGCTTTTCGCTTTCACGCCCTCAAGAACCTGATTAATACCCGCGTTAAAAGCAGGTACTGCAGGTAGCGCGTTGTAGCGATTGCTATCGTGTTTGTCGTCGTTATTTTCGTAAGTTAAGTGCACAATCCACTCATCCATACGGTAACCAACAGACGTGTAGTATTGGGTTTGTTTAGCAAGAGCGCTGTTTTCTACTTCAAACTCAGTGTATTCAGCATCAAACAGAATGTCGTTGTAATCAATTGAAAAGCCCACTGCGAAGAAAGAACCATCATCTTCGTCTACCGCAATATCATCTGCTTGATCAACAAAGCCCGCAGCTCTAAGAGTTTGCTCAAGGCCATTAAGTGCAACACCTGCATCTGTGTCGTTTTCAATTGCAATTGTTGTATCAGCTACAAAGTACGCAGCACGAGCACTGAACCAGTCGTAGCTCATCGTCCAGTTGATACCAGCAATATCATTAAGCTCTGTATCGCCATTAACCGATACCACAGCAATGTTCCCATCGAAGCTACCGTAAATAACTTGAACGGTTGAATCCCAATCACCTAATTGCGTGTTATGTAACAGGCTTAGACCTTCATACGTTGAAAATGGAAGGTTATAAACAGACTGCGGCGGACGAACCCAACGGTAAGTGTAACCAACGTCTAAAAAGTCTGAATAACGGTAAAAAGGCACGCGCATTTTACCAGCACTCACTTGTAGCTCATCGCTGAACTCATAAGTTAAATAAGCCCATTCAAACTCAGCATCAAAATCATCACTACCACGCGCCACAATTTGTGCAGTAGCGCTTAGCTTTTCTTGTAAATCTGCAGAAAGTTGTAATGCGAACATACTTTCGTTTTTAAACGAAATATCGTCATCATAACCATAAAGAGTTGCGTCATCGTCAAGTGCTTTACCGCCAACAATAGAAGCAAAGCCGTTTATGCGAACCTCTGCCATTGTGTTTGCAGACACAAAAGCAGCACATAGAGCCAATGCAATAGGAAGTTTTTTCATTGTGTATCCCTAGTATTTAGTATGAAAATGTTGATTTCGCTTAATATTATAGTCGTGCGTAGCGAAATGGGCGACACAAGTTACAGATAAATTGTAACTACATCAACGCATAAGTCGTTATTTTTCACAAAAATGGTACTAAAAGTGGGGGAAGTTGCGAGATACGAGGTGCGAGATACGGGGTAGCAGCGATTTCACATCGCGTCCTAGTGCCTAGAACCCAATGACGCGGGATAAACCTGCTGCTACACGTAGGCGCGAAACTTGTTTCGCGCGACCAAAATTAAAATGATAACGCTTTGTCTAATGCACCTTTAAAGCGTTCAAAATCCTCGATGTGAGGTAGGTGGCCAATATCGTCTAATTCAATTAATTGCGATTTTGGGATCATAGCTGCCGCGGCTTTGCCTAATTTATCGTAACGGCCAAGCTCATGGTCAACGTTCGCTTTTTTCCAATTGCGGCCAGGGCCAGTTCTGTCGCGGGTGCCTATAATTAAAGACACAGGCATGCTTAACTGATCAAACTCCGTTATGACCGGCTGCGTAAAAATCATATCGTAGGTTTTAGCATTAACCCACGCCATATGCCGATGATCAGGGCCTTGAATTTGACCACTAATAAAATGGGTTAATTGCTCGTAAGAGCTATTCCATTTACCGTCGTAATAGTTTTTCTTCTGGTAAGCAATAACCTTTTCAGGTGTTTTAGCCAATTCATTTTTAAAGAAAAAATCAGTGTCTTTGTATTGCACATAATTTAAATAGTTCTCTAAACCAATTGGGTTTAGCAAAATGAGTTTACTAACTTGGCTAGAAAACATCAGGCTGTAACGGCTTGCTAGCATGCCGCCCATTGAGTGGCCAAGTACAATAGGGTTTTCAATATTTAAAGATGACACTAACTGATGAGTGTTATTAGCTAATACAGCAAACGAAAATTGATAATCAGCGGGCTTTGATGATTTACCAAAACCAATTTGATCCGGGATCAATACACCATAGCCTTTGCTATTAAGGTATTTGGCAGTATTGGTCCAATAATGGCCGTTAAAGTTTTTGCCATGCATAAGCACAACGGTAGGCATATTATTACTTGGCTTAAGGTAAGAGTAAGCCATTTTCAATGGCGTATTTTGTGACGAAAAATTAAAAAACTGTACAGGTAAGTCGTATTGATAATTGCTTAACTCAGCATCAAAACTAAGTGACTGCTCTTTAGCAACTAGGCTTGCAGAAGACCATAAAACAAGTGCTGAGACTAACAGTATGCGTAAAAACATCATTATCCTTTCTCAATATGCTTAAAGAATATTCAGCCTAGCATCCTAAATAAAAATTTATAATACAAATACGATTAAATACTGGAAGAAGTTAGCAAGGTACGAAAATGAAATTCGTAGGACTGGCTTTAGCCGGGAAGTGTTTTAAGTTAGCGAGTTTCAAGGGGGAAAGAGTAAAGGTGCGAGTAACGAGTTACGAGGTAGCAGCGATTTTACATCGCGTCCTAGAGCCTAGCACCCAGATCCTAGCGCCTGATGTCTTCACCGTAGGCGTGAAACTTGTTTCGCGCGTCTGGACCTTGTCGCAACTCGACTCTCGTTACTCGGACTTACCCCAACTTACTAAAATCAACTTCTGGTAGGCTCTCAAACCCTGGGCGGGCAAAGAAATACCCTTGCATTAAATTTACACCGGCTTGGCGTAACCATTGATATTCTTCAACTGTTTCAATTCCTTCGGCGAGGGCAGTGATGTTAAGTTCTTCAAACATAGCAATACAATGATTAACAATAACTTGTCGCGCTTTATTTAAGTGAATATCGCGTATTAGCTCCATATCGAGCTTAATAATATTGCTCTGAAAATCAGCCAATAAATTTAAACCAGAATACCCAGATCCAAAGTCGTCGGTTGCGGTAATAAACCCGAGTGATTGGTAATACTCAACAACACGTTTGATGTGCGTACTGTCTTCAACCTTTTCAACCTCGGTAAACTCAAACATAATTTGTTCTACCGGAAAACCATATTGCTCAGCAGCTTCAAGGGTTGTTCTAATACAGCGCTCAGGTTTGTAAATCGCGTTAGGTAAAAAGTTAATACTCAAAATAGAATCAAGCTTCAGCTTAGCTGCAAGCGAAATAGCTTTAATACGACAAAGCTGGTCGAAGGTATAACGGTTCTCATCGTTAACTTGTGAGATAATAGAATAAGCCGACTCATTATTAGGCCCTCTAACTAAAGCCTCATAGCCAAAAATATGTTTATCGGTGCAATCAATAATTGGCTGAAAAGCCATTGTAAAATCAAAACCAAGTTCTAATTTATCTTTACAGTTATTGCAACCTGTTGGCTGGCAATGAGTTTGCTTGTCGTGCATGCTTACCTCAGACTAAAGTCTTCTTAATACATAATAGTGCTAGTAAATTGCCAATTGTGCAATGTTGTTGAGTTAAAAGTATAAAACTATAGAGAAAATATGTAGCCGTAGTTTTACCTAGTGTCAAACACGCGTTTATTCATTGTAGATCCTTTATGCACAAAGAGAGTGAATGAGAAAACAATGAGGTATAAAAAATTACTTCTCTAAAGCGAAGCGTCTCTAAGCCTCTTTGTGAGTATTGGTTTTTCTCTGTGCAGCGCGAAGCGCCTCTATGTACTCTATGGTTCCAATATTTTTTTGCATAAAGAGAAGTGAACGAGAAGACAATGAGGATTTATCGTATTTACTTTACGTATCTTTTTATAGACCTACTAGATCTTTTTCTAACCACAGAGGACATAGAGAGCACAGAGGAAGACAAGGTAAGATTAAAGTGTACTTCTCTTTAGCGCAGCGTCTCTTATCCTCTTTATGAGTATTGGTTTTTCTCTGTGCAGCGCGAAGCGCCTCGGTGCCCTCTGTGGTTCAAATATCTTTTTTGCACAATGAGAAGTGAATGAGAAAACAATGAGGTATAAAAAATTACTTCTCTAAAGCGAAGCGTCTCTTACCCTCTTTGTGAGTATTTATCTTTCTCTGTGTAGCGCGAAGCGAATTGGTGGCCTCTGTGGTTCCAATACTTTTTGCACAAAGAGAAGAGAATGAGAAAACAATGAGGTATAAAGACTTACTTCTCTAAAGCGAAGCGTCTCTTACCCTCTTTGTGAGTATTTATCTTTCTCTGTGTAGCGCGAAGCGCCTCGGTGCCCTCTGTGGTTCAAATATCTTTTTGCACAATGAGAAGTGAATGAGAAGACAGTGAGGATTCATCGTATTTACTTTACGTATCTTTTCATAGACCTACTAGATCTTTTTCTAACCACAGAGGACATAGAGAGCACAGAGGAAGACAAGGTAATATTAAAGTGTACTTCTCTTTAGCGCAGCGTCTCTTAGCCTCTTTGTGAGTATTGGTTTTTCTTTGTGTAACGCACAGTGTCTTTTAATCTCTTTGTGAGTATTATTTCTTTTATATTGTGCCTCATCTATTACGCTGGAGTATAAAAAAATTCCCCGCCAAAAATTCTTAAAATCAATTTGATATCTTTTTAGTACCTAGCTTTAATGATATTTTAGCGCCAAGCAATATTGCCAATATAAAGGAAGTAACATGGCATCCAAAACCATCGAATACTACAACCAAAATGCGCAAGCATTTGTTGATGCCACACTCGATGTAGACCTTAATGAACTTTACGACGAGTTCTTACCGCTGATCCCAAAAAAAGGCGCTTTACTTGATGCCGGTTGTGGCTCTGGCCGCGACGCTTTCATCTTTAAAGAGCGTGGTTATAGCGTAGATGCATTCGATATCAGCCCAGCTATGGCAAAGCTGGCGTCAGAATACTTAAACCAAGATGTAGCTGTAAGCAGCTTCCTAGAGCTAAACTATGTTGCCAAATACGACGGCATTTGGTGCTGCGCAAGCCTTATTCACGTAGCAAAAAACGATTTAACCGAAGCATTCAACAACCTTGCCCGAGCATTAAAGCCACAAGGCATCGTGTATGTATCGTTTAAATACGGCGACGGCGAGCGCGAACACAACGGTCGCGAATTTACCGACCTAAACGAACAAGCCCTTGAGAGCATTATCAAAGGCACCGACCTGTTTATCCTCAAGTCATGGCAAAGCGCCGACCAACGTCCAGAGCGCGCCACTGAAACATGGCTAAACGCCATTTTGCACAGAAGAACGATATAGTCGTTTATTGGGCTTAGTGAGCTGAGAGGGAATTATACTGAACCAATGCATTTTGATTCTTTTATTCATTTCAAGATGTTTATTTAACGTAAATTTTATATATGGGTTGTTGTTTTGATGTATTAAATTAGATAAGTTGGTTTTTTATTTGGAATAAAATCAAAAGGAATAATAATGTTAAAAACCGTTTTAAAGCTTACACCAGCAACTTGTTTACTGCTATCTACATCAACTCTTGCTACTCCTTCAATTGAGCAGATAAAAAAGCGGGCAGCTGAAATTAACGAGTTAAAAGCATTAATTCAAAGTCCAGATCCATCATTAAGACTTGCTGCTATTGATGCGATGCAAAATTCTGAGGATCTTGCTATGCGTGAAATTGCATTCGCCGCAGGAATTAATGCATCAGATGAGTCAGTTGTAGCTGTAACGATTAGAAATAGAATTTCTGAGATTGATAACTTTGCGGTATTACTTACAAAGCCTGAAGGCAATGATGAAGCTATGAAAACTTACAACAATTATGGTAGCAAAGTAATGTTTCGTATCCGAAGTTATGATAAAGCTAAAGGCACGTTTGTTAACGATACACATTATGATGGATCTGATAAAACATCTACAATTTCTGGCTTAAATTTATTTTTGGAGTCAAGCCGTTGCCAGGGTGACTTTAAATTAGCTGAAGATCTAAGCTACAAGGGAGCTATTACTTGCTCGGGAGCCCAATTTCCCGCAGTAATTAATTTATTTTAAAAAACCTCAACCTCTGAAATTTTAATAAGCCTTTCGTCATTCCAGCTAGAATAAACTTTTAGCTTAATACGATGGGCTTTTACGTCTCGCATCTCAATAACCACTTTAGTATCTTTTGGAAGAATGGTGTTACTAGCATAAGATAGCCAACCTCTTTTACCTGTTTTTTTCTTTGAAATCAGCACTTCGACGTCTTTTATACCTGCATTATCAGGCATAAACAGTTTAATACCCTTGATATTCATATTCCCTTTTAAGGTGAGGTCAATTTCAGCAGCTTTTTGTAATTTAGTTTCGTAATAAGTGTTCTTCTGTTTATCAGAGATTAGCTTTACTGAAAGCTCATTTTTTGTAGGTGGTAAGTTCCAATAGCTAACTGAGAAATCTATATTCTCTGATATGTTTTTAAGCGTTTCGGTTGGTAAAACTTGCTTTGAATTCGCAGAAAAAAATGGTGATACCGTTTCTAGTAATCTATCAAGCCTTAATACTTTACCAAGACCTGTATTTTGATCCACCGATTGAAGCATACCAATAGGAACTCCATTTGAGTAGATCAAGCTTCCACTCATACCCTTATAAAATAGCTGCTCGCTTGAGAGTGCCTTTATATTTAAATTTACAAGGCCTGTCTCTTGAACTACAGCTGGGATTCTGGATACCAATCCATCGGAGTTTACTGTTGAAACAACGACTGTTTTTGCTTTATCTATATCAACTTGATTAACAGATAGTGAGTTGAATTCAATACCACAGTACTTTGCTAAGGAGCCTGAAATATGACCTACAGCTAAATCATAGCCAAAAGGTTGTAGTATTTGCCCATCGCCCAATGAGCGAAGGTCGTCACTACCTTTTAAAGTTAAAAAAACACTGTCATTTACTACATGATCTGGAGCAATGAAGTAGCATTGGTTTAAACGTTGAACAGAGAATCCTTGACCAATTTCATCCCCTTCAATGTAAACTTGATTAGGGCTTTTAGCGACAACAGGTGTGCTTATTAAAAAAAGTAGAGAAGTTATCAGTAACTGTTTTTTCATAATTATTCTTTGTTATTCAATGTTTGTTTTAAAAGGAGTGCAAATTCTAATAGCAAAAACATCAAGGCACATAACGACGTGATTGCTGCTACAACAGGATCTTTAGTAACTCTACTCCAAATAGAAGGGGTTATAAGTAGATCTTCATTACCAAAGCGAGTGACTTGTACACCATCACCTTCTGAGACGACAGAAAAATAAAAAGCATCGTTCTGTGTAACCCTTAGAAACCCCTTAGAAACATACTCACTATTTTTGTCCACAATATAGATACGGTCTCCAGTATCTAATACATAGCTGCTACCTGCATATCTTCCTGAAGATAAAAACCTGCTCTCTAAAATGCTGATTTCACCATTTAGTAATAGAGAGTCAACGTCTTTGCCAACATCTTCACCAACATAGGCTTTACCTTCAAATGGAAGCACAATATTTTTAGATAGAGTCAATAACACCTCAACATAGCCTTCTAAAGGTGTAGCTTTGTTACCATCAAACAGCACCCCAGTAATATCATCGCTTCTAGAAGTAATAAGTAACTGATGCTGCGTGGTGTCATTTATAGAAGTTATGCGTAATTTAATATCAGAAGAAAAAACAAAGAAACGTTCATCCTTAAGGGTAACTGCTTGCATATCAGTATCTTCTGCAACTAATCGCCCTTGTGAAAATACCCATTCATTAATTTCAGCATCAGATGTCTCAACTGTAATAGCTTGCGTCGACCCCTTTACACTGTAGATATTAGTTCTGTCGCCTAAAAGAATATAAGCAGCAAGAATGCCTACGGAAAAAATTAACGCATAGCCAGCTTTGAGTTTTTTATTGCGTTTCCTAAGGATAGCTGTGAGCTTTTCAATTGCTAGCTTCATATGTACTTTTCTGTAGAGTGAATGTTGTTGCAGGTAAGCTTCGTCCATTTTTTCGACGAGCAATCTTCACGTCGTAGGTTTCTTCAAGTATTGAACTTGATTGAAGCTTACATATTGTATCGTAAGAAGTACGTTTTCCTTCTTCTAGGCGTCCACAATTAGCTTTTATACGCTGACCACTATTAGATTTTAGTTGCATGAATACTTCGCTTCTGCCAGAGCTAATCATAAAAAGAATCTCAGCATTTTTTGTTTCTTTATCACGCGCAGAGAGTAAAACATGTTGATAACGTTGATCGTCACAACTTCCCGTTGTTGCCAGAGGTGCTAGCTGTTCAATTTCAAAGTTTGTAATAAGTTCTTCAAATTTTGTCGGATACTCTAATATTGTAGCTTCTGTACTTTTTAGGGTGCTATCTATTATTTTGTAGTCATTTTCAGAAACATAAGTGCCATTAACTGATGATACTTTGAAACAAAAGTGGTTCATATCTGAAGCTGTATCTAAATAAAACCTGTTACTTGTATTAGCTGTAGAATAAACTGCACCAACTAATACATTACCCGAAACAGGCACGTTTGAGCTGAAGTGTTCATTAAAGTTACTTTTAGAGGGGGTGGCAAGTCGCTCGGCAAGAGCTTGAGGGGCTGTTAATAAGGAGCAGCATGTAATTATTGTTCGTTTCCACATAACCCATTATTCCTTGTTTAAAACTGGTTTACCAAACAGATGATATTTCATACTACGAAGTTTGCTGTTTACGGACTAAGGAAATAAGCGCTTGATAAAAATCCTATATTTTTCATAGGTATTCATGCTAGATTACTTTTAAACTTAATGCTAGCTTAATAAGTTGCTTTTTAGTATCGAAAGTAACTATTGAGAGGTTTATTTACTGTTAACCGTAGTAGCATAATTTAGCTCATGAACTTTAATGCACTTTTCAAAAGTATATACATAAGGCTTGATTGATGATGGCCATGCAGCAGCAACTCGATTTTATTGCTTACATTCAGCGTATGCTGGTGGAAGGTGATTTTAGTGCTACCTATAAGTTTGCACTATTGCATGCGTTGGCTGATGTTTGTGTTGAGCAACCAATGATGTATGAAGCAAGCGAGTTAAACATCGATCTCGCTAGGCTGGCTGAAAAGTTAATAGAGCTTTATTGGCACCATGCAGTGCCATTTTCTTCTGCTCATAGTGGTGAAAGTGCTTTACTAAAACAAAACTCGGGTGCGCAATCAAAAGTAATTGCGGTGCTATATGAGTGCCAGCAAAATAATATTCGTAGCTTGCGTCAGCTCAAATTAAGCCCTTATTGGCACACCACTTATAAAGCAGCTTTAGACACTTTAAAAACAGGCCCGTTATGGCGTTTACAAATTCTAGCCAAACAAGAAGAGTGCTTTTTATATCCGCACACAAAAGGCAAAAGCTATATCACTCTAAATGCAGGCATAGCCGCCTGCTTTAGACGCTTTTACGATTTAGTTGTCTATTTGGCTAAAAATGCATGGCTACAAAAGATTCAAAGCATTAAGCATAACCAAGCGCTTATTGGCCCTCAAAGCCAACTACATGACTTTTTATTTGGTTTCGACCGTGCAGCACTTAACAAAGCAAAACCAGTTTTAGTTGAAATACAAAAGGGCCAGTGCTTTTATTGCCAAAAGCCGCTCACAAGCGCGATAGAAGTTGATCACTTTATTCCATTTGCCCGCTACGCTAACGATTTAGGGCATAATTTTGTTGCCGCCCATCGAAGTTGTAATAACAGTAAGCGTGACTTTTTAGCCGCACAATTATACCGTGAACGTTGGCAAGATCAAAACCTAGATCGCCACAGTCAGCTGCTCACTGATGAACTAACTCGCTATTTTCATTGTGATGTAGATAAATCCCTCGCTGTAAGCAACTGGGCATACCAAGTTGCCAGCAGCAATGGCGCAACACTTTGGCTTGCAAAAGATAGGTTTGAGTTGGCGGGGAGTAAAAATGTCCACCAGTTAGATTTAGTCGCGCAGACAAAGTACAAATATGATTCTTAATGAGCTTAGGTTTTAACCTACAGCCAACTTCCCTGCCTCATGCCACATTTCACATGGCATGGGGTTTGTTAGCTCCCAAGTAATATTCATTGGTTGGCTGCCATTGTGGCTTTGGTATTTAACCTCGCCATAGTTAACGAATCCCATTGTTCTACCGTTTTCGTCTTTGCTTTGTTCCCGCACAAACAGCAAGATTGTTTTTCCAGTTTGTTGGTGCTGAATATAACTTAACCCTCTACCGTGTTCTGGTCGTGCGCTGTTTTGCGTTTGCCAATGAAACAGAGTAGGGCTGATTGCATAGTCATGGTATAGCGTTGTTGGCGAATAGGTTTTTTCGCATTTGTTGAGAGTTACAAAAAGTAATTCTAAATTTTGTTTTTTGAACTCTAATACGCCTTCGCGTGCAGTCGATTTTTTATCAAACGTATGTGCACCAAATGCAGCTAATATTTGCTGGCGTGTATAACGGCTGTGTAATTTTATTGCGTGATTAGGGAGACACGTTAAATCATTTTCTTGTTGGTGAATTCGATTAATTAAAAACGTAATCACTCCTGATAACTCGTGTTGTAATAGTGGGTTTTTTAGTGCTTGTAAGCTTTGCTTAAGAGATTTAAACCCCAGACTTGTGCCAGTGTTATCCCAAAAATTGTAATGAGCCATTAGAGCGAATTGTTGATTTTTAGGCGTTATTTCAATGGTAAAGTCGCTGTTACATAAATCGCGTAAAAAGCTCAAATAGCTCAGTGAGTTGCAACTAAGTAACTGAGTGTTTATTGCACGATAATACGCAGCGTAAATATCGACTTGCTCTACTGGTATTTCATCACCTTTTAACCAGTGCCAGCCACCGAGCTTATTTTCCTTCGGTTTATAAATATCTTCTAACGTCACTTGAGGGTTTATGGTTAAAAAGTTACTTAGAGATAGTTGGGCGTTAGTATGTTGTGAATAGCTACTTATAAGCTGTTGCAAGCGCCTTTTGCTATTAGTTGCCTGTTGAATATTACGCAAAATTGCTTTTTGGGTATGTTCTTGCAGCTCTATACTGCAACCCAACGGCAAATGCGGAAAGTCATTTTCTATTTCTTCTTTTATTGACTGGTTAGTTTTGCCAATTAGAGCTCGAAACTTATTAGCAAAGTCATACTCTGGGCGAGCGTTACCAACAAAATCGAGAACGGTGCAGCATTGTTTTTGGTTATTGTCAGGTAAACGCAGGCCTCGTCCTAACTGCTGTAAAAATAACGTTAAGCTTTCGGTTGGTCTTAAAAAGAGCAAAGTATCAACTTCAGGGATATCGACCCCTTCATTAAAAATATCCACTACACAGAGGATCTTTATTTCACCTCGTCTAAGCGCTTGTTGTTTGTGACTGCGCTCATGAGTATTTTTACTAGTAAGTACGTCTGCACTTATACCTGCAAGGTTAAATTTACTAGCCATAAACTCAGCATGATCTTGGCTAACACAGAATGCTAAGGATTTAATTGTGTGAATATTTGTGGCGATTTCATTGAGGCACGATATGATTCTATTAGCGCGATTGTTCTCCCCCGTATAAAGCTTACTCAATTCGCTAATATCATAACGACCGCCACGCCAAGTTATTTTGCTTAAATCTATATCATCATCAAGCCCAAAGTATTGGAATGGGCATAAATGGCGTTGATTTATTGCTTCTGGTAAGCGGATCTCTGCTGCAATTACACCACAGAAATCTTCCAAAATATTTGCACCATCTTGCCTTTCTGGCGTGGCAGTTAAGCCTAATAAAATGTTTGGTTTAAAGTGGCTAAGAATACCGCGGTAACTTGCTGCGCTTACGTGATGTACTTCATCGATAATAATGTAATCATAAAAATCAGCGCTCAACTTCATGTTGTCGATTTGATTACTAAGAGTCTGAATTGAGGCAAATAGCTGGTTGTATCTTTGAGGTTTATAGTTACCGACCCAAAGCTCGCCGAAATCGTTATTTTTTAGCACACCACGATAGGCACTTAGTGCTTGAGTGAGGATCTCTTCTCGATGCGCGACGAATAAAAAATTGGCATTTGGTTTTTTGTCATACAGGGTTTTAAAATCGAATGCTGATATGATGGTTTTGCCAGTGCCTGTTGCAGCCACCACTAAGTTTCTAAATCGATCGTGAACACTTCGTTCAACACTTAGTTTTTCTAAAATAGCTAATTGATGAGTTTTTGGTGTGATATCAAAATAAAACTGGTTACTTGATTGGCCTTTACCACGCTGTTCATTAAGTGAGTTTATTAGCTTTTCTTTGCATTCAACTTTGCCGCTAAATAATTCAAAATCTGGCGACTGCCAATAGGTTTCAAAGGTGCTTTTGGTTTTAGCAATAATATGCGGTATTTCTTGCGCGGTGATTTTTAAATTCCACTCAAGGCCGCTGGTGAGTGCTGAATGTGATAAGTTTGATGAACCAATGTAGCCTGTATGAAAACCTGTGTTACGCATAAATAAGTAAGATTTAGCGTGTAAACGTTCTTGTTGATTGTTGTAGCTTAGTTTTACTTCAGTGTTGGGTAAGCTAGCTAAGAACTCAACTGCTTTAGCGTCTGTTGCACCCATGTATGAGGTGGTGATTACTTTTAGCTTATTACCTTTTCTTGTAAAGGCTTCTAGCTCACTTTTAAATATCCGCAGTCCAGTCCATTTGATAAATGAAACGAGCCAATAAATAGTATCAGCTGATTTAATTTCTCTCTTAAGCTCAGCCTCAAGAGATAGGCCAGCATTTGCGCCACTAAATAGCTCACTTTGCGTAAGACCTGTTAGTGGGAAAATACTGTTTGAGTAGTCTTTGAGATTAGTTGCTACAGGGTTTTCTGTATTGAATAGAGCTGTAAGTATTTTACCTTGGCTATCTATGAGGTTTTCATTGATTAGCTCATCGTCTTTAATATGATCTTTAAGCCATAAAACTAAGTTATTAGCTAAATCAATTTGTTCGCTTAATCGATCTTTAGAGTTGGGGATGGCATCAATCGCATGTGCGACTAATTTCCCTAAAAATCGAGCTAACCAAGTTGCGGCTTCGGCAGATTCTAGTTGGCGTTCTCCTACATAAAATTGCTTACGATCTAAATTCTGCTCAATCACTTGAGTAATAAGCTGCTCGTAAATGCCAACCTGTTCCATAAACCACTCCCTGTTATTTACAGCCAGTTTACTGAAATAGCTAATGAAAACAAGAAATAACTCATTGTTCAGTTGCAGGCGATTGCTGAGGTTTTCCCCATGTTCACACCCGAAATTGAATTAATTATGAGTAATTAACAGCATGGATGCTGTAAAAAAGCGTAGCTTGGCCACGGATGGCCTATCTACGCTGTTTACGTTCATTTAATTAATTCAAATTGAGGGAACAGTGTGAACCTTGGGGCGCCGAGAGATTCCAAAGAGAAGACGGCGTTTACTTCTCTTTGGTTGCCGTCGCCAACGCGACATTATTAAATAATTGATGTATAAAGAGGGAGTTAACAGAACAAGGACCTGAAATGGATAACTTCATAGCACAAGGACTCAGCCTCTTATTTTTAATAGGAGGAATATATTCAATATTAGGTGTTATTTTTTTAAGAGTATGGCTTCATCAGAAGCAAGCCAAGTTACCTGTAGATCGAAAAAAATTTACTCGAGTAGCCGCACAAACACTTAACGATCAAGTAAACGATAAGGTCTTTAATGTTGTTGGTTACATAGGTTTAGCTGCATTGATTATTACAATGCCGTTTGCCCTCAAAGGGATTACCGAAATGTTGGCAAGCGGTCAATTGAACTACTTTTTTATAATTGTAATTATTATCGGTTTAATTTACACCGCCAGAAAATCGTGGTTTGAATCAGACCAGTTAATTAAACTAAAACTAGGGCGAGACGCTGAGTTAGCTGTTGCATCTGAATTAATTGAGCTTCAATCTCATGGGTATCAAATATTTCATGATATTCAAGCTGATGGGTTTAATATTGATCACTTAGTTATTGGGCCTAATGGTGTTTTTGCGATTGAAACAAAAGGAAGGCATAAGCGCGTTAAAGATGATACAAACTACAAAGTCCGATTCGAAAATAATCTACTTGCCTTTCCATCTTGGAATGAAAACAAGCCAATTGAACAAGCAGAAATACAAGCAAATTGGGTTTATAAATGGTTAAGTGAAGCAACTGGTTTTCAAACAAAAATAACCCCAATATTGTGCTTTCCAGGTTGGTTTATAGAGTTGAAGCAGCGACCACCATTTCCTATTGTTTCCCATAGACAGTTAGCAAAAACTATATTGTCGATGCGCCAAAACCAAATAGATGGAGCTATGCAAAAAGCTATTTGCTATCAAGCTGTGCAAAGAAGCTTAAATATTTCTAAGGTTTAATTGATAGAGACTAAATTTAATGCTTAGTTTGAGTAGGCAATTTGCATCGAAAGTTTTCTAAAGCAATTGTTTTAGCTAGCTTTTATCGAATAAATACCTCCCTTGCTAACACATAGGGAGTAATTACAACCAAATTACACCGATGTAATGTTATGAATAAATGGATTTTATTACTCGCTACTTTGCTTGCGAGTTTCAACACGGTTGCTGAAGAGCAATATTCAAAAAGTCGCTGCGATAGTATTGAGGCTGAGCGCGAGGGCATTCGTAAAAGAATGAATCGTAGCTACACGGCTAGGCAAGGTGAACGTTGGAATCAACGTTTAGATGAGCTTTTTACGCTGCTGGCGAGGCACTGCAAACATCCAAAGAGAAGTTCTGGTAATGGCGGTACTTATACATATCGCTCGAACCCTAGCGCACTTTTAAACACCAAAGTACATAACTCTACGGTGTATTCAAATTCATATAATGACGATAAAAAGCGCCATGCTTGGGGGCAATTTTATCAATTACCTGATCGTTGTAGAGCGAAAGATATTCAGCAAGCTGATTTTGTATGGTGTAGCGAAAATAAAGCTGAGCAAAAGGCGCTATTTGAATCGGCTTGGAGCGGTAAACAAAAGTCAGAATACAAAGATGTAGTTATTACAGTAAAGCCGACCATTACAGAAATTAATGCAAATAAAAAACCAAACAAAGTTGTAATGAATGACCCGGTAATTGAACGGCCAATAAAGCAAGCTTCGCCGCCTTTAGATGAGAGTGTCAGTCCGCAATTTACAAAGTTGAATGACCTTAAAATTTGGCAATTAGTCTTGGCTGGTATTGCGGCCATGTTGTTTGTGTTTGGTCTTTATCGTTGGTTTAAAGATTGAGTTATTTGACGGGCTGAAGCCCGACCTACGATGTCGTCACTTATGGCTACAGGGTGGTAGGGGTTTAAAACGCGATATCAAATCGTTGCTACAAGTTTATTTATAAACCTTATTATTGAGTTATTAGACGGGCTAAAGCCCGACCTACGGTGTGTCGTCATTTATGGTGACAGAGTGATAGGGTTTTAATACGCGATGTGAAATTGCTGCTAAAAGTGTATTTATAAACCTTATTATTGAGTTATTAGACGGGCTAAAGCCCGACCTACAATGACTCGCATCTCGCAACTACAGTTTCAACACCTCTCCTTGCAAGCTTGGTGAGTCTGCAATACTGGTTTGGAGTTGCTCTATCAACAATTGGGCATTCGCTGATGGCGTGCGTGAATGTGGCCAGAGGGCGTAAATTGGCCTTGCGGGAATACTGTGGGGGGAATCGACATAACTAAAGTTGCTGGTGTCGTCTATACAGCAAATTTCGCTCATGGGTAGTAAGCCAATGCCATAGCCTGCTTCAACCATTTTTCTGGCGATTGTAATATCAAAGCAAAAGCTTATATGTTCATACTCGGTTTTTAGTTTGTTAAGTAAGCCGCTGGGGAGTTGTGATTCTGAATAGGGCAATATCAGCCTTGATGTTGGGGCATCTTTCTTTTTAATCAGCTTTATAGCGATCATGCCTAGGCGCTTTTGAAAATAGCTTGAGTCTTGTTGTTCGCCTATGCGAATGGCTAAGTCAAAACGTTTTTGGCTTAGCTGGCTGTTGGCATTACTTGGGTAAATGTGGAGGTTTAGCGCAGGGTTTTCCATCGCAAACTGATTAACTGCCCCCATCAGTGGGCCCGCAATGATGTTTTGTGGGCACAACAGGTAAAACTCTTTTGCGGCGGGTGAGTCATTTAATTGCTCAAGCTGGCTGTTAAGAGCAAGCACTTGTTCGCCTAATTCGTTATACAGAGATTCGCCTTTGGCGGTTAACACAATGCCTCGGGCTGTGCGTTGCAGTAATGGCTCGGCGAGTTTTTCTTCTAATGCTTGAATGCGCCTTGATAAGGTTGATAGGTTCAGTCCTAAATCTTTTGCTGTTTGGCTCATGCTTTTACGGCGCGCTATTTCAATAAATAAATGCAGATCATCCAGCATACGACTCCCTCAATCTTAGTTTGCATTTTCGTGACTGTTGCCACTTGGCCTGTGCAAATATAGTAACGCCAAGGAGGACATATGAAAATTCATTTTACTTTTACTGCGGCATTTTCGTTTTTAATGTCGTTTTTACTTTCGGCATGGGTCACTTATGTCAACTTAGGACTGAGCGATACATTTTTTCTTAGTTGGATGAAGGCGTTTGCCAATGCGTGGCCTGCTGCGTTCGTGGTGGCTTTTACGGTTGCCCCGCCAATTCGGGCATTGGTTTTAAAGTTATATAGTAAGGAATCAGTATGATTAATATCGTGGCAAAAGTTACCCCAAAGGCGGCATTATTTGACGACTGTAAAGGGCGTTTACAAGGCATATTAGCAGCCACTCGTGCAGAGCCGGGTTGTAATCGTTTTGAATTGTTTGCGAGTAAAGAGCAGCGTTGTTTGTTTTTAGTTGAGCAGTTTGAATCGCAAGCCGCCCTTGATGAGCATTATGCTAAGCCTTATACCAAAGCGGTGTTCGCGTTTTATGAAAATGCCTTGGCGGAGCCGGTTGAGGTAGAGAAAGTGGAGGAGTGTTAGATTTAATATTCACAAAGAGGATAAGAGACGCTGCGCTTTAGAGGAAAATAACTAATTGGCTTAATTAGTATCTCGTTGTCTTCTCATTCACTTCTCTTTGTGAATAAAGATATTGGAACCACAGAGGGCACCGAGGCGCTTCGCGCTGCACAGAGAAAAACCAATACTCACAAAGAGGATAAGAGGCGCTGCGCTTTAGAGAACTCCTTGTCTTCCTCTGTGCTCTCTATATCCTCTGTGGTTCGAAAAAAGATCCAGCAAACGGTTCGTTTCTACATTTAAACAAACCTCGTCACGCCGACAGCTAAAAAAACTAGGCTACTGGGGAAGTACTGCTATTCGTAGCCTAGTTTACAAGGTTGAAATGGTTACAGCATATGCAGGATTTGCTTGGCTTTTTCGCGGGTTAAACACGCGGCCATTGGGCGTTTTGCAAATAGCTTGGCTGAGACTGTTTGCTCTTTGCCCATGTATTGGTTATGTAGTGTTTGCACATTGACTTTGCAGGTCACCGAATGGCTGTTTTCTACATAACGAATTTCTACTCGTTCTACTTTTTGAATTAAGTTTTTATAAGGGTAGCCTTCATCGGTATCAAGCTGAGTAATTACGGGTTGGTTGGCATAACTAAAGCTTGTGGTAAATAAAATTAATAAAATAACTAGGTATTTCATGGTAGTTGTCCTTGTCTTGTCGCGGTTGGCTGTATGAGTATTACTCGTGTAACCACTACTGACAAACGATTAAAAATTGCCTATGCTTAAGTTTTTATTAACCATAAGTGCGTATGCAGTTACCTCCATTAAAAAGCCTTTGGTATTTTAAGCACGCGGCAGAGTTAGGTAGTTTTAAGCTTGCGGCAGAGCAATTGTTTGTTAGCCAAGCTGCGGTTAGCCAACAAATTCGCTTGTTAGAACAACAGCTTGATTGCAACTTATTTACTCGCCATACCCGTTATGTTGAGTTGACTCGCCAAGGCGAACAGCTATTACCCCATATACTTAAGGGATTTAGTCATTTGCAGGCAGGTGTGCAGGCTGTTAGCCAAGATAACCACCCGAATACGTTAAACTTAACCGTGCTGCCTTCGTTCGCCAGTGGTTGGTTACTGGGCCGTATTAGCGACTTTCAAAACAAATACCCCAATATCAAAGTGCGTATTGAACCAAGCGATCAACTTGCTGATTTTTCAGCGGGGCAGGTTGATTTAGGTATTCGATATGGAAAAGGTGCCTACCCAGATTTGCACAGTGAGCTCATCAGCGACGACAGCCTATTTTTGGCTTATAAACCCGGTGCTATTGATGATAATAAACCTCTTAAACCGCAGGTGTTGGCGCAAAAACTAATTAAAGATGTGTGCCCAGATGCTGAGCGTGGTTGGTTAACTTTGGCTCAGCAATTAGCTGTAAGCCCTGATGCGCTCCCCGCACTTGAAATTGATAACGCTGCACTGGTTATTCAAGCCACGTTAGCAGGGCAAGGTATTGCAATGGTAAGGCGGCGGTTAATCGAAACTCAACTGCAACTTGGTCAGCTAGAGATTTATCCAAACTATGAGTATCACTGCCAATATAAGTACTACCTTGCTGCGCCGCCCGAACATTTTAAATGGCAAAAAGTGCAGCTGTTTAAAGATTGGTTGCTTGCTCAATTTGCTTTAGATGATCAGCAGTTTTATCAACTTCATCAGTAACATTTGCGTTAAATCATTTTAAAGTTTTTAAGCACCAGCTATGCTTATTTAAGTCGCTTACTAAAGGAGCTAGTAATGCTTAACTTTAAAGTTATTTTTTGTGGCGTTTGTGTGGCTGCAAGCCTAACGGCCAATGCTGATATTTCCCGTGTAAAAGCAAGTATTGAGCGTGTTGAGAGCGCGAATAAAAAGCACGAGTCTTTACTGCTTCCCTACTTATTTAGCACCGATACCATGGGGCTTAACTTTGGTGTGGGTGGCATGATCAAAGGTTACCATCAACCACAAATGACCGTTGGCGCTACTGCATTTAAAGGTGATGTGAGCGAAGGCGCGTGGGCAGGCCTGTTTAACTATAAGGTGTTAGATTCAGAACGCTGGTATTTTAGTGCCAGTGGCATGGCTGCGTATTTTCCTGATCAGCGAGCTTATACCGGAGGGCATAAAGTGCCCATTGCTGACAACGCTGTGTTCCCCGGTAGTAATGACTCTTCAAACGAGGTGTATTTAGAAGCCGACGGAAGCTCGAATTGGTTTGATGCCCGCATCGAATACGCTTTACCGTTTGGCGCAACATCACAAACAGGTATGGTGCGTTACCAACTTAAAAACGGCTTGTTGGTTTCTGAGCCATCGGGCGGGGCACAGTGGAACCCGTTGGAATCGGGAGTAATGGTTGCAACTGCACGCTATTTTAGGCGCTCGCAAAGCTTTGAATTTAATGAGGGTACACAAGATGGCAGTATTTCAGCAATGGAATTTGGTCTGCTCTATGACAACACCGATTTTGCAACTAACCCAAGTTACGGAAGCAGACAGTATCTTGCCTATAGCCAATCAATGCCAGGGAGTGACGATATTTATGATTGGGATTTGTGGCAGTTTAATGGCAGTAAGTTTATTTCTTTAGGGGCAAGTGAGTTTGCTCATCAGCGTATTTTAGCATTTAATTTTTGGGCTGCTTATTCACCCAGCTGGCAAGTAAATCACACTCTTGATGGCACTAAGTTTATCTCTGATGCAGCACCGTACAACGAAGGCGCTACATTAGGAGGATTTAAGCGTTTACGGGGTTATGATTTTTATCGATTTCATGACAAAGCCGCTATTTATGGGGCATTCGAATATCGCTATACCCTAAAATATAATCCAATAGCAGATGTAAATTGGCTAAAGTTTTTGAAGCTGGATTGGTTTCAGTTAGTTGGCTTTGTTGAAGCTGGTCGTGTGTCGTCTCATTTAACCTTGGATACATTATGGCAAGACTACCATTATGACTATGGTGTTTCACTAAGAGCTATAATGTCGGGATTAGTCGTTCGAACAGAGCTTGCTAATTCAAAAGAAGGGGCCAATTTTTGGGTGATGATAGATCAGCCTTTTTAGTGAATTTGGCTCAGATTTGTTGCAGTTTTACTAGAAACTGATAATCTGTACCTCTAACTTTTACAGTGACGTAAATTAATGATTAAACGGATTTTAATGACAACAGCCTTGTTGTTGCCTGCTTTTGTCTGGGCGCAGCAAAGTACTCCTTCAGATGCATGTCAAAGCATGCAAGCCGAGCGTATAGAGCTGCAAATAGCCCTGCGTAAAACCAATCTTCTCGACAAAATTGAAGCCTATAAACAGCGCATTCAAAGCTTGTCGGCGCGAATATCTGAAACTTGCTTTAGTGAAGAGCAAATTGCTGAGCTAAAGTCGTCTTTGTATAACCCTGATATTACTGAGCTTGAAAACAGCTTGGCAGAGCCATTAACTGAGCAAGCCTACATCAGTAAACAAGCAGCATGGGAGCGCTTTTATGTGATGCCGCCACGTTGTGCTGCTCGTTCATTACAGCTACAAAACCTTGAGTCGTGTCTTGAGAATAAGCAAATTCAGTTTCAGCAATTTGATATGTTATGGCAGCAAAAAAGTGCGCAACTTGCCCGTACAGAAGCAAAACCAACAGACTCGTTTCACGAATTTGTTTTACCTAGCAAAGCCGAACGAGCCAAGTTAAGCGCCGAGCAAGAATTAAAGCGCTACAGCTACAGCACAGATTCGTTCTTACCAACCAATATTATTGTGTTGTGTGCTTTAGCCGTATCGGTGTTCTTTGGTTTGATATTTATTTTCCATTGGTTAATGCGCCCACGGCCAGTGGTGAAGTGAGCCAAATGGGAAAGGAACTAGGAACTAGGCGCTAGGTCGCGATGTAAAATCGCTGCTTTAGTCGTTAGAGGTCAGATGTTAGATATCAGTCGAACTGTGGGGTTGGTTAGGTCGTGCGTTCTTCTCTGCATTTGAACTGCTCGTTTTAGGGTAGGTTGGGTGGAGCGGAGCGATACCCAACATAATCCGTGTAAACCTTTTCATTCAGACGCGCGAAACAAGTTTCACGCCTACGGGGAAAACATTAGGTTCTAGGTGCTAGGTTTCGTGCGCTAGGCGTTAGGACGCGATGTAAAATCGCACCTTGAAACTCGTAGCTTTACATTTGTAACTCGTTAACTCAAACCATTCCCGGCTAAAGCCAGTCCTACGGGCTTTCTAATCGAAACTCGTATTTAACTACTCATCCGTTTTGAACTGTTTGGCGCGTTCTTCTGCGTCAATCAAGGCTTGTGATTTTGGCTGTTTGTTTTTGCTTTCTATCACAGGCTTTTCGTTTGAATTTGGGTCCCAGGCTGGATCAAGTGATAAGTTAGCAAATGGATTGTTCGGGTTATCGTTTTGTTGCTCTAGCTCTTTGTCAGCCTCTTTATTTATCTCTTCGCCTGCTTCTTCAAGTTTATCGTCGTCACTCAGTTCGTCAGACAAATCAACTGTTTCTACCGCAGGCTGTGAAGGCTCTTCTAAACTAAATGAAGCGGGTTCATCTTGTAGTTCTTGTTCTAGTGCTTGTAAGGCTTTTGCTAAATCATCATCGTTAATATCGTCGTGATCGTCTGTTGTGCTTGGAGCGGTGACTGTTTGCTCATCTTCAGTGAAATGATCTGCAAACGATAAATCATCAGCCATTAATGAAGATAAGTCATACTCAGGCACTTCATCTTTAGCAGGTTCATCGTCAACAATAGGCTCTTTTGTTGAATACTCATCAAAACCAAATGATGAAGATGCAGTAAAGCTTGGTTCTTCAAATTCTGGCTTTTCAAGGTCATCTATTTCAGGTTTTTCGAGATCTTCGATCTCAGCTAAAACAGGTTCATCGTCTTCAACCGGCTCTTTTGTTGAGTACTCGTCAAAGCCGAAAGATGAAGATGCAGTAAAGCTTGGCTCTTCGATTTCTGGCTTCTCTAGTTCATCGATTTCAGGCTTTTCGAGATCTTCTATTTCGGCTAAAACAGGTTCATCGTCAGCAATAGGCTCTTTTGTTGAATACTCATCAAAACCAAATGATGAAGATGCAGTAAAGCTTGGTTCTTCAAATTCTGGCTTTTCAAGGTCATCTATTTCAGGTTTTTCGAGATCTTCGATCTCAGTTAACACTGGCTCATCGTCAGCAACAGGCTCTTTTGTTGAATACTCATCAAAACCAAATGATGAAGATGCAGTAAAGCTTGGCTCTTCAATTTCTGGCTCATCAAGTTCAGTTACTTTAGGGGCCTCGAATTTAGGCTCTTCAAATGGCTCTGACTCCGTTGGAAGTGGCTCGTCTTCAACTGGCTCTTTGCTTGTGTACTCGTCAAAGCCAAATGATGACGAAGCGGTATAACTCGGTTCTTCTAATTCCGGTTGTGTTTCAGGCTCGTCTTGCTGAACGTCATCAGCTTGCGGCTCTGCTTCTTCGTTGATGCTATATGATGATTCAAGGCTTGCTAGTTTTAATTCTTGTTCTAACTCACGTTGTTCATCTAAGAAGTCGTCATCAGCGTCGTTAGCGTTTTTCTCGTCGTAGCCAAGTTCAAGATCGTTAAATTGGTGAGCATTAGCAAATTCATCTGCGGGGGCAGGCTGTACTGGCTCTTGTTCGGCATGATCATTCTGAGCATTAAAGTGCATATGCGCAGATAACTCGTCATTACTTTCTGTTTGGTTTGCTGAAAAGGTATTGTCAGCTAACGGATAATTGTCCTGATGCGAGTGCTCTTGTTCTTCACTAAGCACAGCCATTGTTGCATTTTTTAGCTCTTCAGCTTCTTTTTCTGCGGCCGCTTTTGCTTCTGTTGCGGCTTTTAATGCTTTGGCTTGCATCAAGCTTTGCTCTAGCTCTGAGTCTTCGTCAGCTTTTTTGCTTTGACGAATTCGCACAATCACTAAACCTGCAATAAGTAGCACCAACAATACAATTAGGCTTGGCATAAATAATGAACTTGATGAGCTATCGCTGTTTACCGGGATAGGTTCTGGAAAAGGTGCTGGTGTTGGAGCAGGTGTCGGTGCTGGTTCTGCATTTGCTTCGGGCTCTGCTGGTTTTTCAATATCAGTACGCTCAGTTTGAGTATCAACAGGTGGCTCTTCAATTAATGGGCTCGTTGCTGGCTCTACTACAGGTTCAGCAGGAGCATCAGAAATCGTAATACTGTCAACCTTTGCTGGCATTTCTGTTTGTTCTGTAGGAGTTGAACTTGGTTCTATTTGCTGTTGCTGCGCACTAGGTTCTTGCACCTCTGGTTCAGCAGAAAACTGCTCTAGCTGCATTTGCTGGTCGATGATTTCAGTGGGCTGCTCAACGGCTTGTGTAGTTGTTTCTTCGGGCGTGGCTAGAATTGCACCTGAGTGTACATTGGGGTTAGCCGCTGCAGTTGAATTAACTGGGGCCGTTTCTTTCGTTTGCTGTTCTAGTTTTTCGAAAGCAGCTGCATTGTTTACTGGCGTTGGATTTTTGCAGTTTTTCTCATAGTTTCTGGCAGCTGAGCGATAGTTTTTATTGCTGGTGTTAAAGCGATACTCGTGCATTTGCTGTTTTAACAAAATACACATGGCTTCGTTGTACTGCGCTTTACTCGTAAAGCTTAAGCTTAGGAGTAATAAGAAAAAAGTTGTTTTTATAATTGGCATAAGTTCCGGACCAGTAAGGTTTAGTCGATGACCTAACAGTTAATTAATTCTAAGCTGAGACGAGTAATTTATCCACATTTGGTTAACAAATTAAGCGTATTCGTAGTGGTTAATCAATTACCATGAGCGCACGGTATTCGTCGTAAGCAAATTGGTCGGTCATTCCGCTTATGTAATCTTGAATTAAGCGGCAGCGATAATAGAACTCGTAGGCGGCAAAATGATCCGGTTCGGCTTTTAGGGCATCAATGGCTTTTTGGTAGCTATTTAAATGTTTATTAGACAGCTTTTTAACCAGACGAGTTTCAATTAAGTAGTTTTGATCGCCTTTTAACACGCGCTTAAAAGCATCAGCATCAAGGGCTAGTAAAGGTTTATAGCAGTCAAGTAAACCGCTGATTATACGGTAACCTTGCAGCTCTAAACGCTCTACTTCTTTGTGGCAAAATACATGCTTTAATGCCACTTGTTTTAAGGTGAGCGTAACAGCGTGCAGATGACTTCGATCTTCTAATAAAGCCTGATTAAAATCACCGTGGTAAATGGCTTCAATATTATTAATAAACCGCTCTGCTGCATAGCTTACTAATGGGTGTAGCAAGGTCACACGCAGGTAGATAAAAAACTCGCTGTTAAAATTGTACGGCTGTTCTTGCGCTTTACTCAAGGCATAATCAATGGCTTTTTCGGCAAAGTCGCTGTGTTTGGTATCGTCTATGGTTAGGTTTGTGAGTGTGCGGGTGTATTGCTCTTTTAACTTTTCGCAAAGCGACTCAACACTAATAATGCCTTTTTCTACGGCATCTTCTATATCGGCCAAACAATACGAAATATCGTCAGCGGCCTCCATAATGTAGCTGGCAGGGTGGCGGCAGTATTGCTCAATTTCGAGCTCAGTTTGTAGTGCTTCAATAAACGGTTTTTCGCTAAAGTAGTAACCCACTTTTTTCATTAAGTAGTTTTTATCTTGCGGGCTGTCTATTTTTGCCATGCTGGCCGGGCGGGTATATTTTAAAATTCCGGCACTTTGGCTGTAGGTTAAGTTTAGTGAAAGTAATGAATGAATTATGCGAATACCTTGAGCATTACCTTCAAAACTTTTTATATCTTGGGCTAGGTGTTTAAAGATCACACTAATACCAATGCCTTTACAGCGCTCAGGAGTCAGTGCATCTAAGTGCTTTTCAAACCACTGGTTGATAGCTGCCTCGCCAAAATGACCAAACGGTGGGTTGCCTATGTCATGCATTAGGCATGCCATTTCTACTAGGCTTTCTAGCGGTCGCTCAAGCCCTGCTAGGCCATATTCTTTTTGTTTTGCATCACTGAGCTTATTAAAAATGGTTTGCACAATAAACCGGCCCACTTGTTGTACTTCAAGCGAGTGGGTAAGTCTTGATCGCACTGCGGCATTGCGTTCAAGCGGAAAAACTTGGGTTTTTTGTTGCAAACGGCGAATTGCAGCGCTGTTAATAATGCGGCCACGATCACTTTCAAGCGCAGTGTGTAAATTATTGGTAGAGCGCATTTCGCGCGCAGGCGTTATTTTTTTACCAAAATCGATCATTTTTTATTCCCACAAAGCAGTGAAATCGGGCTTTTGCTTGTTGTTATCAACTTTTGCCAATTATTAAATTCAATCTAACAGCTTGTATCTTAAATTAAAATATTCAATTTTATTAAAGTTATTACTTTAAATCGTGGTCTTTATTCATATATTATTCAGTTTTACGCACTTCTTCATTATCTTGTATTAGAAAGGAAAGCCTTTTGGCTAAATAGCAATGATGCAAACTTTGTCTCAAAAACCATGGCTCCTAGCCAGTATTCTTCTGTGTTGTATTGGTTTAACTGCTTGTAAAAGCACTCCAGAGCCAAGCGCTGAAACCACTTTAACAGTGGCCGAAAAAAATGCCATTAAGGCCAAGAATGAGGCTCTGCGTGCACGAGGGTTTTATGAAAGCCAACTTGGTAATATCAACTACGCCTCTGCTAGGCAATGCAGTAACTTTAATTTGCAAAGCCATCGCGGCTCAATTCGTTATGCAGAAAACTCACTTAACGCGGTAATTGATGCCATAGACAACAACTTTGACGTTGTTGAGATTGATGTACGAATTACCCGTGACGATGTATGGGTTGTGCATCATGATGCCCGTACAGGTCGCGAAACCGGCACTGTAGATAATAAGCGCCGCAAAATTGAGTCGATGAGCTATAAAAAAGAGTGGGGCTATTTACGTCATCGTAATCAAGATACCGGGTTACTTACCGATGATATGCCACCTTCATTTAGAGAACTTGCTGCCACATTTACGCGCTATCGTAAGCCTCATCAAAAACTGAATATTGAAATAAAATCAAAGGCCTCAGTTAACGATTTAAAAATGCTGGATTACTTAGCATATGAGTTTGTTGGCGGTGGTAACTACTTTTTCAGCAGTTTAGAAATGCGCAACCTGACCCGTATGCGCGATATTAACCCAGATATTTACTTGGCATTTATTCAGTCACCAGCAAAAGCCTCAATGAATAAGTTAGCAAGTGACCTAAAACGCGGCGCTGGTAGCGACCCAATTTACGAGCGCAACAAAGAAGAGCTTGAGAGCTTACAAGCTCTTGGTAATCGCTACCATCGTGAAAAACGTTACGACAGCCCAGTTAAGCTCGATAAATTAGCAAAACAGCTAAAACGTAACTTTGGATATGTGCTTGATATTCGTCATTACAAGCAAAGTGCAGCACGCTTAAAGCCGGTTGCTAAAGCGCGCGGTATTATGATTGCCACTTATTCTATTAACGGCCACGACTATCATGAGCGCAGCCTATTAGCGCAGTCGCGTTCTCTTCGCCCTGATTCTGTGATTATGGACGATACGGTTTATGGCTTTTGTTCTGTGTTTGAATTACCAAAAATGCAGCCGTATTTTAGCGATCAAGCAGACGCTAAGTTGATTGCCAGCATGCCTGCAGATCTTGATTTAGAACGCCTTGATGAGCTGCATGCTTATAAAGGGAATCAGCTTTACCCAGCTGTGGGCGGCACCCTTAAATCAACTCAAGAAAAAACTTATATTCCAAAAGTAACATCGACTCCTTCAGCACCTAATTTAGAAATTGGGACTCGCCAAGCCGATGAAGATTTTAGCCTAGAAACAGATCCTGCTGTTGAACTAGAACTGCGAAAAAAACAATAAGAATAAAATTATGACTGATTTAATAAAGCCGTTTTGGTGGCGCTGTTTGCTACTTGTTTTAGCTACTTTATATTTATTACCCGAGGCAATTTTTAATGCCCAGTTAGTCTCTTTAGTCGGTTTAGGTACCCCTTCGGCAGAAGATCTTGAACACCTTGAAATTTATGGCCGAGCTGTATCTGGGGTGGGGGTGGCACTGCTGTTAGCTGACTTTCTACCTAAAGCCATGGTAGCCAAAGTAGGCCGTGGCATTATCTCGTTTATCGCTTTATTGTGCTTAGTTTGGCCGGTGGTGTTTTTTGGCCAAAAGTATGCCATTGAAAAAACTTTAATTGAGCCTTCAACCGCAGAGCAGCGCCAGTTTGCTACCTACAGTGCAGCACTTAGAGATGCACTGGCGATTAACTCAATTAAAGTGAATGATCTTGATTACAACCCTGAGCAATTACATAGCTCAGAAAACCTGACCTTTTTGGCGCTGTTTGGTGGTTTACTGTATAGCGATGCCGCCCTTTCAGACAACCTAGAGCAAGATAAGCGAAAGATTATTGCTGCGTTTGTACAGAAAAAAGCGTATCAAGATTTTGATAAACATTATAAAAACTACAGCCAGTTATATGATGAGCTGGTGGTTAAATACAAAGCTTATGCTGATGGCAGTAAAAAGTACAACAGCACTTTGGCAAGTATCGGTGAGCGCGAGCAAGGTTATTGGCAGCAAGTTGAACAAGAGATCAATAGTGGCTGGAGCAAATACCAACAAGCGCAAAAAGCCCATATTGCAAAAGCGTCAGCGCGCGCACAAAAGTATGGCCCGAAGATTTATGATTACCACCACAGCATTGCCAAATGCCGTGAGCGTTATGACAAAAGCAGTGAAAAAGACCGTCGCAATCGTTGTTATGAACGCGAAGCAGCAGACTACCGAAGCACTATTTTAAAAGCGGGTATTGGCTACATTGAGCCTGATTACTGGCTTATTGAAGAAGATGTTTCGGTTGCTGAAAATGCTGCTGGCACGATTTTGATGGGGGTGCTCACTGGTGGTGTTTATACCGCACTACAAGCTGCTAGTTTAGCAACCGGTGGCGATGGCGGCTTTAAAGATAAGCGCTACAAATACACCGATGACCCTGATCACTATCAGCTGCGTTTTTTACAACATCCAAACTTTCATAAGATGTTTGTAAGTGAAACGAGCTACCCATTTACAATTGAAAACTTAATGGCGTTTCGTGCTCACGAAACAACTCAAAAGAAGCTTAGAACCCATTTTGCCAGCAAAGGGTTACAGCTTGAAAGCAACTGGAATGTGAATCAACGCCAAGCATTTGCTAATGCTGTAGACAATAAGGTAACCAGCGAAGCTAATGCACAATGGCAAAGCGAAATGCGCAAACGCGGCATGAGTTTAAAGCCAAACTTAAGCTGGGTTGCGTTTCAGCTACACCCACAAATTCAAGCAAAAATTGCCGACAGAATGGGTGATTTATACGTAAAAAACATTCGCGCCGATTGGAATAAAAAGAACTTTAAAGACAGAGTGCTTGATCCAAACATTGCAAAACGCACCGACAAATACCTAGCCATGCTCAATAGCTCAGAAGGTAAATTTGCTGATGGTGGCGAGTATGCGGAGTACGGTAAGCAAGCATTGCGTTCGGTGATTATTCCGCCTATTTCGATGTCGTTGTCACTGTTTTTGATTTGCTTAACCTTTAGCAAGCTGCCGTTAAAACTATGGCAATTGGTTAAACCAAAGCAAGAAAAGCAACCAACCACTGCTGTATCTGTTTTGCAAAAGCTGATTATGCCAGCGCTGATTTTGATTGCGCCCGTGCTCTTTATTCATAACACCTTCACCGAAGACGACCAAAGCCCTGTTAACTACTTTTTAGACAAGGTCGATGAGTCGAGCAATCCGGTGTTTAGTTATGCGATTCGTTGGACTTTGCATGCACAGCCTCTGCTGCATCCTCTTGGTTTAAAGTTTGAAGAAAAGCTGCATATTTACGAGAACTTTAGCCCGCTGAGCCATGCTTTAGCTAAGTTTGATATTTTGCGCCATGGCGATGCCAGTTTAAGTGATGTGCAGCAACAGCGTAGACAATATCTGGTTGAGCAAAAAACTAAACTTACCATTACGACAAACCCGGCAAACGCCACTATTCGCATTATGAATATTGGCCCTAAATATCGCGCTGGCATGACATTAAAAACTGGCGCTTATGATATTCAAGTGTCGGCGCCTGGGTATAAAACGTATCGACGTTGGCACCAAGTAGATGCTGGCGAACAAACATTAACCATTGATTTAAGCAATTAATTAAGCAAGGAATGAAAATGCAACATTGCCAAAATACGGTGTATGCCACCGATCTTCACTGTTGTGATTGTGGAGAAGCTCTTGAGCAAAAAAGACAAATGCACACGGTTGAAGAACTCAGCCCTGACTTGCTGGTTGATGTAAAAAACTATGCGCCACAAGCGAGTACGATCACAGGCGTTGTGAAATCAATGTATTACTATAAGCGCCGCTATAAAACCAATAACGACAACATGCTATATGGTTATTGGTGGTTAGAAGTTGAAGACAAAGACGGCATTATTCATGAATTTAGTGTTGATGCAGAAAAAGATGTGATTGCGAACCTACAAAAGGGTAATGTGATCACCGCATTTCAAGAAACACCGTTAACGCTTAATTATCGCATTGCTGATGGCAATGCTAGGCGGGTAGTTAAAAATGACCGCTTTATGCCAGTTGTGATTGTGCATTTTGCCGACCAACAATATCGCAGCTGGGACAAAACCATTAGCCGAAACTACACTGGCGGAACCATACTGTGGCTGGTGCTAAGTGTTATTACATTCTTAATCATGTTGTTTGCTGCAAAGCTTGAGTTTTTGCCTGCGCTACTTGCTTCATTGCCTGTGGCAATAGGGGTATTTATGGCAGAGCACAACTACCATAAAAAAGCTAAAGCCAAACAAGAAGCAAAGTATGATGCGATTTTAGCAGCAACAGATGTGATGCTATCGACCACCCTAAATCAATTGGGTTATAACATGCTGGCAAGAACGCCGAGTAAGTCAGATGTTATTTGTATCTCTTGCCAGCAGCGTATTAGCCAAGATGCTGCGCATTGTTATTGCTGTGGCGCTAAGCAACACGTTGAAGCGATTGCTGAAAAAGAACAATCACTTGCAAAAGATGATGAGCAAGCCATTAGCATTCAAAAAGCGTTAGAGCCTAGTAAAACAAAACCAACCAGTATTGCCCAGCTTGAGCATGCCATTATGGATGAGTATAGCCTTGCGTATGAAAACGCTTATGAGCATAAAAATGTTTGGGCACGTAACGAAAAAGGCACCATTAGTCATTGTGCAGTGCTTGGTAAAGTATTAGAAAAAGAGCAAAGCGCACATGCTAATGAAAGCCGCCAAACAGTGACCACTACAGAAACCACAACTACCTATCGAGGTGGCACGTATGTAGGTAGTGACGTTAAAGAGCGCGTTGAGGTTTATCGTAATCGTAGCACCACCTTAAAAGGTGAAATCATGCTCGAAACCGCATCAGGTGAACCGTTTATTTTTAAAGCGGGTGAAGATTTACTGGGCTCTGTTGATATTGGTGATTGGGTGTATTACGCCTACAGCAGTGTAGACACAAAGCGTTACTCTGATTATTACCGTGAGTATGCGGTTAATGTGAGTAAAGACATTAAGTACAACAATTCTTCAGTCAGAAACTTTGGTATGGTGCATGGATTTAACCGCATGGTATTGCTTGGTCTTACGTCAGTTGGGCTAGCGTGGTACTTTGATGCCCAAGATTTTTACCCATTAGTTAATACACTTGTGCCAGAAGCTGGGATTGATTTACTCAATAATTACCCGCAAGTGGTTGAGCATTTAGATGGGCTTCCGGTTGCTGTGTTTATTGTGTTAAGTGTGGTTACAGGCGTTTGGGGCTTTATTTATAGCCAAATAAACGGCTCACGTTTAAAACGTAGTGTGAAAAAGCTAGAAAGCATGATCACAAAATTTTCAAAACAGTTTGGTAAAGTTTCTGAGCAAATTAACAAATTGAACTAAAAAGGGTTTCGCATGCGTATTTGGCAATTAGTATTAGCGGGTTTATTAGCGTTCAGCTCACTAGTAAAAGCAGAGCAAGAGCAATCTGTGGTACTTATTTCGATAGATGGGTTTCGTTGGGATTACATTGAAAAACACCATGCAAAACATTTAAAAGCAATCAGTGAGCAGGGCGTGAGAGCAAGCAAAATGCGCCCTGTTTATCCGACTAAAACCTTCCCGAATCATTTGTCGATTATTACCGGGTTATTGCCTGTTAATCATGGCATTGTCGAGAACCGCTTTTGTGATACTGAGCGTAACGACTGCTACAAAATGGGTAAAGGGAAAGACGATAGCACTTGGGTGAATGGTATTCCGCTTTGGAACCTTGCACAAATGCAAGGCTTAAAAGCCGCTACCTATTTTTGGCCTGAATCAGATGCGCGCTTTAACGGCATGTTGCCTGATTACTTTTATCATTATTCAAAACACAGTGATTACCAAAAGCGTGTTGATCAAATTATTCAGTGGTTGAGCCTACCAAAAGCACAGCGCCCGCGCTTAGTGATAAGTTATTTTTCGTTGGTTGATAGCATGGGGCATGAGTTTGGCCCTGATGCCAAAGAAACTTATGACGCAGTGCAAAAGCTCGATAGTTTAATGGCTGATTTATCGAACCGTTTAAAAGCGCTTGATCAAAACATTAACTTAGTGATTGTGTCTGATCACGGTATGGCCTCTGTAGATCCAAGCCTTAGCATTAAAATTGATAGCCTGCCACAAGACGAAAACTTCATCGTGCAAAACACCGGGCCTCGGGTTTTATATTATGCAAAACCAGATAGCAAAGCAGACATCAGCGGATTCAGTAAAAAGCTCGCTAAAGCCGCTGATGGTCGTTATATCGTGCTAAGCGAGCAGCAAAAGCGTGATTATCACTATGATAAAGGCCCACGCGTTGGCGATATTATTTTACAAACCGACGCGCCTCGGGTGTTTACCGACAGTAAAATGGCCGGCTATTTAGGCACTCATGGTTACGCTTATAGCGAAGATATGGCCGCAACCTTTATCGCCACTGGCCCCGCCTTTAAACAAGGCCTACGTTTAGACGAAGTAAGTAATTTAGATGTGTACCCACTGATAGCCAAAATTCTAGGCCTTGAGATTTTAAGCCCAATCGATAGCGACGGCGCAAGTTTATGGCCCGCGATTGAGGAGTAGGTGTGAATTAGCTAGGGGAAAGTTGCAAGGGGAAAGTTGCTTGGGGAAAGGGGAAAGGGGAAAGGGGAAAGGGGAAAGGAGCTAGGCACTAGGTTCTAGGCGCTAGGACGCGATGTAAAATCGCTGCTACGAGTTTGATTTCAATTGTAGGAGGTACTTTAGTGCCGAATAGAATCAAACATAAATGAGAGTGGTCAGCCTTCAGCTTTCAGACGCGCGAAACAAGTTTCACGCCTACGAATTAAGACATTCGGTTCTAGGAGCTGGGCGCTAGGTACTAGGCCTTAGGACGCGATGTAAAATGGCTGCTTCAGACTCGAAACTCGTTCCTCGTCACTTACTCAAACCATTCCCGGCTAAAGCCAGTCCTACGGGGAAACAATTGGTGCTAGGATTTAGCTTCTAGGACGCGATGTAAAATCGCTACTACAGACTCGCACCTCGCATCTCGCACCTCGTTACTTTACCCTCGTATCTCGTACCTCGTATCTCGAAACTCGCTAACTTTCCCCTTTCCCCTTGAAGCTAGCAACTCGTAGCTCGTAACTACAACTTCGTTACCCACCCGTATTCACCATGGCTTTGAAACTTGTAGCTTTGCTTACCGGCGTCAAATTGGCCTTGTAGGGTGTTTTCTGTGAGGGTCATCACGGCTTGATGGCCTGCTTTAGCATGATCATTGACCTTGCCAAATACACTTCTATCGCCATTGCTGGCTTCGATGATGTTACTAATTTCTACGGTGTAACTAAGGTATTCGTCGATCACTAAAATAAAGTGATCGCCAGGTTGCAGGGTTTTAAGGGTGTCTAAATCAAATTCGCTGAATGCGGTGTTTGCTAATTGGTCAGGCAAACGGCCTTGTTTGTATAGGTAATCGTGCGCATGATTAGATAGCTGATTAAGCGGCGCAGTTAAGTTCACAATGGGCTGTGGGGCTATTTGGTCGGCTTCTGCTTTGTAAGAGGCAACAAACTGCTGTGTGCTTGGTTTTGTTTTAAAACCATCACTTTGAATATGCCACTCATTCAGTGCAAATGCTGTAAGTGGCAGAATGAAGATTAATGCAAGCGTCCTGTTCACATGTTTCTCTTACGGGTTTTTATGTTAACTCATTGTTAGTTTTTACCTCAAGTTAACAACTCGGTCAATAGTTAATCACTAAGCAGTGCTTTTTATTATCGTGTCGATAAAATTAATTTGTTTTACTCGGCTCTGAATGCTGAGCATAATCCGCGTTTTTTTGTCACCGAAACTCCAAGACTAGAGGTACCGACCATGCGCGGGTGGATCATTTATAAAGATAGCCAAGGCTTGTTAAAGCAAGAAACCTATGAAGTAGAACGTTTACTTGCTGCTGCCAAAGAAGAGGGCATAGATTTACAAGTTTACTCGCCAGATCAATTTGATCTAACTATTACTCGTGAAGACGGTAAAAGTATCTTGATTGATGGTCAATCTGTTGAACTACCAGACTTTGTTATTCCTCGCATGGGTGCAAGTACAACCTATTTTGCGCTGGCGATTATCCGCCACCTTGAGCGCTTAGGCGTTTACTGTGTCAATAGCTCGCAATCAATCGAAACAGTAAAAGACAAACTGTTTGCACAGCAAATTCTTGCTGAATGTAATTTACCAACGCCGAATACCATGTTGGTTAAGTTTCCGGTGAATATTGATTTGGTTGAAATGCAAATTGGCTTTCCTGTGGTTATTAAAACGTTATCGGGCTCGCAGGGCAGTGGCGTGTTCTTATCAAAATCAAAAGAAGAGTTTGATGACTTAATGCAGCTGATTGAAGCGGCAAACCCGCTAGCAAACATCATTTTACAGCAGTTTGTTAAGTCGAGTCATGGTCGTGATTTGCGAGTACTTACAATCGGTGGCCGTGCTGTTGCGTGTATGGAACGTAACTCACAGGGTAAAAACTTTAAAGCTAATGTCAGTGCTGGCGGTACAGGTAAGTCATTTCCTATCACGCCAGAAATCGAATGGCTTGCAACCCAAACTGCGAACGTACTCAACCTTGATGTGGCGGGCATTGACTTATTGTTTGATGAGCAGCACTTTAAAATTTGCGAAGCAAACTCAAGCCCAGGCTTTGAAGGCTTAGAAGGGGCGTTGGGTATTGATGTAGCCAAAGAGATTTTGCACTTCATTCGCATTCGTTTAGGCATTTTTGATAAGCCAAAAGTTGTCGAAGAGCCTTGTTTAGAGGCCGTTTAAACTTTCAAAAGGCGTATTTATAACACGCCTTTTTTGTTTCATCTGTATAGTAAATAAATCTTAAAATACTACAAAAGTGTACAGTGCTATCTGGCAAATCATAGGATATGGTAGATTTTTAATTGCCATGGAGTGTGTGTACATGAGTCAGCTCATCAGTCGAGCAACCGCGGGGTTAGTGGCCGTTATTATTGGCTTTACCAGTTCAATCGCGCTTATTTATCAGGTTGTTATGGTGTTAGGTGGCACACCTGATTTGGTTGCCAGTTGGGTGTTAATGCTTGGTCTTGCGATGGGTGTCAGTTCGATTGCGTTGTCTTATTACTACAAAGTACCCATTCTTATCGCGTGGTCAACAACCGGAGCGGCACTCCTTATTTCAAGTGCCCAAGGGTATAGCTTGAACCAAGCTGTTGGCGCGTTTATGTTTTCGGCGGCGCTGGTGTTTTTGTCTGGTATTACCGGCGTGTTCGAAAAAATGATGAACAAAATTCCAAGCCAATTGGCCTGTGCCATGCTTGCAGGCGTGCTGGTGAATTTTGGTATTGATGTGTTCAACTTTATGAATGAGCTGCCTTTAGTGATTGGGTTAATGGTGGCTGTTTATTTATGTGGCAAGCGTTATTTTCCACGCTTTGCTATGCTCGCAGTGGTTGTGGCGGGATTTTTAATGGCAGGTGTAACAGGGCAAATTGATACTTCTAGCTGGCAGTGGAAAATGAGCGAGTTTGCTTATATTGCGCCTGAGTTTGACTTGAACGCTATGATAAGTGTTGGTTTGCCGCTGTTTATTGTGACCATGACGTCACAAAACTTACCGGGTATTGCTGTTTTAAAGGCGCACCAATACAAAGCCCCTGTATCGGCAGCGCTAAATGTAACCGGACTATTAAATGTATTTATTGCACCATTTGGTGGCTATGCCATTAACCTAGCGGCTATAACGGCTGCCATTTGTATGAGCCCTGAGGCAGATAAAGACCCAAGTAAACGTTATTGGGCAAGCATTGCTGGTGGTGTTTTTTACATTATTATGGCGCTCCTTGCGGCAACCTTGGTCGGTTTGGTAGCAAGCTTGCCACAGGCATTGATTTTGGCGTTGGCAGGTATTGCGCTATTTGCCACTATTGCGAGTAGTTTACAGCAAGCATTAACTGAGGCGTATTATACCGAAGCCGCTATCGTGACCTTTTTAGTCACAGCTTCAAACCTAACTTTATTCTCGGTCGGTTCTGCGTTTTGGGGGATTGTTGCTGGCACGGTGACCTTGGTTATGACACGTAAAGATTAATGTCAGGTTTCTATATTAAAAAATGCCCTAGTTACTGTATATAATAACTAGGGCCTTTTGTTATTTAAGAAATGGTTTTATTACTTCAAACATCGCATTGACATGGTCATCGCGGGTATTCAATGCAGGAATGTAGCGGTACTTTTCACCGCCTGCGTGTTCAAAAATTTCACGATTTTCGCCTTCGAGTTCTTCTAACGTTTCTAAACAGTCGGCACTAAATGCAGGGCTTAGAATTGCAACGTCTTTGATACCTTCAGCAGGATAGCTTTCAAGGGTTGCGTCTGTGTATGGCTTCAACCATTCAGCTTTACCAAAACGGCTTTGGAAAGTTGTTACCGCAAAGTCTTTCTCAAAGCCAAGTTTCTCTGCCACTAAACGGGTGGTTTGCATACAAAAACAATAGTAAGGGTCGCCGTTTTCTAAAAACAGTTTAGGTGTACCATGGTATGAAAACACCAACTTTTGCGGCGTGCCATGGGCATTTAGATCTTCGCTAATGCTAGCAGCTAGGGCATCAATGTAAGTCGGATTGTCGTGATAACCATTAATAAAGTGCAGCTCTGGCACCCAGCGCCACTTACGAAGAACATTCGATACAGCATCAAACGTCGAACCAATCGTGGTGCTTGAATATTGCGGGTACATTGGCAGCACAATCACGCGAGTGATGCCTTTTTCGCGCAGCTCTTCAAGGCCAGCTTCAATTGAAGGATTACCGTAACGCATGGCCATAACCACTTCAGTGTCGTGGTGTCCTTTGTCCTTTAAAAGGGCTGCCAGTTTTTTGCTTTGCTCGCGGGTAATATGTGTGAGCGGTGAGCCGTTTTCAGTCCAGATGCTTTTATAAAGTGCCGCTGAGCGTTTTGGGCGTAACGTAAGTACAAAGCAATAAAGGATGATCATCCAAATAAAACGTGGGATCTCGACAATTCGAGGGTCTGATAAAAACTCGCGTAAATAAGTTCTAAGTGCCGCGGTAGTAGGGGCGTCTGGGCTCCCTAAGTTAGTCAGTAAAATGCCCGTTTTTTTGTTGAATCGGCCGTCATGAGGCTTATCGGTAATGGCGGAAAATCGCGACACTGAGTGCTCCTATATGAAGTAATCGTAATATAAATCACATTGTAACGAAGTAAGCTGACTATGTGATCACTTTATTCGCTAATTTTTGATCATGATCCTGAAAGGATTCGGTTTTCTTGCTTCAAGCTGCTGCAGTTTTGCAATCGATTTTGTGCCAAATACATGTCCTTTAGGTAATAACAAGATACCGTCGTAGCTTCTTAATGCATGCCCAAGTACCATGCCGTTTTTAAGATCTTGAGCCGAGATAATTTTCATGGTGCCGACTTTTTGATCGCTAGCACACTTAATTTCTATGTTGTTAAGGGATTCTAAAATTTTAGGGTGATAATAGGTTCCGCTATATAGCTGTAGTTGATCACGTGCTCTTTCGAAATCACTTTCGTCTGTGCTTTTGAATTGTTCAACCGCTAGCCAAAAATCTCTCGCTACCGCTAATATCATAGCTTTTATTGGAATTTCTTTTCCTTTTAAGCCTTTAGGTTGGCCTGTCCCATTGTAATGTTCGAATTGGTAATAAATAGCCTCAGACACATCATGTAAATGGGTCGCTGGCATGAGCATCAATTGAGCGGTACTTGGGTGTGTGTAAAAAAGCTTTTTTTGGTTTTCGGTTAGTTCTCTTGTTGGCTTTTTATAAAGCTCAGGCTCCATGGCGAGTAAGCCAATTTGTGCAAGATAACCTGTTATTTCTGCTCTTTCAATTCGGTGTTTTTCTAAGCCAAGGCTTTGAGCTAGTTGCTTACAAGTTGTGGCGATATTTTGCGCTTGGTTACCATCTAGGTAGGGGTTAGCGTTTATGAAGTTATATAAAATTTCGAAGGTAGTACGGTGCTCGTGTTTTTCACGCTCATTGACTTCTTCGAGCTGTTTGAGCACTTTTCGAATTTGTAGAGTGCGCTTTTCTACCATTTGCTCAAGGTTGTTGTTTAGCTCTTTTAACTGGCTGTTTTGCGCTTTTATTTTTTGCTCTAACTGCTTGTTTTGGCGCTTTAATGAGGTTTTTTCTATACCATCGCTAACATTGCGAAGCAGTAACTCGTTCTGCCAAGGCTTTTGAATATAGGCATGAATTTTACCTTTATTAACTGCGGCAATGGTGTTGTCGATATCTGAATAACCAGTTAGCAAAATCCGGTGTGGTTCTGGGTCAATATTAAGTGCTTGCGCAAAGAAGTCGGCTCCATCCATATTTGGCATTCGCATGTCGCAAATGATCACATCGAAGCTGTAAGTAGCCAAAATCTTTAGCCCTTCAAGTGGATCTGAGCAGGCTTTTGCAGTGATGTTGCTCGCAGCTAATAAGCGTAACAATGTGCGCAGCACGATTTCGTCATCATCGATGCATAAAACCTGAATATGTTGTTTGCTAACTTGTTCTGCCATACCGTTTTACTATGAGTCATCGTTAATCAATAACATAGCCTTAAATCAAGCCTTGTGCTAGGTTTTAAAAGAGACAAACAGAGTTTGAGACGAATATGGATGACTTTAAGCAAGCCTATTTGTTAGAAAAAGCGGCCAGAGAAGAAGCTGAACAATTGCTCGCAGACAAAAGCCGTATTCTAGTGGCATTAAACAGTGAGCTTGAGCAAAAAATTGCTGACTTAGAGCATCACCAAACTATGTTCATTCAAGCCGAAAAAATGGCCACTTTGGGCACTCTTTGCGCTGGGGTTGCCCATGAAATAAATAACCCACTTGCCTATAGCATTAGTAATGTTGATTGTTTAAAAAATTACTGTAATTACTTTAGCGAGCTACTTGCAGTATGTGATGAATTTGCCTGTAGTGATACCGATAAGGCTGCGTTTTGTAAGCAGTTAACAGAGCTTAATAAAGTACATTCGTTTCGCTTTGTGGCAGATGATTTACCTGAACTAATAAGCGACACCTCACAAGGGCTACAAAGGATCAGCAAAATTGTGGCTAATTTACTGGATTTTTCGCGGCCTAAAGGTCACGACAAGCAATTTGCCGATATGACGGAGGCGGTAAAAAGTGCTGTTAAACTATTAGCAAATCAATTACGTGATTGTAATTTACAAACCCAATACAGCCCTATTTCACAAAGTTGGTGTAACTTACCCGCAATAAGCCAAGTAATCGTTAATGTTTTGATTAATGCCAAGCAAGCGTGTAATAGCTTAGGCGCAAAAGCTGAAATATCTGTCGCAGTGTATGAGCTTGAACAGCATATTTATATCGATGTAGAAGACAATGGCGCCGGTATGTCAGAAGAAACCATTGCGAAAATATATGATCCCTTTTACACCACAAAACCTGTTGGTGAAGGCACTGGAATGGGTATGACCATGGTGTATGCCATAGTGCATGAACACCAAGGGTGTATTGATATTCAAAGTACAGAAGGAATGGGCACACGTATCAGTTGTGTGTTTCCGGTACAAAGTCAGGTAAGGAAAACTGTAACTAGCTGACAATATTTCAGTTGTTGCAAAAATTTGTGAATTCGCTAGGGTAGGAATACACCCTGACCAAAACAACATGTAAAGGCTCAATATGCTTAACCAACAAAGTTCGGATGTATTTAAAAATTACCTCGCTAGTCAAAGCGAAACTAATCAAGTTAGTTTAGATCAAGTGATTGGCTATATGTCTGGTTTGTTAGCCTGCTCAGAGTTTTTTGGTGAGTCAGAGTTAGCAAATTATATAGCCGATAATGATGAAGCGGTATTCAACACTTTAATGACAGATTCTGAGCCGCGCGATGCAATGATTGAGCTGCTCGATAACGTAACCGAAGCTCAAGTTGAACAAAAGAAAATCTTAGCCGAATTATACCCAAATGAAGTTAACAGTAATGAACCAAGCCAAGCACTACAAGACTTTTGTAGTGGTTATATTGCAGCGTATATTGTTAACCAAGATATTTGGCACAGTGACTTACAATTTTTACTCAAGGCTGATTCGCAGCAAGAAAACGAAAGCGAAGATGGCCAGTTGTTTATTGATAATTTTGAAGCAACCCTCGATTTACTTACCACCTTTGCTATGTGGGATCAGGCGCTGGCAAATCATCCTGAACCAGAAAAACTAGGCGAAGGGTTTGTCACCTTCTTTAATGCGCTAGACGAGAGCTTATCTGAAATTGCCACCATGGCGTTAATGCTTGAAGATGAAAAGCTGGCAATGCTTGAGCAAGATCAGTAAACATTTCCCTTCTCAGTAGAGATAAGCTGATAGTTGCATTATTTTGCTTATTTCTACTGAAAAACGAATAATTCCAACCTTAAAAATTCCATTAATACTACAAATGGAAATATTTATACCTAAGTCGTACCTGATTTTTCTTTCATTTTGTGGATTTGTTGATAGGATGTTTTGCAAGAGTTAACTCGCAGGCTTGAGTTAGCTTTCAAAATCGTGATTTCTAAAATCAACAACACGTGCTTAGTGCTTTTCTTAATTTCTCCAAAAGGGGCGTCTTTTTGTTTTAAGGAAAGCCGGAATATCAACAGGATACACATGACAACACATTCTTTAAGTATGCTGGCCGTTGCGGTTAGTGTGGCTGTTTCTGCGACTTCAGTGCAGGCAGCAGAGCAAGCATCTGCTGTAACAGCAGATAAAAACATCGAACAAATCTCTGTATTAGGCTCGCGGGTTGCCAATCGTACGGCTACCGAATCAACATCGCCGGTTGATTTGATTGATGCTGACGACTTAAACAAAGGTGGTTTCACTGAACTGGGCCAAAGTCTGCAAGCGACGGCTCCTTCTTTTAACTTTTCTCGTACGCAAGTGTCAGATGGCTCTGACTTATTTAGACCTGCGACTCTTCGTGGTTTACAGCCAGACCAAACATTAGTGCTTATTAATGGTAAACGCCGTCATAACCAATCTATTTTTGGCTTGAATGGTACTGTAGGTGCCGGTGCAGCAGGTACCGATATGAACGCGATTCCGCTTACTGCGTTAAAAGGCGTTGAAGTACTTCGTGATGGTGCTGCTGCGCAGTATGGCTCAGATGCGATTGCCGGTGTTATCAACTTATCGTTAAACGATTCAACCGGTGTCACAACGGGGTATGTGCAAGCAGGTAGCACGGGTGAAGGTGATGGTGACACTATTTCAATGGGGTTAAACCGTGGCTTTGATTTAGGTGATGAAGGCGGCTTCATTAACTTTTCTTTAGAATACCGTGATGCTGATGGCACCAACCGCGCAGAGCGTGATACTGGTGGCTCAGTTGATGTACCTGCAGGCACACTCTCTGACGAAGTTCGTTGGGGACAGGGGAATGCTGATAGCGAATTTACCTCTGTATTTTATAACATGGCGTTACCTATAGGTGAGACCGAGCTTTACTCATTTGGTGGATACTCAAACCGTACTGCGCTAGGTAATGGTTTTTACCGTAACTTTGACCAAGCAGCGAAGAACGTGGTGCAAGTATATGGCGATGGCTTTTTACCTCGTATCGATAACGAAGCCGAAGATATTTCGTTTTCACTTGGTTTGCGCGGAGAGTTAAATCCAGATTGGAGCTATGACGTATCTGCCGTATATGGTGAAAATAGCTATGACTTCACGTCAAAAAACACGCTAAATGCGTCGTATGCTGCTGAATATGTAGCGAATAACCCTGATGCAAGCGATGCTGATATTGCTGCCAATGCAGGCCCTAATGGCGGCTACTCAGGTGGCTTTAGATTTGATCAAACAACTGTGAATGCAGACCTTAATGGTATTGTTGATATTGGTCGTAGCGAGCCTTTATATGTATCTGTGGGTGCTGAATACCGTAAAGAAAATTATGAAATCGTGCCGGGCGAAGAAGCCTCTTATGCATGTGGTTTAGCTAATTCAGATAGCTCATACCCTGCGGTAAACGACAGCAGCGTATTCGCTGAGTGTGGTTTCCAAGCTTATAACGGTTTACGCCCTGAAGCGTCAAACAAAGAGAGCCGTCACAGCTATGCATTTTATGTGAATGCCGAAACGCTGATCACGGACGCTTGGCAAGTAAGTACAGCGCTTCGTTATGAAGACTTCTCTGATGCTGGTGATGACATCATTGGTAAGCTCGCAACGCGCTATGAAATTACCGATGACTTTGCTGTGCGTGGTGCGATTTCATCTGGCTTTAGAGCACCATCGCTGCAACAAAGTGCGTACACTGCTTACACCACAAACTTAGGTGCTGGTGGCGTGTTATTGCAATCATTCACAGCAACAGCGGGCTCTGATTTTCCGTCAGCACTTGGCGTCGATAGCCTTGGCCTTGAAAGCTCAGAAAACTTAAGTGCAGGTTTTGTTTATAACGTAACGAGCGATTTATCGCTAACCGTTGATTTTTACCATGTTGCTATTAAAGACAGAATTACCCTTGGCAGCTTAATGTCGGCGGACGATGTTTCGTTTAGTGCCGAGGCCGTGGCCGCGCTTAATGCAACAGGGGCACAGCAAGCCAACTACTTCTCAAACTCAGTTGATTCAACCACTAAAGGGGTTGATATTATTGCTTCGTACCGCACCGATTTGTACGACGGTAATTTCTCAGTAACCTTTGCGGGTAACATTAACGAAACTGAAATTGATGATGTAAATGCACCTGAGGGTATTCCTGAATCAATCGCCCTTGATGATTTACAACGTAGTTTCTTAACAGACGGTCAACCAGGTGAGCGTGCTACGCTAACGTTTGAATACGATCGTGGCGATTTCAACAGCATGCTACGCTTTAACTACTATGGTGAAACAGACGTTAAATACTTTGGTAATGACCACATTGGTTTACCTGATGAGCTATCACCTACCGGTGAGTTTAAAGACACAAGCACGGTAGAATCAGCGGTATTAGTGGATGTTAACGTGGGCTATCAGCTAACTGACGAACTCATGCTATCAGCGGGTATTGATAATATCTTTGATGTAACGCCAGACGAGCTAGGCGAAGATGAAGTGCTTGATTTTATTACGAATAAAGCATTCAAATACCCTGTTCGAGCACTACCTTATGGTTTTGATGGTATGACCTACTATGCAAAATTAAGTTTTAGTTTTTAATTCCTAAGTTGATATGAAACTTAAATAGCGCCTGACGGCGCTATTTTTTTGTTTAATTGTAGTATGCGACACTTGTCACTATAATAAATGACAAGTGTCGAATTCGACGAGGTGTAAAATGAATGCTGTAGAAACTGATTATTTAGGTGTTGTTACTGATGGTAGGGTAACAATTCATTCTAATACGATTGATGAGATTAATGTTGCAACACAAGGTGTAACTGTCAGTGCAATTAAATTACTCGCTAAAGAGCTGAATTGGGATGCCAACATTTTAGCAACCTCCATTGGCACAACGACCCGTACACTTGAGCGCTACAGTAAAGACCGAAAACGTTTAAGTGCTAAACTGAGCGAAAATGCGTTAGAGATTGCACGTATTTCGTCACAAGGCATTGCTTATTTTGGTGATGTTAAACGCTGGAACGAATGGCTAGGCACCCCTAATATTCAATTTGCTAATCAAGAACCAAAGTCGGTGATCCACACTATTCGAGGTCGTGAGCTTATTAAGCGCGTGATACTAGGGCTTGAGTACGGGTTTACCGCTTAATGATTTGCTATCGAATAGCACCCAAAATACATAATGATCTGGCAAACGCGTTATCTGGGCAGGGTGGTTTGTATGCACAGGGGCGATGGCATTTTGTTGGTAAACCTATTGTGTATACGGCAAGCTCACGCTCTTTAGCAATGCTTGAGCGATTAGTGAATGACACAACGGATATTTTAAGTACAAACCTGAGTATCACAACGATTCAAATCCCTGATGATCTTAAGATTATTAGGCTAGTATCTAGCGAACTTCCAAAAGCATGGGATGACCACCCCTACATTACACAGACGCAGGCGTTAGGTTCTGATTGGCTAGCATCGATGGATGCAGCCGTTCTTCAAGTTCCTTCAAGCTTATGCCCCGATGAATACAATTATTTAATTAACCCATTGCACACAGACATAAGCAAAATAAAATGCATTGATAGCAAAGACTTTTTCTATCCAAATCGATTGGCTGTAAAGCTTTGAATTAGTTAGCGAGGGGAAAGGGGAAAGTTTGCGAGTTTCGAGGTACGAGATGCGAGGAGAAAGCCCGTAGGACTGGCTTTAGCCGGGAATGATCTTAATTTAGCGAGACACGAGATGCGATATACGAGTTTGTAGCAGCGATTTTACATCGCGTTTCTCTCGAACCTCACCAACGTCGCGGCATAAAGCCGCTGCTACGTAGGCGTTATGCATGCGCGCGAAACAAGTTTCACGCCTACGTCTAATCGTTTTACATTTGATTGGTGTTTAAGAGTTCATGGCTAAAGCCATTCCTACGAACGACATCAAATTTGTAGCAGCGATTTTATATCGCGTTTACTCTCGCACCTCGTATCTCGTATTAGGATATCCACCTGTATTTAAACCCTCCAAAATCTGTCTAGTAGAATGCTTCCAAATAACAAAATCCAACCTGCAACTATAATTGAGAAATAGATAGTTGAATTAATTATTGGTTCCAAAGAGAAGTGTGGTGAAAATAATTTTTTTAGCGGTTTAAAGAATAACTTTGGATTCAAACTGCATGTTAAAAGCAAAAGTGAAATTGCTAAGCAACTAATAAACTCTATCCAGTCTAGACTTTGTGATTTAAGAAAATATATACCGAGAGTTAAATTAAAAATCGCTGCCAACCCGAACAAAATGGTTAACAGCTTTTCCTTTTTATTAAGCGTTTCCATGCTGTAATACTCCTTATTACATTATCTAATACTTTTATATTTCGGTAAGTTACGAGAAACGAGATACGAGTTTGTAGCAGCGATTTTACATCGCGTTTATTCTCGAACCTCGAACCTCGAACCTCGAACCTCGAACCTAGAGCCTAGAGCCTAGAGCCTAGAGCCTAGAGCCTAGAGCCTCGCCCCTCGTTACTTTTAACTCGCTCGCATATCTCGCGCATTTGTTGTTTTATTTCGGGTTCTTTTTCTTCGAATATCTTATTGATTCGTTCGATATAGGCATGGTTTTCTTCGAATGGCACGCCGATTTCGTAGACATCGGCAGCTTCTCGTAGCATTTCTTTATCAAACTCACTGAAAATATCGACCATTTCTTGGGCTTTTTCTCGTTCAATACCAAGTGCTTCAAATGATGAACGGCCCATGCGCATGGTGCTGTCGTAGGTTTCGCGAATAATATCTCGACAGCCGTAAGCCCATAAATCGTATACGTGATGGCGGTCTACAGCGCGGGCAACCACATGTAAATGCGGGTAATTTTGCATCGCATAACGAACTAATTTAGTTATTTGTTCGGCATCATCAAGCGCAACAACCAGCAGTTTTGCATCTTCAATGCCTGCAGCACTGAGTAAGTCTGGTCGAGTGGCATCACCAAAAAAGTTACGAATACCAACACGCTCAAGGGCTTCGAGTTGCTTGTAGTTGTAGTCAATCACGGTGGTTTTATAGCCGCCAGCTTGTAAAATACGGTCAACCAGCCCTCCCATTCTGCCAGAGCCTGCAATGACTACATGGCTATCATCAGGGAACTCTTCTGTTTCTTTTCCTGCTTGCTCACAAATAAAGCGCGGTGCTATCACACGTTGATAGAGAATAAATAACCCTGGCGAAAGCAGCATGGATAAGGTCACAACCAGTAATAGTTGGTCGGCAACGGCTGCGGCTAAAACATTATTAGACACACTGTAAGCAAGTAGTACAAAACCAAACTCACCAGCTTGTGCAAGCCCTAGTGCTAGCAACCAAAGTGCGGCGCCTCTAAGGCCAAAAATACGTCCTAAAATTAATAGCACAACTGCTTTAGTTACAATCAGTGCGCCGGTTAGTATCACGATGGTGGCTAGGTTATCTGCGAGTAATTGAAAATTGATACTTGCGCCAACGGTGATAAAGAATAATCCAAGTAATAGCCCTTTAAAGGGATCGATATTACTTTCGAGCTCATGTTTGTATGGTGAATTTGCAAGCACAACACCCGCTAAAAAGGTGCCAAGCGCAGGGGATAAGCCAACTAACGACATCATTAAAGCGATACCAATAACAAAAAATAAAGCAGTTGCGGTGAAGAGCTCACGAAGCCGTGCTTGTGCAACAAATCTAAAAATCGGTGCGGTTAAGTAGTTACCACCAAAAACGACGAGCGCTATCATACCCAAAGTAACTAGCGCTGCTTGCCAGCTCTCAAGGTTTGCTACCAAACTTAAACTACCATGACCGTCTTCGCTTGCATTGGCTGTATCTGCAATGGCGGGCGCTAATTCAGGTAAAGCAAGCAAAGGAATAAACGCAAGCATAGGAATAACGGCTATATCTTGGGTGAGTAGTACGCTAAATGAGGCTTGGCCACCATCTGATTTTAATAGCCCGCGCTCTGAAAGCGTTTGCAGTACAATCGCGGTCGAAGAAAGCGATAAAATTAAGCCTATTGTAAGTGCTGTTTGCCAAGCATGACCAAATGCTAAACCAATACCAGTAAAAGCGGCAGCTGATAAAACCACCTGTCCGCCACCAAGGCCAAGAAGTTGTTTTCGCATTGACCAAAGCGCTTTGGGTTCAAGCTCTAAGCCAACAATAAACAGCATCATTACCACACCAAACTCAGCAAAATGCTGGATGGCAATTACATCAACATTTAAAAATGTCAGTGTTGGCCCAATAACAATACCTGCGAGTAAGTAGCCAAGCACTGAACCAAGCCCAAACTTGCTGGCAATAGGCACGGCAATAATGCCTGCAATGAGGAATATATAGGCGATTAAGAGAAAGTCAGTCATCGTAATCCTGTTTGTTTTTAATTAACTATGGTTGTTTTCGCTAGTTTTGCCAGCAGTTAGGTAGTGAATGCAATCAAAATACGAATTTAGTCAGGAAAATGACAACAAGGCATGGTGTTTAGTAAAAGTACTTAAGACAAAATAAGGGGAAAAAATCATCTTTTTTTTCTTAAAAATCGCTTGCGTAGCGCTTAGGTAGGTATATACTCGCAACACTTTAAATAGGAGCAAAAAATGAGCAAAAAGAAACAACGTACACAAGGCCAAGTTGATACAGGTCGTGGTGTAATTAACGATAATGTGTACGCCGCAATGGTGACATCTAAGCTGTTCACAGCAAAAGTAGAGAAACCTAAAAAAGGTAAAGGTGCATATCAACGTAAGGCAAAACATGCAGGACGAGAGTCCTATTTAATCGCTGCTTAATTAAGTTGTGATCAAATAGGATTTTTGTGAAAAGCAAACACTGAGTGTTTGCTTTTTTTATGACTAAAATTCGTGTTAAGAATAATTTTCACTCCATTTTTATAGAAATTTTTACCTGAAAACTAATTTATTCGTTATATACCCATAATCGATACGATAATTATTTTCGCCTACCCTTACACAAGCGCTGTTTGTTTTTTATACAAGCCAGAAGTGCCATGCTTTCCATGGTTAAATTATTGTTAATTTTATGTTCATTTTTACTCAGTAGAATCATTCACGTTTTTGCTTTTTGATAAAAATAATTAATTCTTTTTTAGTGATTTTAACTAAGTCACACATCAAAAAGTGTGTTTATTTTACCCTTTGTAGGTAAATTCAAGCTTGACGTAATAGCGCTTTGTGTTACTTTAAAGTTGAATTTGTAAAATAAATGTTATTGAAACTTTGGGCGGAGGGAGCGAATGAGCTCGCATAAATTAATAAAAAATGCCTTTAAACTGAGTGCGCTGTCACTAGGTTTATACGGCTTTACAGCACAGGCTGCGATTGATTGCAGCAACTTAGAAGTGTGGCAACAAGGGCAAACACATGTTGGTGGTGATCAGGTTCAGGCACAAGGTAGCGCTTATGAAGCCAAGTGGTGGACGCAAACCAACCCTGTGGAGACTTCTGGTGTCGATCAAGAGTGGCGTTTATTGGGTGTTTGTGACAGCGTTGTCAATGAAAATCAAGCACCTCAAATTAGCAGCTTAACACCCGCAGAGGCTTCTTTATTTACCACTAGTGACAGCGTTGTCATAAGCGCTGTCGCTGCTGACACTGATGGTAGCGTGGCAAGTGTTGAGTTTTTTGTTGATGGTACATCGTTGGGTGTTGTGACAAGCACACCTTACTCAGCAAGCTGGCAAGCAACGCAAGGCAGCCATGTGATCAGTGCGGTCGCAACGGATGATTTAGGGCTAACCTCTACAGCGGTTGCACATTCAGTGAGTGTGTCTGATGACGTTGAGCCGGTTAACCAAGCGCCGGTGGCAAGCATTGAATTTAGCTCACTGCCATCACAAGTAACGGTGGGTGACAGTGTGGTGTTTGCGCTTTCTGGCACTGATAGCGATGGCCAAGTGACTGCGTTATCGCTAACTGAAAACAGCACTGAAGTTCATCAAGCAAGTGCCGCTTCTTCAAGTTATACGTGGCAAGCACCTGCACTTGGGCAATTTTCATTTACCTTAACTGTGACCGATAACGAAGGCGCGACGGATACACAAAGCAAAGTTGTTAATGTTGTTGAAGCAACAGAACCAGGTAGCGATTGTAAACCACAAGGCTTATACCAAACACCGGGTGTGAATACCCCATACTGTAGCGTATATGATGAAAATGGCCGCGAGAAAATGGGTGCCGATCATCCACGCCGAGTTATTGGTTATTTTACGAGTTGGCGAAATGGCGCCAATGGTCAGCCAAGCTACTTAGTTAACGATATTCCTTGGGATAAGATCACCCATATTAACTATGCCTTTGCGCATGTTGATGGCAATAACAAGGTCTCGATTGGTGATCCAAATGCAGCTGGCAACCCAGCGACAAATATGACTTGGCCGGGCGTTACAGGCGCTGAAATGGATCCAAGTTTTAGTTATACAGGTCACTTTAACTTACTCAATAAATTCAAAAAACAACACCCAGATGTCAAAACCTTAATCTCTGTAGGTGGCTGGGCTGAAACCGGTGGTTATTTTGGTGAAGACGGTACTCGCGTAAATAGCAGTGGTTTCTACACGATGACAACCAATGCCGATGGCTCTGTGAACCAAGCGGGGATTGAGGCCTTTGCGAAAAGTGCCGTTGAATTTATTGAAACCTACGGCTTTGATGGTGTCGATATTGATTACGAATACCCATCGTCAATGAACGACTCAGGCCACCCTGATGATTTCCCTATCTCTAATGCACGTCGCGCAGGTCTTAATGCCTCGTATCGTGTATTGATGAAAAAGCTACGTGAAGAACTTGATATTGCAGGTGAAAAGGCAGGTAAGCATTATTTGTTAACGATTGCTTCGCCATCTTCAGGTTACTTATTACGTGGCATGGAAACATTCCAAAGCGTGAAGTATCTCGATTACGTTAACATTATGTCTTATGACTTACATGGTGCATGGAATTCACATGTAGGCCACAACGCAGCCTTGTTTGATACCGGTCTTGATTCTGAATTAGCGCAATGGGGCGTTTATACCACCGCAGAGTTTGAAGGAATTGGCTACTTAAATACGGATTGGGCTGTACGTTACTTCCGTGGTGCTGTCTCTGCAGGTCGAATCAATATTGGTATTCCATATTACACTCGTGGCTTTAAAGATGTGTCGGGTGGGACTAATGGTTTATGGGGTCAAGCAGCGCTGCCAGATCAATCAAAATGTGCTAAAGGGACTGGTGTTGGAGAGAAAAACCAATGTGGTAATGGCGCTCTTGGCATAGATAACCTATGGCACGATAAGAACGATGTTGGTGAAGAAATGCCAGCAGGTTCAAACCCATTATGGCATGCGAAAAATCTCGAAAATGGCATTAACCCTTCTTACCTTGAAATCTATGGCCTAACGCCAGAAACCGATGCAGATGATGTATTAACGGGCACTTATACACGTTTCTACGATGATGTAGCGGTTGCTCCATGGCTTTGGAATGCAGAGAAAAAGGTTTTCTTATCAATTGAAGATGAGCAATCAATGGCAACCAAAGTTGATTATGTTATCAACAATGGTCTTGGTGGCATCATGTTCTGGGAGCTTGCCGGTGACTATGATTATGACTCAGCGAAAGGTGAGTACTTCATGGGCTCAAGCTTAACCACACTTGCTTACGATAAATTTAACCAAAGTGGTGTGGCTTACAACACTCATCAAGGCAATGTCGATTTCACCCTGCCAAGCGAAGCTGTTGACGTAAGCTTTACTGTGGAAGATTTCCCAATTGGTGATGATAACTATCCAATTTCACCTACATTCGCATTCACCAATAACTCAGATATCGACTTAAGCGGCGCGAAAATCAGCTTTGATGTGCCCGTTTCTACCTCTGCAATTTTTAAATCGAATTGGAATGCACAAGAGAAACTCGGCATGGCTGTTGAAGCGAATGGCTCAAATGCGGCTGGCGATAATATCGGCGGTTTTGAAAATGAATTCCATCGTTTTTCAATCACCTTAGTGAACGAGTGGGGCGGTATCGAAAAGTCATTTAACACAGGTGAAACCGTTGAGGCACAAGTTATGTACTACATGCCAATTACGGGGCCAACTAATTTCACTATTGAGAAAAATGGCAAAACCTACGCCTTCAAATACGAATACCCAATGCTACCAGATGGCACTGCAGGCAGTGGTGATACTGGCGGTGACACTGGTGGTGATACGGGTGGCGATGAAAACTGTAACGGCGTTGATGTAGCAAGCATCCCTGTATATCCAAATTGGCCGAAAACTGACTGGGCTGGTAACCCAAGCCATGCTGTTGGCGGCGACCTAATGAATCATAACAACGTGATTTACGAAGCAAAGTGGTGGACGAGCACAGAGCCAGGCACATCGGCTGACTGGACGGTGAGTTGCACGCTTTAACCAACTAAGCGGAGCAAGGACTTTGCTCCGCATTTCTACAGCGAGAACAACAATGAAAGTAATGAAATCAAAGGCATTGTCTTTATCGGCAGTGGCAACCAGCATGCTGCTTGCCTGTGCATCAAGCCATGTGAATGCCCACGGATTCTTAGAAAGCCCAAAGGCACGCCAAGCATTTTGTAATGCCGATGGCGGGTACTGGTGGCCTGCTGATGGCACGGGGATCCCTAACCTTGCTTGTCGAGCAGCGTTCGTTGAGGCAGGGCATGTGCAATTTGTGCAAGACATTGAATTTTCGGCTAATACCATTGATTACACAAACCTAGAGGCAGTAAAACAAAGTGTACCTGATGGCCGATTATGTGCCGCAGGCGACCCAGAAAAACGCGGTATGGATTTACCTTCAGCGCATTGGCAACGCAGTGAGGTTATTCCTAATGCTAATGGCGATATTTTAGTGCGCTTTTTAGCAAGTACGCCGCATAACCCGAGTTTTTGGCAGTTTTATTTAACAAAACCGGGCTTTGATAGTGCGACTCAAGTGCTTACTTGGGATGACCTAGATCTTGTTGAAGAGTACGGTAATCTTGACTTTAGCATTGATGCTAACAACGACCGTTACTATGAAATGAGCGTGTCTATTCCACAAGGGCGCAGTGGCGATGCCATTTTATACACGCGTTGGCAACGAGATGATGCCGGTGGCGAAGGCTTCTACAACTGTAGCGATATTAATATTGTTAGCGATGCGACCCCGACAGAGCCAACCGATTGGGCAGCAATTAGCTACTTTGTTCGTCAAGGACAAGACGCTGAGGTTGGCGGTAGTGTGTCAGCTCGGTTATTTGATGAAAGTGGCCAAGAGTTACTTACTCAACAAATGCAGATCACAGCTGATAATCAAGCTAATTGGCAGGCTGAGTTTGCAGCGCTGTTAAACCTTAATTACGCGCACTTAGTGAATATTGGCGTGCAAAGTAGCGCTGGAGATATTGCCTTTGATGCTACTGATTTATTGACTAATCAAGTCTTCACAACGAATGCAAATTACAGCTTTGCACTAAGTGTACAAGCTGCACCTGACAATACCGCGCCGATTATTCATCAACCAGATGACCTTCAAGTCGAAGAAGAAAGCAGCACCGCGATACACCTGCACGCCTTTGATGATCAGCAAAGCATATTAACTTATAGCTGGGATGTACCTGCACCACTGAGCTTTACGGGTAGCGATGCCAACATCACGCTAAATGCCCCCGCTGTAGATGCTGATGCAAGTTACACCGTAAGCGTATCGGTGTCAGATGGCGAGCTCACAAGCCAAGTAAGTTTTACCGTAACTGTGCTTAATAGCACTGTGGTCGACCCTGATCCAGTTGATCCGAGCGTGCCTGCTTGGAATAGCACAAGCCAATACAACACGGGCGATAAAGTGAGTTTTAACGGCGGCGTTTACAGTGCGAAATGGTGGAACCAAGGCGCACAACCAGACAGTAGTGATGCATGGCAGCTTGAATCTGGCAGTGCATCAATCGAATGGAACAGCGGCAAAGCCTATCAAGGCGGCGACGAAGTAACCTATCAAGGACAGCGCTATCGAGCGCAGTGGTGGACCCAAGGAGATGTACCGGGTGCCAGCCAAGTATGGACAGAAATCTAAAGTTTTGTAGTTCAAACTTTATCAATAACAGCGTAACGCTATATAAAAACAGATAAGAGAGAATCATGAATATAAAACAATTAACCGCAGCCATTGGTGTTGCACTCTTTGCAAGTGCAGCGAATGCGGCACCATCAACACCGACTATTATTTGGGAGCCACAAGAGTACTCATTTGTTGAGGTTGACCTTGAAGGCACAGGTTCATATAAGAGTTTGGTGAACCGCGTTGATGAAGTCACTATCAGCATTGAATGGAACGCATGGAGTGGTGATGGCGGCGACAGCTATAAAGTGTATTTCGATGATACATTGGTTAATGAAGGCTCGCTGGCAGCAGGCACTAAAAGTGGTGTTATTAGCTTCCCGTATGATAAAGCAGGTCGTCACACATTATATGTAGAACTATGTGAAGGCGGTACCACCTGTGCTCGCAGTGAAGGTAAGCCAATTGTTATTGCCGATACAGATGGCGGCCATTTAGCGCCATTGCCGATGGATTATGATCCAAATAACCAAGATATTGGCACCAAAGATGGTCTTGTAACCGGTGCTTACTTTGTTGAATGGGGTATTTATGGTCGCGATTTCGACGTAACTAATATACCAGCGCAAAACCTCAGTCATATCTTATATGGGTTTATTCCAATCTGTGGACCTAATGACTCGTTAACTGGTGGTCCTAAAAACGCATTAAATACTGCCTGTGCTGGCTCGCAAGATTTTGAAGTGGTGATCCACGACCCATGGGCTGCGATTCAAAAAGCGCTACCAGGTGTTGATAGTAATGATCCAATTCGTGGTACGTATTCGCAGTTAATGGCGTTAAAGCAGCGTTATCCTGATCTGAAAATTTTACCATCTGTGGGTGGTTGGACTCTATCAGACCCATTTGCTTACTTTACCGATAAAGCCAATCGCGACACGTTTGTTGCATCAATGGAAGAGTTTTTAAGAACGTGGAAGTTCTACGACGGTGTTGATATTGATTGGGAATACCCAGGTGGTCAGGGTGCTAATCCAAACTTAGGTGACCCTGTTGCTGACGGCCCAGCATACGTTGCGTTAATGCAAGAGCTGCGCGCGATGCTTGATAAGCTTGAAGCCGAAACGGGTCGTGAGTATGAGTTAACATCAGCGATTGGTGCAGGTTATGACAAAATTGAAGATGTCGACTACTCACAAGCTCAACAATATATGGATTACATTTTCTTAATGAGCTACGACTACTATGGTGCATGGAGCAATGTAACGGGCCATCAGGCTGCGCTTTATTGTTCATCGCATTTCCGTGTTGGTCAGTGTGATGGCACGGGTGTTGATGAAGAAGGCGTTCCATATAAAGGCCCTGCTTACACAACTGATAATGCAGTGCAAAATCTACTTGCGCAAAACGTACCGTCGAAGAAAATCGTGGTAGGTGCCGCTATGTATGGCCGTGGCTGGGAAGGCGTTTATCCAGAAAACGCGACTATCGCTGATAACCCAATGACAGCACCGGGCAATGGCAAACTTAAAGGCACTACAGCGCAAGGTGTATGGGAAGACGGTGTTATCGATTATAAAGGCATCAAAACCTATATGTTGGGCGCTGCAGAAAATGGCATCAATGGGTTCGAAACAGGTTATGACGAACAAGCCGAAGCCGCTTATGTATGGAACCGTAGCAACGGTAAATTAATTACATACGATAACCGTCGTTCAGTTTTGGCAAAAGGTGCTTATGTTAATCAATATAATCTAGGTGGCCTATTTGCATGGGAAATTGACGCGGACAATGGCGATATTCTTAATGCCATGCACGAAGCACTTGGTGGTACCGTCACTGAGCCTAGCAATAGAGCGCCCGTGCTATCTGTATCAAGCACAGTATCTGTTAATGCGGGCGAAAGTGTATCTGTTAGTGCATCGGCAACTGACGCAGATAACGATCCACTAAGCTTTAGCTGGACCGCTGACAGCGCATTAACAGTAACTGGTGAAAATTCAAATACCCTTGTAATCACAGCGCCATCAGTAACTGCTGATACGCAATACATGGTTGCTGTGAGCGTTAGCGATGGCGAGGCAAGTGTGAGCCGTAACGTTACAGTGAATGTAGTTGCACCAACGACAGGCGAGAACCAAGCACCAGTCGTTGCGGCAATTGCTGATAAAACAGTGGCAGAAGACGCGAGTGTGGACGTTGCGGTTTCGGCATCTGATGCTGATAGCGATACGCTTTCATACAGCTGGACAGTCCCTGCAGGTTTAACATTAGTGGGCTCAGGTGCTGATGTTAGTTTACAAGCGGGCAGCGTTGATGCAGATACAAGCTATGTTGTGTCGGTTTCGGTAAGTGATGGTCAAACTGCTGCAGCAGTGAGCTTTAATGTCACCGTGACAGATTCTGGTACAACAACTCCGCCAGATGGCGAAACGACATGGGATGCTGCGGCGACTTATGTCGGTGGTGATACGGTGATTTATAACGGCGTAGAGTACACGGCTAAATGGTGGACACAAGGTGAGCGCCCTGATTTAGGCGGCCCATGGGAAGCAAGTTCACAACCAACCGACGGTAATGGTGATGTTGTGTGGCAAGCTGCGGGTATCTATAACGGTGGCGACCAAGTCACTCACCAAGGTAATAAATACGAAGCGAAGTGGTGGACTCAAGGAGAAGAGCCAGGTGTCGCGGATGTATGGAAAGCACTTTAAGTGTAATAACCACATTTAATGCCCATCATTAAAATGTGATTTCCCTTCAAAGCAGCCGTATGGCTGCTTTTTTGTGGGTGAAGTTAGAAAGAGTAAAGTTAGCGAGGGGAAAGGGGAAAGAAGCTGTCAGCTTTCAGCTTTCAGCGGTCAGTCGACCTGTGGGGGTGGTCAGGTCGAGTCATCTTCTCAGCGATTGAAGCCTTGTAGGAGGTACTTTAGTGCCGAATAGAATCAAACATAATTCATGTAAACCTTTTCAAATTACCTATCTTCAGACGCGCGAAACAAGTTTCACGCCTACGAATGAAAACATAAGGCGCTAGGTTCTGGGTTCTAGGACGCGATGTAAAATCGCTGGCTTTTAGTCGTTAGACGTCAGATGTCAGTTGAGCAGTGGGGGTGGTCAGGTCGAGTCATCTTCTCAGCGATTGAAGCCTTGTAGGAGGTACTTTAGTGCCGAATTGGATCAAACATAACCCATGTAGACCTTTTCAAATTTCCTATCTTCAGACGCGCGAAACAAGTTTCACGACTACGAATGAAAACATAAGGCGCTAGGTTCTGGGTTCTAGGACGCGATGTAAAATCGCTGCTACAGACTCGCACCTCGAATCTCGTACCTCGCAACTTTACTCTTTCCCCTTGAGACTCGCTAACTTATGGTTTCCCACTTCACACATTGGTCTTTCAGACATTATCAACCATACTTCAATAATATGATTTGTAAGTATTTAAACTAAGGTGGGTTAATGGGGTTAAAAGCGCTGTTTTTACTTGTTATTGCTGTATTGAGTAACTCGGCTTTTAGCTGTGATAAAACCTTAAAAGTGGGGATTAGTCAGCAGTGGGCACCTTATACTTTTACGCAAAATGGTAAGCTCACCGGCATTGATATTGATGTGGTTAATTTAGTGCTTAAAGAAGCTGGGTTTTGCGCTAAATACGTCATCATGCCTTCATCTAAACGCGGCTTTGCTGAACTAAAGCACGGCAATGTTGATCTGTTGCCTGCGGCGAGTTATAGCAAAGAACGAGATGCATTTAGCAATTTTTCAGAGCCTTACCGTAATGAAGTGATGCGCTTGTTTTGGTATCCTAAACCATTTTTAGAAAAGCTTGATCTGCAAGGTTTGCTTGAGCAACAACAAATTATTTTATCAAACAGTGGTAGTTATTATGGCCCCGAATTTACACGTTTTAGTGCTGGGGAAAAATATAAATCGCAGCTGATCACTGTCCCTTCGTTACGTCAGCGCGTTGCTATGCTTACGGCTAAGCGGGTTGATTTTTTTGTTGATGACGAATTAGCTGGGCTTTATTTAATTCAAAATAATCAACACCGTGGTATCGCCCTTCACCCCTATATTATAAACAATAACGATGTGTATTTGATGCTGAGTAAAGTAACGTTGAATGCTAATGAAAGGGCTGCAATTAGCCAAGCAATTGTGTCGAATAAGCAAGCGATAACGGAGATCATCGCTCGCTATGTTAAGCAATAAACTATCCCAAACACTAAATTATCCTAAACGAGTTACGCGCAGTTTAATGCGTCCCGCATTCGCCCCATAAAAGCGGTTTAGGTCATTGGCAAAAGGGCAAAATTCGCCTGATTTAGCAATGCGTATATCGGCACCTTCAGCAATTTCAAACAAATGATCGTCGTTGTTATCGATTGCGCCAATCAACGCAAACCATTGTGCATGGGGTAAACGTCTAAACGGTTCAAGCACGGCCATCGGGATTTCTTTCACCCCTAGTTGGATATTGTCACGGTGCCACCCAGCAGGGCCGCAACTAATGCCGTCGTCATACCAAGTTTGCTCCGGATAAGGCGTAAATCGGTAAGTACCACCTTGCTCTAACATTAAGCCTGTGTGGTTGTATTTTTCGGCGCCATAAACAAACACATCTTTACTTTCGTCTATGCTCAGCACCGTCATATTTTGTTTATCAAGCGCAATATGCGGGCTTAAGCCTTTAAAGCTTAGGCTAGTTTCGTCATTATAGAGTACGTCGTAGTGGAGGCTCTTTAACGACTCAGGGCGGTAGCTCGTTAAACGATTAATACGCTCTGCTACAGTGTAATGAATAGTTGGCGCGAGTGTGCTTTGTTCGTTATCAACCAATACACAGCATTCGCGGTCTACCAGTTTAAACAAAGGGTTAAACCAAAAATAGTTTTGCTGATGGCTAAGTGCCAGCGGATCTGGGGTAACGGTTACATCATCTTGAGCAATGAGGTTACGGTGTTCTTCTGGGAGTAAGGTGTTGTAATTGATATCCGCACTGGTAAGTAAGTTTAGTGCAACGGTTTGTTCAATCAGCCACTCAATCGCATAGCGTAGGCAAATGTCGGCTAAACCATCACGATAATAGCCGCCCCCCACATCTGAATGAGCGCCCGCAAACCAGATCTCTTGCACATGCGGCGCACTATTAATAAGTGTGGGTTCAAATGCACGGCGTTTTTCATCAAGTGCGACGCAATGAAGGGCTGCTTTTATATTGCTTGCTAGCGTGTAGTTTTCAAAAATAACGTGCTCAGCACCGCGGGTTGCTTTAGTTACTTTCGAAAAGCCTATTGATGCAACGGTATCAAATACACATAAATACACATCATCACTAATAAGTGGCTCTAAACATTTGGCAAAGCGCCTAGCAAGGGCAGCACCGCGGCTAAAACCAGTTAGTAGTATTTTATCACCCTCACTGTAGTAGCTTTTAAAGTCGCTCATAGCACGATTTAAAATGCTGGCAACATCATCACCTCTTGGCGCAAGGGCTTGATTGAATAAACGTCGAAAGCGGCTACCTTGGGTGCCTATACCTTGATAATAAAAGCTAAGTTGGGTTGGAAATGGTGTTTCGGGTTCGCTATTGAGTGCGCCACCAAAAAGCAAATGAAGTTTAAGAATATTAGAAATACTGGCGTCTTCTTTGAAGTGTGCAGCGCTGAATTGTTCAGCATCACGAGGCTCGCTGCCTGTGCCATCAAAGTTGAAAATCAGCGTTTTAGCGGTCATAGCGTCATTCCTTTAGTGGTTTGTATAAACATACTCCCACTTTATGAAAATTAGAAGACAAATATTCGGCGCTTTAATGAAAAATGGGCTTTGATTTTCAAAGCCCATTTATTTGCTATCAATAAAATTAGCCGACTCTGGCTACGGTATGCTTTTGTAAAATTTCTAATAGAACCTCATAGTCTTTCTCGATTTCGAGTAGCTTAAGTTGAATATCTTTTAGCGTATTACCCTTACTTGCGGCCAGCACCTCAAGCTCAGTAAAGTGCTGGTGCAATTTGGCTGCGCCCACATCGCCACAGGTCCCTTTAAGCGCATGGCTGGTGGTAGCAATCGCATGGTAGTCTTTGTCTTTGATTGCTTGTGTTAGCAGCGTTATTTTTTTATGTGAGCTTTCTAAAAACATCTTACTCACTTTGTTTAATAGCACCTCGTTATTCATCAAACGACCGAGGGCTGCTTCGCGATTCCAATGCTGTTTTTCTTCATCGATTAATTCTTCTTGCAGTATAGCGGGCGACTGATTTACCTCAGGCACAGCAATCGTTTTTGGCGCTGTATGATGTTTAGGGTACGTTGATGCAACCCATTTCGCCGTAGTGGTAATCAATTTATCTGCACTGATAGGTTTTGTGATGTAATCGCTCATACCTGCATTTAAGCACTTTTTACGCTCACCGAGCATGGCATTGGCTGTCATGGCAATAATTGGGATCTCGCTATGGTACTCTCCACCAGCCCCTTTGCGTATTTGTGCTGCTGCATCATAGCCATTTAACACGGGCATTTGGCAGTCCATTAATACGCAGTTAAATGGGTCGTCTTCAGGTGCACTGGCCAATATTTCAATGGCTTGCTGACCATTCGACGCCATTTCAAAGCGCAGTTCCAAGCTCATTAATGTGCCTTTGGCAACTGCAGCATTTATATCGTTATCATCAACGATCAGGATTTTTGCTCCAGCAATATCAACATCTATGTGAATTTGCGTATCAGTCTCGCGACGAAGTGGTGTTGTGTCTTGATCTGGCTGCTCTTTTATGAGTCGTTCATCAGCTAGTTTAAGTAAAAACTCAGAGATAAGCACAGGTTTAGATAAGCGCATAAAGGTGCAGAATTTAGCTTGCGGTGGTGGTTCGGTTGGGTTTATAAGCACCACTAATTTAAAGGGCAGGCTATGGTCATAGGTATTTTCACTAAAGCTATCAAGTTTTGCGAGTAACGGATTGCCAGGCTCTAAAATTAGCGTATCAAAGGGCATGTTATCGCTTACCTCAAAGCTTTCTAGGTCAACATTCGTGAGCTGCCCTCCGCAATGAGAGATTAGTTTTGTTAGGCTTCGTTCAAGCTCTGGTTGTTTGACTGACACTGCAAAAATGTTGTCTTTTAAGCGGCTACTTGGTTGGCGTTTTTCTACATTTTGGCTGTCTAACTGAATGGTAAATGTGAAAGTACTCCCTTTCCCCTCAGTTGATTCAAAGGAAATTTGTCCATTCAGTAAACTGGCTAGCTGCTTACATATCGATAAACCAAGCCCTGTGCCTCCATATTGCGAAGCCACTCTGTTATCAGCTTGGGTGAAAGCACTAAACAATTTATTTTGATTTTCAGGCGCAATACCAATGCCGGTATCTTGAATTTTGCAGCATAGCTCAACGTTATCATCGCTAAGTCGTTTACTTGTGGCGGTAAATTTTATAAAGCCCGTTTTAGTAAATTTAATTGCGTTATTAATTAAATTGGTAATCACTTGTGAGTAGCGATGAGGGTCTGTAACAATCGAGCTATACTCAACATCGGCAATATCTAAAATAAATTCAAGGTTTTTCTCTTGTGCTTTAACAGCCATACTGCCACTTAAGCTTTCAAAAAACTTAATAGGGTTAAACGCTTTTTTATCCAAGTCGAGTTTGCCAGCCTCAATTTTTGATAAATCAAGAATGTCGTTAATGAGCACATTTAAGCTATTAACGCTTACCTCGGTCATTTCTAAATAATGTTGCTGTTGGTTAGTTAATGACTCTCGTTTAATTAAATTGAGTGTGCCGATAATGCCGTTTAAAGGAGTACGCATTTCATGGCTGATATTTGATATAAAAGCGCTCTTAACTTGGCTGGCTTTTTCAAGCTGTGCCGTTCTTTGTGCTACTTTAATTTCGAGTTCGTTATTTATTTGCTTAATTTTGTCGCTCGCTTGCTTTTCAACGGTAGTGTCGCGAATGAGGATAGCAGTGCCGTTGTGTTGATGATGTTCATCAAAAATAGCTGAAAAAGCGAGTGCTAAATGAGTCGTTTGTTGATTGGATTGCTGATAGTCGACTTCAATTTCATGTTGCTTTCGTTGGCTTTTAACCTCGTTACATACCTCTTTAATGTTAATATTTGAAAATAGATTCAGTTTGTTTATATCAGCGCCTAGAACTTGTTCCCGTTGAAAACCAAACAATTCAGTGGCCGCTTTATTCCAACTAGACACTAGGCCGATATCACTGACCGCAATAATGGCATCTTTTGAGCCGCTGATGATGGCTGAAGACACCGCTCTTGCCTCGGCAAGCTCGCGGTTACGCTTTAAATTTCGATGTAAAAACCCAAGTACAAACACCAAAAAAGCAGATACGCCCAACAAAAATGCATAAGTGCTGATCCTTTGCTCGCGTTCCATCGCATTAATTTCAGAGTGAGGTAGCATAATGTGGGCATCTATAAACCCCGTTTCTAAGTCTCCAGTAAATGGAATGCGCTTAGTTAACGCTTCGTATTGTTGTTTACCAGCAAAGTTAGAGCTAATACTGAGTATATTTTCTAAATAGGCAGGTTCAGACTTATACACTGAGTCCCAGCGTTTGTTCGGTGCTAAGTCACGGCTAAAGCGAAAGTCTTCATTTGGGTGTACTAAAAAGTAGCCTTCGCTGTCTGTTAGGATCAATGAGTTTGGTGCTTGTACCATCGCATTAAGAGATGCAAATAACTGAGATGTATTAATGTTTGCAATAATTAGCCCATAGCGCTGCATATCTTCATCAAAAATGGGTAAGGCTATTCGCAGCATAGGCTTATATGGATAGTCGAGCTTTCCATATTCCCGGTTAAGTGTTATTGCTGATAAATACATATCACCCTGTGACAATTGCGAACTCTGCTGGTAGTAATCACGGCCACTTTTATCCTGTAACTGATTATCTGCTTTTACAACTATGCCACCGGCAGCTCTGTCTACCCTGATAAGTTCTTGTCCTGCTCGTTGTGTACTGATGATACGTAATTGCTCGAATTCAGAATTTGATTGTAAAAATGCAACGAATATCGTTTCTAAACGTTTTTTCCATTGCTCTGAGGTAGTGTTATCAAGAGGGTCGTTACCACCATTTGCTGCAGCTCTGGCAAGTCCTGCTATAGGTGGAGTGGAATATAAAAACTGTAAATCGTTTTTATATTTATTTATTTTTTCATGGACTTGCACATCTACGGTAGCGCTTGATTCTCTCAGTCTTTCCGCAACGCTGTTTTTAATATTTTTATGAAGTTGTAGTTCGAAAAAGAAAATTGCAGAGCACATAATTGCGGCTATAAAAGCAATTGCTAATGGTATTAAAAAGCGTCCTTCAGATGTTGTCGCTTTTTTCTGGTGTAATACTTCGTAATCCATGGTTTAGCCCTCCATACCGAAAACGTGAGTCGGTAGTAAGGTTTGATTTAGCTCAAAAGCTAAAACTAGGTTCAGTAAGTATGCAAACACAGCGGTTTCTCCCTTGATGCTTGGCTTGATAGAGCGCTTTGTCGGCACAGCGAATTAGTTCGTCAGTGTCGATGGCTTCATGCCCAGAAAAAGTTGCACTACCAATACTAATGGAGAGAACTCCAGAGGTTGCATGTGGGTGTTCAATATTTAGTTCACGGATGTTTGCCAAAAGCTTATGGGCAATAAATTGTGCCCCTTGAATATCTGTGTCTGGCAAAACACATAAAAATTCTTCACCACCATAACGAATAGTGGTATCAGTTGGGCGATTAACACTTTTTTTGATTTCATCAGCAACGCGTTTTAGGCATTCGTCACCTTGTTGATGACCAAGAGAGTCGTTGTACTGTTTAAAGTAATCAATATCGAGCATTAAAACCGAAAGAGCTTTATCGTTTCTAACAGCTAAACGAATGTTTTGATCAAGGATATTTTGTAAAAATCGTCGGTTGTTTAAACCTGTTAGGCTGTCGTGCTCACAAAGACTTTTGAGTAAATCGGCTTGTTTTTTTAAGGTCAAATGCGCTTTTACGCGATTAAGTAATGTGACGCCATAAACCGGTTTTGAGACAAAATCGACGGCGCCTGCTTGCCAACAGCGATTTTGGTCATCTTGATCCATGATGGCGGTAATAAATATCACCGGAATATCTTTGTATTGGGAGTGTTTTTTTAATTGCTTGCAAACATCTAGGCCGCTCATGGTGCCAAGCATCACATCAAGCAGTATTAAATCTGGCTTAACGGTTTCGCACAGGTGCAGCACGTTTTCACCGCAATCTGTGGTGTGAGTTTTATAGAAGGGCGCGAGCAAACTTTCTATTACGGTTGTATTAATTGGTTCATCATCAACAATTAAAATAACAGAATCTTTAAGCTTTAAATCTTTGCTACTAGCTACCGGTTGCAAACTATTCCCTCCAAGCGATGAATAAAGCATAGACTGGATTTTGGGATTTTCTACAACTTAAGAATTAAAAAGTCATTTTTTATGTTGGCGTGTCTGCTGAGATAGGACTAGAGTTTTTTTATGTACTACTTGCAGAGGCGATGGATATGCTTTTTTCTCATCATGAAAATTCACACAACAAAGTGCTTGTAGTGGATGATGAGCCGACTAGTTTGATGATTATGGCAGAGTCGCTTAGCGACCTTGGTGAGATAGTTTGTTGCGATAATGGTGCTCAAGCAATTGAAAAAGCAACGTTCTTTCAGCCCGATGTTATTTTACTAGATATCGAAATGCCTGGTATGAATGGCTTTGAGGTATGTAAAAAGCTTAAAAACAACCCAAAAACAGCACAGAGCCATGTGATTTTTGTTACTTCTCACAATGAACAAATTTTTGAGTATCAAAGTTTTGCAAGCGGCGGGATTGATCTTATTCATAAGCCCGTTGATTTGAATATCTGCCGGCTCAGAGTACAAAACCAGTTAAAGCTTAAACACCAAGAAGCACAGATATTAGCTGCAAGAAATGATATTTCGACACTCGTTGCTCAAGTACCTGTGTATATATCTTACTGGTCAAATACCGAGGAAAACCTTTTCAGCAATGATGAAACCAGCCATTGGTTTTCAAAAAGCAGCGAGCAAATGTTAGGTTGTTTCGCCAAAGATGTATTACCAGATGAATTGTATGAGGCTTTTCATCGCTGCTTGACTAAGGGCATAGAGCAAGAAGTTTTAAATATTCAGTTGCCTAGCCCTCGCAATAAGATTGAATATGTTAGAGCGCAAATAAATTTAAGAATAAAAGAACAAGAAGTTGTAGGTGTTATTCTTACTCTTTCGGACATCACCTCAATTACCCATACAAAAAAACTGCTATCGAATGAGTCTGAACGTTTACGGGTTATGCTTAATTCTATTGGTGATGCCGTAATAGCCACGGACAACAACGCAATTATTAACTTTATGAACCCCATTGCTGAGCGATTAACAGGTTGGCACGTTGAAGAGGCAAAAGGGCGCCATATTGAAGAGGTAATGAAGCTCGTTGATGCAACATCTAACAAAACACTCGTCAATCCTATATCTGTTGCTTTAAAAGAGCAGCGTATAGTTGCTATGGCGTTAAATAGTCAATTAACCGGGCTTGATGGACGAGTATATAGGGTAGAAGATTCAGCTGCACCGATACGAGATATTGAGGGCAACATTATCGGCGGTATTATTGTGTTTCATGATGTTAGTGAATCGATAGCGATGGCAGTGAAAATGAGCCATTTAGCAAATCATGATTTACTAACCGATTTGCCTAATCGGGTGTTATTACATGATAGGGTCACCCATGCTTGCAAGGTCGCAAGCAGCATGAATAAGAACGTAGCGCTAATGCTGATTGATATCGACCACTTTAAGTACTTAAACGACACTTTAGGGCATCACCAAGGTGACTTAATCATAAAAGATGTTGCAAAGCGGCTTGAGTCTTTAATTGACCTCAATACGACATTGGCAAGAATTGGTGGTGATGAATTTGTAATTTTATTACCCGATGTAAAGAGCGCCTCTGTAGTTGATGCCATTGCCAGCGATATTATTAACACCATGAATGAGCCATTTCGTATTGATGGGCAAGAGCATATTTTATCGGTCAGTGTTGGTGTAAGTGTCAACCCTGCGGACTCTACACAGGCAGAAGAAATGATGACCCATGCTGATGCGGCTATGTATCGTGCTAAAGAGCAAGGGCGTAATCGGTTTTGCTATTACTCGGATGATTTAGAGTATCAATTTAAGCAACGCCAAAGCGTTGAAAAGCTCTTAAGACATGCTATTGAGCAAGATAAAATTGAGGTGTTTTATCAGCCAAAACTAGCGCTTTCGACACAAAAAATTATTGGTGTTGAAGCATTAGTTAGGCTTCGAGATAACGACAATAAGCTTATTTCTCCACTGGATTTTATACCCCTTGCTGAAGAAACCGGACTTATTCATGCCTTGGGTAAGTCAGTGCTTAAGCAAAGTTGTAAAGCGGCTAAAGAGTGGTCTGACAAAGGGCATAGCATAAAGGTTGCCGTCAACATTGCTGCAAAACAATTTACTGATGGTAATTTTTGTAATCTAGTTGCTGATACGATTGAACAATCGGGGCTTACCAGCGAACTGTTAGAACTTGAAGTAACCGAAAGCGCATTGATGCATGATTTTGAAGAAATAAAAATCATGCTTAATAAACTCTCTGACTTGGGGTTAACCATTGCTATAGATGATTTTGGTACGGGTTATTCAAGCTTGTCTTATTTAAAACTCTTTCCCGTCGATGTACTCAAGATAGATCAATCTTTTGTGAGAGATATGCTTAGTGATACACAAAGTATGGACATTGTTAGAACCATCACCAGCTTAGCGCATACCTTAAATTTGCAAATTGTGGCTGAAGGTATTGAAGAAAAGCAACACTTGAATAGTTTAATCGATTTAGGCTGCGAGCTTGGGCAAGGGTACTATTTTCATAAGCCCATGCCCAAAGAAGAGTTTGATAAGCTATTAGGTTAAGCCATGGTATGGCTGTACAGGATGCCACAGCCGATAAAGATAAGTGCAACACCGCCGATTGCTTCGGCTTTTTTGCCAACCCAGCCACTCATTACGTTTCCAAGTAGCGCGCCGATGGTAACCATAATTGTGGTTGCTAGGCCTATCATAGCGGCTGCTAAGTAAATGTTCACTTTCATGAATGCAAGGCTAATACCGACTGTCATGGCATCGATACTGGTGCCAATAGCGGTTAGTAATGTGGCAATGAAAGAGCGCTTAGTGTTAGGTGTAACTTCTTCTTCATCGTCGTCATCTTTTTTACGACTCTCAAGCAACATATGGATGCCTAAACCCACTAACAACACAAAGGCAATCCAGTGATCAAACGCTTCAACGTAATCTGCACCGGCACTACCAATTAGCCAGCCAACAATCGGTGCGATAGCTTCGATACAGCCAAACAATAAACCAAGCTTGATTGCACTCAGAACGCGAGGATTTTTAAGCGTACTGCCTTTGGTGATTGAAGCTGCAAAAGCATCAGTCGACATAGCAAGCGATAAAACGCTTAGAGTAATAATATTCAATTTTTGCCCCCCACAAAAAGTGGGCATTATACGCGGCTGAGCCGTAAACAGGTAGGTTAATTTACGGCTCAAATAGGTAAGGAGCTTAATAAGCGCTGTACTGATAGTTATTCATTACAGTGCCATCTTTGGGTGCAAGTTTTGGCTCAAGTTTAATAAGCTCTTCATAAACATCAGGGACAAAAACTTTTAGACGCTCGGCACGACGAAAGTGGTTAGGCTCATATTGGTCAACAAGTTTTAATGCGCTTGGCATATAGTCTGCAGGGGTTTGTGTGTTATAGCTTTGCTCCAGTGCTTGGTCGAGAATATCAAGCCCAGGTTTAGAAAAATCATGTGCAACTGCAAGGCTCATTAAAAACTTAACTGCTTCTTTTGAATGCATGCTTGCATAAAAATACATATCGTTGTTTTGCATGTCTTTTAATGAAAAATCAAAGCCACTATCGGCTAATGTTTGCCATTGTGCTAATGGTAACTTAGTAAATACAAAAAGATTTTCAGGTGCAGTTGGAGCGACTCTGTTTTGCCAAATAGACGTCAATTGTTGAGCGTTTTCTATTGTTTCTGCAAGCAACATATTTGTCTGGTGGGTACTGAGTTTTGCTGTTTGGGTAATCGTTGCAACAGTACTAAAGTCTTTTTCGACAATTGCTTCTTTAAAGGCTTGATATTGCGTTGAGGTTTGATATTTATACTCATTTGAATGCAAGAATTGCCAATTATGAACTTGTACAGGGTCGATTTCTTGAAGCGTGTCGGGAGTTAGCAGACCTTGTTGCGCTTCGAGCGTTTCTAATTCTTCGAGTGCTTGAGAGCGTGTTTTTATCGCTTCTAGTGAATTGATCCGCTGATCTATCGTTTCACACTCAGGAGTTATTTTTTTGGCTTGCTGTTTTTGTCTCTCATAGGCACTGAGAGCTTTTGATATTACAGAGTTATCTTTTTCTTTACGTTTAAATGCTTGGTTATTTGGGATTAGCTTTAAATCTTTGAACTGAGAAAAAGCATCATTAGCAACTTGGTCGCCAACAAATAAAAGGCTACTCGGTAAGAATGAAGATTTAAGCATCAGTAGCCTATCGTTCGGTGTGTCGCGCACAAGCTCGCCGTGAGCTCGATAACCTTTATTTTTTAGATAACTTAGTGTTTCTAAGTGTTTGCTCTCTAGTGGCTGTACTTCGCTATTTGAGCTGCCCTTTAGGTTTACAATGGCTATATCCATCGCTGTAAATACATTTGGCTGATTAGTGGGCTCAATACCTCGTTCACTTAACAACTTTAAAATTGGTACGTTAAATTCACTCACAGCCACATCAGCAAGGTTTAAATACAGTTGTTCATCCATAAAGTCATCACTCATTGCTGTAGGCGAGCCGCCTAGCTGTGCTGTTTGAGAGATCAGTGCTGTTAAATAATCATTAGGTAAGTTGCTTTTTAAAGCCACAGCAATGTCGTTAACAGTAAACTCTTTGCTGGATATTGCGTTTTCAAACTCAGTCAAACTAAGCGTATGAGCATTAGCAAGAAACAAAATAGATGGTGAAATGAGCCGTGATGGACCGATTTTAAATGGTGTTTTTAAATAGGTATTAAAATCATCGTTGTTATCTAATAGTTTGTACAATGCTGTTTTGTTTACTTGCTCAGGTAATGGAACATTAAACATCATTGAACCTGTATTTTGGCTAAGGGGTCCATTAATTGCCGTTAGTTGATTGATTTTATCTGCATCAAAATAATCAATGACCTCAAGCCCTTGCCAGCTTTTTAGTATGTTAACAGATGAGGCATATTGAAATTGCTGTTCTGCATTCTCTTTGATTGCGTTAATAACTAAGGTATTAAATGAACGGTAAGATATTTTCACAAGCTCTGAATAACTTAAAATATCTTCAAGAGAGTCGCCGTCTTTTAATGCTTGTTTAATCGCTGCCTCTATTTGACTGTGATCAGCTGCAGCTTGAGTGGCTTTTAAACTTTGTTGCTTACACTGGTGTTTGGCTAGCTTGAGCTTAGCCAGCTCTGATGCTTTGCTATTTGGCAGGCTTAATGGTTCAAATAAACTCGTAGCGTTATTTTGTTCAGCGACAGTAGCAGAAGATGTCGAGACTTCATTGCTTATCGCTTCGATGGGAGTGGGTTTCTCTAATATCAGGTAGGTCCCAAAGGCACAAATCCCTGCAAAAACGGTTAGCGAAATACCTTTTTTCATATTCAATCCATGGATTTATCTTGCGTGAAGTGTATGGCTTTATAGTCTGATGTCAATGACTTGGGGACGAAGTGCACAAATAGCCGACAAACAACTAATTTGCCGGCTTTATGCTGTAGCTTAATGCAGTTTCATTTTTGGTCTAACAACGCGTAGTACTTTTTCGCTGATCCACAGTGCAAAGGTTTTTGCGCTGCCATGGATGGCACGTTGATGCATACGATAGAGCGAAATATACATAAATCGCGCTATTTTCCCCTCAATAAAAAAGCTATTGCTGGTTAGGTTGCCCATTAAACTACCTACCGTACTGTAGCGTGACAAGTTAACTAAAGAGCCATGATCACTGTAGGTAAAGGCACTGAGTGGCTGGCCTTTGAGTGTGGCAATTAGGTTTTTTTCAACACATTGCGCCATTTGATGGGCCGATTGCGCTCTGGGTGGCACTTGTGTGCCATCTTCTTGAGTAAATGCACAGCAATCACCAATCACAAAGATATCGTCGTTTACGCTACTTTGCAGATATTGGTTCACCTTAATTTGGTTATTGCGGGTAAGCTCAAAGACACCAATATCTTTAATGAAATCAGGGGCTTTTACACCCGCAGCCCAAACCATGATATCGGCTGTGATATGTTCATCGTTTTTGGTGATAAAGCTATTTTCTGTGGCTTCTTTTACTTGTGTGCCTTCGCGTACTGTTACTCCTAACTTAACTAGCTCTCGTTTAGCCGAGTTTGCAATGCGCTCGGGTAAAGCAGGTAAAATTCGCGGCCCTGCTTCAATTAAATCAATGTGTAAGCGTTTAGCGGTCATTTTATTAAGGCCATAGATTTTTAGCATGTCTGACACATGATAAAGCTCTGCCGACAGCTCAACCCCGGTTGCACCACCCCCGACTATGGCAATGGTTAAAGAATGTTGTGGGTCGTCATCTTGATGTAAGCGGGTGAAGTTATCGAGTAGAGCATGCTGAAAGCGCTCAGCTTGTTGGTTTGAATCAAGGTAAAAACAGTGCTTATTAACACCTGGGGTATTAAAGTCGTTACTGACACTACCAATGGCAAGCACAAGGTAGTCATAACTGACTTGGCGCTCAGGTAAAATACGGTGGCCAAGCTCGTCTTTTAGCTCGCTTAAAGTAATGGTTTTGTTGGTTTGATCTAAGTGGCAAAAACTGCCGAGTTGAAAATTATAATGATGTTTTGCTGCATGAGCTGAGTATACAACGCCGTCTAAATCGGCATCAATCGACCCCGTCGCTACTTCATGAAGTAACGGCTTCCAAATATGGCTGCGGTTTTTATCGATTAAAAGTATCTCTGCTTGGTGTTTTTTCCCGAGTTTGTGTCCTAATTGTGTTGCTAGTTCTAAGCCACCAGCGCCACCACCGATTATCACGATTTTAGGAGGTTGGTTAATCATTACGTTGCCCTCAAAAGTATAATACCTAAACACTCTTGCGAAAAAGCGCTTAGGTATTGTAAGTCCATCCATCAATACCCCATGGCAACGCGCCCATTGTGCGCCTTTTTGATGATTTTGTCAGTACCTGTTAAGAACAATATAGTGCGCATAGTTATATCAACGGCCTTGGGAGATTGAGTTAAACGGGTTAACATGGCTAATTCGCAGTAAGAGACCTATCATTACCTGAAAAGGGAAATGACAGTGAGGGATCAGGATGAATACACCACTACACACTTCGTTGAATCAATACTTTGGCTTTAATGAGTTTCGCCAAGGTCAGCAACAAACCATTGAGCAGTTATTAAATCAGCAATCGTCGTTGGCAATTTTTCCAACTGGCTCGGGTAAATCTTTGTGCTATCAATTAACTGCAATGCACCTACCTAATTTGACCTTAGTGGTATCGCCATTATTGGCACTGATGAAAGACCAGATCAGCTTTTTAAATAGCAAAGGTATTTACGCGGCAAGCCTTGATTCAAGCCAAACCAGTGAGCAAAGTCATACGGTAATGAGTGATGTGCGAGCAGGGAAGGTGAAAATTTTAATGGTCTCAGTTGAGCGCTTTAAGAATGAGCGCTTTCGTGAATTTATTAAACAGGTGCCTATTTCGATGCTGGTGGTTGATGAAGCGCACTGTATATCTGAATGGGGTCACAATTTTAGGCCTGATTACCTGAAACTGCCGCGCTATCGTGAAGAGCTTAATATTCCACTGGTATTACTTCTCACTGCTACAGCGACTAAAAAAGTAAAGCGCGATATGTGTGAGCGTTTTGCTATTGCCCCAGAATGTGTGGTGCAAACTGGCTTTTACCGAAGCAACCTCGACTTATCAGTGCTCAGTGTTGCAAGCCAAGAAAAACCTCAGCAATTAGCCAGTATTATAGCCAGCCAACAAGGTGCTGGGATTGTCTATGTCACCTTACAACATACCACTGAGCAAGTAGCCGAAGGCTTGGCAAGAGCGGGCTTTAATGCGGTGGCCTATCATGCAGGCCTTGAGGATGATAAACGCTGGCAAATTCAAGATGATTTTATGGCGGGTAAAATAAATATCGTCGTGGCAACTATTGCTTTTGGGATGGGTGTTGATAAGTCTGATATTCGTTTTGTGATCCACTATGACTTGCCAAAATCAATTGAAAATTATAGCCAAGAGATTGGCCGCGCAGGGCGAGATGGTGCGCCATCAAACTGTTTTACCTTAGCAAACCTTGATGGCTTAAATACCGTTGAGAACTTTGTTTATGCCGACACTCCCGAGCAAAGTGGGATTGACTATGTCATCAATAACATTCGTAACGAGCAAACGAACAACCAATGGGAAATGCAAGAGTACAGCTTATCGAGCGAAAGTAATATTCGTGCTTTAGCATTAAAAACCTTACTAGTGCAGTTAGAAATGCAAGGGGCTATTACGCCTTTATATGCCTATTACGCCGATTTTAAATATAAGTTTTTAACAGAGCAAAACGAGCTACTTAGCCAGTTTGATGCAGATCGACAAGCGTTTTTACAACAGGTATTCAAACACACTGAGTTTAAGAAAATTTGGGGCACACTTAATTTTGATGCGTTAACCCGAGCCACTCAAGTTGATAGAAAACGTGTGGTTGCAGCGCTCGATTATTTAGCTGAAAAAGGTCATATAGCCCTTGAAACCAAACGTATCACGCAAGTGTATGAGGTGAATAACTCGGTAATAAATCACCCTGATTTAGCACAGCAACTTCACCTATATTTTATCGAAAAAGAGCAGGCCGAAATTAAACGTATCGCTACTTTAGTACGCTTTTTTGAGCTAGATAGCTGCTTAAGTTATAACTTAGCTCGCTATTTTGATGACCAACATGCACCCCAGCAATGTGGCCATTGTTCAGTGTGTAGAGGCCAGCAGGTAAAGCTTAGTTATTCATTAGTGCATCAAATGCCTGAGCAAAATGTGATTGCCAGCAAAGTTGCTGAGCTTAAACAGCACTTAGCCGCTAAAGGGATTAATGATGTCAGCATCGATACTCAGTGCCGGTTTTTAGCGGGCATGAGCGTGCCTTTATTTACCCGCAATAAAGTCAGGCAGCTCTCAGGTTTTGGCTTTTGCGAACAGCAGCGATACAGTGACATTAAAGCCTTGCTACAGCAGTTGTAGCAGGGCTTTAGGTGTACAGTTTTAACACTGAAAAGTGTCAAAACTGTACACTTAACTAACCTGAATACTGCTAGTAGAGTAGGTCAGAGGCACTTTTAAACAACGACCCTTGCTCAAGCTTGCTGTTAGGCTGTTTAGCTACCTTTTTCCATCGCTTTAAGTTGTGTTTGCCACAGACCTTAGGTACTGTTTTGGGAAATAAAATAATAAAGCGGAAGTCTTTTCATTGGCTATGCATCAAAATACCGAGCAGGGCATTAATTCTCTGTCGAATAAACAGCTTGAAGACGTTATTGCAGAAATTGAGCAAGCCATTGAGTGGCACCAGTCATGGTATAGAAATTTACTAAGGTGCTTAATTGCAGACATACCTGCAGATGAACAAGACTTAGCAGATAATGCTCATAACCTTTGTCGTTTTGGGCAATGGTTTAATAAGCTACCCGAGCAGAGCATAAATCTTCACCCTTACTTTTCTGAAATCGCTTGTGCGCATCAAAAGATGCACCAAGGTGCCAAAGTCCTATTATCGTTAAAAGAGTCTAAGTCTGTTATTCCGGCTAATTTATTGGACCAGTTTCATGCCGATTTAGATAGCTTGCATGAATTATTTGAAATCCTTATCGATGAATTCTCTGAATTGCTGCATACAAGAGATCCTTTAACAGGTGCATCGAACCGAACAAATTTAGTTGAAAACCTGCAAAAAGAGCATGAGCTTTGCAAACGTAAATCGCTGAGCTGCGCACTGATAATGATCGACCTTGATCACTTTAAGCAAGTGAACGATGAGTTTGGTCATGCTGCGGGGGATAAGGTATTAATAGCCCTTGTTAAATGCATTAAATCTCACTTAAGGAAGTACGATCAACTATATCGCTACGGTGGTGAAGAGTTTTTAGTCTGCTTACCACAAACAGAGCTTGAAGGTGCCAAATCACTTTCTGAGCGATTAAGAGCAGGCGTTGAAGCTTTAAAAATTGAAATTGGCAAAGGTAAACACATTAATGTTACAGGCTCATTTGGTGTTTCGTTAATAAATGCCGGTGATGATATCGAGGCGGCAATCGAAAGGGCTGACGAAGCCATGTATCAGGCTAAAAAGTCAGGCCGCAATCGAGTGTGTGCGGCTTAAATGGTAGCTGCGCTGACTTATTGATAATATTGGTTAAGTAAATGTATGGCTGTAGTCCACCTTCAACGCTCTGCGGTAAACAAAGGTACAGGCAGTACCTTTGTTTATTGAGTTAACCGTATTTTGCTTCTAACTCGTTTGCTGTGTGATAACTTTCGTGAGTTTTCAGCTGCTCTAAATAACGTTTAATTTCAGGGAAATGTGCTAGCAGGCCTGCCTCATCAGCTTTCTCTACAACAAACGACATCATAAAATCAGCACCGGTCAATGTTTCATCCACTAAGTACTGCTTACCTTTTAATTGCTGATTAACATAACTCAGTATCTTGCCAATTTCATGATCAGCATAATCACCAATAAAGTTGGTTTTACAGCCATCTTTTGTAATAAATAATTTTAGTAAAAAAGGTACCATTGCTGAGCTTTCGGCAAAATGAAGCCATTGCTGATAATCAACATAGTTGTCGCTTTGCTGGCTCGGCATAAACTTACCTTTGCCGTACTTACTAATTAAGTAGTCGGTAATTGCGCCAGACTCAGTAATTACTTTGCCATTATCTTCAATAACGGGCGATTTGCCCAGCGGGTGAATGTGTTTTAACTCATCAGGTGCTAAGAATGTCTCTTTATTACGTTGGTAGGCAATAATGTCGTAATCTACGTTTAGCTCTTCGAGTAACCAAATAATACGTTTAGAGCGTGATTTATTTAAATGGTGTAATTTAATCATTTGTTATCCTTAATAGTGGCGCAACATTGTTTGCTGCGCCTAAAAAATTTAAATTGGTTGCTGAACTTGCACGACAGTTTTACCGAAGTTTTCACCATTTAACATAGCATTAAAGGCGTTTAGGGTATTTTCGAAATTAGCTTCAAGGTGCTCTTTATACTTGATTTTCCCCTCACTTAACCATGCTTGCATATCTTTTGCGAATTCTTCATAACGGTGGGCGTAATCATCAAAAATTATAAAGCCTTGTACTTTAATGCGTTTGGTAAGGATTTGACCCATAAGCATAGATAAGCGATCTGGCCCTGGGGGTAATTCGGTCGCATTATATTGCGATACTAGCCCACACAGTGGCACCCGTGCTTTTGTATTCAACAGGGGTAAGACGGCGTCAAATACATGGCCACCCACATTTTCATAATAAACATCAATACCTTTCTCGCAGGCTAAGTTTAGCTGTTCAGTAAAGTCACCTGCTTTATGGTTAATACAAGCATCAAAGCCTAACTCTTTCTTAGCGTATTGGCATTTTTCTTTACCACCAGCTACGCCAACGACCTTACAGCCTTTTAATTTAGCTATTTGCCCTACAGTTGCACCGACAGGTCCTGTGGCAGCAGCAACCACCACGGTTTCGCCCTGTTTTGGCTCACCAATATCTAAAAGCCCCATGTATGCGGTAAAACCAGGCATACCCATAATACCGAGTGCATAAGAAGGGTTTTGGGGATTCTTACCTAGCTTCATTAAGCCTTCAGTGTCACTTATTGCGTATTCTTGCCAGCCTGTGTATGCCAATACCCATTCGCCCTTTTGATAATCAGGGTGGTTCGATTGCTCAACTTGGCATACAGTTGCGCCTACCATTACATCACCAACTTTTACAGGATCGGCGTATGATTTAGCGTCACTCATACGCCCTCGCATGTAGGGATCAAGTGATAGATAAATGGTCCTGAGTAATACCTCACCATTTTTTGGCGCAGGTACTGAGTTTGTTTTTAATACAACATTTTTATCATTCGCTACGCCTTTTGGACGTGTCTCAAGAATATATTGACGATTTTGAATGTCAGGCATACTAAGCTCCTTTTGTCAGCAGTAAATTAAGATACGCTTTTAAGGTTGTGCGGGCACAACATTAAAAATCAATACTAAAATTGTAATTGCTGAATAACACCCTCATTATAGAGTTATTCACGGTTTTGCACTGGTTATAGGAACGGTGTATGCTGTTTTTAGGCTGAGCTAATTGAAAAGGATTGATATGAAACGTATTTTATTATTGTGTGCAGCAGTTTTTGCAACCTCTCTGCAAGCCAATACTGATGTATTATCAGTGGATCCAGTCATGCTCTCTGGCAGTGCTTTTTCATTTGAGAATGATGCCAAGCGTTACCCTAAGCAAAGCCAATTTAGCATTGTCCATAGTGTATTAATGAGCAGTGAAAGTGGTCGCCGTTTAGCGGTTGTGACGATTGAAAATAAAGCATCGGGATCGCGAATTCTTCAGGCTGACCATATTATGGCGCTATTTGCCGATGGGCGTCGTGTACATCCTCAAAGCTTTGACGAAGGTATTAAGTTAGATGATGGCGAAAAGCGCTCTTTGACATTATCTTTTGGTGAAAACGAATACCCGATTTTAGCGGTATACACGAGTTTAAATGAGTAAAAGGAAGACCTATGAAACTACTTAAGCCACTGGCAATAACACTACTTTTAAGCTCACCGTTAACTTTTGCTGTTGATAGCCAAGACTTTGTTAAAGATAACGTTTTCACTCAAGGCATTGAAGGACCAACCATGTATAACGGTGCTTTATACGCGGTGAACTATGCCCAGCAAGGAACCATAGGCCGCGTTGATAACATGGGTAAAACATCGTTATTTGTGCGCTTACCTGATGACAGCGTTGGCAATGGCCTACAGTTTGACTCACAAGGTAATTTGTTTATTGCCGACTATGTTAACCATAATATTTTAAAAGTACCTGCTGGTAGCAATAAAGCAGAAGTGTTTGCCCATAATAGTAAAATGAATCAACCCAATGACATTGCTATCACTAAAAAGGGGGCGCTGTTTGCAAGTGACCCTAACTGGGCGAACGAAACGGGCCAGCTGTGGCGTATAAATGCAGATGGCAGCACCCATTTACTCGAAAAAAACATGGGTACCACCAACGGGGTGGCGGTTAATAACGACAACACTAAGCTTTATGTGAACGAGAGTGTGCAGCGAGTTGTTTGGCAATATGACTTGGATGAGAACTTAAACATTAGTAATAAAAAGCTTTTGATTAAGTTTGCTGATCATGGCTTAGACGGCATGCGCGTTAATAATCAAGGGCATGTGTTTATTACTCGTTACGGCGCAGGGAAAGTGCTTGAAGTCTCGCCTACCGGCAAGCTATTAAATAGCTATCAATTAAAAGGCCAGCACCCAACTAATTTGGCTTTCAACGATACGCAAAGCAAAGTGTATGTCACCATGCAAAAGCGCGGTGCAATAGAAGTACTTGAGCTTTAACCTTGCTTTGCTCGCGTAATCGCGGCGGTGATTGCCGCTTTTGCTTGCGGACTATTTTGCCAACAACTTGAATGCAACATCGACGCTACTCGCTCAGCAATGGTGTTGGCATCAAACCCCGCTAACTCCTCAAACGATTCAATACCAATTTCTTCAAACCGTTTTATCACCGTAGGCCCCACACCTTTGAGTGCTAAAAGCGCGTTGTGTTCTTGCTTGCTAAATGGCATTTTTTCGCTCCTTGTTGATTGAGTCTATAAAATGCTGAGGGTTATCTAGTCCTAGAAAAACAGTGTTGATATCTCCAATAGGCTCAATGAGCGTGATTTTAATATTCGGGTAGCCAGAGTAGTTGTAACGTTTGATTGTGCGTGCGCGTGCAATGAAGTCGGTATTAAAATCAATAGTTTTGATATTTGCTAAAGCAATATCGTAAGCAGGATATAGCCCATAGCGAATAACAAGTTGCGACTTACTGATAGAAACAGGACGCTTTGCAACCGCTCGATACTCTGCAGTAAAGAATAAAAGGCTAAAAATAGTTAAACCAGTGATAATGTTTGCTGCTGATGATGACCATACAAAGTGTAAAAATAAATGCATCAGTGGCAGTTCTAACAAGATAATAAAAATAAAGCCAAGTAAGTTAGCTTGTGATCCATCTTTTTTATGGTAACTAAAATGTTGTTCACCACTGAAATAGCTTGGTTTAATGTGTTTAGCGTAAAATAAGAAAGCCCACATCCGTGTTTCGAAACATAAAAAGTTTGCAATTACGCTTTGTTTGAAAAGCTTATTAATTGGTCTTTCTATAGCTATATCTGGATCGGCTTGCTTGCCTAAAGCGGATTTTATTGCCAGGTACACAGTAATGAGAGCACTTAGCTCTAAAATTACAATCAAAGCTAAAAGCCCGTAACGACCTTGCTCTAAGTAATTCATTAAAAATTTGTTTTGTTCGGGAATAATGTAACTCCCCACTAAAATAGCGAGTGAGCACAGCATCAATGCTTTAAAAGCCGCTTCTTTCTTATTTTTAATTAATATTAAGCAAACTACAGGTAATACTATCAGTGCATCAAGTAGGTATAACCACTCAAAGTTTGCTTTACCAAAGTCATTTAATGGGTGGCTACCTTGGTAATACATACCCCAAAAAAGACTAATACTAATCAGGAAAATAAATGGGATTTTTGACTTTATTGATTTGAGCATTACATCTTCCTTGCTGCTTTTTGTTGCTCATATCATAACCAACAATCTAAACGCTGTCGCTTTTTTATTGTTGATATAATTACTGCCTGTTTAAAATAAAAAAGCGCACCGGGCAGGGTGCGCTTGAGGGGATCAATCCTGTGTAGCTAAAACAGTAGGATTAATTAAAAGCTTGGAGCATATCTTAGTGAAACACCGACTGAGCGGCCAATCACACTATAATCACTCACGGTGTTAAAGTGGTTTGCGCCTACCTCAGGTGTTGGTGGTTCACGGTCTAATAAGTTATCGACACCAAAGTTAACAGCAAGTTCCTCATTAACTTGCCATGCAGCGGCAAAGTCTAAGTAATTTTGTGCTGAGATTGTTTCTGAACGGTCGACAGCATACTCTACTTCACCGATTCTACGCCAGCCAAGTTGGAAATTCATGTTATCTAACTGCCAATCAATGCTTGCGCGGTGTTTGTAATCAGCTTGCAAGATACTCGCAAAGTCGCCCGAACAGGCGCTGCCGTAAGTTCCTTTACAGTCTACTTCGGCTACAGTGCTGTTGTTCTGACGGGTTTGTTTAGTAACAAAGTTACCTTGGTACGAGAATCTAAAACGGCCACCCATTTGATCTGGTGCATCAATCACATAATTTGCTGCAACGTCGATACCTTCTTGCTCAATAGCGGCTAAATTAAAGTCATTAACGATAGCTGTGCTAATAAAACCAGTATTTGGATCGCGAAGTACCGCACCACACAGTGGGTTATTCGGGTTCGGATCGTCAACATAACAGCTTTGCAGTGCAGCACCTGGTTGAATTTGGCTTACCGCATCTGTTACGCGAATACTGTAGTAATCGAGTGATAAATCAAAGCCTTCTAAATAGCTAGGTGTATAAACAATGCCTAATGTATCAGATTCAGCTTGTTCAGGCTTAATGTTCGGGTTACCACCATAGGTATAGTCTGCCGTACTTGAGTCGAACTCAGTGCCAACTGGTGGCGCGCCATAAGCAGCACATTGAGTTGCATCACCGGTGCCCAGTAAACATGGATCGCCGTTATAACGCCCTGCTAGGCGTGGCACGAATTGATCGCTGTTTTGGTCAAATAACGATAACGATAGCGCTGTGATTGGGCTGGCAAACTCACCTAAGTTAGGTGCTCTAAACGCGGTTAAGCGGTTTGCGCGAATACGAATATCGCTGTTTATTGCCCAGTTGATACCTAGTTTGTAAGTGTCTTCTGCTTCGGTATTTGAGTAATCAGAAATACGGTAAGCACCTTCAAAGCTAAGCTCTTCAGCAAAAGGTTTATCAACCAAGATAGGCACTAAAATTTCAGCGTAGAACTCTTCAGAGCTAAAGCTTGCATCCATATCAAATGCGCTGATAGACGCAAAGCTGGTGCCGTTTCTAAATGCATCCCCTGGTGTTTGTTTACCGGTTTCTTTACGGTATTCATAACCGATTGCAAAGTCGATAGCCCCGGCTGGTAATTCAAATAAGAACCCAGAATCACCCGATAGTGTTGCTGAGATCACACTTTGTGTACGGTCGCGAGTGGTATAAAGCAGCGGATCGCTAAAGTCGCTGAAATCATGGTTTGGATCAAAAATATCCACTGAATTTGCAAGGGCAGCAAAACGACTATTACCACTGTTATCATTACGGTAAGCGTTGTTGTAAATGGTTGCTACTTCGTCAGTTTTGCCGTATTGGCCATATACGTCATAGTATAGGTAGTCAGTAATATCGCCTTTTAAACCCAGTTGAAATTGCATTGAATCACGAACAGCTTCGGTGTGTTGCACGCCTAACCCTAGGTTACGCTCAACATTAACAAGGGCATTGCCCTCGCTGTCGAACGTCAGTTGGTTGCGTAGTTCATCTGGAATATACGCATTGTCTTGGCTCAGCGTTACTTGTTCGTTTACAAAAATCGGTGTTTGACCACTGGCACCAGCACCATTTACGGTCACTTTAGAATACATTGCGCGGCCATAGGCAATAGCACTGTCACTTACATCAACGTCAAATAATAAGCCCGCGGAAAAACGGTCCATCGGTTGAGTTAAATAACGGTCAGGAGTGAAATCAGCTGTTTGACGCTCACTTGTTACAGCTCCTGAATCAGCAATACCGATGCTGTTGCCAGATGCAACGTCAGTATAATAACCACCGCTGTTGATCATTGCCGTTGAGTTTTCAAGCGCATAGTCACGCTCGCCAGCTAATAGCTCTTTTCGTTCGGTATAACCTATGTAGCCTGTTACATGACCACGGCCATCGGCGATATCACCGCCAAAAATTGCTTCAAAGTTAAGCTTTTCGTTACCGCCGTCGGCACTTTCGTAACTGGTTGAGAACTCAGCGCCAGTAAAATCATCGTCTAAAACAAAGTTAACAACACCTGCTACAGCATCGGCACCGTAAACCGCTGCGGCACCACCTGTTAGTACATCAACGCGTTTTATTAATCCGGCTGGAATGGTGTTCACGTCAACCGAGTTACGAAAACTAAATGGTACGGCGCGTGTGCCGTCAATAAGTACCAATGTGCGGTTTTGGCCAAGGCCACGTAAATCTATGGTTGATGAGCCAAATGAGTCACCGACTGTGGCACCGGTGCTGTTAGCACCCGCCGCAGCTTGTGGCAGTTTTGCGGTAATATCTTCAACGTTCACAGCACGGTCTAGGTGAATCTGTGCTTCATCAACGCTCACCACAGGGCTACTAGAGACCAGCTCGGTTCGTTGAATTCGTGAACCCGTTACGGTGATCACTTCAGGTTTTTTTGCTTCAGTAGTTTCTTCTGCGTGGGCATAACTAATTACTGAACTTACAGCGAGAGCTAAAGGTGATAGCAGCAATAGCGAGCGATGCCCTGTTGATGTATTTGCTTTCATGATGATTCCCTTGCGTTTTATCATTTAAATCAACGCAGGTTGGTGAATGACCTAGACCATTTAGTTAATTTAATGAGTCATACTTTTTGTTATGATGCTTGTGTGTTCTCCTTTTGGGGAGCTCACCGGTACAGTTTTAAAGCAATTTAAAAGTCTTTGCAATAATTATTCTTTAAATCTATTATTTTAAAATATAAACTATTCCATGTCATCAACCCGCTTATTTACATCTAATAAGCTGATTTTAAGTGATTTATTTATGCATCAACATATTGAAAAACTGTATTTAAGCGCAAAAAAAGAAAGAAAATTAATAATTGGTCTAATGAGTGGCACCTCATTAGATGGCCTTGATATCGCGCTATGCGAAGTATCAGGGCAGGGCATGAACACTCATGTAGAAGTATTAAAGTTTACTACCGTTGATTACGACGATGATTACAAAACGCGTGTAAAGCGGGTATTCGCCAAACGCGAATGTGATCTTGAAGAAGTCACTTTGCTTAACCCTTGGATTGGCCAATTACACGGTGAAATGGTTGCCAAAACGTTAGCGAGCTGGGGAATAGCAAAAGAGCTTGTTGATGTGATTGCCAGCCATGGGCAAACCATTTATCACTGCCCAAAAAACCAACATAATCGTCCAGAGTATGGCAATGCAACACTACAAATTGGTGATAGCGATCATCTAGCCGTGACTGCTGGAATTACTACCATAGGTGATTTTAGACAAAAGCATATTGCAGCGGGTGGCGAAGGCGCACCGCTTGCGGTATATGGTGACTATTTGTATTTCACAAGCACCAGCGAAAACCGCATTTTGCTTAATATGGGGGGCATTGCAAACTTAACCTACTTACCAAAATCTGCAGATGCACGAGCGGTTTTTAGCTCTGACATTGGCCCAGGTAATACCATTATGGATGCCTATGTACAGCGTAATTTTGCACCACTTCATTATGATAAAGATGCCGCAATTGCAGCAAAAGGCACGGTAAGTGAAGATTTACTTGCAGCGCTGTGTGATGATGCGTTTTTTGCTTTAGGGTTTCCAAAAACCACAGGGCCAGAAGTGTTTAATCTAGATTATTTAGCAGCGGCACAAGCACGCTCGAATACGCAGAGCTTATCGCACTTTGATGTGATGGCAACTTTAGTGCAGTTTTCAGGAGTCATGATTGCCAAGGCAATTAACCAATGCAGTGAAGGCTTAACTGATGTGGCTGTATACGCCAGTGGTGGTGGGGTTCATAACCCGTTATTAATGAAAACTATTTTGGCTAATTGCCCAGAACTTACTGTAATCAATAATACGGATTCGCTAGGTATAAACCCAGATGCAAAAGAAGCCGTGTTATTTGCTATTTTAGCTAACGAATGTTTGTCGGGTGGGCAACAACGCTTTGGTAATACCGAGCAAGGGATCCCCGATATTACCATGGGTAAAATTAGCTTTGCTGATTAGGGCCTAGAAAAAGGCTAAAAAGCTTGCGCCAAGATTACTGATGTAATGGCGTAAGCCATGGTTTTTAGATTGATCGCCAGTTAGCAGCTCTGGTGATGTGCTTGCTGCAATGCTGACATCAAACTGGGCGCTGTCTTTAAGTGTTGCATGCATGCCGTGTAGCATTAATTGCAAAACAAATTCACCACTGTGAGTAACATCCTCTAACGTAAGCATAATAACGTGCTGATCTAGATCGTGCTGCGTTAATGTGTGCGCAGTAAAATAGGCCGATTCACGAGCATCAGGGCGCGTTGCACTGATAGAGATCACATCACCTTCGTGGGCATCATCTGGCAGCACACAACAAAATACAACACGCTTTTGCTCATTAGCCGCAAAATGCAATTGTTCGTATTCCATAGTGTGCGCAAGCGCCGCACATAAAGGATCTTCACTAGAGGGGAGTGCAAACGAAAGTTGCACCAAGGCACTGTCCATTACTTCTTCATTACGTTAGGTGATTAAATTAGCGTCAATTATTGATCAGTTAGATGACAGAATTATGACTGTTGTCATATTGCGGATTATTTATTTCAGAAACAGAGAAAAGTTGAATGTTTGATTCCAAAACTGAAATGACTTCTGACAAAGCTGTAATGTGATACCTTATTTGGTTAGTTTCAGAGGTGTACTTGTTATAACTATTTGGGGCTGAATAGTGTTAATCAGACATAAACTTTTCTACTATGAGATTGCGTGGGGGAAATGCGTAATGTAGATACATATAGATTTCGTAGTTTACGGAACGTTTGTATGATCTAGATATTTAGCTCCTTGAACAAGGTTAACTCAAAGTATCAGGAGTTACGAATAAAAACACGGAATATACTCGAGCCTTTGCTTTCATAGTATAAAAATAAATCCATTATTGTGTGGTTGTTATTAGGATTATTTTTATGCAATAAGTTCAAGAAATTGATAGAGATATTGTGTAAATGTAAAAACTAGTGCTACTCTAGCTACGCTTTTCAAGGAAGGAGTTTGTCCTCGTGTTTTCATTCCAAACCCTCGCAATGTTGTTCCTATTAGCTATTTCTAGCTTAAGTATTTGGCTTGCAGATGGTTTCATTACATTCATTGCATTTACCGATGAGGTCGCAAGTATGACTTTTTCACAGCTACTCTATGCAATGACAGAGCTTAATTTGTTTACGATTCTAGCTTTACCAGAATACTGGTATGCGAATTCCAACCATTCATTTTTGGAAGCACCAGCATTTTGGTTTGAGCCTGCAACAAGTATTGCAGGTATCCTCACATTTGTTTTGTTATTGCTATTTTCACGTATTGTTCAACCGTTAACAGGTTACACAATTTCAGCTATCATGCTTTTACTTGGGATCGGCTATATGTTAGTTAGCTGGGGTATTTTGGTTGATGTAACAGAGCCGCAACAGGTTGGCTCATTTTTAAGTATCGGTGTACAAGGCTTGTTGGTTCATTCGATACTTTGTTTTGGAACTTTGCTTTATATGATAATAAAAAATGCGTACTACAAAATATACTCTATTAATAATATTAAGCTTGCTTAGTCATTTTTGCATTGCAAGTGATGTAAGTTGGCAAAAACAAGCAATAGAGCAAACAAGGCTCAATATTATTTTGTTTATTAATATTGCTATTTTTGCTGTTGTACTGGTATTAACACTGTGGCAATTAGTAAAAACTAAACGAGTCAATCAACATCATTATGAACAAAGTGTGTTAGACCCCTTAACACAATTATTCAATCGTCATGGTTTCCACCAAAGCGTTGATAGACTTGATAATAAATCAGGTTTTTTATTAATCGCAGATATAGATAACTTTAAATCTATCAATGATCGTTTTGGGCATAATATTGGTGATAAGGTTTTACATCGCGTAGCGAAAACATTAAAACAGCAAGTTCGTGATAGTGATATTGTAGCTCGTTATGGGGGGGAGGAGTTTGTGATATTTTTTCCTTCACAAGATAGTAACCAACTAAAGATGATCTCCCAAAGATTAATTTGTTCTGTAAGCGCACTCGATTTTTCAGATTTAAACGAAAATCTAAAGCAAGTCACTATAAGTGTAGGCCTCGATAAAGGTAGTGTTGAGGCTAATCATTTTGAGTTGTTATACGAAAAAGCAGACACACTCCTATACAAAGCTAAAAGTTCAGGTAAAAATCAATTTATCATGGGGCACTTAGAAAGTGCCTCAGTTTAGGTCATTATTTACGTTAGCTTATATTTAAACCACCACACTATTACGGCCAGATCTCTTTGCTGTATACAAGTTCAAATCTACCCTTTTGGCTGCCTGTTCAGACGTTTCATTTGGTGCAATTTCTATAACACCTAAACTTATCGTTGCGCTTATAGACAATGATGTATGTTTCTTTTCGGCAACAGAAAGCCTAATACGCTCGGCAATATCTTTTGCATGCTCTAAAGGTTGATTCTCAAGCACAATTAAAAACTCTTCGCCGCCGACACGACCTACTCGATCGGAACAACGGACTGTTTGCACAATCGTGTTGGTAATAGATATGATTAATTCATCACCAATATCGTGACCGTATTGATCATTGACCGCTTTAAAATGATCGATATCGATAGAAATTAATGAGCTGACTTGCTGATTGAGTTTGTTTTGCAGCATGACGCTTCGTTTTAAATTTAATATAGCTCTTCGATTCGCTATGCCTGTTAGTTCATCTTTTAAAGCGAGTATTTCAAAGTACTTTTTCTGGCGAACTTGTTTGAATGTATAAACGGCGAATAAGAGTAAACACAAGCAAGTTAACATTACAGTTAAGCCTTGCCAAAAAGACTTATCTTCGGCTACTGATAATAGCTTTTGTTGTAGCTTTGACTCATGTTCTAAACGAGAAATTTCAAGAGTCTGCTGTTCATAATTAAAGTTTAATCTGGCAGAAATAAGCGTGTTATTTGCGATAGCTTGTTGTTTAGCTTTAATTAAAGCGATTAATTGTTGTTGAGATGCTATTTGTAAGGAAGTATCTCCTTTTGCAGCTGCAAGCTGCGAGGTTAAATTTAAATAACGCTCCTTTAAGCTTTCGGGCCAAAATTGTTGTTGCCCGGCTATCTTCTCATGAGATGAAAGGGCGGCTTGCAACTGAGCTGTAGCCAAGTACCATTCTGACTTAGTGAAGTTGTAAAGAGTCAAAATCCAGCTGTCAGTAACAGAGAGCGTGTTCAACTCAGTTAGATATGACTCAGCCTGAGATAAACTATTAAGTTTTATATGGAGTTCTGTAAGTTTAATTAATATGTAAGCATAGCCGTTGTCGCTTTCGAAACGACGAACATCTTTTTTTATCGACTCGTATAGCTCAATTGCCTTTATTAAGTCGCCTTTTTCTTCATAGGCATACGCGAGTTGATCCGCTACTTTGTACTGCTCTTGCTCATTGAATTTCGTTAACGCTAATTTGGCTCGCTGCAGTTGTTCAATTGCAAGTTCATAGTTGTACAACGCTATGTGAATATCGGCAATTTCTTTTAATGCGAGTGCTTTTTCGTAGTCATTACCTGCTTTTTCAAATAACTGATAAGCAGTTTTAGCAGAGTCGAATGCCTCTTGATAGTTGCCTTCAGCTAACTGAATACGGTTAAGTACTATGTGGGCAAGAGCAATGATTGACAATTTTTTTGAAGAGGTTATTTCGTCTACTGACGGCGTGTTAATTATTGGTTTTAAGTGTTCGAGAGCTTTCTGGTAGTTACCTTGCGTATACTCTTGGTTTGCTTCACAGACAGCAAGTTCCTGTATTAAGTTTAAATTGTTTACTTGTTGAATGATTGGTTTGGCTGTTTCTAGAAAATGTTTATATTCACTAAGCCCGCTAGGAGTAGATGTATTAGAAAACCAACATTTAAACGCCATCACATGCGCATCATCTAGCGCATTTTCATAAGGCATTTGCTTTTCTAATCTAGCTAAAATTTCGACAGATTCAGAATATGTTGTATAACCGTGAAGAGCACGGCTGATTTCACTCTGAACATCCTTTGCTGTCACATTGGTTGCCAATAGCAACAAGCACAATATCCTTATCATTTAAGCACTACTCCATACATCTACTCTGATACCAATCAATGATATTTTCTTATAATTGCAGCTAGCTTAGCATAATGAAATTGTTGCTTATAAGATTTTACGTTGAAAAAATATAAATAATTTAATGCTTTAATTTGGTTTGATTGTCTTTCAGATTTGAAGGTGCCTCAACTGAAAATTATGTAAATTTCACCCAAATGGTATGGTTTTCAAAATAGTTTTAATTAAAAGGATGTGTTTTTTTACTAAACAAGATGATTGTTAGTGGTGCTTTTCTATTTTCTGTTACCGTAGCGGCTGAACCGTCAGCTTTTTTATGATGAAAGTGATCCTCGTTGCTGCCCCAGCAAGAAAACCACTTTACGCTACCGTATTTATAATAGTGATTTAGTTAAGTTATTGCCTGATTATTATAAATCTAGAATCAGCAAATATGATATTCACCACGTGGTTTGTTGCTAAACATAAAGGCTTGTAACTCAGATTTAAGTACTTCGACGATGTCGTTTGTAAATGGAGTTCTGATCTCACCAGAGTCTAAATATCTAAGTAAATCAATTTCATGTTTCAGTGCAGACTGAATCGAATACCTAATTGGGTAGGTTACTTTAAACTGTTTATGCGATATCACATTGTCGTGGTTTTCAATATCAACATAAAAAGTTAATTGCTCGTATTCTTCGCAAATGTCGCTACAGGTGCCTTGCTCACGAATACAATCTAAAACAATATTTTTGATGAAAATATCAAATTCGTTCATATTAATCCCTCAATTTTCGCCCATCCATTGGGTACAACTAAAATCTAGCAAAAAATAATTAATCTAGCCAACTCAATTTTGCATCTTTTGGATTAACTCTTTCTGAATGGGTTGGTTTAAAAGTGCTAGGGGGCGTAGAAGTTAGTTGATAGAGAATAGTCGTTAGAGGATAGGTCGCGCGAAACAAGTTTTACGCCTACGTATAATCCGGCTCTATTTCAAATTTAAAACCTGACGGGCTAAAGCCCGACCTACCATGTAGGTCGCTATTTATGGCGACAAGGGATGAGGTAGCAGCGCCACTCGCTCATCGCAATTAAACAACCATAAACGAGATGTGAAATCGCTGCTACCGATATTAGCCTCATATCTGACGGGCTAAAGCCCGGCCTACAATGAAGGTCGTCATTTATGGCGACAAGGGTTAAGGTAGATGCGCTTCTCACACTTTGCACCTCAGTCCTCGTAACTTTTCCCTTTCCCCTAGAAACTCGCTAACTACTCCTAGAGCCCAGAGCCTAGTTCCTCGCCCCTAAAATCTCGCCCCTCACAATCTCTGCGCCTTTATTTAGTGCACTGAGTTTGGCGCTTGCTATCTGGCGAGGGAGGGGGGCCATACCACAGTTTGTGCATGGGTAAAGCTTGTCGGCATCAACATATTTCAGAGCTTCGCGTAATGTGTGTGCCACCTCATCAGGGGTTTCAATTTCATTGCTCGCTACATCAATGGCACCAACCATCACTTTTTTTCCGCGTATGAGTGCTAATAGCTCAATAGGTACGCGAGAGTTGTGGCACTCAAGCGAAATAATATCGATATTCGACTTTTGAAGTTTTGGGAATACTTCTTCATATTGACGCCATTCATTGCCCAGTGTTTGTTTCCAATCAGTGTTGGCTTTGATGCCATAGCCGTAGCAAATGTGCACGGCGGTTTCGCACTTTAAGCCTTCGATTGCTCTTTCTAGGCACTTAATGCCCCAGTCATTAACGTCATCGAAGAACACATTAAACGCAGGCTCATCAAATTGAATAATATCAACACCCGCAGCTTCGAGCTCTTTTGCTTCTTGATTGAGAATTTTGGCAAATTCCCACGCCAGTTGTTCACGGCTTTGATAGTGGGCGTCATACAAGGTGTCGATCATGGTCATAGGCCCTGGCAGCGCCCATTTTATTGGTTGCTTGGTTTGCGAACGTAAAAACTTAGCGTCTTCAACAAACACGGGTTTGCTGCGTGACACCGGGCCAATCACACTTGGTACACTGGCTTCGTAGCGATTACGAATGGTCACTGTTTTACGGTTCTCAAAATCAACGCCATTTAAGTGTTCGATAAAGGTCGTTACAAAGTGCTGGCGGGTTTGCTCGCCGTCGCTCACGATATCAACGCCAGCTTGTTGTTGCTCTTGTAAGGCAACACGCAGCGCGTCTTGTTGGCCGTCGATAAGTTCTGCACCTTGCAATTTCCAAGGTGACCATAAGGTTTCAGGCTCAGCAAGCCAAGCTGGTTTTGGTAAACTGCCTGCTGTCGATGTAGGTAATAGCTTTTTCATTTTTACTCTCTTTAATTCGCGTAGTTGGCAGACCACTTTTCAAGTACTGATTGATAAGGCTTAATAAAGTGCTGCTCAGTAAATTTACCTTGTGCAATCGCTAGTTGACTGCGCTCTTCACGGTCGTAAACAATTTGCGTGATAGAGTGATCGGCGTTTCTTAAATTTGGTTGATAGCAACTACCCGCCACGGCATTGGCGTTATAAATTTCTGGACGGTAGATTTTCTGGAATGTTTCCATAGTGCTAATCGTACTGATCAACTCTAAGTTGGTGTAATCGTTCAGCAAGTCACCAAAGAAATAAAACGCCAGCGGAGCAACTGTGTTTGGTGGCATAAAATAGCGCACCTGCAAGCCCATTTTTTTAAAGTATTGCTCGGTTAATGACGACTCATTTGGTTTGTACTCAGCACCTAAAATTGGATGTCGGTTTTCTGTACGATGGTACGTTTTGTTATCAGACACGCTTAAACAAATAACCGGTGGTTTTTTAAAGTGCTGTTTGTAAGTCTCTGAGTCAATAAAGTATTTAAAGAGTTTACCGTGTAAGTCACCAAAGTTTTCGGGAATGCTAAACTCGTTTTTCGCTTTATTATGATCAAGCAGCAGTACGCTAAAATCATAATCACGCACGTAAGATGAAAAGTTATTACCAACAATACCTTCGATACGTTCATTAGTTTGGTGATCAATGATATTAGTTTTTAGTACTTCAATTGACGGGAATGCCTCTGGGTTTTGTGCAATTTCTAAATCAACAGAGATGATCTCAAGCTTTACAGAGTAGCGGTCGCCTTGCGGGTTATCCCAGTTTGCTAGCGCATTAAAGCGGCTATCAATCATTTTTAATGCATTACGCAAATTCTGCTGGCGACTTTCACCGCGAGCTAGGTTCGCAAAGTTTGTGGTAAGTCGTGTGCTATTTGACGGATGATAATTTTCGTCGAGGCAAATACTTTTAATTGTAAATCTGAAATCGTTGTTCATGGTAATGTACCCAAAAGTCCTGAGATAAATGATTGCTGCTCACCTTCCTTAAATCGCTAGGTCATTAACCTTAGGTTGCTCTGCAGCGCTAATAAATTTATACGTTCTTACTATCATGAAGAAAAACGTTTTTATTTCAGGTAAAACATGAGGCAGATTCATAAATATTTGCTGTTTTAGTAAAACATTTAGGAACGACTAGTGAAAAAATACTTCAAAGTTTATTTGGACGTCTGGATTTCTAAAGTAGCTTGTTGGAGTTGCAGTAATTTCATATAAAACGTGAGTAATATTCACTACTTAACAGGACTTTTGAAAGCAACCCCGTACTTTATTGTTGTTATACTCGTCTCCCTAAACCAACAACACAGACAAATACAATGAATGAATTAATCGTGCTTATTATTGCCTGCGCCATACTTGGTAGCGGGGTGGGCTTTTTAGCTGGGCTATTAGGGATTGGTGGAGGCCTAGTGATTGTGCCCATATTAAGCATGATCTTGCTGCACTTTCAGGTGTTACCTGCTGAGCAAGTTGTGCTGGTGGCGATTGCTACATCGCTTGCCTCAATTCTTTTTACTTCAACGTCATCCGCTATCGCTCATCATAAAAATGGCAATGTGCCTTGGCAATTGGCTCCGTGGGTTATGACTGGGGTTGCACTAGGCGCTCTTATCAGTGGCTTTTTGGCTTCGCTATTACCTGCAAATGTGGTGCGAATTGTGTTTGCTGTGAGTGTAGTGCTTATTGCATTAAAAATGATTTTTAGCAGTAAAAACGACAGCAAAATATCACGAACGCTACCTAATAAAGGGCTTTTAACGCTTTATACAACCATCACGGGTGGTCTATCTGCCATGATAGGCATTGGCGGTGGTGCGGTACTTGTGCCGTTACTAACGTTTTTCTCGGTTGATATGAAAAAAGCCATTGGTTGTGCTTCGGCGTGCGGTATTGTCATTGCGCTATTTGGATCTGTGGGTTACATCAGTTCGGGTAGTCAGTACTTTACATTAAAAGAGGGCTTTGCCGGTTTTGTTTATTTACCGGCCTTGTTTGGTATTGTTTGTACTTCGTGGTTTACCGCACCATTAGGTGCAAAAGCAACGCATCATTTACCTGTGTCTACCATCAAAAAAATCTTTGCAGGGCTTTTGGTAATTATGGCTGTGAATATGCTTGCTAAGTAGTTTTAACTATTAAATCTACTTCGCGATTTATTTAAAGTTAGCAGTGCTTTTTAAACCAACACTCAAAAAACTCTATAAACGCTTTCACTTGCCGAGGTTGAAATTGCCTGCTCGGATATATCACCTGTAGGCCGACACTTTTTTTATCGCTGTGGCTAAAGCCTCGAACATACTCATCTAGTATCAAAATAAGATCGCCTGTTTTGAGATCATTTTTGATATCAATATATGATTTTAAGGCTATGCCATGGCCTTGATTTGCCCAGCGTCTTACCACCTCACCGTCTGAGCATGAAAGGTGGGGAGCTACTTTGATAGAAAAGTGTGTGTTATCTACCTCAAAATGCCAGTCATTTAGCGGTTGCCCAAGCCGCTCAAGTACAAGGCAACGATGATTTTTTAAATCTTCGGGATGCCTTGGCAAGCCAAACGATTCTATATAGTTAGGTGAGGCGCATAGCACACGGCGGTTATTACATAGAGGGCGGCTAACCAAGTTACTATCAGGCAAATTGCCGAATCTAAATGCCAGATCAATGCCTTCCTCAACAATATTGGTAACCCCATCTGTCAGTACCAAATGCGGTTTAACATTTGGGTGGCTATTGATGAATTCTGCTAATGCGGGTGCAACAAACTGGCGACCAAAGTCTGATGTTGCAGATAGTTTTAGCTGGCCTCTTAGGCTTTGTTGCGACTCTTGAAGTATGTTTTCAGTGTTTTCTACCTCTGCTAATACTCTTAAACAGCCACTATAAAAACGTTCGCCTGCATCTGTTAAGGCAATACTGCGCGTATTACGCGTTAACAATCGCGTATCGTAATTTTGCTCAATTTTATTAATTCGTGCTGTCATGCTTGCAGGCGAAAGCCCCAATTTTCTTCCCGCAGCGGCTAAACCTCCCGCTTTTACAACGTGAACAAAAAGCGCCATATCATCAATTTTCGACATTATTCTTCAGTTTTAGTGAATGCTGATTTAACTCTAAGGCTAATTATCAATTTAGTCAAAATAGTTAAACTCATTTCATCACTTGAAGGAGATAGAAATGCAGCTTAATCACGCTCTGCTTTTAGCTACGAATATCCAGCACATGGCTCAGTTTTTAGAGTCGTCGTTAGGCCTTAAAAAGGGGCCAAGGCCAGCATTTGGTTTTGATGGTGTTTGGTTATATGACGACTTGGATACGCCATGTATTCATATAGCAGCTAAGTTTGGCATTAACGAATCGCAATCTAATTACTTAACCCAAGCTTCGGTATCAACAGAAGCAGTTGGCGTATCAACGGTTGACCACCTTGCTTTCTTTGCAACTGATTATCAAGAAGTTAAAGCACGGCTAGAAGCAACTTCAATACCATTCGTTGAGCGGGAAGTGCCGGCAGCGAATGAGCATCAAGTGTTTATTCAAGGGCCTGATGGCTTAAAAATAGAAATTTTATTCACACGCAGCGAGCTTATTTAAAGGGTACACATATGAAAAATAGAGTATTTAATACAGACCAAATTGGTCATCACAAAACCGCAAATAAAATAGTGATGGCTCCTATGACCCGTTCACGTACGGCTCAACCAGGCGATATTCCGACAAGTCTAATGGCAGAATATTATGCGCAACGAGCCAGTGCAGGTTTTATAGTATCAGAGGCGACGCAAATTTCTGCACAAGGAAAGGGCTACTCATTTACCCCCGGGATTTATACTGAAGAGCAAATCAATGGATGGCGCAAAGTAACGCAGGCTGTTCATGAGCAAAATGGACTCATTTTTTCTCAGTTATGGCATGTTGGCAGAATGTCGCATAGTGTCTTTCATCCAGACGGCTTGCCGGTTGCGCCAAGTGCTATTGCTCCAAATGCGCAAGTGTGGGTGGTTGATGAAAGTGGCGAAGGCCAAATGCTTGATTGTCCTACACCACGTGAATTATCGAACAATGAAATTAAGGGCATTGTTGAAGACTATAAACAAGCTGCTTTGAATGCGATTGCAGCAGGGTTTGATGGCGTTGAGGTACATGCAGGCAATGGCTATTTAATCGATCAATTTCTAAGGCAAACATCAAACAAACGTACCGATGAATACGGCGGTAATATTGAAAATAGAGCAAAGTTCGCGCTGCAAATCATTACCTCAATTAGCCAAGCTATCGGCCCAGAAAAAACGGCTATTCGATTAGCTCCTTTTATTACACAAAGAGGCATGGATGATCCGCAAGCAATCGATGCAATTTTATATTTAGCTAAAAAGTTTGATGAACTTGGCATTGCTTATCTGCATTTAGCGGAAGCTGATTGGGATGATGCTCCCCTCGTAACAGATGAGTTTAGAGTTAAATTACGTGAAAGCTTTGGTGGCAAAATAGTGGTGGCAGGTAATTACACATTAGCAAAGGCCGATAAACTCATTGGTGAAGGCTTAGTTGACTATGTTGCATTCGGCAGAAAGTTTATTGCAAACCCTGATTTACCTTATCGTTTAGAGCACAATTTACCTTTGAATGAAATATCAGATCCTACTACTTTATTTGGTGGTGATGAGCGAGGTTACACAGACTACCCAGTATATCAGGGGAATAAATGATGAAATTTTTAAAGCCAATTTTAATTGCGTCGGTGTTTGTTTTTAATTGCTTAGGTGTCGCTCAAGCGAAGGTATCAACTCCTGAATTTTGGCCTGATGATGCTCAACTTGTGATCTCTATTTCGATGCAGTTTGAGGCAACAGCGCAAGACCAATCAGATCCAGGCCCGTTTCCACCGCAAGAGGTTGGGTATCCTGACACTATTTCGCCTTCTTGGTACCAATACGGCATGAATGAGGGCATACCTAGACTGCTAGATTTATGGGATAAGCATGATATTAAAGTAACCTCTCACATGGTTGGCCGTGCTGTTGAGTTAAACCCTGAGCTAGCAAAAGAGGTCGTGCAGCGCGGGCATGAAGCATCAGGGCACGGACAAACATGGACCCCTCAATACTCTATGAGTGAAGAGCAAGAGCGACAGTCATACATAATAAGTGCAAATATTATTGAAAAAGTAACAGGACAACGGCCCGTGGGGTTTAACGCTTTTTGGATGAGGCATTCAAAAAATACACTCAAAACCCTTAAAGAATTAGGTTTTATTTATCATATAGACGATTTATCTCGTGATGAGCCATCGCTAACACCTGTTGGAAGTGACGACATTGTTGTTGTTCCATATACTTTTAGAAACAACGATATAGTTCGCTACACTGGCAGCACAGCCATGACTGGTAAAGCATATTTACAAGAGCTAAAAGATGAATTTGAAGTGCTCTACAAAGAAGGCAAAAAGCGCAGAAGAATGATGTCTATCAGTGCTCACGATAGATTAGCGGGCACTCCCGCCAGAGTGAAAGCGTTGGATGACTTTATAACCTATGCAAAGCAGCACAAGGGGGTTAAGTTTATGCGTAAAGATGACATAGCAAAATGGATTTTACGCCAAGATAATGTGCCAAAAAACTCACCCCGAACTTTTGAAGAGGATTTGTTATGAAATACACAGTAACCTTTATTGCATTACTTTTATCTGGCTGTGCCTCACAGCAGCAAATGGGTGAGTTTGAGGATGTAGCAATCGCAGATCATCATTGCCCAGGGGAAATAGATCGAAGCTATAACACCACGATTTATAGCTCAGACGAACCAGAAAAAATTGGCAAAACTGAAGTCACTACGCGTTGCACTCCAGTTAAAACAGAAACTGAATTTGAAAGAGACTTAAGGGAGCATCAGTAACTTCTTAAAACTCCTCAAAATAAGTTTGCTAAGGCTGCAATTATTAAAGCAGCCTTTTAAAAAATCACCCAAGCCTAGCCAACTAAATAACCAGATTAAACCGTCATTACCTTACTTATAACTCTCGCTAAGAGTCAGCAATTAACTAATAAAAAGCTTGCGCACTTTATATAGCGAAAATATTATATAACAAAATTGTTATGGAGTAAGCCGTGAAAGTTCTCTTTTTATGTACAGAAAATTCAGCCCGATCAATTATGGCTGAAGCATTGCTTAAACATCATGGTAAAGGTGAGTTTGAGGTATTTAGTGCGGGCACAGAACCTTATGCGATAGACCCTCGTACACTTGCGGCGATTGAGCATTTTGGCCTAAAAACCGATGACTTACACTCAAAGCACTTAAATGATGTAACTAACTTGCATTTTGATTATGTCATCACATTGTGCGACAAGGCAGCTAAAGAATGTGCAAATCGTGTTGATGGCACACATTGTTTAGGCTGGGACTTTGTCGATCCTAAAACTAGTCCTGAACCTCACGCTTTTGAAAAAACGTTGCAAGAGATCAATGAGCGAATCAAACAGTTTGTGCAATCCCATAACAAAGAAAAACCAGCATCGATTTCGCCAACCACATTTTATAAAGCGCTTGCAGATGATATTCGTTTAAAAAGCTTATTGCTTATCGCCGTTGAGCAAGAGGTTTGCGTATGCGAACTAATGACGGCACTTAACGAGCAGAGCCAGCCAAAGGTTTCAAGGCATTTAGCGCAACTTAAAAAACAGGGCATTTTGTCGGGTAGAAAACACCAGCAGTGGGTGTTTTACTCTTTAAACCCGACCTTACCAATGTGGATGAAACAAACAATTACCTCGACCGTGGTAAACGAACCGAATTTCATAGAAAACGAGCTAGCAAGGCTAAATGCGATGGGCGATGATCGCCCAACCCGTGTTGCTCGTTGCTGCAATTAAGGACTAAAAATGGGTGTTTTTGAACGATATTTATCTGTATGGGTTGCTGCTGCTATCGCCATAGGTGTGGCACTTGGGGTGATGTTTCCGCCTTTATTTGAGTTAATAGCGAAAGCCGAAGTGGCGCATGTAAACATTGTTGTTGCACTGTTTATTTGGGTAATGATCTACCCGATGATGGTGCAAGTTGATTTTTCAACGATTAAAGAAGTCGGTAAGAATCCTAAAGGACTGATGCTCACTTTAATCATTAACTGGCTTATCAAACCGTTTTCAATGGCCGCATTAGGATGGTTATTTTTTGAAGGGTTATTTGCTGATTTAGTTAGCCCTGAAACAGCGCAAGAATATATTGCAGGGATGATTTTACTCGGTGTCGCACCTTGTACGGCAATGGTGTTTGTGTGGTCACAACTGACTAAAGGCGATGCAAATTATACCTTAGTGCAAGTGTCTGTGAACGACATCATTATGATTTTTGCTTTTGCACCTATTGCGGGGTTATTGCTGGGTGTATCTGATATTCATGTGCCATGGCTTACACTGATGATTTCAGTTGTGCTGTATGTATTGCTGCCACTTATTGCTGGGGTATTAACACGAAAAGCTCTTAATAATTCAGCACAAAATGAAGCTGCAGTGCAGTCATTTTTAGAGAAAATTAAACCTTACTCAGTTATTGGCTTATTGGCCACTGTGGTCTTGCTGTTTGGGTTTCAGGCGAACACGATTTTAGCCCAACCGCTTAACATTGTACTGATTGCCATCCCGCTTGTTTTGCAAACCTACGGTATTTTTGCAATCACTTATTTCATTGCGTTAAAGCTCAGGCTTAAGCACAACATTGCAGGGCCAGCATGTTTAATTGGTACTTCTAACTTTTTTGAGTTAGCGGTCGCAGTGGCTATTTCATTATTTGGTTTGCACTCGGGTGCAGCATTAGCAACCGTTGTTGGGGTTTTGGTCGAAGTACCTGTAATGCTGTCGTTGGTTGCAATCGTTAATAAAACAACACATTGGTTTAAAGAGTAATTGGGGAATCATAATGCAATCACATCCATTTGATATTTTACAGCTAGAAACTGGGGCATTTATTTTTACCCCTTGCCCTGGCACAAAAGGCGTTGGCTTATCACAGTCTGTTACTGATTTAAAAGCGGCAGGTGCAAAAGCCATTATTACTCTAATGTACGATGAAGAGCTTGTTAAAAATGGCGCGCAGCAGCTTGCAATCGAATGTGAGCAAGCCGGTCTTAGCTGGTTTCAATTACCTATTGTTGATGATGACGCGCCAAGCGAAGCGTTTAGTTTAGCTTTCAACAAACACCTTAACGAGATTCTTGCCATCATAAAAAGCGGTGGTAGCGTGGCTGTGCACTGTAAAGGCGGCTCAGGCCGTACAGGCTTAGTTATTGGTTTATTAATGCATGAGCTTGGCTATGCTAAAAATGACATAGTTAATCAAGTGCAGGCTATTCGCCCTAAATCGTTGCATAACCCAGTACAACGTTCATTTTTCGACAATTTTCAAAAAGTAGGAGCTTAACAATGGCAATTAAAGTAGGCATTAATGGTTTTGGCCGTATGGGTCGTTTATCGCTAAGAGCAGCATTTGCATGGGACGACGTTGAGTTTGTGCAAATTAATGACCCAGCGGGTGATGCAGCTACATTGGCTCACTTACTAAAGTATGATTCGGTACACGGTATTTGGCCTCATGAGGTTGAAAGTAACGACACCGCTGTGATCATCGATGGCCACGAAATTAAGGTCACACAAAATAAAGCGATTGCAGACACCGATTGGTCTGGTTGCGATATCGTTATTGAAGCGTCTGGCGTGATGAAAAAAACCGAATTACTGCAAGCCTATCTTGATCAAGGTGTGAAAAAAGTTGTTGTCACTGCCCCTGTAAAAGAAGACGGTGTGTTGAACGTTGTAATGGGTGTAAACGATGATTTATACGATGTAGCTCAGCACGATATTGTTACAGCAGCATCGTGCACTACCAACTGTTTAGCGCCTGTAGTTAAAGTTCTGCAAGAAAAAATTGGTATCAAACATGGTTCAATGACCACTATTCACGATATCACTAATACGCAAACTATTTTAGATGCGCCGCATAAAGATTTACGCCGTGCTCGCGCATGCGGCATGAGCTTAATTCCAACAACAACCGGCTCTGCAACAGCGATTACACATATTTTCCCTGAACTTAAAGGCAAATTAAACGGTCACGCGGTTCGTGTGCCTTTAGCAAATGCATCAATCACTGATTGTGTGTTTGAAGTTGAAAAGCCAACTACCGCTGAGCAAATTAACCAATGGATGCAAGAAGCCGCAGAAGGCGAGCTAAAAGGTATTTTAGGTTATGAAGAAAAGCCACTTGTTTCTATTGATTACAAAACCGACCCACGATCAAGCATTGTTGATGCGTTATCAACCATGGTTGTCAACGAGACTCAAGTTAAGCTGTATGTTTGGTACGATAACGAATGGGGTTACGCAAACCGCACCGCTGAACTTGCCCGTAAAGTTGCGCGATCACTTCAAGGTTAAAAGCAATGACGCGTTTAGCTAATCTTCCCACTGATATAAAGCAGTACTTAATTGTCACTGGGAATTACTGGGCATTTACGCTAACAGATGGCGCATTGAGAATGTTGGTGGTACTGCATTTTCATGCGCTTGGCTACTCACCTTTGAGTATTGCCATGCTGTTTTTGTTTTATGAGATTTTTGGTGTTGTCACTAACTTAGTGGGCGGCTATTTAGGAGCAAGGCTTGGTTTAAATAAAACCATGAACATTGGCCTTGCCATACAGGTTGTAGCCTTGTTCATGTTGGCAGTCCCTCCTGAATGGCTGAGTGTTGCCTATGTGATGCTGGCGCAAGCGCTGTCGGGCATTGCCAAAGATCTCAATAAAATGAGTGCTAAAAGCTCAATTAAAATGCTGGTTGCCAGTGGCCAAGAAGGCACCTTGTTTAAATGGGTAGCGATACTAACAGGCTCTAAAAACGCCTTAAAAGGTGTGGGCTTCTTTTTAGGTGGCTTACTACTGACATTAATGTCGTTTAAAGGCGCAATGCTAACTATGGCTGCCGCTTTACTGGTGGTGTGGTGTTTTAGTATTTATGCACTTAAAAATGATTTAGGCAAAGCCAAAAACAAACCTAAGTTTAACGAGATATTTTCAAAAAGCAGTTCAATCAATATCTTGTCGGCAGCAAGGTTGTTCTTGTTTGGTGCGCGTGATGTTTGGTTTGTAGTTGCACTACCGGTGTTTTTATCACAAGCCTTTGATTGGGATCACTGGACTGTGGGTGCCTTCTTAGCGAGTTGGGTCATTGGCTATGGGGCTGTGCAATCTTTTGCTCCTAAAATCATTAAGCTCAATAAGCAAACATCACCAAGCGCAGAAACCGTTAAGTGGGCATCATTGCTTGCTTTAGTCACCTTAGCCATTGCCCTTGCTATTGGCTTTGACTGGGCTGTAAAACCAATGCTGATAGGCGGGTTGATGTTATTTGGTGTGCTATTCGCGATTAACTCATCTTTGCACAGCTACTTAATTGTTAGTATGGCTGATGCCGATGGCGTGTCACTCGATGTCGGGTTTTACTATATGGCTAATGCCATGGGTCGCTTAATTGGTACTGTGTTGTCGGGCTTAGTTTTTCAGCTTTATGGCTTAGCAGCCTGTTTGGCTATATCACTGTTATTTATTGTTATTACTGCTTTTATTTCGACTAAATTACCAAAACAAATTTAGTTAAATCTAAACACGGCCTATAAAGGTAAGCATGCTTTCTTGCTTACCTTATTTTCTTAAATTATTTTGCAAAAATATTTGACCTGTCTACAACTATACACTTCATACTTATTGTATTCAAAAGCCTTATAGGCCTATTTCATCATGTATTTAATTTCAGAGTTAGCAGCAAAGCTTGGTTTGTCGCGCACGACAGTGTTGTATTACGAGAAGCTTAAAATCATTCAAGGGCGCAGGCTTGCAAATGGTTATCGCTATTACAGCGAGGCTGATTTACAACGCTTGGTTTTGATCCAGCAGTTACAAAGCGCGGGGTTAACCTTAAAAGAGTGTCAGAGCTGTTTAGATGTAGAGCTAGATAAAGCTATTTTGCAACAGCGCTTAGCACAACTTGAAGATGAAATTACCGCTAAGTTACAAGCCAAAGATTTGTTACTAAGTTTGCTTGGCGAACGCTCTCAAAAACACTTACATGATGAGCTGAATAAGCGTGCGCCAAGTGCACATTTAAATTGGTTGTTAAAGCAAGGATACACAGAAAAAGAGGCATTGCGGCTTCGTTGGTTATCAAAAGATATGAGTGACCATGAAAGCTACATGCACGATTTCATGACTGTGTTTGAGCCATTAGAGCGGTGGGGGCCTGGTAGCGAAGAAGCCACATTAAAAGCCATTGCTGCTGTTCCTAACAATGCCAAACAAATTTTAGAAATTGGCTGTGGTAAAGGCTCATCAACATTATTAATAGCCAAACAAACTGATGCCAATATCACGGTTTTAGATAATGAGTCATCGGCACTTGCTTATTTACAGGAGCGACTGCACAAAGAGCAATTGGCTGAACGTGTCTCTTTGACTTGCGCATCGATGACTGCACTGCCTTTTAAAGCAAATTCATTCGATGTTATTTGGGCTGAAGGGTGTGTGTATGTCATGGGGATGCAAAGCGCACTATCAAGCTGGAAACCGTTTCTTCGCCGTGATGGGGTAATTGTGGTCAGTGATTTAGTTTGGCTTAACAGCCAGCCTGAAATGGCGGTTAAAGAGTACTGGCAAGCGAATTACCCAGATATGCAACTAATCGAAAGCCGCATAGCCTTATTTGATGAGCTTGGTTATGAGCTTATAGAGCAGTTTTCGCTGGATCAGCAAGCTTGGCAAAACTATTGGCAACCACTCAAGGCGCGCCTTGCGGAGTTAGCGCCATCGATAAGTGAGTCTCAAGCTGTAAAAGACATACAAGCAGAAATTGCCCTTTACGAAAATGAAACTGGGCAAAACTTTACTTATCACTATTTTATTTTAAAACTTAAGGAGTCTAAGTGAATTTTTCAATTTACGAACAGAGCCAAAAAAACGAGATTATTGCGCTTTACTTGGCAACATTTAGTGCATCAGAGTCAAAACAAGAAGGCGAGCAAGTTGCCCGTTTAGTCACTGACTTTTTAGCTGAGCCATACCCATCAACTGATTTATATGTGTTTGTCGCGACAGATAAGCAACGTATCGTGGGCGCTATTGTGCTGTCGCGTTTACAGTTTGCGCACGCTAAAGAGGTGTTTTTACTCTCGCCTGTTGCAGTGGCAACGGATTGTCAGGGACAAGGCATAGGACAAAAGCTGATCCAATTCGGCTGCGATAAGCTAGCTGAACAAAATGTCAGCCTAGTGATGACCTATGGTGATATCAACTTTTATGGAAAAGTCGGGTTTTCCGTTGTGAGTGAAGAAATTATTCAAGCTCCTCATAACTTATCTTACCCAAAAGGTTGGCTTGCTAAACCAGTTTTAGATGACGAAATTTTGCCAATTACTGGTAAGCCAAGTTGCCTAAAACCTCTCGATAATCCACAGCTTTGGTAAACATTATGCAAACACCTTCACTGATCGAATTAGGCATGCGACCTTTCTTTCAACAACAGTTGAGTTTAGATGAGCTAGAAAACGGCTACTTAGGGCGTGTTGTTGAGCATCACAAAACAGAGGTCGTATTGCTTGGCGAGCAGGGCACGGTGCGGTTTGCTTTAACACCGAGTCTTGAACAAATTTGCGTAGGTGATTGGGTGGTATTTGATGATTCGCGTATTTTACGGGTACTAGAAAGAGCTTCAATCATTAAGCGCAAGGCTGCAGGCTCTAAACACGAGTTTCAATTAATCGCGGCGAATATTGATACCGTGTTTATTGTTACATCGCTTAATGATGACTTTAGCTTAAATAGGATAGAGCGATATTTAGCCTTGGTTAAAAATGCCCAAATAGAGCCTGTGGTGGTGTTAACCAAAGCTGATACTTGCCCAGACGTTGAAAAGCACTGCCAGCAAGTGCAAAACCTCGACTCTCTTTTGAGTGTTATTGCTATTAATGCGTTAAAAGAAGAGGGCTGTGACTTACTTACACCTTATTGTCGAAAGGGGCAAACGCTCGCATTTATGGGCTCATCTGGAGTAGGTAAATCGACCATTGTTAATGCACTACTTGGTTCCGATGAATTAAAAACAGCAGGTATTCGTGAACAAGATAGCAAAGGCCGTCATACAACAACCTTTAGATCGATTAAAAGGTTATCTAATGGTGCGTTATTGATGGACACACCGGGTATGCGAGAATTGCAATTAAGCGATTCAAAGCAAGGTATTGAACGTGCATTTGAAGATGTTGAGCTACTCGCAAGTACCTGTCGATTTAAAGATTGCCAACACCAAACAGAGCCGGGCTGCGCTGTTATTAAAGCAATTGAAATGGGCTCATTATCAACAAGACGCTTAGAAAATTACCGTAAGTTGTTAGCTGAAAATGAGCACAACAATGCCACCATGGCTGAAAAGCGAGCCAAACAGCGCGCGTTTTCAAAAATGGTTAATACTGTCCAAAAGCAAAATAGGTCAATTAAAAAGACTCAAGAGTGATCGTTAGTTTGCTCTTGTTTAATGCAAACAAAGCGAAACCGCAGTTAAGTTTCGCTTTCATCACTGTTTTCTTGTAACTTATTTAGCAACAAGAATGATAAGTAGGTTGTTATGTCTGGGTATGCTTTTATTAGGCAAGGAATAAAGCCATTTTTAATTGTAGTATTGTTGTTCGTTATTTATATATTTTTTTCACGAGAAGCAGCAATCTTTGTAACCAATTCAGAGTCATCAAATGATACAAAAACTACGCAGCACGTTGAGGCAAAAGTAAGCATACCTGCCACAAAACCTGACACGAGTTTGTTAGCTAATGAATCAGATGAGCAAGGGAGTGAAGTAAATGACAGCCATGAACTTATTATCAAAAATGCACCGAAGTGGCGTTTTGATGGTGTGTTAATTGACCACTTTACTGAGCTAAAGCAACGCGCTGAGGGGGGGGATGTGGAGGCTAACTATCTCATCGCACAAAATCTTAAGTACTGTTTTAATGCTCCTTTAGATGCTGAGACGCTTGAAGCAACATTAGCTGAAATCTATGAGTTTAGTGATGCTGGCGATATACAAAGCCGTGTTTTAGATAAATATGAGTATTGCCAAGGATTAGATTTAGCAACGCGGCGTTCTTTTTACAGTTATTTGGCAGAGGCTGCAGCAAATGGTTCGGCTTATGCGCAGCAAACGCTTGCTGGGCTAACTCCCGAATTTTATATGAAGTCACAATTTCCTGATAAGTTGTCACGTGCCGAGTTCATCAAAAATCGCGATAGTTTTAATGAGCGTAAAACCGTATTTTTAGAGCAAGCAGCGAAGCAGGGCAGTGAACAAGCGCTGATGAGTTTAGCGAGCATGTATTACAGCGAACAAGTTGGTGAGCATAGTGCAGCAAAAGCCTACGCTATAAATCGACTCATTATGGAAATCACGCAAAATAACGATGTGTATAATCGTTATGCGTGGTTTGAGCAAAGACAATACCCGACACTTTCAGATGAAGAGCTGAGTATTGCAAACAACTTATATGATCAATGGCTGTTGCAAATAAAGCAAAATAATACATTATATCCAAAGCAAGAATGCTTAAAGTATTAATTACCCAAAGCAAGGAAGGCAATTATGTTTGAACCAAACTATGCAAGTTACACTCTTGAAGAGCTGTTAGATTGCAAAGCGAATATAGACGCACAAGCATGGCCCGATCGTCTAAGAAACATCGAAAATGCACTCAGTGTTTATGCCAGTCAATCTGCTGAGCACGCAAAACAGTACAAACAAGCAGTGTTTAATGCGTATTGTGAGACGTTACGCCACGATCTAACCATCAGTATCGACGATAATATTCTTTGGTTTTTAAGGCCATTTTCAAAGCGAGCTAAAGATATTACCCCAAGTACGTTTGTTGGCGAAGTTTGCCCACTTTGCAAAGGAAATCTTAGCGCAACCACATGGGCTGCTGGTTGGCAGTTGAGCTGCGAACATTGTGAAGTAACAGGGATTGTTGTTGAAAATATGTGCTACTTAAAGTGAGTTAAAAAAGCCTAGCGCAGGCTAGGCTTTGAATGAAAAGGAAAATTAACAGTCGTTTATTAATTGTTTTTAAATCTATTATTTAAATACGACTTCACCATAGTAATGTGGGTCTTTACCATTTTGTTTAAGCATGTAAGTGCACTTGACGCCTTTTTTACCAAATTGACCAACAGGTGCATGATCTTTTAGTACATTTATTTTTTGACCATTAAAGTTACAAATAAAGTCACGGATTGAACCTTTAGTCGACGTAAAATCTCCAAGCTTCACTTTATGGTTCTTTTTAAAAACAAAAGCTTTGTGAGAATTGCCGTTACGATAATCGTACATATCTAACTTTAGCGTTGCTTTATAGCCTTGCTTTACAACACCTTGGCCATTTGCATCGTAAATAGTTCCTTTCCATGTTACGACTTTATTTTTACCCCGATAATGTTTCGGTGACTTACCTGTGTCTCCACCTGGCGATAAAGTAAAAGTAATAATTTCGGCATTACTGCCGGGGCGAGACTTCCATGAGCATTCAATGCCGTTTTTGAATTGGTGGTAATTCAATCCTTTTAAACCTGGCCCTTTAATAGCTGGGCAGGTTACTTTGCCGCCAATGCTATCAGAGTACATCATTTTATATTCTTCAGGTTTTATATACGCTTTGTTATCGCCATTACCATAACGAACTTCATCGTAAGGAATGGTCAAGAAAACTCCTTTAGTGCCGATTTCGCCTCGCAATGACTGTGCACCAAAATTCGGATCGTCTACTGCGTAAGCTGTTGATGTGAAAGCGACAGCAAGTAATGCTGTGCTAAAGATGTGATGTTTCATTGTTCTGGATTCCAAATTCCACAACCCGGCTATCTTCCCATTTCCTTACTTCTTTCAGAGAAGACCCGTGGCTTTCCGTCCCTACCTCACAGTAGGTTTGGCAGTATTAATACATTAGTTTTGTTAAAAACATATTTGTATGACTGCATGAACATCTATTAATAGTTCCTAAATAGTGTTCAAAATACCTGCTTTTTAAACGTGGTTTAAATCATATTTCGTATTCTAGAAATAATGATTGAAAAGAAGTGTAGGTGAATAATTATTTAATGCAAAATAATTAGTATAAATTTATTATTCTTGTACCTTAAAGCAGTTATTCTGGATCTGTTTTGGGATCAGCGTGTGTTTTTTGGGTATTTTTTATGATTTTGATTCTAAATAGAATATGTTTTCAGTTAAGTTATATGGCATTGAATTAAAATGGTATTTTAATTGAAACTTTTTTGTTTCTTTAAAGTATACTAGTTGAGCAGTGTTTTTATATTAGGCACTGCTCAATATGTTTATTAAGCTTTTTTAACAAACTTAGCGGTTACCATCATTTCACCAACGCCATCAACTTTACAGTCTAACTCGTGGTCTTTTTTATCTAACACGCGGCGGATCACGGCTTTGGTGCCTATTTTAATTACTTGTGAGCTACCTTTAATTTTTAAATCTTTCGCAACAGTCACTTTGTCGCCATCAGCTAATAAAGTGCCGTTAGCATCTTTCACATTGATCATATCATCGGTATCAACCGCGTTAGGATCCCACTCATGAGCGCATTCTGGGCATACTAAATTGTTTTGATCTTCATACACGTATTCAGAGTTACATTGTGGGCAAGGAGGAAAAGACATAAATGGCACCATGGTTGATTTTAAAGAGGTATTTTAATGGCTAAGAGCAAACTATGCGAGTACAAGGCATATATTTTATGGCTCAGACGTTTCGAGCGTTTTGGTAATTGAGAATATTCCTCTTAGATCACCAAGCCGATAGCCTGTGGCTAAATCATTTGGGTAATGCTCGCTGAGTGCTTGCTTTACTTCTGGCGCAATTGTTTGGCCATGACAATTGAGGCAAACTGGCGCGACTTTTATCGCTTTAGCAAAGCGAAATTGACCATCTTTATTGGTTGAAAAAGTCACATTGTCGATGCTTTCTGTATTTCTGATCATATCGAGTAGCTGAGCGATTTTTTCAGCTTCCCAGTTATCAGGTTTATTATTTGAATTACGGTTTTTAGTACTTTTACGCGCTACCGTCCAACCATCAGTTGATAAACTCTCGGCAATGGCCGGAGCCTGCATTTTACACACGTTAATTCCTTCGACTAAACCGCCTTGTTTTATTGCGGCTCCCAATGCTGATTTGAGCGTTTTTGCAAATTCAGTTGCTCGCTCCGCTGCTTGAGTTTCTAGAGTCGCTGATTTTGTTTCAGCATAAATACTAGGTGAAAGTAACGCAGTACAAATCAAAATTGTTCTGAAGGAAAACATAGTAAAACCTTACATTAGATATATCTAATATAGTAGTTTGTTTTTACTTTACATGCCAATTTAGATTCTTTGCACAAAGCCTGCTGGAGTGTTGTTACTAAATTGGTTAAGGTGAAGAAAATATCTTGAGAACAAAAAAATGAAAAAACTAATTTATATCGCCGCTTTGTTATTCTCTGCCCTGACATTTTCAGGTACCGCTCCATACAGTGGAGAGATAAGTCGTGATGACTTACTTAAAGACTACTCTGCGTTTAGTGAAGAGTATGATGAATACTCACCGAGCGAAGAAGAGTTAAGCACTATAAAAGCACTGCAAGGTAAGCAGGTTTTGGTGTTCTTGGGCACTTGGTGTCATGACTCAAAACGTGAAGTGCCTCGATTTTTAAAGCTTCTCGATACTGCCAAGGTGCAGTTAGGCTCACTTAAACTAGTGGCTGTAGGCTACGATAAGCTAGACCCTGCAGGGTTAGCAAAACAGCACGACTTAATGTATACACCAACCATTATTGTCCTTGATGGCGAAAAAGAGCTTACCCGTATGATCGAAAAGCCAAAACAAAGCTTGGCTTTGGATCTTACGCAACCGGGTCAAACGCTATAAAATCATCAATAGATAAGGGCATTGATATTAAGTAACCTTGAATATAATCAATGCCTTTATCACTCACCAACTGCCATTGCTCTGAGCTTTCGACCCCTTCAGCAGTAATCGTTAAGTCTAGTTGATGGGCTAAATCACTCATCGTTTGTAAAAATAAACCATCTCGTGGGTTATCAACGCAGTTACAAATAAAGGCACGGTCAATCTTAACGTTATCTAACGGAAACTGCTGAATCGACGACAGCGATGAATAACCCGTTCCAAAGTCATCAAGTGATAAATTAAAACCTGCTAATTTAAGTTCATGCATTAGGTTTATGGCGTATTGGGTATTTTGAAATAGGGCTGATTCGGTGATCTCAAGATTAATTTTTTGATTAGCCGGAAACAGCTTAGCTTTTTCTTTACTGAGTCGTTTAACTAAATGCACATCAGAGAACTGCTTACGCGACAGGTTGATCGATACTTTAATGCGAATGTTGTTATCAACCATGCGGTGGCAATCTTCAGCAACCTTAGCAACAATCCAACGAGATAATAAATTAATAAGCTCTGATTGCTCAGCGATGGCAATAAACTCAACAGGTGACACAAAGCCTCTAACAGGGTGCTGCCAACGTACAAGCGCTTCACAGCCAATCAGTGTGCCATCTAGAGTGTTTACAATAGGCTGATACACCATACTTAGCTGTTCGTTGGCCGCAAGCGCATGGCGTAGATCACTTTCGAGGTTACTTTGTGCAATAAGCTTATCTTTTAGAGATTGGCTATAAACTGTGAACGGTTTTTGTGTGCGAGGGCATTCATTCATCGCAATGAGGGCTGTGTTGATTTGCTCAGCCGCATCGATGTTTTGTAAATGCGGATAGCCCACGCCAATGTATAAGTGGTAAAAATGAGCGCTACCAGCGGTTTCAATAATACCGCCGACCTGATGCTGTAATTTATCTAATAGGGCGGCGAGTTTTTCATCAAAAATGGCTTCTTTTAGTAATATTAAAAAACAGCCAGGTTTTATATGAGCGCAAAACGCTTGATGTAAGTCAGAAAATTCAATTAGCCGGTTAGCTATCGTTGTCTGTAGTTCATTTAAGTAATCTTGACCGTAAATATCTTCTAATTGACGATAGCCTTTGATCTCGGCACACAATAAAGTAAGGCCGCTACTGTATTGGTCTTCAGGGCATAAACTAGCGATATATTTTTCGCTGTAATGGCGATTGGCAAGGCCGGTGACCGAGTCAAAATGTGCTTGCTGGTAAAGCTCATGTTGGCGTTGTTTTTCAGCACTTATGTCTTTAATCGTACCAACCAAGGTGTTGGTTTTAGGGTTCCATTCAGCGTGTTCATGAAACCAGCGTTTTTCTCCATTGAGTTTAATCGTGTACTCAATTTCAGTTGGGTTACTAGGCTTAGTATGAATAAAATTTAAAAACGAATTTTTATAAAAGCTATCGATTTTTTTACAGACATCAGTAATTGATTGCGCTTTGCTTTGTTCTTTGAATAGCGATTTAGCTTGTGATGATAGTTGCCTAATGCTTTTATCAGGCGACAGATGCCAACTACCTACGCCACTGAGTGACTGAGCTTGTTTTAATTCAAGTGCCTGTTCAGACAGCTCTAAGGTTTGCTTTTGCACAAGTTTTTCGAGGTTTTGCTCATGCTCACGTAACCGAAAAGTAATCGTAATCAAATAGCAGCTAACCGATGAAAGTAACAGAGCAATGAGTAATAATACTAAAAATTCAACATGCGCCCGATAAGCAAACTCGTCTTTAATACCCACAACCCAATGCTGATTTTCAACATCGAGGTTGTAAGTTGACCAGTGGTTTTCTTCAAAACCGTGGTTATTTAAAAGCGGCAAGTAGTTATTCGTTGTTTTTTGCCAAACCTCATAGAGGTGAGAGGGGGAGGAGCTCTCAGGGCTCAAATTTGCAATAAATTCTGGAAAGCGCAGCACCGCGATTGCAAACCCCCAAAACTCATTTTGATCAAAAATTGGTAATCGAGCGACTAATCCTTGACCACCTTGAGCCAACTCTTTAGGTCCATCGATTCGCATTTTTTGAGTATCAATGGCTGTTTGTAATGACCTTTCAATACTTTGCATCTTGAATAAATCAACACCAATCACACTCTCGTGACTGGTTAGCGGGTAGCTGTATTGAATTACCCCTTTTGGTGCGAGTTGAATAGTTTGGCTACCATCACTATGAGTTAATATCTCTGTGGCAAGGGTTTCGAATTCAGTTTGCGTATATGCAAAGTCACGCATTGCGGCGCGAACAAGGTAGGGACCAAGGAGTGCGTTATCGAGGGCTTTTTCAAGTTTATTGCTGTAACTGTTAAGTGCTGCACTTAGCTCAATCTCATGCATTTCTTGTCTATCGTAAAACACTTTTAGTGCGATCGCCGAAAACAAGCAGAAACTGAGAAAAAAAGAAGTAAATAACAACGAAAAATATGTAATATTACGCAATGGCGTCCCTGAATTGAGTGGGTATTTAAGTACTAAGCTCGTTTTTAAAAATACTAGTTTAGGGTTAACTGATTGTCTAGCGAAGAGCTAGAATTTTAGTTGAATTTTTAGCAAGTTAAAAAAATAATTGTACCTAAATACAATGAATTGCAAGCACAAGTAAGATTAAACACTATGTACCAAGCCGTTATAAAAGCGATAGATGCAGCGAATGCTGTCGATCCAAATCGTGTAAAACAAGATGATCAAGAGCTAGCAAAAGAGTCACTATACGCAATGCGTATGACCGACATGCTAAACCGCTTTAATCCCCAAGCCGATGAGTTGATGCGCATTGCTGCGCGAGGACAACATATTGAGCGTTGGCGCTCTCCTCGCAGTGATTTTCCTATGGGTAAGCAAGGTTATTATCAATGGCGTACGGCTTTATATGATTTTCATGCCGAGCGTGTAACAGCCCTTATGAAAACGGCGGGTTACGCACCGGAAGAATGTGAGCGCGTATACGCAGCCGTTGCTAAAAAGAACATAAAACGAAACCCCGATAGCCAATTGATTGAAGACATCGCAAGCCTTGTGTTTATTGAGCATTACATGCTTGATTTTGCAAGTAGTAAGCCTGACTACGATGAGCAAAAATGGTTGGGTATTATTCGTAAAACATGGCAAAAAATGTCAGATGAAGCACATGACTTTGTATTAGCTGGTAACATCAGCTTACCTGAGCCGCTTAAACCGTTAATTACAAAAGCGCTAAGTTAATTAAAAAAAACAAGGATGTACTATGTTTTGTCCGCGTACTAAAACAGCCCTTGAAGCAGTGAGCATTGGCGACGTTAACGTGTATTTATCAAAAAGCGGTGGCGTATTTTTTGATAACCGACAAATATTTCACTTTAGCGATCCGAGCTTAAAACCAGCGCAAGTGCTGGTGGCTCATTTACAAACCCTGCCAACAGAATGTGTTGATTTAGCAAAGCGAATTAATTGCCCGAATTGCCCTGACGTGGTGATGATGCGACGCTTTTTTACGCCACTAAAAGTGGTTGAAATAGACGAATGTCCAAACTGTGCTGCTATTTGGCTTGATCATGGTGAGCTTGAAAAGATCCATGAAAATCATTTAACGCCAAAAGAACGTGAAATGCTGCGTATTGATATGGCCAATAATCATGGTTTTATTCAAGTTAAAACCCCAAAAAGGCGCTACTCAGTTCATGCTGAAAAGCCTGAGTCTAATGCAACGTCATCATTAGAAAAACTAGCAGAACTTGCCTATTTATCGATTTTGAATGACTGAAAATAAGAAGCCTGTACCAACTAAGATACAGGCTTTATTAGTTATTAAGTGTTAAAGTTTAACCAGCATTTTTCCTTTATTTTTACCTTCGAACAGGCCAAGAAATGCATCAACGGCATTTTCAATGCCATGGTAAACCGTTTCTTCAGATTTAATTTTACCTTCGCTGATCCATACGCCCATTTGTTCAATAAACTCAGGGAACTGATCAAAGTAATCAATCACGATAAAGCCTTGCATGGTGAGCTTTTTCGAGTTGATATAAAACAGGTTGCTTGGCCCTTGCTGTGCAGTGTCGTTATTGTAACCTGAGATCATGCCACATACAGGAATACGGCCGTAATCGTTCATTACATTGAGTGCCGCTTCAAGATGATCGCCACCTACGTTTTCAAAGTACACATCAATGCCTTGTGGTGCCGCTTGTTCAAGAGCTTCTGTTAGGTTTGCTACCGTTTTATAGTTAATTACAGCATCAACACCAAACGCTTTAACCATTTGTGCTTTTTCGTCAGAGCCAACCGAAGCAATCACTTTACAGCCTTTTAGCTTAGCAACTTGGCAAACAACGCTACCTACAGCGCCTGATGCAGCTGAAACAAACACGGTATCAGTTTCTTTTAGGCTAATTACCTTTGTTAAACCTGCCCATGCTGTTAACCCGGTCATACCCATAGTACTTAAAAACAGTTGGTCTGGTAGTGGTACACTAGGTAGTAGGGTTAAATCGCTGCCATCGCTAATGTGCATGGTACGCCAGCCGCTAATATGACTCACTTTGCTTCCTACTGGAAAGTCCTTATTGCGCGATTCAATCACTTCGCCGATGGCACCGGCATCCATTACTTCGTTTAAGTTAAATGGCGCGATATATGATTTACGATCAATCATGCGTGGACGCATATAGGGGTCAACTGACATCCAGGTATTTTTAATTAACACTTCGCCGTCGTTCAAATCAGGAAGTGATACGTCTACCTGCGCAAAATTAGCCTGTGTTGGTACACCTGTTGGGCGTGAAACTAAATGAATTTGTTGACTTGTAGCCATATAAACCTCGAATCTGCTAGATTAGAATTAATTAACCGCGCAAAATATTTGTGCGCAAACTATTTGTGAGCAATTTAATGGTCTTTACTATAAAAGGCAATAGAACGTCGTAAAATAATTTGCGCGCAAACTAAATTAAGGCAATAATACGGCTGTATTTCAGTTTAGGGTAGCAGCATGAGCAACAACTTATCAGACAATGTATGTTTCACTTTATACAGTGCAACAAATGCGTTGATCAGAGCGTTTCGACCAATCCTAGAAGCTTATGACTTAACCTATCCACAATATATTGTGATGCATTCGCTTTGGTATAATAATCAAGTGAGTTTAAAAGCACTTTCTCATGATACTCACCTCGATTCTGGCACCTTAACACCGATAGTTAAGCGCCTAGAGACAAAAGGTTTATTAACGCGTCAGGTTTCAAGTGAAGATGAGCGTAAAAAAGTAATTTCGTTAACAGAGCAGGGCATGCAACTTAAAGTTGATGCTGAAGAATTAACGGCTAAGTTAATGGCACGCTCAAATATGAGTTTGGAGCGAATCGAGTTATTACGCGAGTTAACCCTTGAGCTGCATACTGACCTGACAAAAAGCTAATCTTCTAATAAACACACTAAAGTCCCTTCAATAGCGCGAACATACGCATAATGCTGGGCGTCTTTTTTAGTGGGCGGGCATAATGGCTCAGCGCCAGCCAGCACAGCTTTATCGTAACTTTCGACTAAATTATGGCAGCTGAATCTTAGCTCAAAGCCAAGCGCAGGCTGCTTAGGATGGGCGCGAATATACCCTTGCTTGAAGTATGATTGCGCATGCGGGTGGGTTGCAAAAGCAAGTTTAATTGATCCTGTAACAAGTTCACCGTACTCAGCATCGTCACTGATATGGTTGGTATTTAAACCAAATGCTTGATAGTAAAAGTCGAGTACTTCTTCTACGTTATCGACGTAAATAACCTGACTTAAAAAGTCCATTTATGCTGCTCTATTTATTGTTCGTTTATTAAATAAAGCATAGTTTTAGCAATAAAAAAACCTTGTAAGTCATACTCACAAGGTTTTTTTAATACTTAATGCTTACGAAGAAACTACGACTTGTTGCGGTTTTCTTTCGCAAACGCACGGATTTTACGCTTTTGCGATAAGGTCACTTTGTTAGTGCGACCTGCATATGGGTTATCGCCTTCTCTAAATTCAATTTTGATTGGCGTACCCATAATACCTAATGCTTTACGGTAGTAGTTCATTAGGTAGCGCTTGTAGCTATCTGGTAGGTCATGAACTTGGTTACCGTGGATCACGATACGTGGTGGATTATAGCCACCTGCGTGAGCATATTTAAGTTTTACACGACGACCGCGAACAAGTGGCGGTTGGTGATCAGCTTGTGCCATATCCATGATACGACGCAGCATCGCTGTGCTAATACGCTTAGTTGCTGATTCGTATGCTTCGTCTACTGACTCAAATAAATGACCCACACCTGTGCCGTGTAAAGCAGAGATAAAGTGTAAACGTGCGAAATCGATGAAACCTAAACGACGGTCAAGCTCTGACTTAATTCGTTCTTTAACGTAATCGTCAAGGCCGTCCCATTTGTTAACAGCAACAACCAATGAACGACCTGCGTTTAAGGCAAAACCTAATAAGCTTAAGTCTTGATCAGAAATACCTTCGCGAGCATCAACCACTAGTAATACGACGTTAGCGTCTTCAATCGCTTTAAGGGTTTTGATCACAGAGAATTTTTCTACAACATCGCTTACTTTCTTACGCTTGCGAACACCCGCTGTATCAATAAGAATGTACTCTTTGTCGTTACGTGTCATCGGAATATAGATAGAGTCACGGGTGGTACCCGGCATATCGTAAACGATTACACGTTCTTCACCTAAGATACGGTTTGTAAGTGTTGACTTACCAACGTTAGGGCGACCGATAATAGCAAGCTTTACTGGCTTGTCAGCAAAGGCTTGCTGGTTGTCTTCGCCTTCTTCACCTTCGCTGTAAAGATCAATTAGTTCGTCATCACTTTCTTCAAGCTCTTCAGCTTCGCCTGCAAGTTCTGCAATAACGGGCTGTAAGGTTGTTTCAAGTAGCTGAGTGATACCACGGCCGTGAGCTGCAGCAATGTGATGCACCTCGCCTAAGCTTAACTGGTAGAACTCAGCACAGTATGAGTCTGCATCAATACCATCGACTTTGTTTGCCACAACAAAACATTTCTTTTGTTGTTTACGAAGGTGGTTAGCAATAGCTTGGTCAGCCGCAGTCATACCTGCGCGGGCATCAACTAAAAATAGCACGATATCGGCTTCTTCAATCGCTAGTAGCGATTGCTCAGCCATTTCAGTTTCGATACCTTGCTCAGAACCGTCAATACCACCCGTGTCTACCACGATAAATTCATAGCCATCGTAATCAGCTTGGCCATATTTTCTATCTCGTGTTAAGCCAGGAAAGTCGGCTACGAGGGCGTCACGAGTACGTGTTAAACGGTTAAATAATGTGGATTTGCCCACATTGGGTCGCCCAACAAGAGCGATCACGGGAAGCATAAACTACCTCTTAAAAAAACAACAAAAGGCTTCGCCAAGCGAAGCCTTAGAAAAATAACGTTTACTATTAGTAAGTTAGTTTGGGATTTTAACCGCGCTAACTTCACCATCTCGGGTGTATAATATCAATTTGTCACCGGCAACAACTGGCTCAATGAAGAAACCTGAGCTGTCAAAGTCTTCGCGCGATACAAGCTCGCCCGTTTCTTTGTCTAACCAGTGTAGGTTACCTTCTTGGTCACCTAGTGCTAAATACTTACCAGCCACGGTAGGGCCTGTTAAGTACCAGCCGCGTAGTGCCGGTTGGCTCCAACGCTCAATACCTGATGCCTTATCTAGACCGTAAACAACCCCATCGCTGTCAACTACATAGATAGACTGGCTATCCATTGATAAATCACGGTAGCTGCTGTACTCACGTTTCCAAACAACATTACCAGAACGAATATCAACGGCTGCTAAGTTACCATTATAGGCGATTGCATAAGCATATGGACCGCTAATTAATGCTTGTGTATCTACATCAACCAAACGTTCAAATTCAGACGCACCTTTTGGAGAAGCAATTTCAGCACTCCACGCAGAGTAACCATTTTCAGAAATTAATACGCTTAATTTACCTGTTTCAAGGCCTAGCAATACACCGCCGTTGGCTACAGTTGGTGAACTTTGACCACGTAATGTCAGTGGTGGAACTTCTTGTTCAAAACTCCAGCGCTCTTCACCTGTATCTGGGTGCACAGCTAATAGTTTACCTGAGCCTAGGTTTACAAAAATTAGGCCGTCGCCTGCAGCAGGTTTAGCAAGTACTTCGCCTGGCATAGTTTTGCGCCAAACAATTTCACCAGTTTCACGGTCAAGAGCGGTTAAGTAACCATGCTCAGAACCAACGAAAATTTTGCCGTAAGCTTGTAAAATACCGCCCGATAATTTGGCACTTTCTGTGGTTTCCCAAGGCCAGAAGGCTGGGTTTTCACGTACATCTGTTTGCCATAGCGTATCGCCATTTTCAAGCGATAGGGCTTCAACTTCACCTTCGCGGTTCGCTACATACACAACATCGTTATAAATAGCCGGTGTTAAGCGAGAGAAATAATGCTGAACACCATCACCAACTGATTCTTGCCAAACCACTTCTGTCTCAAACTGATTAACAATTTCAGGCAGTACCAATTCATCTTCGTCATCACTTGACGAACACCCAGTCAGGGTTGCGATACACAGAGCAAGTGTTGCCGCTGTTAACTTTTTCATCTTAACCCCTTACGCCGCTGGGCTAGTTTGTGCTAAGTCATCAAGTTTAATTTGTAATAACGGATTGTTTTCAAGGCCGCCATTATCAGCAGCAGCTTGGTATTGGCTGCGTGCTTCTGCTTTGTCGCCTTGTGCAGCATAAACATCGCCTCTTAATTCAGCAACTGCAGCAGCAAATGATGCTGGAAGCTCGGCATTTAGCGTTGTTAGCGCTTGCTCATATTGCTTTTGTGCAAGGTGAACACGAGCAAGGCGTGTTGTTGCCGTTGCTTTAAGCTCAGGGTTTTGCTCGTTGGTGATGATCCAGTTAAGCTTTTCGCTTGCTGCATCAAGGTCATTCTTTTCAACGGCTTCTTTCGCTGCTACAAATGCTGTTAGCGTGCTGTAGCTTGACTCGCCATTGTCTTTAATAAACGTATCCGCTTTTTCTAGCACGGCACCGCTTTCAACAAGTTGTGTGAAAGAGTCAGATGCTTTCTCAGCTGTGGTGATTTGGTTTTGGTTATAAGCTTTCCAACCATATAAACCACCTAAACCTGCAACAATACCAATTGCAAGTGCTAAACCATTTTCACGGAAAAAGCGTTTGATCGCTTCTTCTTGTTGTTCTTCTGTTGAATAAATTTCCATGCTTACCTCTGTTGCTAGCTGGGCTTAAATAAGCTCAGCTAGTAGCGTTTTCGCTTCTTCTAGTTTTAAGGTGACTTGTTCTTTACGCTCACGTAAGTACTTAATAGTCACAACGCCTTGTTCTAATTCATCTTCGCCGATAATAACCGCGACTAGAGCATCGCTTTTATCTGCGCGTTTTAATTGCTTTTTAAAGTTGCCGCCGCCTGCGTGCACCATAACACGTAGACCTGCAACATCTTTACGTAATTGAGCGGCAATGATAGGCGCTTGAATGCTGGCTTTATCGCCCATGGCTGCCAAATATACATCAGCACTACGGCGGATGTCACCTACACTTTCTAGCGCTTGAAGTAATAACACTAAACGCTCAAGACCCATTGCAAAACCAACCGCTGGTGTTGCTTTACCGCCAAGTTGTTCAACTAGACCATCGTAACGACCACCGGCACAAACGGTCCCTTGTGCGCCTAGGCTATCGGTTACCCACTCAAAAACGGTGCGGTTATAATAGTCAAGGCCACGTACAAGCTTTTCATTTACCGTGTATTCGACGCCTGCAGCGTCTAAACGTTCACATAAATTTTCAAAATGTTCTTTTGATTCAGAGTCTAAGTGCTCAGATAGTTTAGGCGCATCAGTTAAAATGGCTTGTACATCAGGGTTTTTGCTGTCTAACACACGTAAAGGATTAGTGTGCATCCGACGCTTAGAGTCTTCATCAAGTACATCGACGTGTTGCTCTAAGTAAGCAACAAGTGCATCACGGTAGTCTGCACGCGCTTCATTTGAACCTAATGAGTTAAGCTCAAGACGAACGTGATCACTGATACCAAACTCTTTCCATAATTGGGCTGTCAGCAAAATAACTTCTGCATCAATATCAGCAGTGGCAATGCCGAATGTTTCTAAACCAAATTGGTGGAATTGACGGTAACGCCCTTTTTGTGGACGCTCGTGACGGAACATCGGGCCCATGTACCATAAACGTTGTTCTTGGTTATACAGTAAACCGTTTTGATTACCTGCACGCACACACACTGCGGTACCTTCAGGGCGAAGAGTCAAGTTATCGCCATTACGGTCAGCAAAGGTGTACATTTCTTTTTCGACGATATCGGTTACTTCACCGATAGAGCGCTTGAATAGGTCGGTTGATTCAACAATTGGAAAACGAATTTCTTGATAACCAAACGATGAAACTGTTTCACGTAAAATGTCTTCTACTTTCTGCCAAATTTGCGTATCGCCTGGCAGACAATCGTTCATACCACGAACTGCCTGAATTTGTTTTGCCACTGATAAATCCTAAATACTGTAATTGCGCTGAAAAAAATCGCGCCTCAAGAAAAACTAAAAATTGACCCGCTATTATACCGTTTGGGCTCTAAAGGTAAACGGCAAACCCAAGGGTTTGCCGAGTATATGCGAATTATTCAACGATTTTGATGTCGATTGGCGTTTCTTTCTCTTTCTTAGCGATAAAGTCACGCACATAGCCTTCAAGTTGGTCGACAATATTATCGTTATCGATACGCGCTTTTTGGCGCTCACCATTGATGTATAAGCCAGAGCGACGGTTGGCACCAGCAAGGCCAATATCACTAACCAGCGCTTCGCCAGGACCATTTACCACACAACCAATTACCGACACTGACATAGGCTCAACCACGTCTTCAAGGCGCTCTTCAAGCTGGTTCATGGTGCTTACCACATCAAACTCTTGGCGTGAGCAGCTCGGGCAAGCAATAAAGTTAATGCCGCGCGAGCGAATGCGTAATGATTTTAAAATATCAAAACCCACTTTGATCTCTTGTACCGGATCGGCAGCAAGTGACACGCGAAGTGTGTCACCAATGCCTTCGGCAAGTAACATACCTAAGCCAACAGCCGATTTAACAGAGCCTGAGCGCATACCACCTGCTTCGGTAATACCTAAATGCAGTGGTTGGTCAATTTCTTTCGCAAGTAAACGATATGCACCGACTGCTAAAAATACATCTGACGCTTTAACAGATACTTTAAATTGATCAAAGTCTAAACGCTGTAAGATCTCAACGTGGCGCATAGCTGATTCAAGGAGTGCCTCAGGCGTTGGCTCACCGTATTTTTCTTGTAAGTCGCGCTCTAATGAACCGCCATTAACACCAATACGAATAGGGATGTTATGCTCACGTGCAGAGTCTACAACGGCACGAATACGCTCTTCGCTACCAATGTTACCCGGGTTAATACGTAAACAATCAGCACCATACTGAGCCACTTTTAATGCAATACGGTAATCAAAGTGAATATCTGTTACCAGCGGGATAGTGACTTGTTCTTTAATGCTTTTAAATGCTTCAGCTGCTTCCATGGTTGGTACAGACACACGCACAATATCGGCGCCGGCATCTTGAATAGCTTGAATTTGTGCAACCGTTGCATCGATATCTAGGGTGTTGGTGTTAGTCATCGACTGAACGGCAATTGGCGCACCATCACCAATTGGCACGTTACCTACGTTAATACGGGTCGATTTTCTGCGTTTAATAGGAGATTCTGAAAACATTGCGGTTACTCTGATAACGGTAAAGTAAATTTAGCTAAGCGATTTTTGGCAAAATGTGAGGTATCGACAGCTTGACCTTGAAAAGTAATATCGACTACTTGGTGTTTGCCGAGTACCACACTAAACGGTTGTGGACCGGTTACTGTCATAACGTAACCTGCTTTTTTAACACCAAAAGCAATACGATCGCCGTTGCCATCGTGAATTTCTACCCAGCTATCTTCATTGAAGTGCATCACCACTTCGCTGTGCTCAGGATCAACCTTCTCAGTTTGTGGCTGAGCGGCAGGTAGGTTTTGTAATGCAGCTTGATTTTGTGCTTCGTTGCTGGTCGTTGGCGCATTTGCTTCAGGCTGAACGATTTCTTGCTCGTCTTCAGCGAGTGGTTGAATGGTTTCTTCAGCAGGTGCTTCTAAAGCTAAGTCAGGTGAAATATCACTGCTTTCAAGCTGATTTGGCATCGCAGTCGTGACCGGCTCTTCGATATTCTGGTTGCTATTTTGCCACCACCAAAACACTGACGAACCAATGATCACCGCTAAGATAAAGTAGCTAAACAGCATTAAGCGGCTGTCATGAGCTTCTTTTTCTGTGCGGCGAGAAAAGCTCTGCATTTTAGATTTTTTTGCAGGTTCAACGTGCTCTGGCAGTAATTCAAGCATGGCTTGGCTATCGATTTTAAGCTCACGGCAATAGCTTCTAACATAGCCCTTTACGAAGGTCGCAGGGCCAAGTAATTCGTGCTCATCGTTTTCTAACCGTTGCACCTGTAAAACAGTTAGCTTTAATGCACCGGCAAGCTGCTCAAGGCTCATTCCTGCGTCTTCGCGGCGCTTTTTTAGCGCTTGGCCGAGCGTTTCTTGCGGTTGTTCTAAATTGTTTTCTTCATTCATAATGAGTATGAGTCTGGGTCTACCAATAAGAGTCTATGCCCAGGTTCTAGGGCGACATCTGGGCTCAATTTGTTCCAGCGCATTAACTGATCGATCAATACGCTATGCTGTGTGGCTATGCTATAAAGCGTGTCGCCATCGCTGATGTTGTGATAAATGTTCGGATCATTTAAATAAATGCGAGTACCGTTTTGTACACGATCCGATTCTTTTAAGCCATTCCACAGCAAAATCTTTTGTAGTTTAACATTGTATCGCACCGAAATGCTAAAGAGGTTTTCACCATTTTCAATAATATGATACGGAATATTCAGCGCCGGTACATTTGCGTTCAGCATGGGTAAATTAAGCGGCTCGTTTGTCACGCTAAAGTCGTTACTACTTGTTGAAGTAGTGCTATTTTGGCTGCCACTAAATACGTTTTCGTCTTTTTCTGCTTCATAAAACACCACTGTACCAGTATTTTTATTAGGGCTTGGTGTGGTTGCAGGCGTTTGTGGCTGAACATTAGGTGTTTGTGGTGCACCAAATGACACTATGGTCACTTCATCACTGCCTTGCGCTGTTGTTTGTGTTTGTTGCTTTGCAATAACAGGGGCTTGTTCAACTGTACGAGAGGTGACTGTTTGGAAACCTTCGTCAGTTGTTTGCTCAATGGATGCCTCTGGTGTTGTATTGAGTGGTTGTGCAGAGGCGAGAGTCTCTGTTGCTGGCTTTTCTTCGCTGCCTGAGTTTACCTCAGTAGGCACTTGCTCATTGCTTTGCGCTACAGTTTCTGGCTCAGGTTGAGCTTGAATAACAGCAGGCTTTTTTTGTGAGGGTTGAGCATTCGTTGTTTGTACAAGGCTTTGCCCGGTAACAGGCACATACGACTGTGAAGCAACGGTTTGTTTAGCAGGCGCTTTTCTTTTCACGATGCGAATCTTTGGCTGATCTTTGCTCACGGAGCTGTTATCAACTGATATTTTCAACTCTTCAAGCTGGGCTTGACGGTATTTTTCACGCAGAATTTCAAATTCTGAGCGTTTAGTTTGTCCTGCTGTAATTGCTTTTGCTTCGCTCGAACCTGGATAGGTTTGTAAAATGATACCTGCCGTTGTTTCGGCTTTTTCAATGTGGCCCATGCGTTGCTGGATTAAGTAGCTGAGCATGAGTGCTCGAGGGGTTACGCGGCCTAACGATTCGTATCTTTCAATGATATCTTCCGCTTTATGAAGGTCGCTTTTTGCGTAATACAAACCGGCAAGGCTTATCATTGAAGAAGGGCGCTGTGAGCTGTGGTTTAGCGCTGATTTTAGGTATTTTTCTGCGTTTTCAAAGTCATCAAATTCAATTGCACATAAGGCTAAGTTTTCGTAACTTTCAGCTACCCGGATATAACTAGGAACAGCAATCGCTTTAAGAAGCTCTTCCGCAGCGCGGTCATATTCGCCAATGCCACACAAAAAGACACCATAGTTATTTAAGGTGTTAGGATCATTAGGAGCGATTTTTAGAGCGCGTTGATAGGCTTTATCGGCTAGCTCTGGTTCATCAACTTGTTGATAATAATAAGCTAATGAGTAGTGAACTTCTGGGAGGTCAGGGGCAAAATCTGCAGCGCGTTCTAGGTTATATTTTGCTTGTGAGTTGTTGCCTGTCTTTAAGTACTGTAACGCAAGGGCAATACGAGTACGGGCTGCACCGGTATTATTAACCTGCTTTTCAACAACGGGTCTGTCGCTACCTTCGTAGCTGTTTTCTGTAACACACCCTGTTAATGCGAATGCACCAACAGTAATGGCAAGTATAGAACGCATTACCTAATCTCTTCTTTGATTCCGTATGCCTATCTTACCGAAAAGCCTTTGTGTTGCATCTATTATTTTAAAAATAACGAGTTTGTCACAAAGGCTTATCTTTAGAAATTACGCTTATGCTTGGTGAACATTTACCGCAATTGCGTTATCTTCGCGCATTTTCTTTTTCGCTAAACGTTTAGTACGGTCAACGACATCACCGACTAATTGACCACAAGCTGCGTCAATATCATCACCGCGGGTACGGCGAACAATACAGGTAATTCCTGCTGCTTGTAATACTTTAGAGAAGCGGTCGATGCGGCTGTTGCTCGAACGGCCATATTCGTTGCCTGGGAATGGGTTAAACGGAATTAGGTTCACTTTAGAAGGTGTACCTTTAAGAGTTTTAACCAATTCGTGAGCTTGATCTGTGCTGTCGTTTACACCTTGTAGCATAACGTATTCGATAGTCACGTCTTTGTTTGCTTTAGAACCATCAATATAACGACGACACGCCGCTAAAAACTCTTCGATAGGGTACTTTTTATTAATTGGTACCAGTACATCACGTAGTTCATTGTTTGGCGCGTGAAGTGAAATAGCCAGCGCTACGTCAATTTTCTCTTTTAATAAATCAAGAGCAGGTACAACACCAGAGGTACTTAACGTAACGCGACGTTTTGATAAACCAAAACCCCAGTCGTCCATCATAAGTTCCATTGCTGGTACTACATTTTTAAGGTTTAGTAATGGCTCACCCATACCCATCATTACCACGTTAGTAACTGGGCGCTTAGTGCTATCGCCATCTAAACCAATGTCTTTTGCAACACGCCATACCTGACCGATGATCTCAGATACAGATAAGTTACGGTTGAAGCCTTGTTGTGCTGTTGAGCAGAAAGTACATTCAAGGGCACAACCTACTTGTGATGAAACACATAAAGTTGCACGGTCTTTTTCTGGGATCCAAACAGCTTCTACTTCTTGGCCACCTTGTAGCATTAGGGCGTATTTGATGGTGCCATCACTTGCCTGTTGTCTAACTGAGATTTCAGGAGCAACAATTTCACATTCAGCTTTTAGTTTCTCTTTTAGCTTTTTGTTGACGTTCGTCATGTCGTCAAAATTGTCTACACCAAAATGATAAATCCATTTCATCACCTGATCGCCACGGAATGGCTTTTCACCGAATGATACAAAAAGCTCACGCATTGCATCTCGGTTTAAATCTAATAAGTTAATCTTTTTTTCAGTGGTCATGAAACAACCTCAATCAGTGACGGTGGTAAGTAGTTTGGGGGCGCGATTGTACATTATTTAATCGACTTAGTCATTAGCTAAACATATTTACAATAAGCTTAGCTAATGACTAAAAAAGGGCCCGAAAGCCCTTTTTCTTCTGCATCACAGACTTAGCTGTGAACTCGAAATTAACGAGTACGTGGGCAGATTTCTTCGTCAGCGAAGAAGTATGCGATTTCACGTGCAGCTGATTCAACAGCGTCAGAACCGTGAACAGCATTTTCGTCGATGCTGTCTGCGTAATCAGCACGTAAAGTACCAGCTAGTGCTTCAGCAGGGTTAGTAGCACCCATGATTTCACGGTTTTTAAGTACTGCGTTCTCACCTTCAAGAACAGTAACCATTACTGGACCAGATGTCATGAACTCTACTAAAGCACCGAAGAAAGGACGCTCGCTGTGCTCAGCGTAGAAACCTTCAGCTTTTTCTTTTGAAAGGTGAACCATTTTAGCTGCAACGATTTTAAGACCCGCAGTTTCGAAACGGTTGTAGATAGCACCGATGTGGTTTTTAGCAACTGCATCAGGTTTTACGATTGAAAAAGTACGCTCTAAAGCCATCTTTATGCTCCAATAATTTTAAATTTAAAAGGTTAAATATTAACGGGCGCGAATTATACGCGCTTTACGTGAAAATTCCTAATTTAATTAAATAGTCATTTGATGGCATTTTCATGAACCCTAACCATGTATAGCAACACGGGTATAAAGTGTGAGCGAATTTTAGCAGTTAAGTACTTGTTGTGGGCTATTTTATAGGCAATTATTAACTCAGGAAATTACAAAACTAATAAGGACAATAATGAAAAATCTTTTACTGGCTAGTTTACTTGCAAGCTGTTTAGCTGGTTGTAATTCAGACTCAGACGATGAGCTAACGTGCCATCCTTTTCCCCTGGCAATCGATATTAATAATTATGTTGTCACCCCAGGGCAAAACGAGGCTAACACAGCTCTCGCTTATGATGCCTATACCATAAAATTAGGCGGTGTAGGTGAAGGTGTTTATAGTGAAGGAGATGAGCCTGACCCTAATAAAGAGTATGCAGACTGTCCTATCCCAGCAGTGGTATTAGGTAGCGCGAATACCATTACAGCTATTAATATTTACTCAAGCTCTGATTACAACAGTGATTTCACCGCGGGTACGAGTTTAAATAGCCTGTTTGATATCACTGAGATGTTTGATAGTGATTTTGATTATTACAGTGATGGCAACTATGCCAGTGTTGAAGACTTCGCAAGCGTATTCCCCACGACTGCACCTATATTAATTGAATTAAAACCTAACCAAGCTCCAGAAGTTGAGAGTAGTCATATTTTTTATATCGATATTAGTTTTGCAAACGGCAAAACCTTTGCGCTTGAAACTGAAGAAGTGCAGCTGTTTTAGTTTATTATTTTTCACTTAATGTCAGCGGGTTTCTCTGCTGACATACCTAATCTCTACTCGCTTAGAACGTGCTCACTTAGCTAAGCTAATTGCTATTAATTTACCATTCCCATAATGCATCTAAAAATTGTAAAAAACCAACCTGTACCGTTAACCTTTCGTTCACTTTTGCGCGGGTAAGCTAATTGTTATTGATAAAGTGGTATTATTTTAAATTATTGAAAAAGATTTTATTTTTGCTTTTTCCTGTGAATTTAATCTATCTTTTCAGAGAAAAATAGCAACAATAAAATTGTAATCGAAATGTTAAATTTAAGTGTACAAAACGCTACATGGTTTTTCGTGAATTCCTGAACTTATTCAATCATAAAATATTAGTGAATTGATTTTTTCTAAACAAAAAATCTCACTTTCATTTTAATTTGAATAATCAAAGGAGAGAACAATGAAACTACGCAGTGCACTTTCTAAGTTGTCATGCGCGTCAGCTTTTGCACTTGGCACCATGCTGACTTTGAGCCCCGCAGCCAATGCAATGAAACTAAAACAACAAAACTTACAAGAGATGGCTGTTGAGTCACAGAGCATTATTGCTGGCCAGGTGGTAAGCGTAACAGATGGTTTTGATAACAATCGTCCCTATACCGAAGTGACTATTCAGGTTTCGTCAGATGCAAAAGGCAAGTTAAAAGACGATTCAAATTACACTTTTCGTCAGTTTGGCCTGATAAAACCCCGCTCTATGGGTAATGGCAAAGTGTATTTAGGCGCAACGCCTGAAGGTTTTTCTAAATGGCGTGAAGGCGAACAAGTGATTGCCTTTATGTATAAGCCGGCATCAATCACAGGGTTTCAAACGACCGTTGGCCTCGCTCAAGGTAAATTTGTAGTGCGCAATGGCAAAGTAGAAAACATTTTTGCTAACAAAGGTGTTTTTGAAGGGTTAGATACCAGCAGCTTATCAGCAGAGCAACAAAATCTCTTAACCACACCAGGTGCAGTCGATGTGGGAGTTTTTATGGGTTTAGTAGGTGAACTGTCTGGAGTACAACAATAATGAAATTTTCTAAAATCGCAGCAGCATTAACCCTTGCAACTATTTCAACAGGTGCGTTAGCCGGTGGCCCACTTTATATTCATGAACCGACAATGCAACCATACAAATGGGACACCTCAAAAGGCAGTATTCCAGTGTGGACAGATGGCGGCCAACTTATCAAAGATAAAGACGGTAACGATGTCGAAACCTTCACTGTACTTGAAAAAGGCACTGTATTTAACGTTGATGTTACCTTACCTGATGGCACAGTGATCCCTGCATACACTGAACTTGACCGAGATTATACGTTTTTAACGATTGAGCAAGCCAACAAAGTAACGGCGAATGCTGTGAAAGAGTGGTCTGATGTAGAAACGTCAACTTTCGAGATGTCAGTACAGGGCACGATTTTTGAGAAAACAGGCATTGCGGATGTGACTGCAGAAAATGTTGATCAAATTTATGGTGTTGAGAATGGTTATGGCTTTTGGGTCAATTACGACACTGATGGTGGCATTTTAGAAAACTATTTTGGTGTGCCGCGCAACTCGGTATTGGGTATTGCTTTCCCTGAATGGGCTGATGAAGAAACTGGTGAGATTATTGAAGCGACAGCTTTAATGAACGGCTGGTATGTTGATATTAATGATACCGATGGCACGCAAGTTGGTGGGGTATTCACCCATGAGTTTGGCCATGCGATCAATATGTCTCACTCGCAAGCAAATGGCCATTTAGTGTATATGTCGGCAAGCTATAGCCCGCAATATGATGGTGTACCAGGTTGTGAAGGTGTAACTAAATTTACCAGCTCTAGTATGCTTGATTTTTCTGCTATTGAAACAATGTTCCCATTTATTAATGTTCGCTCAACAGCAGGCTCTAACCAGCATACGATTAATGTAAAAGACGATATTGTTAACATATCTGACCTTTATCCTACGGCGCAGTACAAATCACAGTTTGGCTCTATCCAAGGTAAGCTCTTAACAAAAGAGGGAGTAGAGTACTCAGGGGTGAATTTAATAGCGCGTAACCTTGATAACCCTTACGAAGATGTGATCAGCCAACAGTCAGGTAATATGACACAAGGCCGTATCGGCCCAGATGGATCATTTACTATTAATGGTTTAACTCCAGGGGCACGTTATGCTCTTTATACACAAGAGATTAATGCCGGCGGCTACCCAACTCAGCAAACAAATATTCTGTCAGAAGCAGAGTATTGGAATGACAACGAAAGTGCGAACCCTGGTGTTGATAATGCCTGTGCAATGACCGAGATAGTTGTTTCAGCTGGTGAAACTAAACAGGTTGAAATGTTCTTCAACGGTTATCAAGATGGTATTCAATATACGCCACTGATTTCAGCGTTTGTAATGGATCACGCTAAAAACGGTAAAAAAGCACTTGGAACAACCTCTTCGGGTATTCCTTTCTTATACGACAGTGCGACTAATTCGTTTGATACTTTAGTAAGCCCTGATGGCTACGCTTTATTGAGTTCTACAAGCACAGCAATGAACAAAACAGCCACTAAAGCTGCCATTACCGCACACTTTAATGATAATGGCGTGATGCAAGGCGGTGTCTGGGATATAAACTCTGGCAAAGTATCAATGCTTGAAGATTTAACGGGGAATAGTTGCTCGCTTTCAAGTCAGCAGGGGCAAAGCTCACATAGCATCTGGGATATGGATGATGATGGTAAGCTGATTGTTGGTACAACACGCTTCCCCTATGATGGTTCAAATCGCTGTGCTGAAGGCGAAGCTGCGCGTTCACTCGGTATTCCAACCGTATGGGATGTTAAAACTGGCAAAGCTAACTTATTGCCAGGTACTAAGATGGTTGACCGTTCGTATGGTTCAGGTAAAGAAATCGCTCTAGTGGATGGTGATACCGAGATCCGTCGTACTGCATGGGCTCGAGCTGACCGTATATCAGGCAATGGTAAGACTATTACAGGTTCTACAAATGGCTTTACCCAAATTGCTTGGGTAAATGGTGAACTTGTTGATACTCATACCGAGTTTGGTGCGATTGATAACTCAGTTATTTCTGTTGATGGTCGCTATGTCGCGTTTGGTGCAATTGAAAATCGTCGCGCTGTTGGCGTTAAAGTTTGGGACACAGTATCAAATACCACAGAGCAAATTGGTAGCCTGCGTTGGTGTGACAACATTCCAGCGGTAAGCTTTTGGACTAACTACTGTGACCTAGGCTACAGCCATGAAGAGTTAGTTGAATTAGGTTTTGGCTTACCTTCAGTTATGGTACTTGATGCAAACGACGACTTGTCAGTAATTACGGGTCGTGCTGGTAGCCCATTAGCAGGCGGTTTTGTTGGTGCTATTTACCTTAAAGGTATTGGTTGGATGTCAACAGAAGAGTTCTTTGGTAAACAAGGCGTAACCGAAGCAAAAGGTTTGCTTACCGATAACATGTTTGGTTTAAGTGCGAATGGCTCTGAGATTATGGCTGGTGTGGCTGGACTAACACTGTCAATCGAAATTGATGCCAATAAAGCATTTGTATGTGATAACGGCCGCGATCGTGAGCTTAGCTTCCCTAAGCAAGTGGTTGAGGCAGTTAAACTAGGTGCTGAATTTGGTCGCTGCGCGCACTTAGACGACTAATATTTTGCTGTATTAATCATTAAAGACCCACTTAGAAAGTGGGTCTTTATTTTTTAATTAAACCGTATTAGAGAGTCTTCATGTTTAAAAAAATAACATTTAATGCAATTGTTTTGTTGGTTTTCAACCTCACCTTTTATCAAGCTAGTGCCCAAACCCATCAGGCTGCAAGCTCAATCAATAATGGGTTGAGTGTTCCTGAAGAACTTTTGACTACATGGGAGCTAGATGAGGCAGCTTCAATGGAATACGCAAAAAAGTCTGCGCACTGGAATGAACATATCGCTAATTTGATGCCGAAACTAATCGCAACAAATAAACAAATTAAGTACCGCTTTAATCAGGATGAAATGGTCACCATTCAGGCTGCAAAAGAGCACGAGCTTGCCATTAGTTTGATTAAGCAAACACTGACGTCATATAAATTCAAATTTGAATTCGACGATAAGCCAAAGCAATTGCAAGTGATAAAAGCCGCAGGTGGGCGGATCAATATTCAGGCCGATGGCCTACTTGGTTATCAGTTCTTATTGTGGAAAAAACGCCGAGAACGCTTAACTGGCGTATAAAAATATCAATGTTAAGGGCTTTGCTGTTAACATTAGCAAATCCAAACCAATTACCCTGGATAGTTAATTGAGTTTGATCTAAAAAGGTGGCCATAGGATTGGTCACCTTTTTTCTTTTTATAGGCTCACAGCTTGTTTGCTGAGTTTTCACCAATCATGATCTAGATCAATAAAATTACTGAGCAGGTTATTATACTGCCGCGCTTCATTATCGTATTAATTCATGCAACCGACTTGTACTCGGTTCGATGTGTGGAGCTTTCATGTCGTCACCTATTTTGACCCCTCGTCCTTTTACGCCTGAGTTGTTATCACCTGCGGGTAGTTTAAAGAATATGCGTTATGCCTTTGCCTATGGTGCAGATGCCGTTTACGCTGGCCAGCCTCGTTATAGCCTTCGTGTTCGTAACAATGAGTTTGACCTCGATAACCTGCAAATCGGTATCAACGAAGCCCATGAGCAAAATAAAAAATTATATGTGGTGTCAAACATCGCTCCTCATAATGCCAAGGTAAAATCGTACTTACGCGATATTGAGCCTGTCATAGAGATGCAGCCAGATGCGCTGATCATGTCTGATCCTGGGCTTATCATGTTAGTGCGTGAAAAATGGCCAGACATGCCGATTCACTTATCTGTGCAGGCCAATGCGGTGAACTATGCCACAGTGAACTTTTGGGCTCAGCAGGGGATTGAACGAGTCATTTTATCGCGCGAATTGTCGCTTGAAGAAATCGCTGAAATTCGTGAACTATGCCCAAATACAGAGCTTGAAGTATTTGTTCACGGTGCACTTTGCATGGCATATTCTGGCCGTTGTTTGTTATCGGGTTATATTAATAAACGCGATCCAAACCAAGGAACGTGCACTAATGCATGTCGTTGGAACTATGATGTGAAACCAGGCACTGAAAATGAAACCGGCGAAATGGTGCATAAAATCGACCCTAAAGCGGTGATCCCAACCCTAGGTGATGGTGCACCAAGTAATGAAGTGTTTATGCTTGAAGAGCAGGGTCGCCCTGGTGAATACATGCCTGCTTTTGAAGACGAGCATGGCACTTACATAATGAACTCAAAAGATTTACGTGCTGTTCAATATGTTGATCAACTAACGAAAATGGGCGTGCATAGTTTAAAAATTGAAGGCCGTACTAAGTCTTTCTACTATGTTGCTCGTACTGCACAAGTGTATCGTAAAGCCATTGATGATGCCGTTGCTGGACGTCCATTTGACGCAAACTTATTTAAAACCCTCGAAAACTTAGCGCACCGCGGCTATACCGAAGGGTTCTTAAAGCGCCATGCACATCAAGACTATCAAAACTATGAGTACGGTCATTCGGTGTCAGACAAACAGCAGTTTGTGGGTGAAGTATTAGGCCGCAACGATAATGGCTTAGTTGAAATTGATGTTAAAAATAAGTTCTGTACTGGTCATTCACTTGAGCTTATGACGCCAAAAGGAAATATCAACTTCAAGCTAGATTTTATGGAAAACAAAAAAGGCGAAGCCATTAGCGATGCAAAAGGTTCAGGCCATATTGTTAAAATTCCTCTGCCAGAAGATATCGATTTAGATCACGCAATTTTGATGCGTAATCTCGATGCCGACCAAGATACCCGTAATCCATTCAATAAAGCTTAATAGAAGATGCGCTAAGTCATACTTAGCGCATTGCTCTCATCTTTTTTTGGTATTTCACTGTCGTTACTAGTTATTTTTACTATCCTTTTTTCTAAGGGTATTAATTAAACATAGTCAAAAACTATAGTGAAATACGTTGTTCATCCATCACATAAAAAAGAGCTTTTACACACAGTACCTTATGTTGCGGTAGGGGTATTGTTGCTGGCTGTTGTTTTGCTACTCGAGCGATTAGGCCTTATTGCTGCTATTCCTTTTTATGTAGCAATGCATACGAGCGTCGAATTATTTTCAGTTGTGATCTCGTTTTTAATATTTGCGATTGGTTGGAATACATGGCACTTCACCAATAACTTCAAACTATTACTACTGTCTTGCACCATGTTGTGCGTTGCTATTTTTGATTCATTACACTTTTTAGCTTATGACAGCATGCATGAAGGCAATGCAGACATGAACTTGGTATTAAGTTTTTGGCTCATTGCTCGGTTGTTTAATGGAGCTGCTTTTTTAATTATTGCAGCAGGGATTTGGCTTAAATATAAACCGTTAAATGCGCGCGCCTTACTTACCTCTTTGTTGCTTTGTAGTTTGCTCATAGCAAGCACACTCTTTTACTTTCCTGATTTACTGCCGAACATATACATCGAAGGAGTAGGCGGTAGCTATATTAAGTTTTTAATTGAGTTACTCGTTTTAGCGCTTTACGGTGCTGCTGTTTTGATGTTTGCGACACAACTTCGTAAGCCCAGAAAAAATATAAATATTGCAGGTAAAACATTAGTTTGCCTATTAGCTATTTTAAGTGAGGCCTGTTTTGTGGTGTTTAATGATGCATCACACACCACCAACACCTTTAATTTTTTTGGGCATGTTTATAAAGGGCTCACCTACTTTTTACTGTATAAAATCCTTTTTGTTGAAACCGTCACCAAACCGTATGCAGCACTAGATAATTCCTCTAATCAGCTAAAAGCAACACTTACCGCACTGCCAGACTCTGTTTTTGAGCTTGAAAAAGACGGTACCTTTCGTGAAGTATTCAGTGATAACTCTGATAGCCATGTGTTTACTAAAGCGATGGTTGGGCAAAATATTAGTAGCATGTTTGCGAAATCAGATGCGCAAGATTTTATACGCACACTTATGGAGGCAAAAAAATCAGCTGTTTGTTTGGTTAATACTCTACCTATAAAGGTAAATGGTTGGGTTATTCATTTTGAATTTTCGATTACCTTGTTCGAACACGATAATGATGGCCCAACGTATTTAGTGAACGCCCGCGATGTGTCAGATAAAGTTGGGCGTATGGCGGCACTTGCTCAGCAAAGTAAATTTAATCGGGGTTTATTACAGCTAACCGAAATTTCGTTTCAAGACGATCAAGATGTGTTGTTGAATTATGCTGTAAACCAAGCCCTCGAAATTACCAATTGCGATGGCGCAGCCTTGTTTATTTGTAACGAACAAAAGCAACATGATTATCGAGCCCAGAAAGGTAATGTTTTTGATGTGTGCACTGAAAAGTTACAAGGCAAAATAGCGGGTGGGCAAGCTGTCATTGTTAACCGAAAACATGCGAAAGAATACGGGTTACCAAGTGATTCTAACTCATTGTTAGTGGTGCCAGTGATACGCCATAGTCAATGCCATATGGCCATTATTTTGCAGCATCAAACCAAGGTGTTTAGTGTGCAAGATAAAAACATGCTAACGGTTTGGGCTGAGTCAGTGTGGCAATGGTTTCATAAAATTAATCTAAACAAACGCATGCACATATTGTCTCAAGCGGTTGAGCAAAATCCACACCCCATTATGTTTACCAATACAGATGCAAAAATTGAGTATATGAATCGCGCTTACCTCGATATGTGTCAGTACGAGTATGATGAGCTAATAGGTCAGAGCCCGCATAAAATCAGTGCCGGTCAAACTGAGCTAGCTGTTTATCAAGCAATGTGGGAGCACTTAAAAAATCGACAAGCCTGGGTGGGTGCTTTGGTTAACATGACCAAGCACGGTAAAGTGATTGTTGAGCAAACTACCATTTACCCATTAAAGGATCAGCACGGGAAGGTGAGTAACTACATTTCGTTTCAGCATGATGTGACCAAAGAAGTCGAAAGTGAAACCCTTATACATCAACTTTCTTATTTTGATCAGCTAACGGGGCTTGCAAACCAAGACAAGTTGCAGATGGAGTTTGAGCAAACCATTAAGCTTCAAGCTGATGCAAAAGTAGCCTTTATTTTAATTGGTTTAGACAACTTTAAAATTCTCAATAAAGCATTGGGTATGGCAAGTTGCAACCTTGTATTACAAAGCTTGAGTGCGCGAATTTGTAACTTTATGGGTGAGCAGATTATGGTTGCACGACTACAAGGCGACCGCTTTGCATTTATCACGCCTTATACTTCCACTGGCGCTATAAATAAAAGTACTCACGATTTATTAAAAGTGATCAGTGAGCCGCTGACAATTAATGATGAACTCATTGTTGTTACAGCATCGGTCGGGGTTTCCCTGTTTCCAATTGATGGTAAAGAGTTTGAGCTGCTATTGCAGATGGCCGAGTCAGCGATGTTTGAGGTTAAACGGCAGGGTAGAAACAATGCGTTATTCTACGCCGAAGAAATGAATAAATCTGGGCTTAGGCAATTACAAATCATCAATGCCCTTAATTATGCCCTTGAAAATAATGAGCTTTATTTAGTCTTTCAACCACAAATAGATATTGCATCAGGCGCTGTGGTGGCTGTTGAAGTATTATTACGTTGGCACAGCGAAACATTAGGCAATGTATCACCTGCTGAGTTTATTCCCATTGCTGAAAGCAGTGGCCGCATTAGCGAAATTGATGACTGGGTATTTGAAAATACCGTTAAAACAATTCGCCAGTGGCAAGACGACAACATGCCAGCAATGACCTTTGCAATAAATTTATCTGCAACGAAGTTTGTTAAAAAGCAGCTGCTTGGCGATTTAATCTCTGTATTACAAACTTACTCTATTGAGCCTGAATGTATTGAACTTGAATTAACGGAAACTATTGCCATTGGTAACCCTCAGTTTGCTTTAAGTACGATTACAAAACTGCGTGAAGCCGGTTTTAAAATGTCGATTGATGACTTTGGCACAGGCTACTCATCAATGAATTACTTAAAAGACTTTGCTCTCGATAAGCTAAAAATCGACAAATCATTTATTGATGATTTAGAAAACCCTAGTGAGGCTGACAAAGCAATTGTTAAAGCTATGATTGATTTAGCCAGTGCGTTAAATATGGAGTCAATTGCTGAAGGCGTTGAAAGCGAGCAGCAGCTGAACATACTTAAAGAGCTTGAGTGTTCTCAAGTACAAGGCTATTACTTCAGTAAACCCCTGCCAATTACAGTGTTGTATGAGTTTGTGAAGTCACCAAGTTTTTCAAGGTAAGCCTACTTTCTAAATTGACTGGCAAGCTCTGCAAGCGACACTTCAGCAAAACGTTTTAATAACAGTGCTTCTGCATCATCCATTGCGTTTTGCAGGGCGCTGTTAACTGTATGTTCGATAGGGCAGTTGCTGTGCTCATCGGTTAGACCAATTACAAAAAGGCTCTTTTCGCCAAGCGATTGGTGAATATCAAATAAGGTGATGTCTGTTAAGGGAGTAGCCAGTAGCAAGCCGCCATTGTGACCTTTTATTGCCGATACATAACCCGCTTGACGCAGTAACGCCATTGTACGGCGCACGACCACAGGGTTGGTCATAAACATGTTTGCTAATGTCTCTGATGTGACAGGGTGACTTTAACTGTTTAAATGGATCAGTACATGTAAAACCCGTGATAGTCGGCTGTCTTTTCTCATCTTAAATCGTCAATATGCGTTTTTTGCAGTGTATTCACGAACTGCTTAATATTGACCGTTTGAATGACCAAACTAACGCTCACTAAGCCAATTCCAAGCCAGCCAATTTGCTGAAATTGCTCATTTAAAACCACTATAGCCAGTATGGTGGCGATGATAGGCTCAAGTAAAGTAATGAGCACGGCTTGGCTAGCCGCTATGGTTTTTAAGCCAATACTAAATAGCCAATAACCTAAAAACATCGGTACTATGGCCATGTAAAGCGCCACGCTGGTATTGGTAACTGTGGCAAAAAGTGTATCTCCAGTGATCAATAACGAAGGCAAAAGCACACACGCAGCGCCGCCAAATAAGCTTGCCATAGTCGCTCTTGAATGAACGCCCTTGCTAATTAAACGTTTGGCAACCCATGAATAACCCGCATAGGTAAGCCCTGCAATTAAGCCAAGTAAAATGCCGATGTTTTGGCTAAACAGCCCTTTAGTAGCAGGGTTATACTCTTTACCTAACGCGATTAAGCCAATGCCAATCGCACCAAAGCAAAAGCTGACTAGCCAGCGGGTTGCAATGGGCTTTTTCTCAATTAAGTATTCTAATAAGACGGTAAATAAAGGGGCGCTGGCAATCGAAACAACGGTGCCAATTGCCACACCAGCGCTATTCATAGAGGTATAAAATGCCAGCGGATAAATAGCCACACAAGCTGAACCAAGTAGGGTTAGACTGTAGTGCTTACGCAGTGTACTTGCATTGTTTATTAGCTGAGTTAGTGAGGTTAGGCAAAGTAATACGCCGCCAAACCCCATCGCAAACGCACCTATTGCAAAAGGGCTAATGTCTGGTGCAAAGCTTGCGGCTGTGCCTGTTGTGCCCCAAAACACACTGGCAACTAAAACGGCAATGGTCGCGATAGTATGGTTCATTGATGATTCGCTTTAAATATAAGATATCAAAAGCATAATCAAAATCGATGCACAGTTTTTGACAAAAAGGACGGTTTTGTTGGCGTTAAAAACTAAAGTTATTTGTTGAATTTACTCGGTGATAGGCCAAAGTACTTTGAAAAACTGCGGCTAAAAGATGAGAGCTCATTGTAACCAACTAACTCACTAATACGCTGTAACGGGTAGTCGGTATGACTCAGCAAAGCTTGGGCTTTTTCCATTCGCTGTTTAGTTACATAGTTCATGACAGTCAATCCGGTTTGTTGCTTAAACAGCAGTTTAAATTGCGTTGGGCTTAAACAGGCAATGCTGGCAAGGTGTTTGATTTGAAGAGGAGTGCTTAAGTGGCTGTCAATATAAAGCAGTGCCTCGCTAATTCGGCTGTCGACCTTGGGCTGCATAATTTGCTCAGCTAGCAGCAAATTGAAAGTGTTAAACATGGCAAGTTCTAACTCATTATTAACCGCTTGCTCAAGCTGCTTTGCCACAAACTGCAAAAATGCCCAAAGTGATTGATTAATTGCAAACACGCAGCGCTCAGCATTAGTCAGGTTATCAGGTAGCTTTGGCATATCGGCCACCACAAATCGTGCCTCTGGCATTGCGGTAAACTGGTGTGTTTGCGAGGCTTTGACAACCACGCATTCACCGGGGGCGACTTTACCTTGAAAATCACCGACACTAATGGCTATCACACCTTTTAAGGGCAGTACAAGTTGATGATAGTCATGGCTATGACTAACAGGCTTAGTACTGTAAGAACGAATAGATAGATTGCCTTGCATCATTTTGTGATAACCGTTTGCTGAATAACGCTATTATGCCTGTTTGCGAGGGATGATCAATTTTAGGCCATTAACGGGGTTAGCACATGCTCGTAGGCAATCATTAGCGCGACATAAATCAACAAAACAGCCATCAGTTTATTAAACACATTAAAAATACCCGGTCGTGATACTTGTTTGCCAAGCATTAAGCCCGCTAACGAGTAACTTGTAGGAGCACCAAAAGCAAGTATGGCTAAAATAAGAGACCAAAATACGATTGCAGCGCCGGTAATATCTGCGCTTGGGAACTGAATCGTAGCAATTGGCAAAGTGGCCACCAAGGCTTTTGGATTTAATAGCTGCATAAACAGGCCATCGAAAAAGCTAAGTGAGGCATCCGCTGAGGTATCACTCACCTGTACTTTTGCTTTTGCGACCTTCCAAGCAATATACAAAATATAGCCGCAACCAATTAAGCTCACATAAGGCAAAAACTGCGGGTTGATCACTTGTAAGCCAAGGTAGCCAAGCAGCACAAATAAGATAAACATCGCGCTACCCACGCCGATAAAAAAACCAAGGTGTGAACGTGTTTGTTTATTTAAGCCACTGCTTAAACCGAGTAAATTGATTGGCCCAGGGGTGTACATAATGCCAATAGCATATGCAAAAATATCTGCCATAACAGCTCCAAATCAGTCATTTAGCTCTATCTACGAGCCCATTGCAGTTGAAATTGTTTTGGTGTCATACCGAATACTCGTTTGAAGTTACGATTGAGGTGACTGGCATCTGCAAAGCCAGATTCAACCGCTACGCTGGTGGCATCGCGGCCAACCTGTAACGCTCTACGGGCATAATTAATACGACAGTTCAAAACATATTGATGTGGAGTAATACCGAAGTGCTCGCGAAAGCGGCGGATAAAATGAAACTTCGACATAGTGGCGGCATGGGCAATGTCATCAATAGAGATGTCATTGTCGATATTTGCCAAAATATAGTCTTTTGCGCGCAGAAGTAAGCTATCAACTCGGGTGCTTAAAGTCGGTAAATCAAGGCTGCCGTTGAGCCTGACTAAAGACTGTGCCATTTGCAATACTGCAGCTTCTCGCTCTATTTTGCTGGTGCTATTGGTTTGTAAAAGCATTGATAAGTTAATCACTTGATTACGCAGTAATGGATCAGCATACAAGGTGTTTGCCATACGTAATGTGCAGTCTTGCTTATACCCTAGTGCTTTGAACAAAGGCTGAAATTCATCGGGATGAATGTACAGCATTAGATACTCTAGGTTTTGCTCAGTGCCAGAGTGACCATCGTGAATATCTTCAGGGTTAAACAAAATGACATTGCCAGGTACGCTTTTATAAAACGCATTACGACAAAAGAAATCTTGCCGCCCCTGTAGAGTAATGCCAATTGAATACTCTTCGTGAGCATGTTTTGCATAGGTAAAATCACTCATAGTCGCAGTCAACATCGAGATGCTCTGATGCTGTTCGTTGTTGATGTACTTAAAGTGATTGTCTTTGCTCACAGATGCTCCTGAAGGTTGTGCGCTTCGTTATTATTCCTACGCCAATATAGCGAAGCAGGCAACCTAAAAACTTGAACAAAATTGCTGATATTGAAAAAAAGAGGTTTATTTTTTGCCTAAATAAAATCAAGCAGTGTCGATTCTTTTCATAATTTTTAAATGGTTTATAAAAAATGACTATCAGAATTTTCTTATACTTTAATTCAGTGTGAATGTTTTTATCCCTAACTGAGGTCTTTTAAACAAGTAGTAGAGAGGGTTTTAAATGAATTTACGTACATCAAATAATTTAGTGATTGCACTTATCACCATCAGTTTTTCGTTATTGGGTTTGTCTTTTATCTTGGGAGCAAACCCTAATGCCATTGGCAGTATTTTTTCGTTCTATAAATTAGACGCTCAGGTGCCAGCTCATATCATGAGTATGATCGCAGGCTTTGCATTTTGCTTTGTTGGCATTACCAGCCTTCATTCACATTTGGGGTTTATTAATAGGGCGCTTCCGACCATCACTGCATTCGCTATATCAATGCTTTGTTTGATTACGCTGTTTGGCGCTAATCGTTGGCTTGCAAGTGAAGGAGGCTTTCCTGTAATTGGGTCGGGGCAGGGGATCATTAAGTATTTTGCTGTTATTCCACTGTTTTTATTTGTGTTTTACAAAGATACTTTGAGTGATAAAGCGCATATTGCTTTAAATTATGCATCGGTGGCATTAGTGCTGGTTTGGATTGGCGCCATGAAGTTTTTTGCGTTTGAAGCAAATGCGATTGTTAGCCTTGTTGAATCTTCACCGTTTATGTCTTGGTTGTATATTGTTTTTAGCGTGCAAGGAGCATCAAATGCGATTGGCGTATTTGATATTTTGAGTGTAGCGCTGTTAGGTGTTGGCTTGTATATCAGAAATGCGAAACTTATTTTACTTGCAGGGCTAGCCTGTTGCTCGGTATTTATCATGACACAAACTTTTTTAATTACCGCACCGAATGCGCTTAGCAGCGTTACAGTGTTTGAGCGATTAGGTCAATTTGTAATTAAAGATCTGTGGTTTATAGCGAATTTAGTGATTATTTATCATCTAGCTGTATTCAACAATACACCTAAAGAAACAGCAGAATAAAATAAAAAGGCCTCAAAAGAGGCCTTTTAAATGATAACTAAACAACTACAACGGCTTTTTGCTTTTGAACTTTAGAAAACTCAAGGGCTTCATTGAGATTGTTAAATTCAAAGTCTGTAGGTTCTTCAACATTTAAAGTACCCGAAGCAATGTCATTAAGGAGCTTTTCGCCATCATTTACAAGACGTTGCCATTGCTGTGTATCACCATAATCGTGTAATGCACCAAGGGCAATTTCGTGATAAGAAATAGTGCGCGTAAATGGCTCATCGACTGGTGTTTCAATGCGTCCTAAAATACTGATCACATGACCATTTGCCTGTAGAAGTGGCACTAATTTTTTAGCTTCTTCAGGGCCATTAGCATCAAAGAGTGCAAAGTAGCCACCTTCAGATGGTGCGTCGCGTAATACTAACTTAACGCCAAGCTTTTTGGCTTGCTCTGTCGTTAGGCTCTTTGATATTGCATGAACTTCAAAGCCACTGTGGTTCAGCATTTGCGTCAGTAGTTTATTAACAGCCCCCATGCCGGTAACTAATACTTTTTCGCCTTTGCGTAATGGTATTTTGCTAAAGGCTTGCCACGCAGTAAGCAGTGGGCAAGGCAATGCAGCAGCAACATTAGCAGCTAACTCTTTTGGTAACTGCATAACACGTTCAGCATAAAGCACCGTGTGTTTAGCAAAACTGCCGTTTTCGCTCAAGCTATGATGATAAGCGACTGTTTTACCAATTAGTTTGGTATCGACGCCATCGCCTACTTGCTCAATAACCCCAGCACCATCTACACCTGGAGTGTGTGTATCTGTCCAATTAATAGGGTCTGCTTGAATAAACTTCCAATCAACTGGATTAATACCAACCGCAAGGTTACGGACTAAAATTTGCCCTGCTTTAAGTACTGGTACAGCTTTTAATCCCAAAGCGAGTGCTTTATCAGCACCTTGAAATTGCCAAGTGTGAGTTGTTTTTACTTCATCATGATCCCAGTCAGGAGCAAAATCTGGGTTGGCTTGCCTGTCGCCGCACCTAAGGGCATCAATTTGATTAATCTCGTCTTGGCTTAAGCTAAGCGAAAGGGCTTTTAAGTTGGTAGCCATATTTTTGCGTTTGGTCGATGACGGTATTGTCACCATGTCATGAGCTAATTCCCAAGCAATGACCACTTCAGCGGTGCTCACTTGGTGTTTGTCTGCAATCGCTTTAATGGTTGGATCTTTAAGTACTTTGCCTACCGCAAATGGCATATAGCCGGTAACGAGAATGTCGTTTTGCGCACAAAAATCACGTACTTTTTGGTTGGTTAGGTAGGGGTGAACTTCAACTTGATTGGTAAATAACGCGCCTTTTGGCAAAATACTTAAGGCTTCTTCCATTTGTGCAATGGTAAAGTTTGAAACACCAATTTCTTTAGTCAAACCGAGCTCTTTTGCTGATTGTAACTCGGTTAAGTACTCATCCATGCTTTCGCCATTGGCAGGGCTTGGCCAATGAATAAGCAGTAAGTCGACGTAATCTAGTTGGAGTTTAGTCAGGCTTTCTTTTACGCTGCTGATAAAGTCTGTTTTATTTAACTTATCGTTCCATACTTTGGTGGTGATAAATAACTCACCACGTGCAACACCACTGTCTTTAATCGCTCGGCCAACTGCTTCTTCGTTACCGTAAATTTGCGCGGTGTCGATGTGTCTAAAGCCCTCTTCAATAGCTGTTAGCACACTTTGATATGCAACTTCGTCTTGTAATCTAAATGTACCAAAACCCAGTTTTGGCATAATTGATTGTGACATCATAACTCCTTAATTATGGAACTTGGGCAAAACATGTTCGCCGATGTGCTTTAATGCCCATTCTATGGTAATTCGTTACGTCAAACGTGCAGGCCAATGTTATTCACATCGGCATTTTTCATTGCCTTTAGTTCTGAGATGAGTCCGTTAACGTTTGTTTCAACCCCCAGAAAGGGGATGATTGAATAACGATATTATGGCGAGGAATGCTTTTTCGAAAAATAGTAGGGATAACAAAACACCTTTGTTGTTTTTGCAAAGGTGTTTTAATCGTTATGAATTAGCTTATTCTTTTGAAAGGGTAAAGTATGCGCGAGTGACTGGGTAGGCAATTTGTGAAATCAGTGCTGTGCCCCAAAGTAAGTTGCCAATGAGCGAAGGTACATGGGGTAAAATAGGAATAGTAACCAAAGCGAGTATAACGCCAAACATTCTTACTTTAGCTGTTGCAAAACGATGCGCTACACGATGCTCGATCATTAGCTGGATCCACAGTAAACTCAATAAGTAGCCTGCTAACCCTACGCAGCCAATGACACCATATTTAAGTGGGTAGGGTTGCCAGAACCCAGCTTTCACTTCGCCGGCGAGCGCAACGCCAACCATAACTGCACATAACATTAAAAATAGGTGAGCTAACCACCAACTTACGAGTGTCCATTTGTGTTGATTTTTGGGTTTACCATTGCCAACAAAGTCAAAGTAAATCCAGCATTGCACAAATACAGCAATACCACCAAACATAAAGTTAGCCATTACAGAGGGGTCGACTTTATAAATTCCTTTTTCTGATAAAGTAATCACCAATTTAAAGAAACCTTCGCCTACGACAATGAGCAGTAAAAGGGCAAAGCGCTCAGACATATGCCCAAGGCGTGGTAAAAAACGTTTATTTTCAAGTACACCAATTTTTGGAGCCATATACAAAACTTGGATAGCGGCAATCGCAGTGCCAAATACCCAATAACGATAGGGTGCAGGCATAAAAGCTGTGGTCGCAAAGATGATGGCAAGAGCAAAGTAGTTGCGGCTCACACTGCGTGCTAATTTTGTTGATTCGACCCCTAATTGATTGGTGCGATGAAATAAATAAGCTGTAATAAGGCGGTTAGCTGCATAGGCCAATGCAAAATATGTCCAGCCTTTGTCAAGTACATGGGGAATAGAGGCTGCCATAACCATGGCGGTGACAATTTGGCAGGCCATGATCAGCCGATGTTTTACATCTGTACTGACATAGAGTGAGTTAAAAACGCTGGAGTCTGCCCAGGCGAACCATACGGTGATGAATAAACCTGCAAAAGTAAGAAAACCACTTAAATGTAAGTGGTCGCTTAAAAAATTACCTAGCAGAAAAATGATTACCACATGGATAAGGTCATAAAATAATTCAACCCAATGAACATGGTCGTGTGAACTTTTTAAATCTAGGTGATGCTTAGGTAAGCGCCACATTGGGTGGTTTTCTAATGCCATAATTGCTCCTACCTATTTGCTCTCAACAATAATTGCAGTGATAGTGGTTTCACCTTCATTCTTGACTTGATGAGTCCATGCGTCATGCCACATCACATAGCCATTGGGGATCTCGAGTGTTGTTTGTGACTCTTTTGTACTGATGGTTGCCTTACCACCTGTTTCAAAGTAGACAGTTTCGGCATTATGCGTGTGCCAGTTATCTTGCTCACCTGGTGCTAAAGTCATACGCAAAACAAGTACTTCACTGTTATCTAGCAATACTTCATAGTGATTAGGTGAAGCAATATGTGCATGGGGGAGTTGTGCTGAAAAGGCATGTGGTGAGCACATCATTATGCTCACCAAGCCAATCAGCAAAGTTGTAAATTTGCTCATGGCTACTCTCTACTTATGCATACCGCGAATTGGGTAGTTATTTTTTGGGTCGCGTATCCAGCTAAGCCCACTTACCAAGGTTGCTAAATCAGGTCTTACAAATGGGTTATTAGAATAATCAACCACATGTACATTACCTTGCTCGTTAACCACAAACAGAGCAGGCTCTGCGAAAGGGTGATCTGTTTCTTGCGGTGAACGGGGATCAGATATGTAAGTACCTAATGCTTGCATTTGCTCTGAAGTCAAACCGTAAGCAAGTGGAAATGACACAGATAACTGCTCTAAATGCGCTTCTAACTGCTCCTTGCTATCACCTGAAACAGCAATTATATCAACACCCGTTTCTAATAGCGCAGCTTTGTACTGCTCGAGGCTGTTTAAATAGCGAGTACATAAAGGGCAATGCTTACCACGATAAACAACAACAAGCTGCCAGCTTGCACCGTGTTGAGGTTGACCAAGAACAGCCTCTTCACCATTCAAAAGTGCAGCACTAATACTAGGAAATGCACTGCCCGGATGGAGTTTATTGCTATAAACAGATTCGTTACTCATGAGTGTTCCTTAAAAGTTCTCGTTTAAGTGTTTTTCAAAGCGCGCAAAGTCGCTGTCGATGTCTGCATTTTTCATCACGTCATAACAGGCGAAAGTAGGTAACCCTTGCATACCGAAAAACTTAAAGTTCATATGCATTGGGAAAACAAGGTCATCAACACTTTTACCTTCAAAAAAGTCAGCGGCATCTGCAAATGATTCTGCGGGCGCATTCAATGTCAGCGACATCATGTATTGAGTGTTAGTCAAGGTGCCGCCTTTACCGTAATTGGCTTTTGGATTGTCTTGATGGCGACCATCACCATGGCAAAGCGCTCCACCCATGCCCGCTGTGTACACTTCATCCATGTATTTTTTGAATGACCAAGTCATGCCCATCCAATTAATTGGTGATTGCAAAAAGACGATATCTGCCCATTGATGGTTCTCAAGTTCAGTTTCTACATCAAATTCGTCTTGTGTATTAACCACACGAGTTTGATAGCCTTTTGCTTGAAAAAAAGCGTCGGCTTTTTCGATTAAAGCAGCATTTAACTTACCTTCAGAAAAAGGGTAATAGTGATGCGCGTTAAGAATTAATACGTTTTTCATAGTTGAGTATCCGTTTGCTAATTACTTTATCGTGTTCAAAATATATTCTGTGGTATATAATAGTAACCTAGATTATTTAATCAACCAGTCACCTTTTTGTAACTAGGCTGAAAAATGCGAGGTTGTTTTGGAAAGTTCAGTAGAAACAGACAGTAAGGGAAGAAAAAAAGTTTTAAATGCTTGCATGGAGCCGTGTGCTATTGAAAAAGGCATGCGTTTGATTGGCGGTAAATGGACGGGCTCTATTATCTATCATTTAAAAGATGGCCCTGTGCGCTTTAATGATTTAACGCGCATGCTGGGTGGTGCAAGCAAAAAGATGATCGACCAACGTCTAAAAGAGCTTGAAAGTAGAGCGATGATCACCCGTCATGTTATTAGCACGCGCCCGATAGCGGTGACCTATGAGCTAACTGACTTTGGCCGTTCAGCACTGCATATTCTCGATGAGTTACGGGTTTGGTCTGAATCGAATGAGATTTAATTAGCTTAGAGAGGGCAGGGAATGCATAAAGCACAATTTGGCGAGGTTGAATCAATTAAAAAGCCACCTCATTATGAGGCGATTCATCAACTTGCGCTTGATATTGTTAATGCTAACAATAAACAACAAGAGTGGGCGGCGTACAATCAAATAAAAGAAATTTGCGACAAGTTTGCAGGCACATCGCTTGATCATCCGTTTCAATGGGAAACGCTCGCTGACTTTACCTATCATAAGCCAGAAATTGCACTTAGCTATTATTTCAAAGCGCTAGAGTTAGCAATATTACTCGAACTAGAAGATTATTTAGCGTCGATTAATTTTGCGATTGCAGAGAATTACCTAGAGAAAGCTGATAAGGCCCAAGCCCTAAACTTTGCCAATACAGCTTTAACTTTCGCGGAACAAGCAGCAGATGATGAATTGCAGTTAGAAATTAACGAACTGATTCTCGAAGCTAACTCCTTGCCATAAAATTATTTTTAAAAAAGCCAGCGCTGTGCACTGGCGTTCATCAATTACGGAAAAGAGTAGCGCACAATCCGTTTTACAACAGAAAAGTACTGGCGAAAGAAGCCGCCGGTATTGTAGTGGATGCCGTGTTCTTTAAAGATAGCTTGCACCTTAGGGGCAATTTCGCGGTAGCGTTTTGCAGGTAAATCTGGGAATAAGTGATGCTCTATTTGATAGCTCAAGTGCCCAGTCATTACATGAAACAGGTTACCCCCTTTGATATTTGATGAGCCCAACGCTTGGCGGTAATACCACTGACCTTGTGATTCATTTTCGCAGTCTTGCTGGTTAAATGTTTCAACTTCACCGGTAAAGTGCCCGCAAAAGATAATGGTTGAGGTCCACAGGTTACGTAATAAATTAGCGGCAAGGTTGCCCGTTAAAACCCACAAGAATAAAGGCCCAGCAAGCAATGGAAAGAGCAGGTAGTCTTTCACTAGCTGGCGTGCACCTTTACTAAAAAAGCGCTTTTTCAGTTCGCTGTGCGATACCGTATAATCGCGGTCGCCTTTTTTCTTGCCAAAAAATACCCGCTCGGCTGCCATTTCATGGTACGACACCCCCCATTGGAACAGCACACTGAGTAATAGGTAAGTGACAAATTGCCACAGGTTTTTTACCCGCCAACGAAAGTCATTCGATAAGCGCAGTAATCCATAGCCGAAGTCGCGATCTTTACCAATAATATTGGTATAGGTGTGGTGCTCATAGTTGTGAACGCGGTTCCAGCTAGCACCATCACACGCTATATCCCACTCATAAGACTTTGAATTTATGTATTTATCATTCATCCAGTCGTATTGGCCATGCATCACATTATGGCCAATTTCCATGTTATCGAGGATTTTTGCTGTGGCTAAACTAAGCACACCCACTAGCCATAAAACAGGCTGAATAAAGCCTAGCATTAATAGAATTCGGCCACTCCATTCAAACACTCGCTGGCAAACAATAATGCGACGAATATATTTCGCATCTTGCTCACCGAGTTTTGATTTTATATCTGCTTTAACGCTATCGAGTTGAGCTGCTAATTTTTCAAAATTGACTGTTTTTGTTGTCTTCATGCTGATAACTCCACGTCACTGACTGGTTGCGAAATACAAAGTTGAATTAACTGCTCTGAGCTATCAGAGAGCTCACCGGTACGAATATCACGCACGATGCCTTGCTTTTTAACGCATTGGCATTGATGGCAAATTCCCATACCACAGCCAACTGTCACCGGTTGCTTATTCGCTTGTAAGTGGGTCAGTAAGGTCTGTTGGTTATCAATAGTGAATGTTTTGCCCTGATGAGTGAGTGTTAATTCGTGCTTATCAGAGGTTGCTAAAACAGCAGGGACTGCACTGAAATGCTCACTGTCTATAGGCGTATTTAATTGCTTAGCTAAAGCGGCTGCTTGCTTATACAAAGCAGCTGGGCCGCAGACTAACCAGTGTTTATGCGCATTTGTTGTCAGCCATGTCGTCGCATCGCCATCTTTGTTGCGCTCAAGTAAGTGGTAATCAAAATTGCTCAGCGATTGCTTTAGTTGCTCAAGCTCATCTTTAAGCCAGTGGCTGTTCGGCTTTGCATAGTAAAGCAGGGTTATAGTGTGTTTACTATCTGCCGGCAAGGATTTAAGCATGGCTATAAATGGCGTAATGCCTGAGCCACCGGCAAGCATGATTAAAGAGCGCGCGGTATTTGGCATAACAAACTGGCCTTTAGGCTCAGAAATATTAAGCCATTGCCCAGACCTCAAGTTTGTTAACTTTGATGTAAATGCGCCGAACTCTTGGCTGCGGATCAATAAACGAATTTGTCGCTGCTGCCTTGCCAATTGTGGTTCGCTTGCGATGGTAAACACCCGCGTTAGTAGTCGCCCATTCGTTTGGATTGTTAACGCAATGTGCTGGCCTGCTTGATGAACTGGCCATGCTTTTTCTGGCTCAATAACCAGCTCAACGCTTTGTTCAGAAAACACCTGTACATGTTTTACTTGTGCACGAAAGTAGCCTTCGCGCCAGCCTGGTTTAAAGCACTGAACCACAGGCTCCCAGTACCCTGACCATGACTGATGATGCAATAAATGTTTTGATAATGAATTTAATAACGCTCTCATTTTTCGTCTTTAGCTTACAAGTGTGCGCTCAATTAGCGCACAAGTGTAAGCTGAAAAGTGATAATTGCAAGTGTAATTTGAGTGTTTGCTCTAATAAAAGGTGATCATTATCGAGTATTTGACTAACTTAACTTAGCCTCGATAGAGCTCAGTATCGGTAAGTCTATGATTGTTTGTATTGGGAATATGGATATGCTCGGTTTTTACATATCTGCTTGGTTATATTTTTATTAACCAAGAAATAAAAGCGTGTTTTTCTATTGAATTTTTGAAATTGACACGTTTTAGGTTTCTTCTATCTCTGAAAACTACACAGAGTTTGTTTGCTGAAATTGATTGAATAGGGGGGATGGCTTCAATAACAGAGCCATAATTTTTTTGATGCATTAATGAACTTTATGAATGTTTTAAATTGTTTTTTATATAATAGGTTTTTGATTTTGGTAGGAGGTTTTAAACCATAAGGATTAACTTTGTTTATTAATAAATCTTTCTGCTTTTGAGTATAGAGAGTCGCATTTTATCTTTTGCTGATTAAACTCAATACTGTCTTCTACCAAAGTATCTAAAAATTCTTTTTCTTTGCGGTATTCGCTAACAACTTGTTCTAGTTTTTCTTCGAAATTACTTTTTTTAATTCTTTTTGTACTTTTCTGTGGTTTTCTTGATTTTTTCATTTTTACAATTCCAGTAATTTTAAACGTTCACGTTCAATTAGAATGTCTTCAATTTTTCGCCTAATCGAGTGAATATCTTTATACTTGATGCCATTTTGGTTGTTCATGTCATCAACGCGGTTTGATTTTTTGATTTTCTTCTTCATTGAACTCCCGATGCTCTTCGTGTTTTCCCATTCTCAATTAACTATTAATTTAAAAGAGAGAGTTTGGATTTTCTCAATTAAGAACTGGAACTAAATGAATAGTAGTGATGAAAATAAAGAGATACAGTTTTGCCATACCTCTTTAGTTGCTGCTTAGCCTAGTGTGACGTTGTTTGCTTGTGGACCTTTAGTCCCTTTCTCTATATTGAAAGCTACTTTTTGCCCTTCTTGCAAAGTTTTGAATCCATCAACTTCAATTGATTTGAAATGAACAAAAACATCTTGACTGCCATTGTCAGGAGAGATAAAGCCAAAGCCTTTAGCTTCGTTAAAGAACTTTACTGAACCAGTTGTCTTGTTAGACATATATACCTCGATATATTTATAAATTTTAATTTCTAGCTACTAAATCGGAAATGAAGGAAAAAGAGTCGCAGGGCATATATGACGAATAGATTCGAAAAGAAACTGAGATGAACTTGTACTAAATATTTTCATTAATAGCTCGCTATTTGAGCTGCAGAAACTATACACTATATTTTAATAATAGATATGAATATATTTTATTTTTTATTTGTTTAATTAAAACAGTGAGAAAGGCTGTTTTTAAAGTTTATTTGAGCTATCAATAATGCTAGTCAAAATTTAAAAAGTAAGGTGCGTGCTTTTTAGTTCACTAAACAGAATGTGAATGCGAAATTTGTTAAATGCTTAACTTTCCCCTTATTAATAGTTAAGCAAACATTATCCCATCTGAATCTTGTTTAAAGCGATTCTGACTCTCAACTTTACGCCACACTTTTTCGTGGAAGTAAAACGCAACAGTGTTCACAGCTGGCTCAACAATAGCAACCAAGCCGCCAATTAAAAAACTACCGGTTAAAAAGTAAGTCACTGTAAAAGCGATTGCGAAGTGCATCATTGCAAAAGTAACTGTCTTAATCATTTCGAATACCCTAACTCTCATAATTTGATGAGTTTAGTATTGCTCATTATTTTCAATCTTTAAAATGGAATAAAAGGATTGTAGCGATTGATTTAATGGAATGGTGGTGCTCGGTTTTGCTTGTGAATTTTCAAGTTAAAATGTGCACCTTAACATAGAAGTTTAGAGCTGTTCGTAAACATGCTTTCTACTGTAATAATTAAATGTGCTGTTTTTAACTATACTTGGCGAGGCTTGAATGCAATGAGGGAGTAGCGTGCTACTCATTTATTTAAAGGGCCATTAAAAGTGCATGAGGGCTTAGACTTATTGTAAGTCTAGGCCCACAAAGTTTTGCTTGAATATAAGTAGCTAATTAAAAACTACTCTGCAGCATGGGGTAAAACAAATGAAAGTGTTGCTAAGTGCTCGGTCTTATCAAATACAGCGAGATTGGTACTTTTTTCATCATATATAGCGGCAACTACGTTTAAACCTTGATTACGTAGTGGCAATGTTACTACGCCTTCATGATTGCTTATCAGAGGCTTTTGATCTGGGTCGTTCACAATATCATTTATCACTTTAGCGCCTTGAACTGCCTTACCATCAAATATTATACGATAACTGACCAATGCACCTTTTTGACCTGAAAAGCTCTCACCTATTGGGATAATTTGTAACTGTTGTTCTTTAAGTTGAGGAATTTCTGTAAGCGGGCCACGTAAGTGTACAGCATGTTTTTTTGTATGCTCGCTTAAAACTGCATCAGGGATTTGATCACGGCCACTAGCAAACCATTTACCATCTTTAGTTTTGCTCCATAAACCGTTATCGAGCATTCCTGTAACAGCATAAACCGTGTTATCGCTCAGTATCATCATATGCCCTGACTCAATAAGTTTTACACTTTGTTTTTGCCAATTTTTGTTATAGCCAGTAACTGTTTTAACTTTGTCTTGGCGCTTAACGGTGTCTAAATCTTGTGCACCTTCACCATATATCAGTGCTAGTTGTGATGAGCGCTCAGCAAACCAAATTGCATGCGCTTGTGTTTTTGCGCTGTAAATGCTGGAAATTGATATAGCTAATGTAATGCAGGCTAAAGTAACTTTGTTCATTTTTTTCTCTAAGTGTTTATAAATTGAGCGTTGATTTAAGTTTTTTAATTTCTGTTGTTTGCGAGGCTAGTGCTCGGTTGTCTAATTGTATATCATATTGTAAATGATAAGTATTATTAATTGCATGTGCGTGTAATTGATAATGTAAGCCCTTACCTAATAACTACAAGCTTTATTGAATAAGTACAATTCATACCTGAGAGATAGAATGAACAGATACCAAAAATCAGCCCTTTCAATCATGATTAGCGCAATTTTTACATCTTCCGTATATGCCACTACAGAGCCATCAGACATAGAAAAAATATCTGTGTCGGGTGTAAGACAAGCTTTTCGTGGGGATGTTCCTTTAAATGAGCAGCCACAATCTGTCGAATTTATTTCATCAGACACACTTAATGAGGCTGGTGTAACCACCTTAAGTGACATTTTCGATTTAACCCCAAGTATTTCAGAACAAAATGACTTTGGTGGTTTATGGGAAAGCTTCGCAATACGTGGTTTAGTGGGCGATGAGAATATTCCATCAGGTTTTTTAATTAACGGTTTCTCGTCTGGACGTAGCTTTAGCGGTGTTCGTGATACGAGTAATATTGATTATGTAGAAATCATGAAAGGAACTGGCTCTGCACTCTATGGACGCTCTGAGCCTGGCGGTACCATTAATATCATTACAAAGAAACCGCAGTTTGAACAACAAGGCTATGTAAAAGTGACAGCGGGTAGCTGGCAAAGTTATCGCGCAGAAGGCGACTATACTAACGCAATTACGGACCAAGTGGCCTTTAGAATTAATGGTGCTGTGGAAGATAGTGAAGGTTTTAGAGATTATCATGAATCGGAAAAAACGGTATTAACGCCTTCAATTTTATGGCTTATTTCAGATAAAACTAAGTTGAATTACGAGCTAGAGTACGTTGATCAAAGTTTAACTTTCGATCGAGGTATTGTTGCTGTAGATGGTAAAATTGATGCGCTACCCATTGAAACTTTTTTAGGTGAGCCAAGTGATAAACCTACAAAAGTTAAGGCTATTTCTCATCAGCTTACTCTTGAGCATCAATTAGGAGAATGGTCGCTTCTAACAGGTATTAGTTATAGCGATTCAGAGTTTTTGAGTGAATCAAGTGATGCTGAGCTTGCTCCAAGCCGACAAGTTTATTTTATTGATGGCGTGACACTGAGCAGACAACATAATCAGCGTGACTTTCAAACTAACTATATGTCTGCACGTACAGAGCTTAGCGGTAGTATAAAAGCTGCTGGTTTCACTCATCATCTTTTAATTGGTGTTGATGCCAGTAAGTTTGATTTTGATAAGGTTTGGTACAGATATCGCCCGACTCTTGATGACACGAGTTACGCTATAAATATGTATGAGCCTGAATACGGTAAAACGGCGCCTGAAGGTTCACTGTTATTCGACACCACAGAAGTACAGAATAGCTATGGTATTTATATTCAAGACCAAGTCGACATCACTGAAAAATGGAAAATGCAAATTGGGGGTCGTTACGATTGGTTTGATCAAAAAATTGATAACCATAAAAACGTAACCCGTTCAGAGGCTGACAAAAGCACATTCAGCCCTCGAGCAGGTTTAGTGTATGCTCATTCTGATGATCTACAATTTTATAGCAGTTACTCTGAAGGGTTTAGACCTAATAGCGGTTTCGATGCTGATGGAGAAGCATTTGAGCCTGAAGAAACAACCTCTATTGAAGCTGGAGTTAAGTTTAATACCGACATTGTCAGTGGTAGCTTTACAGTATTTAATGCGCAAAAGAGCAACATGCTAACCACAGACTTACAAGCAGGTGTATCTAGGGCTCTAGGCGAGGTTACGAGTGAAGGTGTTGAACTAGACTTACACGGTAATATTACTAGCCAAACTTCGTTTGATCTTGCATACACTTATACTGATGCCAAAACAGCAAAAGATACGGTTAATACCGATTGGTGGGTTAGTTTGCCAAAAGGTAGCCCTTTACTAAATATTCCAAAGCACAGCGCCAATCTGCAAATTAAACGAGATCTAAGCGATTTAATCGGTTCGAATTCAACGGTTGGTGTGTCTGTTCAATATGTTGGTGAGCGTTTAGGTGAAGCGATTGATCCTACCTATTATTTACCTTCGTATACCTTGGTAAATCTATTTGCAAATTACCATGTTAATGATGATTTGAGCTTACAGTTTGTTGTAAATAACGTATTGGATAAAACTTATTACGCTAATTCATACTCTGCAATTTGGACTCAACCAGGTGAGCCGTTAAATTATAAGGTAAGCTTAAAATATAATTTTTAAACTAGACTAAATACTACAGGCTAGAGCACTTAGTTCTTACTCACTTTCTTGAGTAAGAGCGCCGCTGACACTGTTAGAATTTAAAGTAAAACGAACCTTCGGGTTCGTTTTTTGTTTTATAAGGTGGTGGTTTTTTGCTCAAGAGACAGAGTTCACACTGAAAATACAAGAGAGGGAGTTGTACGCAAATATACTTTTCTATTGTGGTAATGCAAAAGCGTATTGCCAACGATAATGTAAGGCTCTGAACTAGAAAAGTGATCTTTTATAATCCTCCAGCAGTAAATAAACTCTTTGTAAACTATGCTTGGAGCTTAGAGTTAACTTACATGGTTTCTAACTTCTCTTTGTACCCATTCATCTTAATGTACTATTAATAACCAATTATATTTGTATGATGATAAAAATTACTCAAATCTTGAGTGCATAATCCAAAGGAACACACCTAATGTGGTTTACTAATCGCAAACTGTTATCCGAAAATATTTATTTAAAAGAGCAGGCTGCTGAATACGAAAATATAAAGCATGAGCTCAAAGAAGAGATGTTGTATTTTCTACTGAACAAAAATAGCACCATCATTGAAGTAAATGAGCGATTTGCAGCAGCGCTAGATCTTCAAGCGAATGATCTAGTTGGTAAAACCCTAAATGATTTGCTCCTAAAAAAATCAATTAATAAACCCCACACACAAAAATTACTCTCGGCAATAAATAAGTTAAACCATTGGCACGGTGCCTTACAATTACAAACTAATACAGGTCGCGAACTGTGGCTCAGGAGCATTTTACAACCAATAAATGGCGAACTTGCCGTGTATTCAGCTGAACTGACAAGAACCATATCTCAATCAAGAGAGAAAGAAGATATGCTTACAGCTCTCAGTCGCTCTTCTGCTGTGATTGAATTTAGCCTAGATGGCATAATACTCAATGCTAACGATAACTTTTTGCAAGCTATGGGGTACTCTCAAAATCAAATTTTAGGAAAGCACCACAGTATGTTTTGTGACCCACATGAAGTTGAATCGAGTGCTTATAAACAGTTTTGGTCTGAGCTGAAGCAAGGGCGCTTTATTTCAGATCGCTTTAAAAGGATTGATAGCCACGGTAATGAGGTATGGCTTGAAGCCTCATATAACCCAATTCATGACGACAATGGTGATTTATATAAAGTTGCTAAGTTCGCTACTGTCATTACAGAGCAAATGAGAAGAGAGCAAGCAATCTCACAGACTGCAGAGATTGCTTACGATATTTCAAAGCAAACAGACGCAGATGCAGAAAACGGTTTAGAAGTTGTTAAGCAAACAATATCAACAATGAAAGCCCTCTCGAAGAAACTCGAAACAGCCAGTGAAGGTATCAATAAATTAGATGTACAGTCGGCTAAAGTAGCTCAACTGGTTGATAGTATTAAAGGTATTGCAGACCAAACTAATCTACTTGCTCTCAATGCTGCAATAGAAGCAGCAAGAGCAGGAGAGCAAGGACGCGGGTTCTCTGTTGTGGCTGATGAAGTAAGGCAGCTTGCTTCAAGAACGAGTGCCGCTACTGAGCAGATAATAGGTGTCGTGGCTGAAAATAAAGTACTAACACAAGATGCGGTAACTCAAATTGAATCTAGCCTAGTAGAAGCAAAAGATGCATTAGAGTTATCTAATAGCGCAGGTAGTGTAATCGATGATATTCAAAAAGGTGCTAAAGAAGTGGTTGAGGCCGTTAGTCAATTTAAAACTAACCTTTAGTAAAGGGGTATCGAATAAGGGAGTAGTGTGCTACTCCTTTTATGAATTTGGCGTGGTTAAAGCCTTGCTAGGTGTATTGCTGCCAGCTTGTTTTGTAGTTATCAATTAACTCTGAATGCTAAGACCGATTCTCTATGATTGGATTGGAAATACAAACATTCACTTAGATCTACTTGTCAGTGGTAGTTTGTTTCATAAACCATTTATAACGAAAATTGATTACATACTCAGTAAAAGACACGATCACATAGTAATCAAGCAATCTGAATCATATTAAAATCTGTTGATGTGTTTTTACCGGACTCTTTCGAATGGTAAAGAGCTAGGTCAGCTCGCTCTAAAACACACTCCCACGACTTGTCAGCTTTTGAACAAAGAGAATACCCAATGCTTACAGTTACTTTTAGACTGTCGCTTACAGTATCTATTTCAGTACAACTGATTTTCCTCAATATTCGATTGGACAAGTTCTCCATAAGGTTATTATCAGCGTTCTTGATGAGAATTAAAAACTCTTCACCGCCTAGCCTGAAAGCATAATCACAAGCTCTTACATTACTTTTAGCCCGATCGCATACTTCCTTTATAACTGTGTCTCCAACTGAATGGCCATACTTGTCATTTATGCTTTTAAAGTTATCTATGTCAATCAACATGAATCCGAGACAACTGTCGTTACGAAGACACTCACTTTTCATATTCTGTGAGATACTATTTAGAACGGTTCTATTAAGCCAGCCGGTTAAATGGTCTGTTATTGCCAGTGCACGTAAATGGGCTTCTTTTTTCCAAAATGAAACAAATGCGAAACTTATAGTAAGCATAAAAAACAAACATACCAAAGCCAAAGTACCTGAAGTTTGAATAAATTCGCTACCGAATATTTCAAGTTTCTCACCAAAAGCAATTACAACACCCCTAATAATTAATTGGAGGGTGAAAAGAAATAACACGATCATCAATAAGATGAATGAATTTCTGTCCTCTTGCTTTCTATGCTTCCATAAGGTGTAAAAGCTTAAAGAATTTATAAAAATCAGGAAAGGATAAAAAATTAAAAGCCGAAGGTTAACTGACTGTATAACAGCGGGAATTAGCTGAACCAAATAACTAATTACAAGGACACTGGCAACCAACTTCCAATGCGAACGCTTGAGTGTCAGTTGGCTAACACCGCTGTAGATAGCAGTAAAGCCAGCCATATATAAGGCATTAGGAGCTGCAGGAAATATGAGCCTGTGTGTTTCAAGGTAAGCAGAACAAATGGCTATAACGCCATAAATGCTAAATAAAATAGCCGCAATCATCCAATCAAACAAATAACGTTCATTTCTGCTGACGTTATAAAGCAACATGCTAGTTATCATCATAATGATTGCGCAAGCTGCCGCTGCAGCCGTCATGCTTACTTGGTCCATTTGAGTTATCCTCCTTTATTCTTATTGTTTTATATCATAATAATACAGTTTCTGTAATGTTTGAGGTGCGACTTTATAAACTGTGGTAGTTACTTCTAGCACATAATATATTGATTTATAGCGTTTCTTCCTTCGCAGTTGTTTTAAACCAAGAACTTCAATTCTTGCTTAAACTATAAACTCTGAAAGCAGTAAGTTTTGAATGTTGGTAGATTGTTTACTTATCATTTAATGTAATTAGAAAAATGACTAGTATTTCAACTTGTTTCTCCCCCAAGACCAGTTAACGTAAATGCTCTAAGGGGCGCTATGAGCGTTCAAGAATAGTTATTAATGAATAGTGTCGGGTGAGCATAGAGTCTACAATGTAATTTAAATTGGAAAAGCGAATTTTCATTTTCAATCACTCGTTCTATTCAGTGAAAAAAAGCAAGCATGTCTAGATTTTAATAACACTGGCAATTAGTTAACTAGTTTGTTAAAAATATACTAATAAGAAAAACGCGCAATTCGCTCGCTATAACATAACTCACCACACTGCAGAGTGTAAGGATGCACAAATGAACATAAATGCAACAGTTGCAGGTCAAATCATATTTATTAATTTCTTAATTATGCTGTATTTAACTTTGAAGTTTGCCAAAGGAAAATCTGATAACTTACCACTTGTAGGGCTTTATACTTTCCTGCTAAGTTTCCTTTTCGCTCCTGCTAGTTGGTTATATTGCTGGTACTGGTCAATAAAGAAGCCGAGATTAGAAGTCGAGTTATAACAAACTAATAAATAAGGATAAAAAGTTTCTATTTTGTTCTTCAACATTGTAGCAAACAATTTTTTGCCCACTATTAGGGTGTTTACCGATTACATCCTCTAACTCATAACTGTCCAGTAACGAGTTACGTTCGTATGACAATTGCCCGAACCGAAAACTAACTTAGTCATCATAAAACCTCTCGCTTATCTCATCACATAACTTGGTTCGATAGATAATCGGCGATTGAAGTAGCCCGACATCCCCAGGTGATAGGGGAGGGTTTTCTTATCGAATCGTGTTGTCATTTCTTCGAATAATTGTTCATGAAGGTGCTTTATGTCCAAACTAAACAACTGAAATTAGATGAGACTAGTTAGCTGAAGTGCTCGAACAAAGATGAAATATTACGCTCAAAATTAAGGAAAAAAATGTTATTTAAAATAGTTGAAGAAAATAATGGTCAAGTTTTGGAGCCTGTTAAGCCTGAAAGTATGGGGGAGTTAAAGCTTGAAAAGCTTATTTTAGCTAATCAAAGGGATGATAATGATAACACTACAACTCAGTTACTTAATGAGGGTATCTTTGGTGAAGAGCTCATACTATTGAAGAATCAAATAAAGGTTGTGAATAAAAAAAGGGCAGATATATTAGCCTTGGATAGAAATGGTAATGGCGTTGTAATTGAGTTAAAAAAAGATGGCGGAAGGTTAGGTGTTGAAACCCAAGCACTTCAATATTTAGCAGATATTTCACGATTTAAAGGTGAAAAGTTTATATCAAATAGCCGGCTTATCGAGAAGAAATTTATAGAATCCATAGAATCTTTTATTGAATCAGCCTCTTTAGAAAGAGAGGATATAAATACCAAAAATCGTATTATTTTGATTGCCAATTCGTTTGATAAAACACTATTTTCGATGGGGGAGTGGCTTTCAGAAAAAGGTGTTGGTTTTAAGTGTATTCAATATAGTGTTTCCAAGCATAGTGATGGAACGCAATATATTGATTTTTCAGTTGTATTTGATCGTTCCCCTGAATCAACTTTTCCTTTGGAGTTTAGTGCAATAGAACGAGAGCCTAAATATTTTTGGTATAACATTGGCACTACTGATTTTGATAATTGGGCTTTTTTAAAAAGTGAGTCAATTGTTTCAGCTGGTTTTGATGGGAAAGAGGGTGATAAAGGGACCGAGCTACTTAATAGTTTTATTAAGGGAGATAAATTAATTGCTTATGTAAATGGGTATGGTGCAGTAGGTGTCGCAGAAATTCGTCAATCACCAGAGAATGGTTATAAATGTCTTTCAAAGTCAGTAAAGAATGATCCTGTTTCAGAATATCACTTACATCGTTTAAAAGTTAAATGGCTTTATACTTCAAATGATGACTTTAATGGGGCTATTGCTCCAAGCGTACTTAAAGCGGACTTCAATATCCACCACCCATATACTACGAGTTGCTCTATTGCGAGTGAAAAAGCAAAAAGATTAATTCAGCATTTAAAAACTCAGCTAGGCTAGGATGCAATAGCCGAGTTGTAAGTTAAATACTAAGTGAGCTACTACGTCTAAACACAAGCCTAAGCTGATTGTTATGGTTAAATTTTACTAGGGTGATTACCAAGGGGGGACTGATGGTATAAGTACCAAGCGTTCGTGACGTAATCACACTAATACAGATAATCTTTGTAGTTTAATGTGAGCTTTTTGGTAACCCTCCTGTAGTCAATTGTTGCTACTGTTTACCAAGGAGTAAACTTTTGCTATTAAAATGTGCTATTAAAGCAAGTGTAATGCGGATCAGTGAAGAACTTGACCGCAGTGTTATCAAGTGAAAACGTGCTTTTTATCATCTTCACTATATGCTTTTTAAATAAGGTTTTGTCTAAATATACGTATGAGGTATTTTGCTCAGCATTAAAAACAACTCGACCTCTAGGGAAGTTGTAGTAGTCAGTGTTGTCTAGCATTAAACCAAACAATTGATAAATATTATTATCTTCCCACTCAACTTGGTGTTGCAGCGTGCTATCAATAAATCCAAGTTGATCTGACTTTAAGTCGATAGCACTTTGAGCTTTAAAGACTAATGTATTTTCAGCAAACCAAAAGATGCCAACTTTGCTATTCATGAAGGGCTCCTAAATTTATTTTTCCCGATATTACTCGGTTAAGTCCAATTTAGAGACCTTCCTCATAGCCCATTTCTGCGAAAAATTTCTACTTTTTATATGGTGCTTATTATCGCCACTGGTATGAGTAAGCAAAATCTAGATGTTATAAAACCTCTCACTTACCTCATCACATAGCTTAGTTAGATAGATAGTCTCAGTGCATTAGTCCTGTAATATCGGATTGAGAATCTTAACTACTTTTAAATTTGATCTAGATCAAAGAAACTTCATTCGTAGCAATCTATATTACGCGGCTGCAATTTTCGCTGCTTTTTGAATCTAGATTAGCTTTTAAAGGCAATACTCCATCATCGTGCTTAAAGGTGTGTTATGGCATTACTCATCAATAACAAATGTATTAACTGTGATAAGTACTAGGTGCCAGAATTTAATGAGGAAAAACAAATAGTTGAATTTTGCTGTGTTCTTTTTTGTGTTGGTGATTTTTGACTAATCAACAACAAACCTAAGTATTAACTAAGTTTGATGGAAAAGCAAATTGTATTAACTAAATCGACTTTTTATCAATTTTATGCATTTTTTCACACGCTTTCCCTCCTTTATTTTCACTTAAATTACGACGTAACACAGCGCTATTAGTTCGTAACACAGAATGATAAATGCGTAACACAGAGATGAAACTTACCTCTGTTACTTACTATTCGTTACCATCACATAAGCCTAGTTAGTGTTAGGTCAAACACTAACGAGGAAACTCATGAGTTCATCAAAATCACAATTCATCAGAGAGTATCAACGCGCGAGTAAATCACCTTGGGATGACAATTCAACAATTCTACTTTTAGCAGATGTTGACGAAGCGTCTACAAGTGACTCAATCGAGCTTAGTTTTAGCCATTACATTTATATGCACAGAGATAGGGTAGGCAGTGTATTGGGTATAAGCATCTCAAAGCAGCTTTTTGATGATAATCCTGATTTTTCAGGGCGCTATTTAGATGGTGTAGAAATGTATGCTTTTTTGCTTCTGTACATTGAGCAAATAAAAGAATTCTGTCATTTATTTTCAGCGGAGTTCGAAGCGATATTTTTAATAAAACCAACAACCTTCTTCAGTCACGCTGAAGAGAGCTGGTTAGAAATCATCGAAAAAAGTTAAAACTGGCGAACCTTCGGGTTCGCTTTCTTAATATTTCCCATTCCTCGTTCCTTTTTAGTTAAAAGCCGTAACAGCGGTTTAAAACCTATTAAAAATAAAGGAGCATATATATGTTTAGATATATATCAACGCAGGATCTTCTAACTTTAGTTGACTCAATCCGCAGTATCATTCTCAAAAACGACCATAAAATTAATCATTTAATGTTAAATAAAGAAAATCCTGATTTTGAGGCGCTTTGGTCAATTATCGAGCCTGATGTTTATGCTAATAAGCAACTGAACTATCGTGGTGTAAAAGTGCTGTTTTATAAAATGATGGTGTTTCTGCTTGAAGATATTCAGGAGGGCACTTTTGATTATTCGGATTACGATGATCAACCTTGCAACGAAAACCCTGAGCGCTTTGATGATTTATTCGATACGGAATTAGAGAATGACTTCGATGATGACTTTAAGGAAAAAATTGCGCGTGAATTCGAGCCAGAGCTGAGTAATGAGCGTACTCAAAATTCTATAAAAGAGACCATATCGCAAATCAAACAAACGCATTCATAGGATAAATAAAGCTATTTTTGCATTTTAAAATAGCGGCCTAATCATAACTCACGAAATACGCCACGAGCCGTTATTTGCCGGCTCACTACTCAATGCCTGGGTAGTCAGAGTTCACTCTGATAATACTAGTGAGGGAATTGTACGCAAATATACTTTTCTATTGTGGTAATGCAAAAGCGTATTGCCAACGATAATGTAGGGCGGGGCTTAAGGGCAATAAAGGAGTAGCGTGCTACTCCTTTTTAATTTATTACGAAAGAAAACTTGGAGATCGGTTTTTCAGACTAATGCTCGAGCATTTATAAATTCAATATCTTACGCATATTTACATTGAAGTTTTTACATTTAAAAAGTAATCTATTTCAGTTGTTTGAATATGGATATTGTAAGTAATATGGAAAGTAGCAATGACCCCACACACCTCGATGAAAAAGATCACCAAGCAGAAAGTAATGGCCAAGATAAGCTCTCATCTAATCATGAGCTAGTTAAGCAATGGCGATTAAATCTGGAATCTATTAAGAATGATATTAGCTTTGAGCTCCCCTCAGAGCCTGATAATACGAATGAAAGTTTATTAGCTGCTCTTGAAGCGTTAGAGTATTTAGATAAGAAAAATACTCTACTAGACGAAAATGAAGATTTTCAGTTTACAGACGATGGATTTGAGGCTTATAAAGCCAAGTATCATGTTGCTTTTGAGTACTTGTCTGGGCTAGAAAAATTTAATCCTAATAAATCACCTGCAAAATTCTACTTTTTCTCAAGAACTAAGCAACTTGAGCAACGGCTAAAAATGAGTAGCTGGATACATTCACTTTTTCACCTTTTAATGTTGTTAATTATTATTTTGACTTTGGGAGGAATTAGTCTTTTGATTTTACAAAAGACCCAGGGCAATTTGTTTGTAAAATTATTGCTGGGGTGGTTTTGGATTGAAAGTATTAAAAGCTCCGCACACTTAGTAAGTAAATACAAACAAGTCGCTAGTACTCCTTTTCGCTTTAGCGTTAGCTTGTTAGGCATTCACTCTGTAAATATTTTACTAAAAGTAATTACCTTATGGGTTATACCTTTTGTTTTTATCTTAAGTTACAACAAATATTGGATTGATGATTTTATAATTATTGGTTTATTTCTGTCTTGTGTTATTAACTTTAAACTCGATGATGAGCCGACTGAAGAGTTAAATAAACAGGAAATTACAAGAGTTGAGAGTGCAAATGTTTAAGTGGAGTATCTTTATTGCCCTTATGGCTTTTAGCACTACATGCTTAGCAAAAATAGATATTGACCTCGCCTGCAAAGAAAAGAAAGAACAGCAATATTCTCTACTAGAAAGACTATCAACATCTCTTACTGAAGCTCATTTAGCTGGACAATGTACTGGTTTTAAATCTGTACATAGGATTAATTTGAAAGAAGCTTGCTCTGAGTTTTTAGAGCAAAAAGCATCGCTATTAAGCTCTTTAAGTACCTCTTTAAAAGAAGCTAATCTGGCAGGTATGTGTGTTGGCGCTATTTATAAATTAGCCAAAGAGTGTAAAGCAGATACTTACAACATTGATTACACTGATATCGCTAGAGGAAGCATTACGGTAGAAATTGTTGAGCAGCGCCTCGGTTGCTACGGAAATACTTATGGCTGGTAAAAATACAAGTATTGCGGCTGTTGCTTGTCAGGCATTAGGAATTGACCGTAATTTGTTACCAGAGCGGTTAAGAAGTCGTTTAAATTATTACGTTAAAGATAAAAATCTCAATGCCAAACTACTGGATGAGGCCGATATAAAATCTGAGTCAGTCGACTATGTACCTAAGCCTATTAAAGCAGGTAATCACATATTTATACGAAACCTTGTAATTTTAGACACGCTTTTTGAAGATAAAAAGTTAGTCGTAAAGTGGTTAAACGGTGAAAAAGTCAATTCTGAAAATTTTGAGCAATTTGCTAAGGAATGGAAGGCTAAAAAATTACTCTTTCAAGCACTAGATAGGCGAATCGGAGATTTAAGGTTTTTTTTAATAAATAAAAATATAGATTGGTCACAAGATGAAATCCCATACCCATTTAGTGATGGTAAATATAGTTCAATGGAGTTGATTGCTAATTCTATAGAACTTGATAACCAATCGAGCCCATATGATTTAGCGCTAAAAGCTGTTATTGACGGAGAGTTTGGGGCTTTAGGTAAATTGATTTCTAATAATCCTGGTGCTTTTATCAGCGAACACGGTCAGTGGCTAGTAAATTTATACAACACTAAAAAAGCAGAGTACGAAGAATATAGTATGTTGCTCAATAAATATTAAAATATTTAATCTTTTTCTTTTTTGTGACTTTCACAGTTTGATACTTGCTCTTGAAGTCACCGCACAATGCGGTGACATTAGGAGATTCTAATGAATAGATTTATAGTTTTTGAAGGGCTTGATGCCTGCGGAAAAACTACACTAAGTTCTTTATATGCAAAAGAAAAAAATGTTGTTGTTCATTCAGCTATAGTGGAAGAAGCACTGGAGTTGAGAAAGAACATTGATTCTTTTGAGTCGAAAGAGAGTGCTTTTTTGTTTTTTTTACTTAATAACTTTCTGAGAAGTCATACTGTCTCCGGAGCAATAAAGTCACAGGATGTCGTAGTCGACAGGTATATTTTTTCAACTTTAGCGTATCAGACGATCATGCTTGGAGAAAAAATCGTTAAGAATGTCTTTGATACACTTAATATCTCTCAAAACATTCTTCTGCCAGAAGTCATTATATTTGTTAAGGCCGATGCCGAAACAATAAATAGTAGGATAGGGGCTAGATGTGGCAGTATTCAGTGGTATGGAGATGCTATTACACAAAATAGTTGTGTAGAAACAGCCTATAAAAAGATCTTTCAATGGTTTAATATTCCAGTAGTCGAGATTGATACATCCGAAAAGAATGGGCGCTCGATTGAAGAAAACTACCAACTAATGAAAGCTCAAGTTGAGCGTGCCCTATCGTGTAGCCGCATCTAAAAATAGTTTATCAATTAAGAGGGAAGTGAGCACATGAGTCATTTCCCTTTTAGACAGCAATGCCATATTTTCGGCAGCAAACAAGTAGAATAGAAATTGTATTCTCAATCAACTATACAGCGATTAAGTTCTTTTGAACGGCTGTAAATGACTCGTGAAGCTTACCAGCCCAGACTTGATTAAACACTTATCACTTTTTTGTGACCTTTAACCGTGATTGAAGTTAGACCGCCCTCTCTCAAGTTAATCATCCACTAAATGTATCGTCATCCCACTCGGCAATAAGTAAAGCTGATATCGTTTCTCAATGCTCGATGGGTGTATTGTATTAACAACTTATCTAGCTAAATGGTCGCGTAACAATCATCATATTAATGATTGAAATGGTTTTGCAGGTTTAAGTTTAAATAATTTGTTATTTCCCTTTTTTGTGAATTTCACAGTTCGATACTTCCTCCTGAAGTCACCGCAGTCCGCGGTGATATTAGGAGTACATTATGTATCATTTAATTCTTTTTTCATTACTCAGTGAAACCAATGAACTTTCATCAGCAGATGCGGCTGTGAAAACAGCGTTATTGAACCTTGTATTAGGAGGTTCATATGAATAAGACGATTGATGAGTTGGTAATTAATTATCACGTTACAGAAGTATGTAATTATTCATGCAAATTTTGCTATGCAAAGTGGGACCGGCCCAACGAATTACATGCAAATGAAAATAGCGCAGAGTTAATGCTTGAAAAGTTAGCCAGTTACTTTTTTGATGTTAATAGCAATCAAGTAAAAGCGGTTTTCCCTTATAAAACAGTGCGTATTAATTTTGCAGGTGGGGAGCCTTTAATACTTAAAAAGCGATTTGCACAATTGATTATGAAAGCAAAGTCACTTGGCTTTAATTTGTCTTTAATTACTAATGGCCATTACCTAACAAGCTCCTTCATAAACAATTATGGCGCTATGTTTTCAATGATCGGGATAAGTTTTGATAGCCAATATATGACTACACGTGAAGATATTGGTCGAATAGATCGCAAAGATAATTCTTTTGATACTCACGATTTAATTAAAGCTGTTAAACAGCTTCGTAAAGTTAACCCATCCATCACAATAAAAATAAACACCGTTGTTAATAGCCTTAATTACCAAGAGTCATTCGAGCAGCTAATAGCAGAAATAAAACCTGAAAAATGGAAAGTTTTCCAAGTACTACCTGTATTAAATGACAACTTATTAATTTCTGATGAGCAGTTTACTGTTTTTGTAAACCGTCACGCTTCATTAAAAGAAGTCATGGTGGCAGAAGATAATGAAGCGATGACGACTTCTTATTTGATGATTAACCCTCAAGGGCGTTTTTATCAAAATAGTTCAACTCAAAATGGATATATTTATGGTGATTTAATTTTAGATGTAGGGGTAGAGAAAGCATTAGAGGTTTGCCAGATAAACTGGGAGACGTTTGCTAGCCGATATAAAAAAGATAATACAATTAGCCTCATTAGTAATAGTGAGTATCAGCACAAGAATAAACAAAATAACATTGCCTTAAAACAGGGAGTATTAGCATGAGCTTTGTAAATAATGATGAGCAATTCGTAGCATTGTTCAAAGAGTCCATTGCGTCAGATTACAAAAATGCACTATTACTGATGAATGTAAGCCCTGATGTTAGTTTATTTAAATTTCGCAGGATACTTGAGACCTTATGTTTACTTTATGCTCAACGCCATAGTTATGAATTTACTAGTAAAAACTTATGGGAGCAAATAAACGAACTAGCAGAAATCAACGCAATTCACGGAGCTGATAGAGAGCTATTTCATGGTGTTAGGGAGTTAACAAATGATGGAGTACATAATAAGGAGTTAAGTAAAGAGATATTGGTGAGTAACGCGTTAGTTTCAAGAACACAAGTTTTAAACTTGCTGGAGAGTGCTTACTTGAGCTTTGGGCTTGGTAAATGTATACCAAAATACGAGTTAATAAATGTGGGGGGCCAAGAACATAAAGATTTATGGTTTAACTGTTTAATGTCTTGTGACTATAAAGAGTATTTAAGCTTAGGTGATTTTTACAAAAAAATGGGCGAAGTTTTTGAAAGTGAAGACTTTGATGATAAATCTTTCACTGCGCGAGCACAGAGTATGTATGCTTTTGCAGCGGAGTCTTATAAAAGTGCTTTTCAACTTTGCTCAAAAAAAACGATAACCGATGTTATTAGCTCTGATGATAAACAAGTCAGTATTGCTCAGCAAAGCCATCAAATTCTATTTAAATATGCTCTTTTATGTCTCAATCATAAAGTAGATAACCTTCAAATTACTGAGATAACAATATTACTAAGCGCATTAGTAAAAAGGGGATTTTACGCTGCTTACGCTTATTTGGGGTGGTGTCATTATTTGAATGAAGACTATAAAAAAGCACATAAATACCTTACCCATAAAAAAGCTGAAGACACAGTTTTTCTTTTTCAAAAGTTAGGTGTTTTATATTCTTCAGGCAAAGCTTGCGTTGTTAATGGTGATAAAGCTGTTGAGAGTTTTCAAGCAGCAGCAATGCGAGGCTGTAATAAATCAATGTTTGAATTAGGTAAAATCTATTACAAAGGTGAGTTAGTTCCAAAAGATGACAAACTAGCTCAAAAATATTTATTCCAAGCAATCGCTACTGGTAACTTAGATGCAGCTTTGTACTTTGATGAAAAGTACTTAAAAATAAGAGATCTATTTTCTGGCTTACTAGAGGAAATCAAAGGTGCCAAAGTGCAAAGAGGGCCACAGAGGTCTTTTACTAAAACTACTAAATTAGGGCGAAATGAACTTTGTTCGTGCGGCTTTAATGCAAAGTATAAAAATTGCTGTGGAAAATAAATAATCGAGGTATGTCTCAAAAGGTTTACCTTAAATTAAAGCGAGAGACAGTGTCTCTCGCTTTTAGTTTTACCTTTTATTTTTGCTAATTCATCATATTTTATATAGCATCACTAAAAGTATGAAATACGTTTAATCAACGAGTTGTATGCAAAGCCTTGTTGGCTAATTGCGTAATATTTAGGGACACGTTAGGTTATGGATAAAAGAAAGCTCAGCGAAACAGGTATCATTTCTAAATTCACTATGACTGCGGTTAAAAAAGTAAGTTTGAATGATATGACACAAATTCGCCAATAAGTGAAATAGCGAGACGTGAGGTCAATTTTCACTTAAATAGTTATAGTTTTATATTCCAAAAAAACTGAGCCAGGCAGTTCTTTTCTTAAACTAATAAGTTTCAATAATTCTACTTTTTAAAATAATATTAATTAAAACTATGCAGGGATGCCATGAAACTAATTAACCCAAAATACCGTACTTTAAAACCAACGATTGAATATCTTGCTGATGAAGTCGTGCTCACTCAAGCTTGGAAAAAAACACATAATTACATTCGTGCGTTTAACTGGTATGCAGATACATTGGAGTTAGATGTATCTGCCTTAAATATTGAGGACAATGTAAGCGAATGGAAAAGGCAGATTATTAGAAACAAGCTTAAACCTTTAGAGATGGTACCTGCTGCAAAAAGTGAAACATGGGTTATTGATCAAGATGGTTGGCATCCTAAAAGTATTGATAAACGAGAAGAAAGCCCACCTATAAGGCCATTGGCTCATATGTCGATTAGAGATCAAACATGGGCTAGTGCTGCTATGTTGTGCCTGGCTGATGCGGTTGAATCAGAGCAAGGTAATTGCAGCGATAAAAATCAGAGTTTTGCACAAGCAAGAAGTAATAAGGTGTATAGCTACGGAAACAGATTGGTATGTGATTGGAAAAGCAAAGATCAAGCTTGGTTTCGTTGGGGAAATAGCGATACATACAGAAAGTTTTTTACTGATTATCAAAACTTCTTAAAAAGACCAATGGAGTTAGGAAGAAGTGTTTTAAATCAAGCCTCTTCTTCGGAGGAGGTTTACGTTGTTAATTTGGATTTATCAAAGTTCTACAACACAATTTGTAGAGATTTATTAATAGTTAGATTAAAAAGAATATCTAAAAAATTTGGTAACCCAGAGTGCACAAAATTTTGGGAAGCGTTTAACCGTATTTCAGATTGGAAGTGGAAAAAGCACGACTTAAAACTAGCTGCCGATTTAAAGCTAGGCAATGTTGAGCAAGGTTTACCGCAGGGGTTGGTATCTGCAGGTTTTTTTGCCAATGCATTTTTAATCGAATTTGATGAAAAGGTGGGTGAATTAATCGGTAGGAAACTAAGCCCTCAAAGCTCGATTTTTGTCCATGATTATTGTCGCTATGTGGATGATTTACGTTTAGTTATAAGTGCAAAAAACCTATCTGTAGGCTCTATAAGGCGTGCTTTAAATAGAAATATAAATAATCTTTTGAAAAAGCATGGTGGCGCTGATCTTAAACTGAATAATGATAAAACAAAGGTGACTCTTTTTTCAGATTTAGACGATAGTGGCAGTATGTCGAATCGGATTGAAATGGCTCAAGGAGAGCTCAGTGGACCAGCTGATCGTGATGTTTTAGATTCAGTTACAGGTCTTTTAGAGAGCTTTTTAGATATTGAAGATATAGATTTACCTCCTTTAAAAAGTTCTCACAATGACTCTGCGTTGTTACAAATTGCTAATTACGATCATGATATTCGACCAGATACATTAAAGCGATTTGCAGCAAATAGGTTAGAAAGCATTGTAAGAAATAAACGCAGAATAAGTAACGCTGATAGTGGAGAAGAACTGTTAGCTAAAAAGTTGATTACAGCTTGGATGAAAGATCCTTCGCTTGCATTAGTGTTGAGAAAGGCAATGGAAATTCACCCAGAAGCTGATTTATTTGAGCCAGTAGTTGAGGCTATTTTTTCTCGTAGTAGTTATGCGAATAGCGCAAAAATAAATGACACTATTACAGCGCAAATGATGGATTATTTGCTAGCAGACATATTTAGATGTGGACTTGATTTCATAATGACATTTCAGAAGTCAATCTACCCAAGTTCAATTAAACCAAACTCTGTGATTGATTTGATTGCTAACTATGCATTAGCAGTTATTGCAAGCGCTAATAAAAGTTCTAAATTTGTTGAAAGACAAGCATTAATGTTACTTGCAGCTACTAATAAACCAGTTATCAAAGAAAAGCCAAATTCGACTCTCCAAAATGAGTTGCACATTATTTTAGCTGGCGCTCAATCAAAGTTTAAGTATGAACACTGCGCTTTATATGAAATCTCAGCACAAATGACAGGAAAGTTTGATATTTATGCTGCTTCTCTGATTAAGTCAATGTGTGATTTTGACGATGTAAATAAAGCCAAGGCGTTGGACGTTTTCGCAAAGAGAGGCGGCCTCTTTTGGAATGCGATATGGAAACAGCTTAAAAAAAGAAAAAATCTTCAGGCGCTTACTAAGAAATTTGATTGGGCAGCCCCTCAATCAAGTGCTCAGCCTAGAGCTAAAAAGCAGCTTTTATCCAAGGTTATTCATTCTGACTCAAATGGGTTTGAGTTTGAGCATGCGTTAATAAAGTTAGCATTAAGTTTATTACAAGCAACTCAACAAAAGAGCTTTGGAAATACACCGATACTGGGTGCCACACCGGCTGAAATAGAAATTAAATTGGATGCGGTTACAAGATGGTCTGAGTTGTGGAGACCGTCAGTTAAGATTGCTGAATCTAAGCGAAAAGGGACTGTATCATTTAAGGATCCTCGATATGAGTTTCCAGAATGGATTGAGAAAAACAGCGAAAGTAAAAAAGTCATTTATTGGATAGGTATTATATTAAGGGCCTCTGTAATTGGTAGTGCAGACTTTACAACTAACCGGTGGAAGCAAGGTGATATCGTCGCTTATAAAGGAGTGAAAACAAGTTGGTTCAAAAGGCGCATGGGTATGATGCATTCGCCTGAGACTTTAACTGGGGAATATTCTAAAGTAACAGACTGGTTTTCAGACTTATTAATTCGTTGCCTACAATGGCCAGGCTTCGAATCAACATTTGTGAGTGATTTAGATGTACGCTCTATAGAGTGCTTAGAAACATTTGAATTTTGCTTAAAAAAAAGGTTGAGTTATTTAAATAGTCTTATTTGTAACTCTTCTTCTTTACCCGCATTACCAACGAGAGTTGCAAGACCCAGCAAACGTAACTACCTAAGGGTTGCAACAGTTCAGCAGCTTTTGCCTATGTCGTCGGACTTTAGTGTTTCCGATCCTGAACTTAATAATCCAGTCTATAGGACTAAGCACCGTGAGCACTTATCTTCGGTTTGTAAACTAGCGTTAAAAACTTTAGAAAGTAAAGCACAAGCTCAAGGTGAAAAAACTAAACCGTTTGCTGACTTAATTGTTTTTGCAGAAGTAGCTGTACATATTGATGATCAAGATCTCATTAAACGACTTGCTGATACAACTGGTGCTATTATTTTTGCCGGATTGGTATTTACTAATCATGAAGGAAAGTTAGTTAATGTAGCTAGGTGGTTTATACCAGATTATAGAGAAAGTGGAAGGCAATGGGTGATCAGAGATCAAGGTAAAGAAAACATGACTCAGGATGAGCTTGCTCTTGGAATCATTGGTTATAGGCCTTGTCAGCACATTTTAGAATTACATGGGTATGATGAAGGACCTTTCAGAATTAGTGGGGCTATTTGTTATGACGCGACAGATATAAAGCTAGCCGCGGATTTAAGAAATACTACAGATTTATTTGTAGTGGTTGCTCATAACCAAGATGTAAACACCTTCGATAATATGGCTGCTGCTCTTCAATATCATATGTATCAACATATAGTTATTTCTAATATTGGTGAGTTTGGAGGATCAACGATACAAGCACCTTATAAAGAACGTTATGATCGTTTAATCTCTCATGCTCATGGAAGCAAACAAATATCAATTAGTACTGCTGACATTGATTTAGCAGCTTTCACAAGAAAAATAAAAAAATATAGAGCCGTTAAAACTAAACCAGCAGGAGTAAACAGATGACATGTTTTGAAACAGGTTTTGCCGTTTTATTAAATATTGAAACTTGGAAAAATTGGGTTCCAATTATTAGTTTATTTGTGGCAATAGGGGCTTTGATTATTGCTTTCTGGCAAGTTCAGGTAGGGCGTAATACTTCTGCTTCAGCACAAGCACATGGAATTTATCAGCAGTATTTAGCATTATGTATCGCTCACCCTGAATTAGCGAGTGGTGAGTATGTCGCTAATTCAAAAAATGATCCAGAATACGCTAAATATTTGTGGTTCTTCTCAAGTATGTTATTTGCTTTTGAACAAGTATTAGAAGCCAAACCAAATGATGAAAAGTGGATTGCCGCAATTAAATCACAGCTCGAGAAGCATAAAACTCACTTAGTAAAATCAAGTACAGCGGCTAGCAATCATTGGCATGAAGATTTACAAGAAATTATACGAGAAATGAAACTTTAAAAATAAAACTACTTGGTGGGGGGATATATTTTCCTTTTAATATTTTTTAAGCTTAGAGAAGAAGCAAAGTTTTTAATATTAATATTTCATGATTGTAAATTAAAAAATCAATTACCTTAGATAATAAAGTAAAGTTTATATAATGGTATTTTTAGACAAGGATAACTTGAACATGAGAAACTATTTTTATGCATATCATGGTCCAAAAAATAAAGATAATTTTGATTTTAAAAAAGGCTATGGTGTTTCTGGCGAAAAAACTTTAAAAAAAGTAAAGGTAGGTGATTCTGTATTCATTATTCAAAATTTAAATAAGAGTTTTTATGAGCTTTGTGGTTTGTATGAAATAGTAAAAATACAAGATACTAAAGTGGGTAAGCTTCGTTATAGAGTTGAACTAAGAGATCTATCAAATTTAGATGATTTAATTCAATTAGATGAACAGGGGTTAAGTAAACTACTACCAAAGACAACGGGTGATAAACGTAGAAGTAATTTTCAAAGGCACTTCTGCAAGCAAAATTACTCTTTTCAACGTCCTCTTGATAATGAAGTCATTTCAATACTAAAAAGCTTACTTCCCAAAAAAAATCAGTTGCAAGAGCATTTAGATGACTTTGATGAGCAAGTCAAGGAAGCGCTTAACTCTAGTAAAGAAGCTAGAGAAGAGCGGTTGAGAAAGTCCCCAAAAAAACCTGAAAAATTAACAGTCACTACGACTTTTTTTAAAAGAAACCCTGATGTTGTAGCTGAAGCTTTAATTAGAGCAAATGGTGTGTGTCAAGGTTGCAATCAACCTGCACCTTTCATTAGACGAAAAGATGGTACTCCTTACTTAGAGGTTCATCATAAAATTAAACTTGCAAATGGAGGAGATGATACAGTTGAAAATACGATAGCTTTATGCCCAAATTGTCATAGGGAAGAACATTTCGGATGATATTAATTGTATATAGGGATTAAATTAATGTCATCTTGGCGACAAAATTTGCTTTTAAGTTTGATTCCTTTCACACCGCAAAGAATAACAATTATCAAATTGAAAGTTAAGCTATCTAACCAAGGAATTGACCTCTCCACACGCATGTTGCAGCGTGATCTTCAATCTTTATACGAACAAGGCTGTTTTGGCCTTGAAAAAGATACACGAACAAAACCTTATGCATGGTCTATTAGTAAGGATTGGCGGGGAAGCTCACCGCTACTAAGTATTGAGCTTGCTCAGCATTACTTACTGCTTGAGCAGCTTCTGCCACAGAATATCCCTGTAGATATTAAACAAACAATTCATGCTAAAGCTGATATTGCATTACAGCGACTAAATGGCATCAAACCTGAATGGTTAAACCTAGAAAATAATAGCTCGATTAAGGTGAATCTTGACAGCAAGGTTGTTGAACAAATCGAGCATGCAATAAAACATAATCGTTCAGTTAGTGCTGAGATTTATCGCGTTTTATATGATCAGGCACACTGGTTAGCTTTTACTGAACTTAGCTTCTATGGTCTTGAAGAAGACAACGGAATTCTTATGGCGCAGTTTATGGTAGGGACGCTGCATGACAAGTGCTATCAGATGCCGGTTTATCGTATTCGTAATGTGAAAGTATTACAAAAGACACGGCGTGAACCAAATTTAGAGCAGTTAAGCTCATTAAGATCTGCGATTAATAAAGGAAAGCGTCAGGACAGTATTAACTTGATTATCAAAGTGCTGTCTCAATCTTCATTGAATCTGGGGTTTGTACAATTTGGTGAGTTAATAGAGCAGAAAAAGTTAGATGCTCAAACATCACTGCTTAAATTCAATGTGCAGGACACTGAGCAATTAACAAGTGAATTGTTTAGAGCATCACATTGGCTTGAGGTAATAGAGCCCCAAGCTGTACGCAACAGAGTCATCAAAAAACTAAATGAGGCTTCAAACACTTATAACTTGTGATTTTCAGATGCGTCAAAAATTGACGCACCTTGTTGTTATGCTCTTTAAAAAATGAGGAGCAATGATGTTTGAGTTAGTTGAGAATTTAGATGGCTTGTCTATTGGCGTATTTGGTATTGGTGGCTGCGGTTGTAACACTGTTAATACCATTTTTAATGAGGTTCAAAACCCGCAAACTAAGTTTTACTGCGTTAATACTGATAAGGTTGTATTAGAGCACTCTCAAAGTGATGACTTTGTGTTGATAGGTGCTGAGCTTACAAACGGCTATGGCGCTGGCGCAGACCCAGAAATAGGGTTACTCGCCGCACAAGAAAGTGAAGAGCAATTATTAGCGCTTATCAAAAGCTGCGATATTCTCTTATGCGCAACTGGCTTAGGAGGTGGCACTGGCACAGGAGCTAGCCCATACATAGCTAAGTTAGCCAAAGATCTTAATAAGCCTGTAATCTGTATTGCAACATTACCCTTTACCAGTGAGGGGGATTTTAGGCGAAAAGTAGCTGAGCAAGGGCTTGATGAATTAAAACAGTTCGCTAATGCTGTCGTTACTTTACCAAATGATCAACTTATTGAGGTGCTTGGTAATGACATTGGCTTATTTGATGCCTTTAAGCACAGTAATCAAATTTTACATTCTTTAATTACCTCACTCATCGATATGCTGTGTTATCAGGGATTAATTAACGTAGATCTGCGTGACTTTCAAAGAGTAATGGACGCCCAAGGCGATGCTGTATTGGGGGTTGGAAAGTGTGCAGATGAAAGCGATTTACAAATGGCTCTTACGCAAGCCCTGAGCAACCCTCTGGTTAGCAGTGTTGATATGAGCACAAGTACAGGTGTTATCGTACAAATTAATTGTGTCGAAGAGATTTCATTAGGTAGTTACAACACCATAATGGATACAGTACGTCATCAAGTTAGCCCAAATGCAGTGGTTATTTGTGGTGCATCTAAAATTACGAGTTTGGCGAATAACTTTGAAATACTCATCATAGCTACAGGTGCAAAAAGTCAGTTAATTCATGCCAAAAATATAGATGAAACAATACCTAAAGTAGAGAAAACCACAAAAACTAAAGCTGTTGTATCAAGTAAAAGTGATATTTTTGATATACCGGCTTTTATACGCAGTCAATCACCAGCCCCCTCTGGTAAGTAGTTTCATAGGTGTGCCACCAATTTAGCTCTGCGTATCTGTGCTCAGTTATTTGGTAGTATTTTATTTGTTCTAAATACTACCAAAGCAATTGTAATGAGGATCAGTAAAGAACCTGACATTTGTATCTAGTAAAGAAAAATTAGCTTTTATCTTTTTAACTATATGCTTTTTAAACAAGTTTTTGTCTAAATATACGTATGAGGCATTTTGATCAACATTAAAAACAACTCGACCTCTGGGAAAGTTGTAGTAGTCAGTGTTGTCTAGCATTAAACCAAACAATTGATAAATATTATTATCTTCCCACTCAACTTGGTGTTGCAGCGTGCTATCAATAAATCCAAGTTGATCTGGCTTTAAGTCGATAGCACTTTGAGCTTTAAAGACTAATGTGTTTTCAGCAAACCAAAAGATGCCAACTTTGTTATTCATTAAGGGCTCCTAAATTTATTTTTCCCGACATTACTCGGTTATGCCCAATTTAGAACCCTTCTTCATAGCCCATTTCTGCGAAAAATTTCTACTTTTTATATGGTGCTATTATCGCCACTGGTAAGCAAAATCTAAATGCTATAAAACCTCTCACTTATTTCATCACATAGCTTGGTTCGATAGATAATCGATGATTGCAGTAGCTCGACATCGTCAGGTGATAGGAGAGGGTGGCGAGTTTTCTTGTCGAACCGTGTTGTCATTTCTTCGAATAGTTGTTCATGCAGGCGCTTTATGTCGTCAAAAATTTGCTGCGATTGGGAGAATAAAAACACTTTGTCGTAGTCGCCATTTTTAAGTGAGGCTAGGTATTTTAGAAGAATGGCTTGCCGTGCTGCTTTGTTCTTGAAGGAGTGTTCGACTTCTATGGCTGCAATTGAGCCATCTAATAAGCGTACTGCGCCATCGACTGTTCGGGTCTCTGTGCTTGTATTGGCGCGTTTGAATTCGGGTTCAGTTATAAAGCTTTGCCACATTGGGGCGTAGGTGCCATCACTGTGATAATTGTGAATGCCTCTTAGCATCACAAAGGCGTTAATTAGGTTATGCATAACGTTGTTATGGTTAAACTGTAAAGCTGGGTTGGTATTGGCTCTGAAGTACACATCAATATTCATTATTTCTTCAGCGTACTTTGCAGCACTGTAGGTTGGAACATAGACGCGCCCATCGGGGCTACGATGTGTTTTAACGAGCTTTAAAAATCCATCGTTGGTGAGCCTATTTAAATGCTCTAAGGCTAATCGGTGTGAGATGCAGTAAAGCCAACTCACAAGGCCTGGTGTTATGATTGTAAATCGAATGGCAATGAGAGTTGAGAGCTTCAGGCGATTGCTAAACTTTTGATGATTGTTTGCACCTTCATAGTAGCGCATATCAATATCAAAATAACGAGGATAGGCGAGCTGAAGTTGGCTACTTGTATTGTTGTTTTGAATGCTTGTCATGTTTAAAGACTCTGGTTGTTAGTTTGAATCTTTAACTAACAACCCGCCTTGCAAATTATCGCTTTTTAGCGATTGTTTGCCGGTTTTCCTACCGAGATGCTTTGTACGCGTGCCCGGCAGAGTTGTCGCGATGATTATCGCAACAACAGGCAGCTTTCAGCTGATGTCTTCACAACGTTGTTGTTCAAACATATGGCTTAAAACGCCCGTCATCTCTGATGTTGCTCCGCAACGAGCTGACTCAACGAGCTACCGCTCTAGCGTATTAAGCCATAGCGCGAATGTACCGAGCTACGCTCTGTACTCACCGCCACAATGCCGCTTTATGAACAGGCGATGGGTGCCCCATTATCCGCCTTCATCATATCGCTTACTTTTCTATCGCAAAGGTGGTTCGCTTTTCAATTTGTGCCAAATTTCAACCGAATTTCGCTAGGGCGAAACATCATCGCGGTGAGTACAGACCAGCTGTACATTCGCGCTGCTCCATGTTTCTTCGGCTTCGCCTACGGCACATTACGCGACTTATTGGTCTCATTCTGAGACGCTTTTTATTGCCTAATTTCGTTCCGGATTAGGCTGAATTTGATGTCTTTCAGACGAAAAAGTAAGTCTACTTCGTAACAAAACAAAGTAATATTGTCTGTGAATAGTGAGATAAATAGAAAAGAAGAAAGTGATAATCCAAACTGTTTGTTGCTGAGCTTCGCAGTCAAACAAGTTTGTTTTTTATCACAAAATCATTAACTTTTAAAGAGAACTTACCCACTCTAAGAGGTTAAAAAATGACGACTACATCGATTAATCCTGCAACCGGTTTACCTATCAATGATGCTGATAATGGCAATTGTGTAGATATAGGTGGCAACGTATTTGGCACAGATAACAGTGATTTCTCTGATACAACAAGCTGTGATTCTTTCTCTGTATTTGATGATACTGATTGGGGGATTGATATTTCTTGCGGTGGAATAGATGAGTTTTAAACACTCATTTATCTATCGCAATCGTATAGAGATTGTTATCGCACTGATTCTAATCAGTGGTGTTGGGTTTACGTTTTATCAGCTTAAGACCACAGAAAATCTCGTTTGGTTAATCGTAATGAGCCTGTTTTGCACCAAATTTGTAATGGGTGCAACTGGCTACTATATCTATGCAGAAAAGCACGCACCCAGCATGAAAAAGATGCTTGAGTATGTGTTACTAAGGTTTTACTAACCTCCTATGTTTGTCCACCAAAGCGCCTCTATGGCGCTTTTTCGGTTTATAAGAGAGTAAAATCGTAGTTATATCAGAATTTAAAAAAGCGCCCATAGGGCGCTTAGAATTAAAGGTATTTGTCTCGTAATTTAGACTCTATGAAACTTAAAATATCAGCACATATGTATGCCAAAATAATTTGCTCATAACCTTCGAGTAAGTCAGCAGACGCCAGTCTAGAAGTTTCGGGGTAATTAATAACCCACAAAAATATCGCAAGTGAAATAAACAGATAAATACTATTCACACCGACTCGAACTAACCCAAGTACGAGCTCTAAACAAAATGTCTTCACACAGATTCTCCTCATTTGTACTGTGCAAATACGTATGTTTGTTAGGTGATAATTTATAGTTATTGATGAAGGCTAACTTGTTATTGCCCCTAAACGTGTTTAGGCGCATGACTCAAAAGAGCGAACTTCGGCCGTTCGAAATTACTGTTCTATTTCGTCAAAGCATATTGCTTGCATAGTCAGGAAAACGACCCAATCGCTCGTTTTTGTCCTGAGACAAAAGCTAGAATTACTGCATTTTAGTATTAATGGCAATTAGTTAAGAAGTTTGTTACAAATGAGTCATTCAGAAAAGCGAGCGACGCAGTGGTAGAAAAACGCGCGATTCGCTCGCTATAAACATGTTATGCGTCTCGAGAAAATGGAGTTTCTAATTGACCTCTGAATTCAAATCTAAGTTTTGGTCAAATCTAAAAATTACACTCAAATTCGTTGGTATTGTGTTAGTTGGATTAATCATTAAAATAACAATAGATGAACAACAAGAAGGTGAAATTGAAGATCCAACAGCACCTTTAGTGCTATTAGCTTTTGTACCTACATTATTGATTGGTGTTTTCACTTATACAAAATTAAAGCTATCAAGCATAAACAAATTTATTAGTTCACTTATTTTTGCTTTCGCTATTTCATTTTCAATTCTGGCACTTTATTTTATAGCTGTATGTATTGGCTCCACCGAAATAAATATAAGGTTAGCCAAATTTTTTACTGCAATTATTTTTGTGTGTACTGCGTTGTTGTATCTTCAACTGCCATGGCAAAAAGACGCATAACAAGCTGTTTAACAAGGACAAAATACAGTTGGCTTTTGCTCCTTCGTCGCTTATTTTAGCCAACTATATTTTGCCCATTAACAGGGCGTTAGTTGCCTTATGAAAATTGAGCCACTTGAAGGGTTGGATGTATTAAAATTCGGTGCTACCAAAGAAGATGCTTTAGAACTCTTCGGTAAACCTGATATCGTCGAAAATGAAGGTGGTAAAGACGGTATTCGTGCTGAAGTTTGGGAATACAAAGCGCAAGGCCTAAGGTTAGACTTTGATCCTGATTTTAATTTTATCTTGGAAAGAATTTTTGTCTATTCACCGGATGTAAGTTTAGATGGCTTTTTTCCAATTGGGTTAACCGAACAAGAACTGTTAACCCACTATCCAAACTTAGAATTAGAAGTTAAAGATGGGCGTTTTACTGATTATGTTGATAATTCCAAAGAGTTGCTGTTCTTCTTACGGGATAAGGTTGTTAAACGAGTAGACATATTGCCCAGAATTTCTGACTATCTTGATAAATTTAGTGATGCCGGCAACTAACAAGCACATTAAGCCGCTCGCAGGCTCGCTGGGACAGTAACACGTGGGCTCTGTCGCTTCGCTCCTATTATAGCCCACGCATTACTGCCCCTTATGTGGGTGTTAGGTTACTAATGAGTACAGATATAGAACCGATGTATATTGATTGCGGTAAGCATGGAAAGCGAGTGGCTGCCGTACTATGTGGTCATCTTGTCAAACCTGAGGGAGAGCCTCTCGGTTTCATTGAAAATTCAAGCGTTCCAAATGATCTTCAAGCTTGGTGTTATCAATGTGAGGCTGTTTTTGAGGAAGAGGACGGCATGACAGAAAGATTCAGAGAGTTTAATCAAATGTCAGTCGTATGTGTTAACTGTTACGAACAAGCAGCACAGTATCACAATGTAGATTGAGGTTCGTAACCTAACAAGCTGTTTAAAATGGACGCCTTACTGCTTGGCTGGCGCTCATTCTTCGCTAATTTTAGCCAAGCGTAATCCGCCCATTAACAGGGCGTTAGGTATTGCGTTTAACTTCGGAGTTCGAATGAAAACATATATAAGCGCACTTTGCTGCATTGGCTTAATTGGGTGTGCAAGCACTGAAAATAACATTACTTTTTCAGGTCAACCAAACAAATATCAGGAACCTAAAGATGGTCCGGTAGCGTATTTAAGTCTTGAAACCACCAAGAAAACAGATGGTTTCGGATTCCAACCACATCCTCATACCGCAATTATCTATGAACGTTGCCAGCAAAAAGATAGCGGTAAAACTACATTTGGTTACGTTGGGGATTTACAAATTTCAACGGCTTTACCATTGGGCAATCCAGCGACAATTAAAGTTAAGGCAGATAATCCCATTTTTTTAGCTTTTGGTTTAATTCATCCAGTAAATGGATATAAGTGTATGTCTAAGCACCTGTTTACACCCGAAAATGGAAAAACCTACACATTTACAAACTCAACTAGTTGGTCTACTTGCCCAACCGAGGCAGGAGTCATATCACAGGATGGTATTACACCAATAAACAACATGGAGATTCTAGATAACGCTGCGGTTTCTGAATTATTAGAAAAAGGCATCAATATAAACCGGGAACCATGCAATACCTAACAAACCAAGTCAGCGGGACACTAACACGTAGGCTTCCGTCACTTCGTTCCGTATTATAGCCTACGTGTTATTGCCCCTGCTTGGGGCGTTAGGCAGCACAAAAAAAGGGAGTTTACCTTGGAAGAAGCGAATATTTTTACACCTTATTATTTCTTTGACGTGGCAATGTCAGTTATTGCAATTATTGTTAACGTTTACGCATATGTTTCACTTAAGAAAACCTACAAAATTAAAAGTGATAAATACCTCTCACATCTTTCAAAGGGTTTCTTTTCGTTCGCACTTTCAACCTTTTTTAGTTTATTTTCCTTTATCATAATAATTTTAATTGCTGGTATTGCAGCTGATTCACCGCACTTTGAATTCTTTGTTGCTCTTCCTTACAACATTGCGTTTGCTATCGGTTTAATTTACTTCGTCCTAGGTATTAAAAACAGCAAAGTGCTGCGTTCAGCCTAACAAAGCAAATTAAAAAGTGCGGACAAAAATCAGTTGGCTTTGTTCGTACCTCACAAATTTTAGCCGTTTATTTGCGGCGTTAGTTTTAAAGGAGAGTTCAGTGGAAGTTGATAAATCAATAGTTCCTATCTTTATCAAGACAGATGTTCCTAAACGTATCGTTCAAATAGGAACCGCGGTATTTGTGGATTTGAATAACCATCCATTTCTATTTACCGCAGCACATGTTACAGATGACATGGAGAAAGGAACACTATTAGTCCCTACGGCAAATGGGTTGACTGAAATTGATGGTTATACTGCATTCATAGACCTACCACCTGAAATTGCTCGTGCTGACGACACTGTTGATATGGCTTATATTCGGTTGTCTTCAAAGTTTGCTTGCGAACTCTGCCATCATTTTTTGCCTCTTCTACAAACTAAATCGCAGTTAGTAGCCTCGTCTGAAGAACTAGGAGTGGTTTCCGTTGTCGGTTACCCTGCAAGTAAGTCTAAAAAGAAACCCGATGGTTTCAAATCAGAGCTTTACTATTTTCGGGGTGTCGCAGCACAGAAAGAAACTTACGACTCACTGAAACTATGTCCAATGACTAGCTCGATTATTCATTTTAGTATGAAGCGAACTGTCAATCCTAGTACCGATGAACGTATGACCCCACCAAGCCCGAATGGAATGAGCGGTGGTGCAGTTTTTGCGTGGCCAGCCGGTTATGAAACTTCAACTGATTGGACAGTGCCTAAATTAGTCGGTGTATTTCATACATATAAGAAAAAGGAAGGGCTAATGATCGGAAGTAACCTCATTAACTTCCTTGGAGCTACGGCTCTCGGTGAGATGAAAGGGTTCGGTGGAGTCGTTTAAAACTAACAAACAATTTAAGAGTGATTCAGCACGCTTGGCATTTTTGGTTTGGGTTTAGTTCAGTGTTTACGGGGTTCAAATGAAGTTCTGTGATCGCGTGCTTCACACCTTAATTGGGCGTTACTGATTAAATACTCTAACGTGTTTTTGACCATAAACAATTTAGATAATACGTCAGACTTAAATGGTTTGATATTCTTCATTACTTTTCTTTATTTTATTCATAGCTTCAAGGATTGCATTTTCATGCAATATGAATAAATTGTTTGATCTTTTTGAGTACGTTCTGTGTTGCTCTTCAGCGGAAGTGTAATGCATTCCGGAGCGGTCATGATTTGTATGTATAATATGAAGCATTCTATTTGCTTCAGATTCATTTTTTTCTTCTGTTGATAGCTTTTTCTCAGAGTTACTTATGTGGTGTAATATTTCTTTTGATTCAATTTCAGCTTCCGTTAGTGTTGAATAATTATTTGTTAATGCAACCAGTACATTTGTTTTAGCAAGTTTTCTAAACATAGTTAAGCAAGAACCTTTAGAGCCTTTCTTGTTAATTTTATAAGGGTTTGCCTTATCCATATTTTTAGGTGCATTCTTCTGCATGAACTCCCTAAGCGTATTGTATGGTAAATGATTTTCAGGATTTCGTATGCTTACAAACAAGTACTCTTTTATCTCACCATATACTCTTTTTGAATATGCTAATTGATCTTTTATGGCTTTTATCATTTCACTGGTTAATATTATTTTCTGTTCTTGTTGGTTTTTTGTTGGCCCTCTTTCTGTTGTGGTACTACCTGGTATTATCAAAACCTTCGGATCATCTAAATTATCTAAATAGCTGCTCTTTAATGTGCAAGCGCACTGAGGTCTTAATGCGGCAAAAATACAAAGCTTTAAAGCATTTACTAAATTTCTATTTTCGTTGTGTTCCAGAGCGATTAATAGCTTTGCTGTAGATTCATTATCTGTGTAGCCTTCATACTTTCTTATTTCACATCTTTTCTTAGATAAATATAAACTTTTGACATTATTAAAAGGGTTGTTCTTATAATTTAGTCTGTCTATTGAAAACTTAAATAAATCTTTAACGCGATGGAAAATGGTTTCTACATATTCCCTTGTAAGATCACTCTTTAATTTCGTAAATGCTAGTTGAATATCATCACTTGTAATATCAATAAACCTTTTATCAACACCAATGATAGTTGAAAATTTTCTAAGGTAGCATGAATACGTTCTAATGGTTCCATCTGAAAATGAACGACGATTACTCTTTTGCTCTTGTTTTAATTCTTCTATATACAGTTCAGCAACTTCTCCAAGCGTTTGACCATATAGGTGATTATATAAAATGATGGCGCTAAGCCTAGCAGCTTCAGCGACTGTCATTGTTTCAAAGCTACCTAAGAGAGTACTTTTTAACCCAATTTTTTTATCAAAATGTGCAAAAACTTTTACGACTCCATTTGGATAAAAAACGTATCTTAAGTTTTTTTCACTGTCATATTTAGACATCCTAAGATCTTTTTTTGGTTGACCTGGTTCTGGTTCTGGGTATTCAATTGCTGCAGCGCATTCAGATAATATTAAAATATCTTTATCACTATATGGTGGTTTAATACTGTCGAATTTCGACTTGCTAATACACTCACTTTCACTTTGCTTCTCAGACTCATTTTCACTTGTTATCTTAGATAGGTTTCTAATTTTATCTAATATTCTGCTTATTTTATTTTTCTTAAACTTCTTGTTGGTTTTTTTCATATTTTATTAAGTCTTTATTATTTCATCTGGGATGAATTAACTTTGTCGCTTTTTTATTATGTTGAATGAGTTTTTTGATTGCTGCAAGAGGGGGGAAGCCTTGCCAGCTATGGCTTTAAGCCTATGACTACTAAGATCATTTTGGTGGTGAAATTAAATGGCTTTGTTTAAGCTACTGATATGTCGTTTATAAGCTTATTATCAAATCTGAGCTTTTTGGTGGTGTATTAGTATGTTTTGGGTACTAAACTTTTTTAAATTTTTTTTAATAAAATTTTTTAACGATTTTTGTGTACTTTTTATAAATTCTTTGTAAGTTCATCAAAATTCAATACTTTTCTTCGTTCTACCGTTAAATTTATTTTTGCCAATACTATTTATTATTTTTGAGCGAAAAGTGTTCATCACCTTTGTTGTTGTACGAAAAATGACCCGGCTTTACGCTAAGTCATTATTTAGTTTCTATATGCTCTTTCAGTATACTTTTCGGATGAGTATTTAGCTTAAACAGCAATATCATCAAGGTAACTTTCGATTACAGTTCTACCATCTTTAGTCAGAATTAACTCTTTAACTGATTTTCCTGTATCGCCAAAAGGCTGATTTATGAATTGAATGTATGCACCTTTATGGACAAGCGATGCTTTTATTCGCTCTCTTAGCGCTTTTTTATGTTCCTTATCTTTGATTATTTTTTGTTGGTTTACCTGAAATGCTGTAGGCCTTAACTCTAAGCTTTGAAACTCATGGACTCGTTTTAAAATGCTGACCTCGTGTAACTTAAATACATTGAACTTAAGTTTTGTTGAAGTGCCGTAGAGCTCTTCAGATTTATCGTAGTTAAGCCCATTCGGATCATCAGACTTTCTCAAATGATGAAGTGCTAACCGGGTTAAGTCTTCTGCATGCTTAAAGTGGTAGCCGTTTGATACCAACAGCTCTTTTGTATTGGATTTAAAAAAGCTTCTACACATAGTACAAAATGCACCCGCAGAGCCTTTCATTACAATCTGTTCGATATCGCCTTTTACTGCATCAAATGGAGAATAGTCTTTGATAATTTTATCGAGGGAGCGTTTAGAAAATTGCTTCATAGGGTCGCGTGGTTGCAGAAAAATGAACTCTTGATTGCAATTAGGTCGTGCCGATTCCATCCATGCCCTTTGTTCAAGGATAATAGTTCGCATCATTTTTGTTAGTGGGAGTCTGTATTCTTTTTGGTTTTTCATTTCACCACGTACACCTACGATGGATGACGGAAAAGTTATTAAGGTCGGAAAGGTAATACTATTCAGCCATGACCATTTCATTTGAGGAATGTTGATAGGCCTCAAGCCCGTTAAAATCATAAACCTGGCTGCGTTCTTCTGGTGAATGCATGGCGTAGTTGCAAGGTTGATCCACAACTCTGCAATTGAATCTAAGTCAGTGTAGGCTTGGCACGGGCGGGGAGTATCAACTCGATCCGAAACATAATAATCATCGATGTCAGCAGCAGGATTACGGCCATTGTTAAACTTATTTTTGGCAAACTTCCATATACGCCTTATTTGAGCAAATAGCTCTATGGCTTGGTTGTTGGATTCGCTAGCAATAATTTTATCAATGATTCGCTCAAGATCCCCTGCCGTAATACTTTGAAATCTCGTTTTCATATTAAAGTACTGCTTAAGCTTTTTTACTCTGCACTTATATGTTCTCAATGAACCGGCTGCAAACTTTGTTGGTGCGAGTAAATGTCGGTTTGTCAGGTTCTGCTCATACTCTTTAAAAATAGTGTTTAAATCGGCGAATATCGTTCTTCCCTCTAATATCGTTTGCGTAAGCTCTCTTGCTTTTGCAATGGTGAGTTCTGGTAACTCCCCTAGCTTTACGTTTCGGATCTCTAATTTTTTTGGGAAATTAGAATAGAAGATGACCTTACCTTTTGGGGTGAAAACGAGCCGTAAATTGTGTTGTTGCTCATATTTAGACAAACGAACCAAGGGCTTATTTTTAATCCCTTGTTTTAAAGCAACTTTTCTCTCAAAATTTGAAATTATTTGAATCGCAGTAACACACTTTTTTATGTACAACATTGAAAAAGGTGCCTTCGTCTCTTTCCAAACTGCTTTTGCTTTGATGTATTCGGCTTTTGTAATGGGTTTTTTCGTGTTTTTCATTTCTCTAAAACTCAGGTTTATTAAGCCCTGCAGGCCTGTCGTTTGATCTAGATCAACAAAATTTAGAGTGGGGTAAAGTAGAATGCGCGACCGCTTTTGTAACGGCTGCTCATAAACAGAGTGTGCTACGAATTGTGTTATTATTTATCGAATATTTTTCAAACTAAGCTTGTTTGAAAAATATATGTGTTACATACCTACTCATGTAACTATTTGTTTTATAGTGATTTATGTTCGAGGGCATTAAATGGCATTACTCATCAATAACAAATGTATTAACTGTGATATGTGTGATCCGGAGTGCCCGAATGAGGCTATTTATATGGGCGCGAAGATATATCAAATAGACCCAAACAAATGCACTGAGTGTGTAGGGCACTACGATAACCCTACTTGTGTGAGTGTGTGTCCTATTGATTGCATTAAGCCAGATCCAAATCATCGTGAAACTTTAGATGAGCTAGCAGAGAAATACGTTAAATTGACTTCTCAAGCTTCTTAATTAAATTACTTTTCTTAATTCTTTTTGCTTATCCTAAAGTAGCACCCTGCGATAATTGTTCTACAATTTTATTAACAACACGTTAATAAAAAATCAGGGCGCTTTATGTGGTTTAGTAAATCCTTACAGGCTGAAGTTGATGCGTTAAAAGCTGAGCTTTATCCGCTAAAAGATCTCACTTCAGGTATTGATGAAGAGATGTTGGTGCTTAGGCTGCGTGCAGATGGCACAATGGCCTATATAAACCAGAACTTTTTAGATGAATTAGGCTACTCGCACAACCAGCTAATTGACTCGCCCTTTCAAGATATTATTACTGAACAATCTCGAAATACTGACCAGTTTGCAGAACTAAAAAACGCCATTGAAAATCAACAGCATGGAGTAGGGCACTTACAAATAACTCGCTATGACGGCAAGCTTGAGTGGCTCCGTTTGATTGCACACCCGGTACACACAGAGAAAGGTGAGCTTAATTACTTTGCTATTTATGGCACAGTGCTTACCGATGCAATTTCTACTTCTCGTGAACAGCGCGACACTATAAATGCTATCTATCGCTCGATGGCGGTTATTGAGTTTGACCTTGAGGGTAAGGTTATTAACGCAAATGAACCGTTTTTAGAGAGTATGGGTTATAAAAAAGAAGAGATAGTAGGTAAGCACCATAGTATGCTTTGTGAGCCTGAACTTGCTGAGTCAGCTGAGTATGAGAAGTTTTGGCAGCGCCTAAAACGCGGTGAGTTTGTTGTTGATCGTTTTAAACGTGTTGACCGTCATGGTAATGAAGTGTGGCTTGAAGCTTCATACAACCCCATTTCAAATGATTTTGGTGAGCTTTACAAAGTGATGAAGTTTGCCACAGTGATCACTGAGCAAGTTAATCGTGAACAGGCAATTTCACAAGCGGCCGAGATTGCGTATGGCACATCAACCGAGACCGATAAACTCGCTCAACAAGGGGCTGAGGTGTTACAAAATACCATGACGGTGATGAATGAATTAGCTCAGCAGATGGAGCAAGCAGCCCAAGAGATTTCAGCCCTCGATAAACAGTCACAACAAATTGCAGCCATTGTGCAAAGTATTAGTAGCATTGCAGAGCAAACAAACTTGCTGGCGCTAAATGCGGCCATTGAAGCCGCTCGTGCCGGTGAGCAAGGCCGAGGTTTTGCGGTGGTGGCTGATGAAGTCAGACAGCTTGCTTCAAGAACCTCAAAAGCCACTGAAGAAATTGTTGAAGTAGTAAATAACAATCAGTCACTTACGCAAAATACGGTAAAGGTTATTGAGCAAGGCAAGGTGAAAGCTGAGCAAGGTGTGTCTTTATCAAATGAGTCTGGCCAAGTGATGGAAGATATACAACACGGTGCGCAGCAAGTGGTTGATGCAGTTGGACAATTTGCAAATCAACTGAATCACTGACAAAAAGCCTACTCAGTTAGGCTTTTATAATGCTATTTAATTAAATCATTTCTTATTTTGCTTCAAGAAACTTCCTATTGTCTTGAAAGCGGGTATTTATCCAACTTTTTTACGCTAATATCATCGAACGGTACAGATTTAGTAGTCCTTATCGAGCTACTCTGTGATGATTTTAGTATTAAAGGTGGGATGATTTATGTTTTTTACCCAACCATTGAAAGAAAGGATAGCTCAGTTAGAAGAGGAGTTGTTTAACGTATCTCAAGTGAAAGATACATTAGATAATAGAATGTTTACGCTGGAACTTGATAAGGAAGGTTGTATCACGTTTGCCAATACGCAAGTATTAGCAGAGCTCGGCTATACAGAAGCCCAATTAATAGGAAAACCTCTGCTTGATTTGGTGCCTAGCACCGCTAAACAAGCTAAGCATTCCCTTCAGTTCAAACGAGCTATTTTAGACAAATCAGCTTGGGTCGGTGCTATTCAGCTTTTAAATGCACAGGACCAGCATGTTTGGTTAAGGGCATTTTTTCATCCAATCTTAAATAAACAGCAGGGCTTTGAAAAGTTTGATCTTCATGCCAGTGTGCTGACTCGAACAATTGAAACATCGCGAGAAAATAAAGACTTAGTTAAAGCAATTAATCGCTCTATGGCGGTTATTGAGTTTGATTTAGAAGGCCATGTTTTAAAAGCGAATAACCAATTTCTAGCGGGGGTTGGTTGGTTATACAAAAGACGAAATTATCGGTAAACATCACCGCATGTTTTGTGAACCTGATGAAGCAAATTCAACTGGCTATGCTGAGTTTTGGCAGAAATTACAAAAAGGCCAATTTATCTCGTCACGATTTAAGCGAGTGAATAAATTTGGTGAACCCATTTGGTTGGAGGCGACTTACAATCCGGTTTTTAACGAGCAAGATGTGCTTTATAAAGTCGTTAAGTTTGCCACTGTGATCACCGAACAAGTGAATTTAGAAATGGCTGTGTCTCAAGCGGCAGACATCGCTTACAGCACATCAACCGAAACTGATAAAGCAGCTAAGCAAGGTGCCACTGTTTTAGATGAAATGGTTCATGTAATGGACGGTCTAGCAAAGCAAATGGAGCAAGCTGCAGCTGAAATGGCAGAGCTTGATAAACAATCACAGCAAATTGCTGCCATAGTACAAAGTATTAGTAGTATTGCGGAGCAAACAAATTTATTAGCCCTTAATGCGGCAATTGAAGCGGCCCGTGCCGGCGAGCAAGGCAGGGGTTTTGCAGTAGTTGCTGATGAAGTCAGGCAGCTTGCTTTAAGAACCTCTAATTCGACAGTCGAGATTGTTGATGTTGTAAAACAGAATAGGTCTTTGACTAAACATACGGTAGAGGTTATTGAATTAGGAAAAACCAAAGCTGAGCAAGGATTTAACCTCGCCTCAGAATCAGGGCGTGTGATGAGCGACATTCAACATGGCGCTCAAAAAGTAGTGGATGCGGTTGGCCAGTTTTCACAAAAGATAAAGTAACTTTATCTATGTTTGTACTGGGTTTTACAGTAGCCACGGGATATATCTGGATGGCGTAGTTTTAAGTGTTTGGTTTGCCTACCCGCTGCGCGTTTTCGCCAAAGTTTAAAACTCGAGCTTGTTAATTGCTCACGCATTAGCGCGATAACGCTTTTTTCATTTAAACCAAACTGTTGGTTTATTGCTTCAAACGGGGTTCTGTCTTCCCACGCCATCTCTATGATGCGTGATATTTCATGATCTAAGTGCTGCATTACGGCTCCTTTTTGTTGCTTATACGTATTTGCAGCAGGTTTAGATTATAAGATATCGTGTTGCCAGTGCTCTGCTAAAAAATCGATGAATGCTCTGACCACATTTTGTTGGAAGTTACGCGATAAATACACCGCCCATAAGTGAGAGCCCATAGTAGTATGCTCTGGCAGTACTTTTACAAGCTCACCTGATGCCAAATAGTCATTGGCGAGATCGCATGGTAGGTGAGCAATCCCCATTCCTTGTTTCGCTGCTTTTAAAAGCACCCCCATATCGTTGGCAACAATGTTGCCCTTTACTGTCACTTTTTGTGTGTTGTCGTCGTGTTGAAATTGCCAAATAGTGTGTTTGTTATGAATAAGGCAATTATGTGCAGTTAAGTCATTTGGCTCATTAATCTGTGGGTTCGCAGCTAAATAATCGTTAGAAGCACATACTGCAGTTGCGATATACATTAGCTTACGGGCAATAAGACCTTCATCGGGCTGGTGGATGTAACGCAAAGCGATATCAACGCGGTCATCAACCAACTGCGATAAACTATCTGAAAGTAACAGCTCAAACCGCGTCTGAGGATGGCGTTTGGTGAACACTTCAATGGCATCAAACAGTTTATGTTGGCCAAGCCCAATAGGAGAGGCAACTCGAATGGTACCCACTAATTCGTTGTTGTGGCTGTGTGCTCGGCTTTGTAAGTCAGACACTTGATTTAGTATTTGCTGGCAATAGCTAAGGGCCTCTTCGCCTTGAAGAGTTAAACTGACTTTGCGTGTTGTGCGATGAAATAACCTTAAATTTAGCCACTTTTCAATATCTTGAATATGCCTAGAAACTTGTAATCGGCTTAAGCCTATATGCTCAGCGGCTTGAGTAAAGCTGCCTGTACGGGCAACTTCGACAAAGCTAGTAATTGAAGTGAGTTTATCCATTGGTATCTTAAAATGAAATAATGTGTATCTATATAGTGTATTTATCAGTAAATAGTGAACAAGTAAACTGCAATCATTGAAACAAACAACGGAGAATTCCTCATGAAATTAGCAGTTATTGGCGCAACAGGTTGGATTGGCAGCCACATTACTTCAGAAGCAATCGCACGTGGCCATCAAGTGAATGCATTAGTTAGAGACGCAGGTAAAGTAACCCAAGAAAACGTTACTGTAACTGAATTTGATTTAACAAAAGACGATATCGCAACTGCAGCTGAAGGCAGTGATGTTGTTATTGCTGCAATTGGTGGTCGTGCTTTAGGAAACCATGAAATTGTGGCAAACACAGCAAAACAATTACTAAACGCTCTTGCAGGTACTAACACACGCATTTTATGGGTGGGCGGTGCAGGTAGCTTAGAAGTGGCACCGGGTGTAACACTGGTATCAAGCCCAGATTTTCCTGCTGAATACAAAGCAGAAGCCATAGCTCAAGGTGAGGCACTTGATGTATTTAGAGCATCAACAGCAGCTACAGCTTGGACCTTTGTATCACCAGCAGCGGTAATCTACCCAGGTGAGTCAGAAGGCCCTTACCGCGTTGGTGGCGACAGCTTCTTTACTGATGCAAACGGCGAAAGCAAAATATCAGTAACCGATTATGCGAAAGCGATGCTTGATGAAGCACAGTCGGCAGCTCATTTAAATCAACGTATTAGTATTGCTTACTAATAGCGAGCCTTTCTTCAGGCTCATAAAATGGTATTCTTTAGCGATGTGTTAAGTTACCTATTTAATTTATGAGCCTGCTATTTTCTATTGCACTTGCAACCATTCCGGCCTTACCAGAAGCCGTCGCGAACAACGCTGTCGCCAAAGTTGTTATTGATGAACAAGCCTACTTCTTAAGCTTTATGGGCTTGAGCTCAGGCAAAGCACATACCGATGTTCACAATAAAGTGTGGGTCCTTAAAGTGGGAGATAACGCGTGGAAAACAGCTAAAGCTGTGCCAAGTACATTGCCCCTTACTGGTCGTTTGGCGAGTACTGCGGTGGGTGTTGGTCAACATGCCTATGTATTTGGTGGTTATACGGTAAGTGCCGATCATCAAGAAATCTCTTCACCCGATGTATATCGCTATGATGTGCTCTCTAATTCATATACGCAACTTGCCAATATGCCAGTACCGGTGGATGACAGCGTGGCGCTTTCGTACCAGCAGCGTTATATCTATTTAGTCAGTGGTTGGCATAACGATGGCAATGTTAACTTAGTACAAGTGTATGATACGCATACAGATACTTGGCAACAGGCTTCGCCATTTTTAGGTCAACCGGTGTTTGGCCAAGCAGCGGCAATCAGTGGTAACACTATATTGGTGTGTGATGGCGTTAAAACACAGGCGAATGCTGATAAACGTCGTTCTTTTGCTGCGGTTGCACAGTGTTTAAAAGGTACAATTGATGCAGATAACCCATTAAAGATAGATTGGCGTACCGTGCCACACCCAACAGGTGTTGCCCATTACCGTATGGCAGCAACCAGCTTTAATGGCGACATTTATATGATGGGCGGCTCTGATAACCCATATAACTACAATGGTATGGGGTACGATGGCAAACCAGCGCCAGCGAGTGATCATGTTTGGCGCTTTGATGTTGATAAAAACACATGGCAAGTAATGCCAAAAGCCGATACCGCGAGCATGGATCATCGAGGTTTATTAGAGCACCAAGGAAGTTTGTATCGCTTGGGTGGTATGGACAATAATCAACAAGTGACAGCCGATGCACTTGGATACAAGGTAAAGTTATCTCTATGAATACACTCTATATTACAGGGGCGGGAGTGAGTGCCGCTAGTGGTATACCGACCTTTCGTGGCGAAGATGGCTTTTGGACCATTGGCAGCAAAAATTATACGCCGATGGAAATGGCAACGCGTGCTATGTACGAAAATAACCCCCGCGAATTTTTAGCTTGGTATTATCATCGTTTTGCAACCTATCGCCATCACGGTCCCAATGAAGTGCATCATTGGTTGAGTGATAAAAATCTCATTACGCAAAATATCGATGGCCTTGATGGCAAAGCAGGTAACACCGATTTTATTTCTATTCATGGTCGCTTAGATCAAATGACACTGTTTCACCATCAAGGTGACGATGTGATGGCTTTTAACGCGCCGTGGGATAATGTCAACGAAGACAACCTCCACCTCTCACTACTTGAGGTGTTCAATATTAATAATGAAAGCCCCAAGCTCAACGAGTCGTTTAAGCCTTACGTGTTGTTATTTGATGAATACTACACAGAGCTTTATCGAATTTCAGAGGCGCAACAGCGCATGCTTGATGCCGATAAAATCGTCTTTATTGGCACCTCGTTTAGCGTCAATATTACCCAAATGGCACTCGATATTGCACGCAGTCAAGGCACGCCAATTGAAGTAGTAGACCCAGATCCTACTCACGTATTTCATCCTAATGTGACATATCACAAGATGACAGCGCTTGAGTATGTTCAGCAGCAAGAATAAAAATAAGGCGCTTATATTAAGCGCCTTATTTGATTAATTTTCAGCTTTTGTTTCTGTGATGTTTAACCTTGCTTGTAAGGGATCCGGTAAAAACTCTGCAGTCCCTGATTTACTCATTTGCAGTATAAAAGATTCATCATTTTTATATGCTTGCCAAGTCGGTAAACCTGGGCCATTTGGTGTGCCTAATTTAATAAAATTAGTCACATAACGGTGCATTATTTTAGCGGCTTGCTTATCTTGCTCAGTGGTGACATGACCATATTTCGCTGCCACAGTATTAAAAAAGTACGGAATTTCGCTGGCGTGCTCTGCACCGGGTTTATCTAAAGTTTGCGCCACATAACCAAAACGATACAAAAAGGCATCGTTACCCATATCTGTCACACGTTTTGCAACGAACCTTGCAGGCTCTTGCATTAAAGCATCTTGCCCAACTTGGTAATTGAGTAAAGGCAGTGGCGTTTCGCCGCTTGCATCGTAAGTCATTTTTGCTTGTGTACTTTGCTGGGCAAAACTTGCGAATAGCGCCTCTTTAGAAGCAAAATTAGCAAAGCCTAAATCCATATCTGTTGTGCCAACCATGGTCGCAACATGGCTAAATGAGCCTTTACTTAAGCGCGCTTCTGTCGCCGAATTGATGATGGTGCCATCTATAATTGGCCCGCCAACGTACGTAGACTCATCATCATTTTGTTGGTTTAATGTGCTCAAATTTAGGTTATCAACCACCTCTTCGGCAGTTAACTCACGCAGTGCAGCAAGGGCATTTTCATCACTGCCTAAAATAGTGTGTTGTTTGGCAAAGTTTTCGCCAATTTTTTCGGCGCTTAATACGGTGTCATCATCACTATTAAGTGGCAACTGCTTAAATAGCTCTCGTCCACCCGCTGACATAATAATCGCTTGTTGGAATAAGCCATTAGCTGCAGGGGTTTGCATCATCGCGTGTACCGATGCGCCTCCTGCAGATTCACCCATAAGCGTCACTTTTGCAGCATCACCACCAAATTGAGCAATATTTTGTTTAACCCACTCAAGAGCCGCAATTTGATCCATTAGAGCGTAGTTGCCAAGCGCATCGTTCTCAAAACGACTAAGAGCAGGGTGCGCAAAAAAGCCAAATCGGCCTAGACGATAATTAAAGCTAACAAAAATAACCCCTTGTTTAGCAAAGCTTTCACCTGAATAAACAGCAGGTGATGCGCCACCATTTACAAAGCCACCACCGTGTATCCACACCACAACAGGGTAAGCAGTATCGCTGTGTTTAGTGGGTTTAAATACATTTAAATAAAGGCAATCTTCCGAAGGAGTTGTTGTTAGCGGTGCAGCATCTGCTGCAAACGGCTTTTGCATACAGTCAGGCGCGTAATCGTTAAGTACTTTTACATCTTGCCACTTGGGCACAGGCTCTGGTGCTCGCCAGCGTAACTCTCCCACCGGAGCTGCAGCATACGGAATGCCTTTATAGGCAATAAAACGCCCTTCTTTTTGCCCTTGGATGAGCCCGCCTGTGACGGCAATTTGATCTGATTGAGGTTGTTCTTGGCAGCCTTGTAAAAATACAGCAGAGCCTAATAGAAAAGATGAGTAAAAAATCGATTTGAGAATACGCGATGTCATAACAAAGCCTAGGCTGTTTAGGTAAGGCTTATAATATTATATATTTGCTCAATGTTTAAGAAGAAAGCGCTTTAGTGTAAGAACAGGCAGTTAGTTAACCTGTTAATCATTAAGAAAAAAGAACCATTTTGTAATTCTATTTCTTATGCTACTAAGCTAATATTACTTAACTACCTTAATAACTGGTGTTTCAATGTGGTTTAGTAAAAATAAAGATCAACTCATTGATGCCTTGCAGCATGATGTTGATAAAAGTCAGCAATATTTAGCTGGGATCAGAGAAAATATTGCTTATATCGAATTTACACCAGATGGAACTGTTCTCGAAGCCAATGATTTGTTTTGTAAAACAATGAAAGTGCAAGCGGGCGATATTATTGGTCAGCATCATAGTAATTTTTGTGCGCCTGAATATAGCAGCTCAAAAGAGTATCAAACTTTTTGGCAAGATATTGCTAGAGGCCAAGCAAAGTCAGGGGTTTTCTCGCGCATAAATGGTGCTGGCGAAAATATTTGGCTACGTGCAACGTATTTTCCGGTACGCGGTGATGATGGCAAGGTACGCTGTGCAATTAAGTTCGCTTCAGAGATTACTAAAGAAGTCGAAAAACTTGATGAAATGTCGGCAATCTATGATGCCGTTAATAAAAGCACTGCAATGATCCGTTTTACGCCGGATGGTCATATTATTTCTGCAAATGATAATTTCTTAAATGTTGTGGGTTACAGTCTCGCTGAAATCCAAGGTCAGCATCATAAACTGTTTTGTTATGATGACTTTTATCAAAAGAACCCTAACTTTTGGCAAGAGCTGGCGAACGGTCGCATTTTCTCTGGGCAATTTTCTCGTAAAAAACGTGATGGCAGCCCGCTTTATTTAGAGGCAACTTACAACCCTATTTTTAATAAACAGGGTAAAGTGGCGCAGATCATTAAGTTTGCATCTGATGTCACCGCCAGAGTTAACAGCACCGAAGAAGTTAAACATGCAGCAGAAAATGCTGGCCACACGTCTGAGGAAACCTCGCAAGTCGTGACGAATGGTCAGCAGCGAATTTTAAGCAGTGTTGCGTCTTCAAAAAAAGTGAGCGAGCAAGTTCATCAAACCCGTGAGCTGTCGGATGTGTTAGCGCAGCAGTCATCACAAATAGGTGAAATTGTAACAACCATTAATAGCATCGCAGAACAAACAAACTTACTTGCCTTAAATGCAGCGATTGAAGCTGCCAGAGCCGGGGAGCATGGTCGCGGTTTTGCTGTGGTTGCCGATGAAGTAAGAAATTTATCGCAACGTACTTCTGTGTCGACCAGTGAAATATCAGGCTTAATTGGTAAGACGCAAGAAATCGCAGCAAAAATGACGGCTCTTATCGAAGAAATCGAAGCTCTGTCTGGTGAGTCTCAGCAAAATGTTGAAGAAGTCAGCATGATCATGGAAGACATTAAAACCGGTGCAGATAAAGTTGTGGATCAAATATCCGAAGTGATTATTCGTTACGATACACTCTAAACAACAAAAAGCCCGCAGTGCGGGCTTTTTAATGGGGGTATTGATTCCAATATTATTCAGAAACAGTGAAAGACACGTCTAAGTCTTCACCTGATGTTACTGTAATTGGTTTTACTTGATACAGCGTAAATGCTTCGTCTTGCGTTTCTACGTCATCGATATGTGCTGCACATGTGTAAGCTAGTTGGTAGTCATCTGGTTGAATGAACGCAAGTTCAAATTCGTATTGGTTATCTTCGCTATCGAAAACAACATCCGCCGTTGCAAGAGGTGCATCTAATGGTGTTTCATCTTCGTTAACTTCATAGTTGTCCATTGGCATTTCAACATCGCTGCTGTATAGGTAAACAGCATGACCGAATGAGCCATCTTCTAGTGCGATATCGATATTATCAGTTTCACAGTTAGCGATAAGTACGTCGCTAATAGTGCCTTCGATATCTTCAGATTCAGCAAGGTTTTCTAAGCGAACACCCCGTGGTTTTAAGAAGATCTCATCACTATTTTGTGGATCAACTAATGACTTTTTAAGGTCAAATTCAATAACAAAGTCGTTACCAGCTTGGTTAAGGGTAAAACCATCAAGTTGGATTTCACCGATACCATCGTTGCCTTTACGTTTAACAACCAGTGGTGCAATGCTGTCATCTTCGTATACAACATGCGAAGTCATGGTTAAATCGTTTGTGTCACCATTGATCACATCTGCACGGATCCATTGATATTCGCCAGCAGGTACTTCTTCATCTTCTAATAAAGAAAATACATCATCACCTGTGTAGTCTAATAAGTTAACCATTTCAGGCATGGTTTCATCATCATCTTCACGGGTCTCAAAAGTGAACTCTTCACCACCTTGGGTTTTCAATGTGATTGAATCAAACACAACATTTACAGCTTTTAAACCTGTCACAGGTGCATCAGACACACCTAATGTGAACTGTGCAGTTTGCGGCTGAGGATCAACCGAGTTGTTCTTGTCGTTATCTGAGCCACAACCAACAAGTGCAAATAAAACGGCGCTGCTAAGTAATGTAGTTTTAAAGTTCATCATTTCTTCCCTTTGTGTTCTTAAAAATTCATCAGCAGTTTAATAACTAAAGATTAATGTAACTTGAATTGCTAATAATAAGTTTCGATTAACACCTTTGTACCTTTTATCTAACAAGTTGAAAGCCGCAAAAAACTACTAATAAAAAATTAGACTGCTTTTAGGTAAATCCATTTTTCTTCCACATTTTGCTGACACCATGACAAAAAATAAGAACCTAGGAACGAAAATGAAGGTTATTGACTTGGAAAAGCGTTTTGAGCTTATGAGCTGGGCATTATTAAGTGCAATTAATGTGCTCTTACTTATGGGCTTTATGAGTAGTAAATCGGAGGTAAGTAATTTACTTTTTAGTTTTTTACTGTGCACTGTTTCATTACTACTAGCTCTGTTAGTGTTTAATTCAAAGCGTAATTTAACGGTGTGTCGCCATGGTGTACATTACCGTAATTTATTTGGGCAGTGCCGTCATATGCATGCAAGACAAGTGCAGTTTATTCACCATTACTCATTTTTTGGTTTGCGCTTAGTACTTATTATGGGTGAAAAATATGTCTGTTTTGCACCGTTTTACAGCCTCAGCGATAAGCAACAACAGCGTCTTAAGCACTACGATAACGACTTGTTTGATTGGTTAAAGAACTTACAAAAGACTAATGATTTTTGTTAAGCAGGCGTATTTTCCTGCCTAACAATCGCGCAAAATATTAGGTTTTATAGCGACTTACATTTTGCTCTAACTGCGTTGCGGTGTCTGTTAGTTCATGCATGTACGATGTGGCTACATCGGTATCATTGGCGGTTTTGTTAGCAATATCGACAATGGTCGTCATGTTTTGATTAATCGCTTCAGACACTGATGTTTGCTCTTCAGCGGCTGTGGCAATTTGTGCATTTTGTGATGTGATGGTGTTAACCGAAAGCAGTACCTCATTAAGCGCTTTTTCGACTTCGCCTGCCTCATTAACACTGGTTGCACTGCCAGATTTGATTGACTGCATAATGCTATTTACAGTTGTTGTTCCTTGCTGTACTTGCTCAATCATTGCCTCTATTTCATGAGTACTATCTTGCGTGCGCTTTGCAAGAGTTCGCACTTCATCAGCCACCACCGCAAAGCCACGACCCGCTTCACCAGCTCGGGCAGATTCAATAGCTGCGTTCAGTGCCAGTAGATTTGTTTGCTCGGCAATATTTCTGATCACATCAAGCACACTACCAATTTGACTCGATTGTTGATTAAGCTGATCGACCGCATTAGCCCCTTCATCAACGTGTTTGGCAAGGCCATTAATCACCTTTATGGCAATGAGTAATTGATTGTTAGCTTGCTTAACTAAATGATCGGCATGTTCAGCAGCCGTTGAGGCCTCTTGGGCGCTGCGGGCAACTTCCATTGACGCCGCCGACATTTCGTTTATTGCGGTTGCAACTTGTTCACTTTCTTCATGTTGACGATTAATGCCTGCATGCATATTGGCAAGTAGCTCGTTGAGTTTGTGTGACGCTTGATTCATCGATTGCGATGATTGGCGAATATCAATAACCATCTTACCAACGTCATCGGCAAAACGGTTAAACGAACTGCCAAGCTTGCCGAGTTCATCATCTCGTTTCACCATTAAACGTTGGGTTAAATCACCATCACCTTGTGATATATCGTTCATTGCTAGTACGGTTGTGTGCAGTGGGCTGGTAATACTGCGCGATACCACTACAGCAATTGCTGCGGTAATTGCAACTGCAAATACTGAAGCGATTATGGTGTTTATAAAGGCATTATCGATACCTTCATTAACCCGTTGTTCTGTTGCTGCAACTTGTTGCTCAAGGCCACTGATCCAAAAACCGGTTCCTAGCACCCAATTCCATTTTGGTAGTAAAGCGGCATAACCGAGTTTAGGGTTCACACTGCCATTGGTATTTTTCCAAGAATATTGCACATATCCACCGCCTTTCTTCGCAGCATCAATGAGTTCACGTATCAGATAAACCCCATTAGGATCTTTAAAATCATAAAGGTTTTTACCCTCAAGTGAGGCGTTAACACCATGGGCAATGTTGACACCTTTATCATCATAGACAAACACATAGCCTGTATCGCCAGCATCATCAAAACGCAAATTACGTAAGATGCTTTTTGCTTGGTTTTGCAATTGTTCAGTATTAGAACCATCATCTTGTGCGATGAGATGAGCAATCGAACTCATGGCAATTTTTTGATAGTTACTGACTTCTGCTTTTCGGTCGTTTTCCATTTGTGTAGCAAAACTTTCAACGGTTTGTGCACCACTGTGTTTTGATTGCACATAGTTGTAGAGTGTCAGCATAATTGCAATGAGTAGAGGGGGTAGTAGGGCTAGAAAGAGTACCCGTTGCTGTATTGATAGCGCCATTTATCGCTCCTAATAAAAATCCGCAGTACTAGTTTAGTACGTTTAAAGATTTTTATTAGTCGACTTTATGATTATATCAATTGGCTATAAAAAGCAGATCTAGGCGACCTGCTTATAAAAATACACCGTTGCGTCAAATTCACCGGATGAACTTTTCGCAAAACCAGGAATAGTACCAGCTTCAATATAATCGAGTTTGCGATACAAATATGAAGCAGTGTCGCCTTGGCGGGTATCAAGTACCAATAATTGAATCCCTAATGTATGGGCGTCGGTTTCTAGGCTATTCATCAACTGTTTTGCTATTCCTTTGCCTTGATATTCGCTGTGTACCATGAGCTTTTCAACCTCGCCACGGTGAGCGCCATTGGCTTTAGCGCACAAAGAAAGCTGCACTGAGCCAATCACTGTATCACCATCAAGGGCAAGATAAAGCCTACGGTAAGGCGTTGCTAAATCCCCATCAACCCCTTGCCAGTAGTCATGTGCTGACTGTAATGATAGCGGGGCAATAAAGCCGATTGATGCGCCACTGGCAACGCTATCAATCAGTAAACTATTGAGTGATTTAGACACCCCTTTAATAGAGTGTACTGCTTTAATTTTCATTATTTATTCTTGTTGGAATGGATACACAGAGCCTAAGTTAAGCAAGCTGGTTAACTCATCAAGTGCCTGGTAGCTTTCGGTTAAAAGCATTGGATCGGCAAAGTCGTCACTACTTAAAGAGTCACGGTAATGCTTATTTGCCCAACTCACTAATTGGGTATATTTTTCTTCGCTGAACCGTACACCCGGATTGACCGCGGCTAGTTCGTCAGTATTGAGTGCAACACGCAAACGTAAACAAGCAGGGCCACCGCCATTTTGCATGCTTTGGCGCAAGTCAAAAAAGCGCACTTGCTGAACTGGGTTATCTGCCAAAATCATTTCTTGAATGTAATCGTGAACAGCTTGATTACGCTGACACTCTTTAGGTGCAACCAGCATCATGCTGTCATCACTTAAGGTAATTAATTGGCTATTAAATAAATAGCTTCCTACAGCATCTGTAATGCTCACTTTATTGGTTGGCACTTCAATAATATGTAGCGGCTTGTTGCCTAGGTAAGCTTGTTTAATCTGTTTTAGCGTATCAGCTTGATGCAAAAACGCTTGCTCGTGGCATAAAAGTACATTGCCATTGGCCACAGCGATTACATCGTTATGAAAGACACCTTGGTCTATTACATCTGGGTTTTGTTGAATAAATAACTGATTTTCTGGCTTAAGCTCATGTAAACGAGCAATTGCTTGAGATGCTTCAAGAGATTGTCTTGCAGGAAATTTAACAGGTTTTGGTAAGGCGCTATTAAAACTACTTGCCCCATAAACAAAGATCTCAAGCCCTGCATCTGCATGGCTGTCGCATAATCGATTATGATTTGCGGCGCCTTCATCACCAAAAAAACCTTGATCAGGTAAGTGTGTATGATGGCTAAAGTAACGCTCATCGTTAAACATGGCTTTTAATAAAGCCGTAGTTGTAACGGGTTCTAACGAGCGGTGAAATTTGTTATTTAAGTTAGCAGCCGTAAAGTGAACTTTGCCATCAAGCGTATCGACTGAAGGCGAAATAGTGCCAGCATTGGCTGTCCACATGGCCGATGCACTGTAACAAGCTCGCAGTAAAACAGGGTCGGCATTAAATGCTTTTTCAATAATTTGGCTATCGCTGCCTGTAAAGCCTAAACGCTTTAGCACATTAATATCAGGGCGAGCATGAGGTGCAAAAATACCTTGTTCTAGTCCTAATTCGTGCATCGCCTTCATTTTTTCAAGGCCTTGTAGTACGGCCTCTTTAGGGTTTGAATGCGAAGAGGCGTGACTTAGTGAAGCGACATTGCCATACGATAATCCCGCGTAATTGTGAGTAGGCCCCACTAAGCCATCAAAGTTTACTTCTACTGCGTGCATACTTAATCCGTCATTATTGTGCGTGTATTTTAACCATACAGAAGTTATTTAGCTGAAGCTAGCTAACTCCATTTCTACATTACGTAGACTTTGTTGAAGTCGCTTCTGAGTGGCAATTAAATACGCTTTTTGTTTGTTCTGTTTAACTTGTTGCTGTCGTGCGGCTTTGTATAACACACGCTTAGGAATGTCGTACTGCTCAGATGCTTCGGTGATTGTTAGTTGATGAACCGAAATTTTTTTCAGCGCTTCAATAAATACGGGGTCATTATTTAACATAGCGACGCTCCAAATCAGCAACATTATGCGGATCATTTGCTTCATGCATATGCCATGTGCTGATGTCTAATCGCCAAAGTAGATAAAGAGTGTGAAAGAAGTTAGTCACGTTAGTCTCCTTGTTAGTGCCAGTTCATACTAACTATTGGAAGATCTGTGCCAAACCTTTATTAAAATTAAATGCATTAAAAATCAATTGGTTAATGCTGGGCGATAAGGGCGTCCCCAAAATCAGGCACTAAAATAGTGAAAGGCAAGCGTAGTAATGCACTTTAATGATGCGTGTTATTATTGTTGAGTGAGGAAATAAGCGATGTGAAATCGCTGCTACATGCGCGTGCCTCGCACCTCGTATCTCGTTTTTTGTAACTTGAATCTTAATTTTTTTGTTTTGCGCGCCAAGCAAGCGTGACACCTACAGGTAGCAGCGCTATATGCCGCGACATGGGTGAGGTAGCGGCGATAGGAGAATAAAACGCGATGTGAAATCGCAGCTACATGCTCGCATCTATTTCTTGTAGGAATGACTTTAGTCATGAATAACTAACCACCACACAAAAGTAAAACCTTGGCCGTAGGCGTGAAACTTGTTTTGCGCGCCAAGCAAGCGTGACGCCTACAGGTAGCAGCGCTTTATGCCGCGACATGGGTGAGGTCGGAGAGATACGAGAATAAAACGCGATGTGAAATCGCTGCTACATGCTCGTATCTCGCAACTTTACTCTCGTAACTAGCTATTCAAACCCTTCCAATACAAGCTTTCCGCGAGCTTTATGAGATTCTAAAATCCCATGGGCTTTAATAAGGTTTGCTACGTTTATCTTACCTAAATGCTCACCCAATGTTGTTTTGATTGTGCCGTTATCCACTAAGGTCGCGAGCTCTGAAAGAAGCTGATGCTGGACAATCATATCATCGGTTTGGAACATTGAGCGGGTATACATAAACTCCCAATGCAACGAAATACTTTTACGCTTTAACTTTAAAATATCAAAGCTTGCAGGGTCGTCGATCAATGCCAATTTACCTTGTGGCTTGATCACTTCTATAATGCTATCAAGATGTTGGTCGGTGTGCGTTAAGCTCACTACGTAATCAAATTCATTTAAGTCGGCCGCAAGACGTTGCTCGTTAAGGTTTTTGCTATGATCAAGCACATGATCAACACCTAAGTCTTTAAGCCAGTTGGCGCTTTCTTCTCGTGCGGCGGTACCAACAACCGTTAAATTGGTAAGCTGTTTGGCAAGCTGCACTAAAATTGAGCCTACACCACCGGCGGCACCTATCACTAATACAGAGGCTGGCTTATTGTTCTTAGATTTTTCAATCTGTAAGCGGTCAAACAATAACTCCCATGCGGTGATACTGGTTAAGGGCAGGGCGGCTGCTTCACTATTACTAAGGCTTGTTGGTGCAAGACCGACAATGCGTTCATCAACAAGTTGCAGCTCAGCATTACTGCCTTGGCGCGTTAAGTCGCCAGCATAAAACACACGATCACCGACATTAAATAACGAAACCTTGTCGCCAACAGCTTTAACGGTTCCCACGGCATCCCAGCCAATAACTTTGTAGCCACTGTCTGGCGATACATTGGCGCGAATTTTAGTATCAACAGGGTTTACTGAAATTGCTTCTACGGCGACAAGAATGTCGTGACCTGTGGCAACGGGATCAGGTAATTCAATCGCTTGTAGTGATGAGTCAGATAACGTTGGGGTTGCTGTAGTGTATCCAAATGCTTTCATGATGGTGTCCGTATTGATGAGTTTTGAACACTATAGCGCATCTAGTTTTATTAAAAAGCGGTGTAATCCAAATTCACTTTCAAATAATTTTTGTTAATTGAGGTCACTATTTACTAAATCGAGTAACTCAATCAGTTGCAGTGCTTGTTGTTCGTTAATGCTTGGGAAGCGACAACGAATTTGCGACGGTATCTCAGCCGCTTGATCTTGCATCGCCTTGCCTTTGGCTTCGAGCTGCACGAGTCGTTTGCGTTTATCTTGGCTATCTTTGGTGATCGACAACAATGCTTTATCGCTCATTTTTTTCAAAATTTGCGTCATTGCACCGCCATCAATGGCGGTTTTTTCAAGTAATTCAGCAATGCTGATCTGATCTTTTTCCCACAGCGCCATCATTACGACGTATTGCGGGTAGGTTAAATCTAATTGATTGAGAGAATCTCGATACGCACGGGCAATCCCATTCGATGCCATATATAAGCGATGGCATAGCTGGTTATCTAATTTTAGTTGTGGGTATTTCATACTCGATCCTCAAAATTCAATACGAGTATTTTAATTTGCATACAAAGTATTTGCAATCCCGAAAAAGCTGATCTAATATATTTTGCATGCAAAACATATTGTCACTCAATTAGGAGAGTAATCATGAAAGAACTACAAAGCGTCGCATACACAGCAAAAGCAACAGCAACAGGTGGCCGTGAAGGCACAGCAAAATCAGATGATGGTCGTTTAGATGTGGCACTATCAACTCCTAAGGGGTTAGGTGGTGATGATGGTCAAGGTACAAACCCTGAGCAGTTATTTGCAGCAGGTTACGCGGCTTGTTTTATCGGTGCATTAAAGTTAGTTGCTGGTCAAGCAAAAATTAAACTACCTGCAGATACTCACATTAACTCTGAAGTATCAATTGGTCCTATCGAAGGTGGTTTTGGTATTGCTGTTAAGCTTGCGGTATCGGTGGGTGATCTGGATAAAGACACCGCCCTTGCACTGGTTAATAAAGCGCACGAAGTATGCCCATACTCAAATGCAACGCGCGGCAACATTGCAGTAGAACTATCAGTGATCTAGTGTGTTGATAGGTGGGCTTAAGTGCCCACCTACATTAGTTAAGGTTTTACAATCTCAAACCAATAGTCAAAGCTATCAATTAAGCTAATCAACAAGGCGAACTTTTGAATATCCCCTTTAAAACTGGCCTTTTTACTTTCAAGTAAGCTCTTGAAGTTCACTTGTTTCAATAAAAGTAAGTCTAAGTCAGTGCGATTAAGTGTTAACGTTAAATCAGCATGCTCACTTTGTGTGTTTGCTAGGTTGTTTAAGTGGGCGTTGTTTAACTCTAAAGTAAACTTTTCTTGAGTATCGGGAAGCTGAATATTTATAATAAACTGATGTTGAACAGCTTTTTCGGCATTTAATCTTACACCTAAATAGTCAAAGACAAGCTCAGTACTCATAGCTTTAATGATGTCAGGCCCAATTTCTGTTTTATTTACACTATTTGGCATTCCATTCCTCAGCTCATATGCTGCAGATAAATATGCATTTCTCCAACCAGCATTCTCAGCTTGGTAGCCAAGTTGTTCTAATGTATCAGCTTGTAGTGCAATAGCTGCTTGATTCTCGGGTTCTGCATAAACTAAGTGATTTAGTAATTCTGCCACCCATCTATATTCACCATTATCAAATGCCGTTTGCGCCTCATTTAGCATTGCGATGCTGCCGCCTGCGAGTTTAACGTATCGCTTTGCAGAATCGGAAGGGCTTAGTTTATTAAGTGTGGCGGGGTTCATATCAAAAAAACCAAGATATTTATTAATGATGCCTCTTACGTTGTGACTAACAGAGCCATGATAGCCGCGATTAAACCATTCATTAGATAAACTTTCCGGTACTGAAAATTGGTTATGAATTTCGTTTATCGTAACCCCTTGATTCGCTAAATTAAGCGCTTGATCGTGCATGTAACCATACATATCTCGCTGTTTTTCAAGATAGTGAACAATATTCTTATTACCCCATCGAGGCCAATGGTGTGAGGCAATAAGTATGTCGGCTTGCTTACCAAACTGTTGTAGAGTTTGATTTATTTTTTTACTCCATTGTAATGCATCTCTTGTTTCTGCCCCACGTATTGTATAAATATTATGCATACCTGCGACAGTATTTTCAGCCATCCATAAAGTTTTAAATTGAGGAAACCAAGTATTCATTTCTGAAGGCGACTCGGTGTTCGGTGTGTTTTTCATGACCATCTCAATACCGTCGACCATGATGGTTTCTTGAGGCTGCTCAATGATGCGGGTAGGCGCAATAAGGCTAACATAGCCAAATGCAATCCCTTTACCCAGTGCACTATCAACAGTGGATAGTTCATTTTTACCAATAATACTTCCATATTGATATCCAGCGCGACGCTGCATTGCATTGCCAGCCAAAACAGACTCTTTGACAACATGTTCCATAAAATGTGCAGGGGCAATTACTTGTATTTCGTTATTATCGACTTGTTGTTGACTAATGATGCCTTTTACCCCGCCAAAATGATCCGCATGTGCATGGCTGTAAACTATGGCTTTAATGGGTCTATCCCCAAGGTGCTTTGTTATTAAATCGTGTGCTGCCTTGGCTGTTTCAGGAACGGTAAGGGGATCAAATATAATCCAACCTGTATCGCCTTTGACATAAGTTACATTAGCTAAATCAAAGCCTCTTACTTGATATATATTCTCAGAAACCTTAAAAAGTCCGTAATTTAGATTGAGTACAGCTTGTCGATGAAGGCTTGGGTTTATTGAGGGGATAAAGTCATGCTCTTTTAAAAAATCAAATTGATTGAAGTCCCAAACTACGTCACCATTTGCATTAAAAATTTGTTTATTTTGAGGTTTCGCAATTATTCCTTTACTCGCAAGTGCAAAGTCAGCTTTATCATTAAAAGGTAATGTTTGTAACAACTGTTGATTCTTTTGAACTGTGAATTTACTAGCAGGTTTACTGCTTAAATTATTATCTGCCTGTGCGTAATGAGTACAGGCTATAAAAGCTAATATACTGAAATTTAATGATTTTGTTATCATTTATTTTGTCCTTGGTGTTATTTTTATATGTTTTTTATTTGTGCTAATAAATCACCAGAGCCTGTTAGGGATGATGTTTGACCGGCTAAAGGCTCGCTAAATAAAATGGGCTTAATTGTTTTTGCGCGATGCTCATCGAATACCGGTATTTGGCTCATTGCGTATTCAGACAATGCGGTAATGGTTAATGATGGATTTACCCCTAAATTTCCCGGTATGATTGAGCCGTCAATAACACGTAGGTTTTGATAGCCGAACACTTCTCCGGAGCTATCAACTACGCCGTTAGAAGCATCACTTCCCATAGCGACGCCACTCATTATATGTGCTGTCATCGGGGCACCAAAGAGCACTTCAGTTAAGGCTGAGCCTGGTACTCCACCGAGTTTTTCGGCGTAGAGCTTAGTTGCTTCTTCTGCTTTTGGAAAACTAACACTAAGCGGTGTGTCATTGTCTTTTTGCACCGCAGTAATGCCATTTTTAAATAAGCGATACCATTTACGTCGCCACTCAAGGTGAATAAATGCCTCGGATTTTTGCATCACCAAAAATAGAATCGAGCTGCGGGCTTTGCCTTTTGGACGCAATACTTTGGCTGTTTTAATTGGATGGCGCAGTGTATTCACTAAAAACTTAGCAATACGCTTGAGGCCTTTGCCAGTCACCATAGGAACGTAAGGTAAATATAGCCATGTGCCATCGGCACCTTCTTTAAATCGGCAAATTTCAATGTTGGTGTCTTTATCGACCGAAATAAATGAGCTGATCGCAACGCCATCATCAACTTTCTTCGTGGTGTTGTTCGCGGTGGTGAGAGTTTCTGAATTAGTACGAATTTGCTGACCTAGCCAAGCTGAAATATTGGGCAGTGTTTTGTCTTTATCACGCATTTTTAAAAGCAACGGCACGGTGCCCATGACCCCTGCGCTTAGCACAACGCCACGTGTTTTCAGGGTATAAATATGGCTATTGCGATGACTGGTATCTTTAATCTTAATTTTGTATCCGGCGCTGCCATCTGCATTGAGCGGGGTGATTTTGATTACTTCAGAGCTAGGTCTTATCTCTACGCCGTTGCGCTCGGCAAAGTACAGATAGTTTTTCATTAAGGTGTTTTTTGCATTATGGCGACAACCAATCATGCAGCTACCACAATAATGACAGGTATTTCGCCTTGGGCCATCGCCATTAAAGTATGGGTCGGGTAGCTCTTTGTTATAGGCTTCGCCGGGTTTTGCAAAAAGCACCCCAGTGTTCACGGTTTTGAACGAGTCGCCTTGACCCATCTGCTCAGCAATGTCTTTTAGTGTGTGGTCGGCAACATTGGTATAGGTATTTTTGGCACTGCCTAACATACGCTGTGCAAGGCCGTAGTAGGGCATGAGGCTTTCTTTCCAGTCTGATTTTATCCGTTTCCACGCTGGAGATTGAAAAACTTCATCATCAGGAATAAGGTGCACATTGGCATAAATCTGTGAGCCACCGCCAACACCCACACCATGCAGCACAGTAACTTTGCTGGTAAACGAAAATTGAATGCAGCCTTTTAGGCCAATTTCTGGCTGCCACATATAGTTTTTTATATCTAAGTTGGTTTCTGGAAATTCTTTATCGTCGCGGCGTAGGCCTTTTTCGAGTACTAAAACCCGGTTGCCTTTTTCGCTTAGCCGAAGCGCACTCACAGAGCCGCCAAATCCAGAGCCTATAATAATTTGGTCAAAATCAAATGTGTGTTGCTGCATTATTATCACCTGTTGGTGTTTATTATTATGAATTTAATTTACTTAAAAAGGCTAAAAGCTTATCAGCAAATGTGCCGTAAGGGGGCATTAGAAATTTCACGCTCGAAAACTTGGCTTGATAAAACACCGGGCGTAATTTTGAAAAGGTTAAAAAGCCTTCATAGCCATGGTAATGTCCCATGCCACTGGCACCTACACCACCAAATGGTAGGTCGTGCTGACCAACATGAAACAGGGCATCATTAACGCTTACACCACCCGACATCACCTGCTCAATATAAAAGTTAACAAGCTGTGTGTTGTAGCTAAAAGGGTAAAACGCTAAAGGCCTATCTCGCACTGCAATATAATCAACGACCTGCTGCGAGTCTTGATAGGTTTTTACCATTAAAATAGGCCCAAATGTCTCGCGGGTATCAATGCTCATACTGTCATTGCTATTTAAAATTAATGTCAGTGGCAGCTTTCGCGTGTTGGCATCAGCCACTTGGTCGCTAAGCGTAATAACGTCAGCACCGAGTTGTTTGGCTTCTTCAATACAGTTTGTAAGGCGTTTAAATGCGCGATCATCAATAATGGCTGTGTAATCTTGGCTATGAATATCTGGCACATGTTTCTTCGCCCAGCGAGTTGCTGTATCGATAAATAGCGTAAGTTGAGACTGATGCACAAACACATAATCAACATTGGTACAAATTTGCCCTGCGTTCATTTGCTTTACATACATGATGCGCTCAACAGCTTTTTGCATCGGGTAATCAGTAGCAATCACAGCAGGAGATTTACCACCTAACTCAAGGGTTACAGGCGTTAGGTTTTGCGCCGCTGCAGCCATCACTTTTTTACCGGTTTCACCTGAACCAGTGAACATTAAATGGTCAAAGGTAAGCTTTGAAAAGGCGATGCCTACTTCACCTGTCTCACAGTAAAATTGCAGCTTTTCTGGTTTGAAATAGTGGCCCACTAGCTCGCCTAAAAGTGCACTTAAATGCCGAGAGTTTTCAGACATTTTAACCATCGCCTTATTACCTGCTGCAAATGCAGCAGCTAATTGACTGAATGCTAAATTTATCGGGAAATTCCATGGCACAATTAACCCTACTACACCAAGTGGCTGGGGAATAACTCGGTTTTTTGCCCCTAAATACATTCGGTGATCAACATGTCGCTTTTGCACTTTCATCCACTTTTTAAGGTGCTTTAAAGTGCTATTGATATCTGCACACGCATTAATGATTTCGGCCAGCAAGGTTTCATGGCGAGAGCGATTACCATAGTCTTGGTTAATAGCACTAATAATACGTGCTTGGTTCTCAGTAATCATAGCTTTTAGCGCAAGTAAGTGTTCACGTCTTTGCTGGTAGCTTTCAATACCTTCTGCTTTAGCGTGGCTGCGCTGCGCGTCTAAGTCGGCCATTAAAATGTTGTCGATGCTTATCGGTTGTGCTGCAATGTTCATCTGTATGTTCTGTTGTCAGTGTTTGTTCTAGCATAAATAAATCGCTTGCAGTTGATTTGACTTTTTAGGACACTGAAATGACTCTTTAGGACAAAAGGCACACTGCGTGGAAAGTTTAATTCGCTCTTCTAGTTTAGCTGGGTTTGAGAATTTAGTGAGGCAATATGGTGTAAATCCAATTGCTTTGTTGGAGAAGGCGGGTATTTTACCCGAACAATTACGCGACCCAGACAGCTTTGTTGTTTACGCTCATTACCTTGAATTACTTGAGCTTGCTGCTCATGCCTGTGACGAGCCGTGCTTTGGCTTAAAGCTTGGTGCATCACAAAGTATGAGTACGGTAGGCTTGATTGGTGCTTACATGTCGCGCCAGCCTACGATTCTTGATGCCCTCAATGTTGCCCAAAAATACATATACTTACATGCCGAAGGTATTGTGCTAAACCTTGCCTTGCTTGGGCAAACAAGCTGTGAGGTACGTTTTGTCCGACTGTCTGACGAAAAACAGGAATTTGAGCAAAAGTCTCAGTTGGCAGTGTGTTTGGTCAATAAAATATTAAAAGAATTAGTTGGCCCGAAATGGCGCGCCGATAAAGTGTGTTTACGGCAATCTGTCGCGGTGAAACAGCAGCCCTTATTTAATAAAGTGCTTAATTGCGAGGTTGAGTTTAACAGTGACGTTGATGCAATTTACTTTTCAAGCGCATTTTTATCCTATAAACCCCAGCTCAATGATGCCATTTTAGACACTCTAATAGCTGATCAACTTAAGCTGCAATGCCTTAACAAGCTCCCCGATGAAATGCTGCAAATAGAAGGTGCGATGAAAATGTTGTTAGCAACAGGAGAGTGCAACAAAGAAAATACCGCCAAAAGTGTAGGGCTACACCCCAAAAAGCTGCAACGCATATTAACCGAGCATAACACCAGTTATCGGCAATTGTTGGACGAAGTTAGAAAGTCAGAGGCAATGCGGCTATTACAACAAAAGCATATCAATATGACCGACTTAGCACTGCGTTTAGGCTATGCGGAGCTGTCGATTTTTAGTCGTCGCTTTAAGTTATGGTTTGGTGTGTCACCCACCCAATGGCAGCAAAATTTGCGCTAACTTAACCAAGCGGCTTAATCACAGTAAAATTCCATACTTTTTTTCTAATTGTCCCTGTGAAGTCATGCAAATGGTCTAAACTATTAGCAAACCTACAATAAAAACAGGAAATGTCGATGCGGCAGTTAGCATTAGCGAAAAAGTTATTATGGCTTACGGTAGGCAGTATTTTTATTACTGTGTTTGTTTTATCAAGTGTTTTATGGTGGCAGCTGTCAAGCAGCAACCAGCAATTAGCTGCGCAATCAGAAAAGCTGATTGTTGCTGAAGTTGAAGACAAACTCGCCTCAAATGCCGCCGCATATGGTGAACAAGTTGCTGGGTTTATTAATGAAGCGTACCGAGTGCCTTATTCATTTGCCGCAATCTTAGGTGATCATGATGCGGCAGCTACCTTAACTCGCGATGCAGTTGTTGAGTTGAATCGCTCTCTATTACAAAAAAATGATATTCTTTCATCTATCTACTCGCAATTTGAAGCAAATGCGTTTGATGGCCGTGATGCTAATTTTATCAGTGGGTATGATCATTCTGTAGCAGGTGTTGGCACACTAGAAATTTATTTTACGCGCAACCGAGACGGCGCAATTGAACAACAAGTGGTTGACGATGTAGCTGAGAAATATGTCGATACCCTCAATGAATTTGGCCAGCGGGAAGCTGAGTGGTACTTGTGTGTAAAAGACACCAAAGTACCTTGTATTATGGAACCCTACTTATACGAAATCACCCCAGGTTACTCTGAAATGATGACCTCTCTAACTGTGCCCATTCTTCGTGATAACGAATTTATTGGTGTTTCCGGGGTTGATTTAACATTGCCTGTATTTCAAAGCATGACTGAAAAGCTCTCAAAAGAGCTGTATAACGGAAAAGCCCGCGTTACATTATTAAGCTCACTCGATTTAGTGGTTGGTAGTAGCCATTACAAAGATAAGCTAGGCAGACCACTAAAAGAGGCGGTGACTAAAAGCACTTTAGACAATTACGTAAAAGCGAAAAAACAAAGTGGTGTATTTAAAGTCGGTGATGAGTATTTAGTCAACTATCCAATTAGCATAAAGCTTGCGAAAACACAGTGGAACTTATTGATTGAAGTACCCGCTGAGCTTGCCCTTGAAGGGCCTCATGCACTGGCAAATAGCATGAGCGAAAATGCCAATACACTAGGTGGCTTAATCTTGGTGACGGGTATTATTATTGCTGGTGCCTCCTTTGTGATCATGACCTTAGTGATCCGAACCATTGTGGCTCCATTACAACAAATTCAACAGCGTGTTGATAACCTTGCCAGTGCTGAAGGTGACCTAACCCAAACCTTGCATGTTGATACCCACGCTGAGCTAATCGCATTGGCTACAGGCTTTAATGCATTTCTTGCTAAATTACGCGATTTAATTGGTGAGCTTAAGAATGTATCAACGCAAACCAAAGAGCAGGCCCACTTAGCGACCAGTGTTGCTGTTGATACTAAGCACAACGTTCAAGCTCAATTCCAAGAAATTGAGAGTGTAGTAACCGCCATGAACGAAATGAGCGCAACAGCCCTTGAAGTGGCAAGAGCCTCAGAGCAGTCAGCACAGCAAGCCGATGAAATAAACAGCCTTGTAGTGAGCAGTGAATCGAGCCTGTCGTCTGCGGTTACGCAAGTTAAAACCATGTCAGATGAAATCAAAGAGGCCAATCAAGCAGTTGAAAAAGTTGCGGCACGCAGTAACGACATCACCCAAATTTTAGATGTGATCAGAACAATTGCAGAGCAAACTAACTTGCTTGCTCTCAATGCGGCAATTGAAGCGGCAAGGGCCGGTGAGCAAGGCCGTGGCTTTGCGGTGGTGGCTGATGAAGTAAGGGCACTTGCTTCAAAAACACGTTCATCAACCGATGACATCAGCGGTCTAATCGACAGCTTACAGCTAGAAGTAGGTAACGCTTCTAAAGTAATTGAACAAGGAGTTGTGCGTGCACAAACCGCGGTAGATGAAACCTCCGTTGCCTTTGATGCATTACACGAAGTTGTCGTCAAAGTAGACGAAATCACGCAGCAAATTACCCACATTGCAACGGCCGCAGAAGAGCAAAGCTCAGTCACAGAAGAAATAAACCGCAACCTGACGTTAATTTCAGATGCCGCATCGCAATTAGCTGAGCTATCTACCCAAGCCGGAGATGGTAGCCAAACCCTCAATGCACTCGTTGCACAACAAGATGATGAGTTGAATAAGTTAAAGACGAAGTAGTTTTAAGGTGCTAGGTTTGAGAAAAACGCGATGTGAAATCTCTGCTACATGCTCGCATCTCGTTTCTATCTCTCGTAGGAATGACTTTAGTCATGAAAAATTAATCACTACTCAAAAGTGGAACCTTGGCCGTAGGCGTGAAACTTGTTTTGCGCGCCAAGCAAGCGTGACGCCTACAAGGTAGCAGCGGCTTTATGCCACGCCATTGTTGGGGTAATGGAGATACGTGATAAACACGCGATGTGAAACCGCTGCTACATGCTCGCATCTCGTCTCTATCTTTCGTAGGAATGACTTTAGTCATGAATAATTAACCACCACACAAAAGTAAAACCTTGGCCGTAGGCGTGAAACTTGTTTCGCGCGCCAAGCAAGCGTGACGCTTACAAGGTAGCAGCGGCTTTATGCCGCGTCATTGTTGGGGTAAGGGAGATAAGTAATAACACGTGATGTGAAATCGCTGCATACATGCTCGTTCTTTACTATCGCAACTTTCCCCTTGTAACTATACTCTCGTAACTCATTCTAACTACACTGCGCTTGATTACGGCCTCGATTTTTGGCTTGATACAACGCTTTATCGGCGCGTTTTAACATCGATTCTATATGCTGATCGCTTGCTTGTAAGGTGCTTACGCCAATACTCACGGTGAATTTAACGTGTTTGTTGTCGGCGATGATGTCTTGCTGTTCTATATCGGCTCTGATCTTTTCTGCGATAGCAAATGCTGTGTGGTTATTTGCCATAGGTAAAAATAAGACAAACTCTTCTCCACCAATGCGCCCCGCAATACCTGATGCTCTGCTATGTTGGATGAGTTTATGCGCTGTGGTTCGTATTACTTCATCGCCAGTAGCGTGGCCAAATGTGTCGTTTATAGCTTTAAATTGGTCTAAATCTAACAGTAACAAGGAGCAGGTATTTTGCGCGTCATGATATTTTGCAAACTGTTGATTAACCTTTTCGAAAAAGCCGCGGCGATTATAAAGTTGTGTTAAATGATCTGTCACTGACAAGGCTAATGCCTCATGCTTAGCACGTTCTAGTTCATAGGTTCGTTCTTCTACTTTTTGTTCGAGCATGGTGGTCAGTTTTTGTTGTTCTTTCTTTCGTTGAATAAAAACGGCTTGAATGAGTAATACCGCTGAAAGAGTAAATAAAAAGAAAAACTGCATGGTCACTTCTGCTGTTTTAGGATGGTGATAATAAAAATACCCCCAGCCTTGATTACTTCCGATCCAAGCTGCAAAAAACACCAACATATTCATGCAGCTGGTGGCGGTTGGTGATAACCGCGTGGCAGCATAAAGCAGCGGAAACAACAGTAATGCAGGTTGCAAAAATGGTAATGTCATGGTTGTGTATGCGGGGCCAAAAATAAAATAACACAACAAAACCACGGTCAAAGTAAGCAACAAAAGTTTAGAAAGCTCACTAGGCGTGACCGGATGCGGCCAATTTCGCCATAAAAAGTAAAGGGCAGGGGTGAATACAATCGCCGCTAAGGCATTGCTAATGCTCCAATTTAATATGCCAACATAGAAGCCATTAAACCACTCGATACTAACTAGCGAGTATATGCCCACACCGAAAAGCGCAGAAATCACGCCAATCGCAATGCAAGCAACAATAAACACTCTGGCTAAACTGGTGACGCTTGTCAGCAGTGTGTGTTGTTTAAGTTTTCGGTTAATTAGCCAAAATGCAGTTAAAGCAGCGAGAGTATTACCTGTGGTTGTTGCGGCATTTATTGCTATGTGTTTAAACGTGAATGGATTTAAGTCGCTAAGATAAAAGTAACAAAGCACAACTAAACAGGTGCCTGATGCAACGCCCAACCAGGCTTTACGACCAAATAACATCAAGCCTGCTAATGCGACTCCTGCTGGTGGCCATACCGCCAGTGTTTTTAACACTTGCATAGTAAACAAGCCAAACAGCAGATAAACAGAGCAAACAATGATATTAAATTGCCAAGGCTTGAGCTGTGTGTTCATACATCCCTTTATGTGCTTATGTAAGAAAGCCACCGACTGGCGAGTTAGCATTAATCAAACTACTAATAAATTAGTATATTAGCAGTTAGAGAATAGGCAAATTCGATTAATCTAAAAGTGGTTTTTCTATAGTTGTTTGCTATTCATACAATTTATTAGACTAATAGTTAATGTGCTTGAAAAATAACCTTTATCTCACTCTTTAAAAGCGTTTTTATCATTAAGTTTATAAATATCAATGTGTTAAATTTATTTTCTGACACTCTCAACTTATTAAAAGCCCCTTTTTATAAATTCATACCCGACCTTTTGCCTAATCGTGTTTTGTATCTGTCTGCTTTACCCTAACTGCATAATAAAAACTCACACAATTTTTCAAGATAGGCAGTAGGAGAACTCATGAATACGAGGCAGCAATCAGCGTCAATAACGCCTGCTGAACAAGGATCGGATACTCATACCGACCAGCAAAGCTATCAAGCACTTCATAAACCCAGCAGTGAATTTTCGAGTCGTGACGAATACCTTGAACACGAATTACAAATTATGCAGCCTAAGCGCTGGCGACCTAACTTACCATTTCGTGATTATCGGTTTGAATTAGAAGACTCTATCCCTGCTATGGCAGGGACCATAGGCAAGGTGGTCATGGTGGGGGCAATTGCTGCAACGTTTGCAGCGCCACTAGGCTTAGGTGAAGGCTTTATTCTAGAAAACGTGCGTTATGAACTGTTAATTGTATCGATCTTCATTTTATTATTTTCAGGCTTCTTTTTACCAACAGCAAACTTAGCGGGTACGCATGGGCCGCTTATTCCATTGATCCCGATAGTGGTTGCAGCGGGTGGTCACCCAATGGCCTTTGGTTTACTGATAGGGGCGTTTGGTCTATTACTCGCGCTTAGTAAAGGCGGGAGTTTACTGGCGGGCTTAACTAGCCGAGGTGTGTGTGGCGGTTTACTGCTCTACCTTGGTTTTATCGGCACGATTTCGCAGGTTAAAAAGCTGTTTGCATGGGCTGAAGGCATTGATATGACCCATATCGCTTTCATTGTGATCTTGTCGACTATCGTGTTGTATGCCTTACTTGAGCACTACAAAAAGCGTTGGTTAGCCGTACCATTAAGCTGTTTACTTGGCGGTTTAATCGCATTTTTACTGGGTGCGCCGTTTGAGTTTAAAACAGCACCGGGCTTACCAAATATGAACCCAATGTATTGGTGGGGTGAAAACACTGGTTGGATGTTGGGTTTACCAACCCTAGAGAGCTTTGTTGTGGTATTGCCATTCGCGGTGCTTGCGGTTGCAATGTGGTCACCTGACTTTTTAGGGCATCAAGTATTCCAAAAAATTAGTTACCCAGAACGCACTGAAAAAGTACAAATGAACATTGACGATACCATGTTTAGTGCTTCAATTCGCCAAACGTTTGGTTCATTGTTAGGCGGCTCTAACTTTACCTCTTCATGGGGCACCTACATCGTGCCAGCAGCTATCGCTAAACGCCCAATTCCTGCGGGTGCGGTATTAACGGCATTATTTTGTATCATTGCCAGTATTTGGGGCTACCCAATGGATTTAGCAATTTGGCAACCTGTGTTATGCGTCGCGCTAATAGTTGGTGTGTTTATCCCACTTCTAGAAGCGGGTATGGAAATGACCCGCGAAGGTAAAACTACGCAATCGGCTGCTATTGTGGTGTTTTCATCTACTTTAGTGAATCCTGCATTTGGCTGGTCATTAACTATGTTGCTCGACAATCTGGGCTTAATTGGTTGTAAAGAGCGAAGCTCTGAGCTGTCTCCAATGAGCCGTTGGATCATTCCATTAGTGATGTTTGTTATCTTAACAACTGTGATGGCAATAGTGGGGATGCTGCCAGGTATTCCGGCATTAATGGCTGACTTTAGGCATTGATAAAAAAGGGTAAGGTGATAAACGCCTTACCCTTTTTCAAAGCTTTTATTTAAATTTAACTGTTTTTTCGCTGCGGGTGTAAGTTCGGGTATCGGGTTTTGTCCACTGGCCTTTTTTAAGGTAAGAGGTCGACACCACAAAGCTGTTGTCTTTAAACTCGCTTGTCGATTTGACCTTAGTGATCCCTTCTTTATTACCCGTTACATTCTCATAAGCAACAAACTGAGTAGGGCTAAGTACATTCATAGTACCTTGAGTATAAAACCCTGCCGTAGTAAAGTAATAAAACACCAAAGACTGCTTTTTATTGTCCCAAAAAATCATCGACTCACCACCATATTCACCTTCATTGATAGAGTGAATGGTTTTAATCGCCGTGCCATTTAGCGCGCGTTGCCAGGTACTCACATCTTGCACCGCAGGTTTACCTGCTGCGACATTAAAGTCTGACTGCCACGTGCCTAAGTAAGGCTCAAACACTTTTAGCTTATCATCAAGTTGTTGCTCTGCTGCCATAACAGAAAGCGAACATAGGCAGATTGATAGTAAAAGTGATTTTAGGTATGCCATAATAGCGCCCCGATAAAATTAATTTGTTTTGCAGAGTATAGGTGATAGTTCATTGATTAAGAAAACATTAATTACATTTTCATTGTTGTTCTTAGCGCTGCTATGGTTGGTATCGTGGCAACTTAATATTACCTTCTTTATTGCAAGCACTTACAGCGTAGCGAGCTTAATAAGCTTTTTGGTATATGGCTGGGATAAACGTTTAGCGATGCAACATGGCGAGAATGTGATAAGAGTACCTGAGCGTACACTGCATATTTTAGGGTTAATCGGTGGCTGGCCAGGTTCATTAATTGCACAGCAATGGTTAAGACACAAATCTAAAAAACGCAGTTTTATTGCCGTACTTTGGTTAACAATTATTGTTAATGGCAGTGTACTGTCGTCACTGTATTATTTGCAGTTAATTTAAAAGTAGATAAAAAAAGGAAAGCAGTTGCTTTCCTTTGGTGGGAAGTAATTTTTACATTATTGAGTCACTTGATTAGACTCTATGCTGGCAAGGTCTACAGTCAATATTGTTTTCTTATCTACAACAATCCACTTGCGATAGGTTAAATAGCCAGGTTTTGTAACTTCAATATCGTATTTACCATCATCAAGTTCGATACCATCTTCGTATACGGGTTTAATATTCATAATACGAACACGGGCATCGTTAGGTGTAGTAACGACGGTTAATGAAGTTACAGGCATTTCTTCTATCACTTCAGCTACAGGCTCTACAATAGGCTCCGGTTCTGGCGAAACTTCAGTGGTTGATGAACAGCCAGCAAGTATCATTAATGCACAGGCAAGACTTAATTTTTTCATAATTACTCCATTAAATTACACTATTTATTAAACGTTAAAGAAAAAGAATGGCGTTCAAAAATATAACTGTGCAAATTCACTCTTCCCTGACGTTTGATTATTTAACATTCTGAACTAGATTTTATTTTCTAGGCTCTTTCTAATTTCTTCGCTACGCTCGACAAGTCTTTCGGCTGTTCTGTACATTTTTCGTTTCATTAAGCTACTCGCCATAGAAATATAAGTCGTCGCTATTTGATCTTTGATTAGTAAAATGGGCTCAAAAGATTCGGGGAAAATTTCAGCTTCCTTACTAAATGATTCATCAAATTCCATAAGTTGTTTATAGTCAGAAACATCGGCAAGTTGAGTATTAAACTTTTCTAACTTTTCTTGATAAAATATTTTGGCATCATCGTCAGGATAACTGACAGTCATCCCTTCATTTGTTTTTCTCTTATACTCAGCTAATGCAACCATGGCTGACTCTTTTTTTTGCAATGCCGTAACGAGTGGTTCAAGTTCTGAAGTATTTGAAAAAACTAATTCACCGACATCAAGTAACGTTTTTTGCGCGACGAAATCTTCATTTTCAATAGACGTTAAAACGGCCATTTTGAAATTATTTATATGTTCTTGGTTAGGTACATAACTATAACTAGCGTCGATAATTTTTAATTGAGATACAAGGCTGTGAATATTGTTTTCTCCACTTTCATCATATCTAGATTGCGATAACAGTACATCTAAACGATAACTAAGATCAGATAGGATCGACTGCCTTTCAGTAAGTAAACTTTCGAGCTTGTTATTTAATGTTTCTGAATCGGGATAGATTTTTTTTGCTTCGTCATAAATATCAATAGCATCATCGTAGGCCCTTGTATTTATGGCTGTTTTTGGTAAGTTATCAACTTGCTTAGTAAATTTTTCCACGACTTTACTTTGATGAACAGCTAAAAGACCTTCTTTTAATACTTTGTATTGTGGAGGAATCTCATTTAAACGTTGCGGTAAGTCATCACTAGGCCAATTCATCCATGTTTCAAGTTGTTCTACTTTTGCAAGCGAGTTTTGATAGTTTGCTTCAATCAATTGCTGTTTATCGCTTTGAGATAAAAACTGATACCCAGCAGCTCCAAGGAGTAATGTGTAGCAAGCGGCATGGATTAATAAAGATGTACTATTGTTGTTTAGTTCAGACCTAACTTCGATCAATGATTTAGGGCGTTTTGCGGCATCAAGTGAGAGGCATTTTTTGATTTTAAGCCAAACACTTAGTGAACAGTTCCTAGGTTTTTTTACACTTGTTTCTTTTGCTACTTGATTTGCAGCGACTCTGTTGTATGGGTGCTTGCTCGTTAATAGCTCAAATGCAATACAACCAAATGCAAATATATCGTCTTTAGCTGAAGATTTGTCTCCATTTAACTGTTCGGGGCTTGCATATGTAGGGGTGTAACCATTGCTGTTTGGTTGCTCATTGTTTGCAGGGGCTGCGTATATATCTTCTTGAAGATTGGTTTTTGCAATCCCAAAATCCAAAATTTTTAAGTTTCCTTGCGAATCAAGAATAATGTTTGAAGGCTTTAGGTCGCTATGAACGATTCCTTTTGAGTGCGCATAAGTAAGGGCATCAATCAGTTGATTTAAAATTGGTTTAGCTCTTTTTTGAGATAATCCACTAGGCTTGTTTCTTTTGATCAACTGTTCAAGAGTTTCACCTTCAATCCATTCCATTACAACGAAATGATAGTTGTCACTTGAAGATGCTGAAAACACTTTGACAATGTTAGGGTGAGAAAGAGAGCGCGTTTTTATTGTTTCATCTTTCAACAACAATAGCGCATCTTCAGAATCTGCTAACTCTGGGTGCAATACTTTGATAGCGACGATATCGTCTTGATTAGAATTAGTATTTAGATATGTATCTCGTGCTCGATAAATATAACCCATTCCGCCTTCGCCAATCAATTCTTCAATCAAATAGCGCTTAGCTAGATATTTACCAATTAAGTGAAGCTTACTTTCTTTCGGTACTGCATTTTTATTTTTTATGGAAGCAATACGTGTTTTATCATTTTCAGCAGTCATTATAATTCCTTTTATAAAAATCAATATCCTTTTGACTGGTGTCATATTTTACAAAAAATACACCAATAAGCAATCATTCAGTTTATATTAATGAACTGGTACTTAAGGTTTAGTTTCAGAATTGGTTATTTGTTTTATCCTTTTTATTCTGTTTTTTAAAACTATTTTAAATTTTATTTTTGGGTATTTTTCCGCGTTGACTTTATTCGGTGAAGTATTTTATCCTAATAGAATGTTTGTATTTATGGGACTAACAATCAAATGGAAGTGATTCTAAATGTTACCAGTTATCACAGGCTCTCTCCTGAGATAGATGCGAAAAAAGTAGTAAAAAATGAATTAATTTTTGGTCGTTCAGAAGAGTGCGATTGGTATTTACCTGATCCTGAAAAAGTAATATCAGGGCGTCATGGTAAAATAGTCAAAGAGACCGATGGATTCTACGTGTATGACTACTCTACCAATGGATTGTTTATAAACTTTTCAGTTTCACCGTTAGGAAAAGAAAATAAACATCGTCTAAATGATGGTGACATTCTCACTATTGGTGATTTTCAAATAGAATCAACTCTACAGCAAGCTAACCAAGTTCAAGATTTTGAGCCACAAATCAATTCTTTCAATTCCTTGCCATCGGAAATGCCAAAAAACTCAAGCGATGATATTAATGGTTTTGTTGAACAGCAAATGACTTATGGCAGTGCAAATGAACTTGAAGAGGCAATGGTCGCGCCAACTTTTCAGAAAACGCCGAGTGATAATATTGACACCTTTTCACAACAAAGCCTTACTCAACCGATTCCAGAAGACTGGGATGATCTAGCACAACTATCAGCTACGGTAGAAGAAAAAGAAAATAGCATGCCTGTACCGCCGGCAAAAGAGCCTGTAAGTAGCACTACAGCCGTTAATGATAGTAAGTCGTTTAATAGTGGCAATAGAGCAATGGCTGCAAATAACGCCTCAGTTAGTGTGCCAATAGAAGATAATCAAAATCCTAACTCATCGAAGTTAATCTCTTCATTTTTAAATGGCTTAAGTATAAATGAAAAGCTTTCAGCAGAGCTGCAAAGTGAAGATACATGGCAGCATATGGGCGAGTGCTTTAAGTTGTTCCTTGAAGGCTCGATGGATTTGATTCGCCAACGGACAAATATTAAGAACCAACTTAAATTGAATCACACAACGTTTAAAGTTGAACAGAATAACCCGCTTAAATTTTCAGCAACCATTGATGATGTTATGCAGAATCTTTTTGTTCGTAACAGTGCAAGTTTTTTGCCAGCGAATGAAGCAGTTAAAGAAAGTTTTGTAGATATAAAGCTTCATGAACAAGGATTATTAGCCGGAACAACTGGTGCGCTTAATGGCCTTTTAGAGCAATTATCACCTCATGGCATAAAAGCGCAAAGCAGTAATGGTGGTTTTCTTAGCTCATTGCCAACTTATGGTGGAGCTTCTAGCTGGCGTATATATAACGAATTGTATGCTGACATTGCAGATGATGTTAAAGCTAAAGGTGTTTTAGCATTTTCTGATGATTTTCTGAAGGCATACAATGTTGGAAATTAGTTGTATTACAAAAAAGGAATAATGCAATGTTGAAGTTCAAGCTTACTTTTGTAGGTGCTTTATGGGTATTTTTAACAGCCTGTACAACGGTAAACAAGTTTGTGCCCCCATCTACTGATTTAAACATTTCAGTGGCCTCAGATGTGAACCCAGATATCTCTGGTCGTCCTTCACCTGTTGTTTATAAAGTGTTTGAACTGAGCTCTCGCACCATTTTTGATACACAAGATTTTTTTAGCTTATATGAAAACCCTGAAGCAGTACTTGGACCTGATCTTCTTAAAAAAGATGAACTCGAATTACAACCTTCTGCAAACATTGAATACAAAATGAACTTAAACAGAAACACTCGTTTTGTTGGTGTTGTAGTCGCTTACAGAGATATTGAGAAGGCCCGTTGGCGAGCTGTGATAGAGGTTGACCCAACTGGCTATGATGACATTGACGTAAATGTTGAGTCGTTAGCTGTATATATGAAAGATTAAGGAATAAACATGAGTGATTACACGCGGGTCGCATGGACAGAAGGAATGTTCTTAAGGCCCCAGCACTTTCAACAAGCAGATAAGCATGTTTCTAGTGTAATTAGAAGGGTAGTAGAGGGTACTGTTCCTGACTCATGGGGAGTCATTGAGCTTGAGATTGATAGTGAATTACTTGTAACCGGTCAATTTGCTATTGATAAATTGTCAGCTATTTCGCCAGATTTATGCCCAATTCAGATGCCAAGTGATGAGTTTCTTCCTGACCCCTTAGTGGTAGCTAAAAGTGCCTATGATGAAATTATATGCCTTGCAATCCCAGCCTTGAAAGGAAGTGGAATCAACATCTCTTCTAATGAAGATGAATTAGTGACGCGTTATAGGATTGCAGACTTATCCGTTAGTGATGACAGTTTAGGCTCCCAGGCTCAAGAAGTAATCCAAGTAGCAAAGCTTCACAGCCGATTGATGTTAATGTCTGATGATACATCGGGTTATGTATTGCTACCGCTCGCAAAAATACAGAAGTATCCAATGAGGGAGCAATAAAACTTGATTCTAAGTATATTCCTCCTAGTTTGTTTGTTACCAGTAATAAGCCTCTGACAGCGCTTGTCAGAGAAGTTTCTGGTTTAATAAAGCAACGTGCTGAAAGTATCGCGGTGAGACTTTGCCAAGGGTATGCAGGTAGCACATCCGTGGCTGATTTTTTGATGCTACAAACACTTAATAAGTATGATGCTATTTTTCAAAGCCTACTAACGCATTCTCGTGTTCACCCGAGAGAGCTTTATGCGCGACTAATTGAGTTAGCTGGAGAACTTGCAACATTTAGTGCTGTGAATAAACGGGTGCCGCAACTTCCAAAATATGACCATGCAAATTTACAGTTTGTTTTTGCAGAAGTTGTAAACTTCCTTTACCAATCACTAAGCCAAGTGATTGAACAAACAGCTACTGAAATTAAGTTAGAACAAAGCAAGTTTGGTATCTCATTCGGTGCATTAAGAGATAAGTCGATTCTTGACTCAGCTCAATTCGTACTAGCTGTCAAAGCGAGTATTCCCCATGAAGAATTACGAAAGTTGCTACCTTCGCAAATTAAAATTGGTAGCGTAGAGTCGATTCGAGACCTAGTAAATAACCAGCTGCCAGGGATCTCAATAAATGGATTACCTACAGCGCCTCGTCAAGTACCTTACCATGCTGGATATCATTATTTTGAGCTTAATAAAAACAGTGAACACTGGAGCAAACTAACAACCAGTGGGGGTATCGCTATTCATTTATCGGGTAATTACCCTGATTTAAACTTAATTCTTTGGGCAATTAGAAGCTAATAAAGGAAGCGTTTCAATGGATGAAACAATAATTAAACCACGTCCAGGACGTTTGAGCCGAGACACGTCAAATTCAGAAGTATCTAAGGCTACGAGTGACAAAACCGTTGTCTCCTTTAGTCACTCTTCACCTGAAAAGGCGAATGTCAGTTCTGTTTCAATTTTTAAAAATGAGTTACTCGATGCTGCTAATGATAGCTTATCATTGATCATTTTTATTAATCAGTCGTCGCAAATTGACAGTTTAGCGGCTCTAAAGCATCGTGCTATTGAATCGATAAAGCGCTTTGAAACGAATCTACGTGCAAAATCAATTGAGCTGACGATTATCAGTAATGCGCGTTATTGTTTGTGCGCTGCAATTGATGAAGCAGTATTAAATGCAAAGTGGAGTTCATTGGAGTGGGCTGAAGAGAGCTTATTATCCACTTTTCATAAAGAAACGTTTGGTGGTGAATACTTTTTTACTTTGCTTGATGAAGCGTTAGCACACCCAGAAACGAATCGAAACTTTCTAGAGTTACAATACCACTGTTTAAATTTAGGTTTTAAGGGGAAGTTTCGAGTAGCGGCAAGCGGTGAAAGTAAGCTAGAAGATTACCGCAATAGAATTTATCACATCCTCAATCAGTTGGACGGGCCGCATAGTCAATTTTTAACACCTAGCTGGAAAAGCCGTGTTGCAGCAGGTGTAGAACTCAGAAACCAAATTCCGCTCTGGGTTGTGATATCGGTTCTTGCTTTAATTGCACTTGCGGTATATTTGTTTTTTAACATGCGTCTTAATGAGCAAGTTGACGCAACGGCTGAAAATTTGAAGTTAGTTCATCCTTTGTCATCTTCACAAGTTGAAGGTAATAAAAGTAAGCAACTCGACTTGTTAACTCAGTTATTACACACAGAAATACAACGCGGCATAGTCAGCGTTGAGCAACAAACAGACAGAATCAGAATAACAATAAATAACGAAAGTTTGTTTAACTCTGGTGAAGCAACACTTTTGCCATCTTTCCAACCAATTTTAGAGAAGTTAGCACTTAGCCTTGAAGGGACAAAAGGCAAAATCTTAATCACAGGTCATACCGACGATAGTCCAATAAGTACCAATCGGTATCCTTCTAATTGGCATTTATCCTTAGCTAGAGCTACACAAGTAGCAAATTCAATGGCTAAGAATACAGGCTTAATGGGAAGGTTATGGCCAGAAGGAAAAGGTTCTGCAGAGCCTTTAGTGAGCAATACGAATTCAGATAAGGCATTAAACCGCCGAATTGAAATCGACTTACTGTTTTAATGGAGTTGTGATGAGTTTTATTCAAAAGTGCAAGCGCGCTATGTACGCTGCTACTTCTCGTAAGGTAATGATTGTAGTTGGCTTTCTAGCTCTTTTCTTACTTATTTGGTTTGGTGGTCCACTGATTGCAATTGCCGATTATAAACCATTTGAAAGTGTCGCCGCTCGTGCCATCACTGTTTTAGCAATTTTACTAGTATATACGGTTGTTAAACTAGTTGAGTTTAGAAATCAAAACAAGCGAAATACTAGCATGACTGAAGAGCTGATTGAAGTTGATGCTAATTCAGCAGATGAGGTCCAAGAAGAGATTAAAACCTTAAAAACTCGTATGGTTGAGGCGATTGAGTTATTGAAGGATGCTAAGCTTTTTAATGGTCGTAATATCTATCAGCTTCCTTGGTATATCATGATTGGCCCACCGGGGTCAGGTAAAACAAACTTCATTAATAACTCAGGTCTTGATTTCCCTTTAAAGGAGAAGCTAGGTACTGACTTAATTCACGGTGTTGGTGGTACGCGTAATTGTGATTGGTGGTTTACCAACAAAGCTGTGATTATTGATACCGCAGGGCGTTACACTACACAAAATAGCCATGCTTTACATGACTCCAAAGCATGGCAAGGGTTTTTAGGACTACTTAGAAAATACCGCCCCAAACGACCTGTAAATGGGGTGATCATCAGTATGGGTATATCCGAACTGATGAACCAAACTAAAACAGAGCGTAACTTGCATGCCCGTGCGATAAAACAACGCCTGCAGGAGCTTCAAGGGCAGCTAGGCATGACTTTTCCCGTTTATGTTATTTTTTCAAAAGTCGACTTAGTTGAAGGCTTTAGAGAATTTTTTAGTGAGCTTAGTGATGAAGAAACGGAGCAAGTTTGGGGGGTTACTTTTGAACTTGATGCAGATTCTGACAATCAAATAGAAGTGTTTAACAAAGAATTTCATGGGTTAATTTCAAATTTAACCTCGTTATTAAATCGACGTTTGATTAATGAACATGATCTAACGAACCGTTCAAAAGTGTTTGAGTTTCCAAAGCAACTTCGTGCGCTTCAAAGTGTAGGCTACTCTTTTTTAAAAGAAATATTTACACCAAATGCCTATGAAAGTCTGCCAATATTTCGTGGTGTATACCTTACCAGTGCAACGCAAGAAGGAACACCTTCTAATTTGCTGACTGAACAAAATTCAACGAAAAAAGACTATATCAATCAAACGAGAAGCTTCTTTATAAAGCGTTTATTAGAAAGCGTTATTTTTCCTGAGCAAAACTTAGCAAGTACCAACAAACATCATGAAAAGCAAAGCAAGTGGCTACGCTTGTCATGCTTAGCTGTGACATGCATTACACTGATAGCATTAAGTATTTCTTGGTTTGTTAGCTTTTCATGGAATAGTGATTTGATAGATGAAACAAATCAAGCGCTAGCTGAATATCAAGTATTAGACCAAAATACGGTAGATAAAAGTAATTTGCTTGTTTTGAATCAGCGCTTTAACAAGCTAAAGAATTTCCCTGTTAACGAAATTAATGCTGAAGACTTTGAGGCTTATGGTTTTAGTAAGGTAGAAGAGCTAACAGAGGCTTCAAAAAGTGCCTACTTGCGTTCACTAAAAACATACTTAGAGCCATTTTTACTCAATGCGCTAACATCTGAGATGGAGCAACAAGCTGATTATTTGAGTTATTTATACGAGACATTACGCAGCTATCTGATGTTATTTAAGCCTGAGCATTATAATCAAGATGATTTACTTGCCTGGTTTAGTGCCTATTACGAAAGGGCTCTTCCGGGGGATGTAAACGTAACTAATCGCAGTGATCTTATGGCTCATACGCGAGCATTACTGGATCATGGTTTCTCTGGGCAAGAAATTGATCATCAAGCTGTTCGCCTTGCGCGAGCTGAATTAACAAAACTGCCAATTGCAGAAAGAGCTTATCAAAGACTGCAAGCTGATTTTATGGAAAGCAGCATTCCACCAATAAAATTAACAGACATTATAAGTTACGAAAGTGCTAGAGAATTTAGTTTTCAAAACCCTGAAGTCGCGATGAAAGGTATCCCAGGTCTATATACCTACAATGGTTATCATGGCATTTTTAATGTCGAGAAAAGCAAGATGTTGGGTAACTTGATGGCAAGTAGTTGGGTTTACGGTGAAGAAGCTGCAAACACATACGATATCTCAAAAGCTGAAATCGAAAAGAAATTAGAGCAAAAGTATTTTCAAGATTATATCTATTACTGGCGTTCGTTTGTTGATGAGCTGACTTTAAATGAGTTCAATTCACCAACAGAAGGTGTTCGCGTTACTAATGTTTTAGCGGGACCAGAAGCGCCAATAAAAAATATTATTACAACTGTTCAAAAAAATGTTCAGTTGACTAAGTTGCCTATTTCGGAAAATCAAAAGGCTGCCGGCAAAGTGGCTGCAAATGCAGCAGAAGTCGCTATGCATACTAAGGCTAATAGACTTAAGCGTTACTTACCCAATGAAACACCGAAATTTGAGGTGAAGCTTCCAGGCTATCAAGTAGAAGAAGCATTTAGTGATATTTTAGAAATTGAACCACAGCAACTTGAGACAATTCAAGCAAGTTTAAGAGAGCTAAATATTTACTTAAACCAACTTGACCGTGGTGGGTTACTTAAGTCTTCTGTAAAGAACCAATTAAGTGGTAAAAATAAACCAGAGTTTCTGAGCGAGCTTGAGTTTCAAAGTAAAGGGCTGCCTTATCCAGCCAGTAATTGGTTGTTGAATATAAGCCAAGATACGTCAAACATCACAAGAAAAAGTGCCAATCAGCACTTAAACGAAATCTGGAGAAGCAGTGTTTTACGTGAGTACAATGCAGCAATCGTAGGGCGTTACCCGTTGGTGCCTCACTCAGATAAAGAAATTAACCTTAAAGATTTCTCTGACTTTTTTGGTCCTAAGGGCACAATTGATAACTTCTTTACTACCTATATTGCACCCAGTGTCGATACCAGTAAGAGCCCTTGGCGATTTGAAAAGAACATAGGTGTAAGCGAATCCGCACTTAAAATGTTTGAGCAAGCAGCCAGAATTCGTGAGGTATTCTTCGATGGCAACAGTAATACACCACGCATAGAGTTTGGTTTAAAGCCGATAAAACTCGACCAAACAATTTCTAGCTTCATGATCGAAGTTGATGGCCAGTCAATGGTTTACCGTCATGGTCCACCGAAAGTAAAAAGTATTGTTTGGCCAGGAGACGTTGCCCAAAGTAAAACCAGAATTGTGTTTACACCACCTTATGGTGGCAGGACTATCAATACTAGCTACAGTGGCGAATGGTCTTTCTATCGAATGTTAGATGATTTAAAGGCTCAACGGGCAGAAACTCAGAGTGACTTAGAGCTGCATTTTTCACTGCAAGGTAATAATGCATCCGTTGAATTATTACCAAACTCAATTAGACATCCATTTTGGAACGCAAGTATAGAGAGTTTTTCATGTCCGACAAGGCTATAGGTATTGGCTATTTGGGCAAGGTTCCATTTTTGGGTGACTTTGTGCAAGAAGGGATCTGCCAACAGTTTTCAGAAAATTGGGAGCATTGGTTACAGGCTGCAATAGCAGTAAGTAAAGAACAGCTGGGTGCTCAGTGGCAAGAGCGTTATTTAACAAGTCCTGTATGGCACTTTGCATTATCTGAAAACTTAATTACAGAAAGTGCAAAAGCGGGAACACTTTTGCCAAGTGTCGATGCTGTAGGTCGTCATTATCCCTTTACAGTTCTTGTTGAGCGCGATAGCACACCTATCGCTACGTTAAACTCGAACCAGCTTTCGCTTGATTATGAAGATGCAGTGTTATCTGTACTTGATGACAGTGTTGACTTGAGTGTTTGGCAGAAAAAGGTGTTGAATACGCTTAAAACGAGTCATTCACCAGTTAAAAAGTTCAGTAAAAGTCTTTCTCCAGATGAAAATAAATCTGCTGCTGTATTTGAGTTTCAAGGAGATGAATTGGGTGCTGAGACACTAAATGATGTATTGCATTCGCTATTACTCAATAAATATGGAGAGTACAGCGTATGGTGGACTCACGGCTCTATCAATATTAAACCTGTTGTATTTGTGACAGCAGGCCTACCACCTGTAAATCAGGTGGCTGCAATGCTAGATGGACGTTGGCAGCATTGGGAATGGAATTATACCCAGGTAAGTGAGTGTGAATAAAAATTTTATTAGTTATGCCGTGTCTCATCGCGGAGTCGTTCGAGAGCTAAACGAAGATGCTTATATAGAGCTTAATAAGTATAACATTTGGGTTGTTGCGGACGGTATGGGAGGCCATGAAGCAGGCGATTTTGCAAGCCAGCTAGTGGTAGACGTTATTAAGGCTGAAGTCGAAGAATTGCCTGCGTCATCAATTTCGACCGAGGTGTTGATCAAGGCGATAAAAAGTGCCAACACAAAATTGCTCCAATATAGCAGTGACTTTTTGGCTAACAAGACGGCCGGTACAACAGTTACAGTACTGTTTTTTAAAGATAATAAGTATTCAGCAATTTGGGTAGGTGATAGCAGAATATACCTTTACAGAGCGAATGGGTTGTTACAGTTATCTCGAGACCACAGCCAAATTAATGATTTAATTGATGAGGGGTTACTCACAGAGCAAGAAGCAATAAATCACCCTTTAGCAAATGTTATTACACGTGCGGTAGGGGTGCAAAATGAGTTGTCTGTCGACTTTGTAGAAGGCGACTTATTAACTGATGATATCTTCTTACTTTGTTCTGATGGATTAACCGGCGAATTAAATGACTCGGAAATTAGTATTGCTTTGGAACCTAAAAATATCATTGACTCAGGTATGGCTTTAATTCATTCCACTCTTGTGCGTGGTGCAAGAGATAATGTTACTTTTATTTTGGTGAAAAATGAAAAGTTGGAAAATTATAATAGTAAAACATTAATTAATAATGATTTAACTGTGCCCTTGTTATTGGGTAAATAGCTTATTATTTAATAAATGTGGATGGTGGTTTGTTTTATTGTTTTATTTTTTGTAATTTAATTTTAATTAATGGTTTTGTAGCTTGAAATTATAAATAAGGGATGTATTATTTTACGTCGTCTCTATTTTAGGTGTAAAAGGAATTTTTAAGGCAATGGAATGTTTATATTTGATGAATATATAGCTCCTATTAGTGAAGGTGCATTCGCGGGCATTGAGCCCAGATCTGATGTGTCTCCTACCTCAACGTATTATTCCTTAAAAGATATGCGCAATCAGTTACGTGCAGCTGAACGACTTGCACTCGTCGATGACGAAGGCATCGCTTCTCTTGCGCGTGATTGGCAGCCCTTGTTGGATCAATGTAGTGCCGCATTAAAATCAGAAAGTAAAGACATTGAATATTTAGCTTGGTTTATAGAGGCGTTATGCCGTGTACATGGCTTTAAGGGCTTGGCATTTGGCTTTCGCGTTGCACATGAACTAATAAGTCATCACTTTGAGGCGCTCTACCCATCACTTGATGAAGGTGATGAGATATCTGACAAAGTCTCTGCCCTTGTTGGATTAAATGGTGTAGCGGGGGATGGGGCTTTGATCATCCCTATCAAAAGTATTGCATTAACCGATAGCCAAAACTACGAACCATTTACTTATTGGGAATATCAGCAAGCTTACGATATATCTCGACTCAATGAAGAGAAAAGAGAGAAGAAAATAGCGCAAGGGGCTATTGATTTTGAGTTGATAGAGAAAAGTGCCCAAGAAACGCCAGCAGAGTTTTTCCTCGATATAAAAAATGGCATTGAAGAGGCGCTTGCAGAATTTAGTGCTTTGAGTAGTTCACTTGATAATGCTACAGAGCAATCGCAGCCTACTTCAAATATTAAGCAAGCACTCGAGGAATGCTTAAATGCAGTTTTACATTTAGGTGAAGACAAACTTAAGTCCCTTGAAGCGAAGTCGATACAAGAACTGCATGAAATTGAGCAGGTTGAAGGCGAAATATCTGTAGGTGAGAATCCCTCTCGAAATGATAGTCAAATCAATAGCCGAGAAAATGCGATAAACAAGTTGCAAGAAATTGCACAGTTTTTTAGAAAGACAGAGCCACATTCACCTATGTCTTATACCATTGAGCAAGTTATTCGATGGAGCGAATTATCGCTACCAGAATTATTAAATGAATTAATAACCGATAGTGATGCTAGGACCGGATACTTTAAGCTGTCTGGCATCAAAGTTAGCGAAACAGAAACCGAGTAAAAGGAGTTTTGAATGAGTATCCATGACAAATTAAAACGTGTACGTAAACCGAGAGTACATATTACCTATGACGTTGAAACTGAAGGTGCAATTGTAAAAAAAGAGCTGCCTTTTGTGGTTGGGGTAATGGGCGATTTTTCAGGTCATAATCAAGAAGTATTAAAACCTTTAAAAGACCGTCGTTTTATTCAAATCGATAGAGAAAACTTTAATGATGTTTTAAAGAAAATGAGCCCTTCTCTAAAGTTAGATGTTGATAATACTTTAACAGATGACGGCACACAATTTAGTGTTGACCTCAACTTTAAAAGTATCGATGACTTTGAGCCTGCAGCTGTCGTAAATCAAGTTGAACCATTACGTAACCTAATGGAAACACGTAATAAACTTCGAGACCTAATGACTAAGATTGACCGCTCAGAAGAGCTAGAAAATGTCTTAGAAGAAGTGTTAAGCAACACGGCGAGTCTTGATTCAATTGCCAAAGAGCTAAAGTTAGAGGAGTCTGAAAAATGAGCACCGAAACACTAGCACAAGAATTAGACACAGCAACAACGACAGAGTCAACGTCGTTATTAACTCAAGCGATTGGCGCAACTAAACAAACAGACGCAAGCCGAGCAGAAGAGCTGTTACGCACTTTAACTGAAGAAGCTTTAAAGGGCACTGTTCAGTGGAATAAAAACATGACAGTGACTTTCAATGAAGCGATTCAGTTGATCGACCAAAAAATATCGAAACAACTCAGCGTCATTATGCACCATGAAGACTTTCAAAAATTAGAAGGTTCATGGCGTGGTTTGAATCACTTGGTAATGAATTCAGATACTGGTTCAACTTTAAAAATTCGTGTGCTTAATATGAAGAAGAAAGAGCTTCATAAAGATTTAAGTAAAGCGGTTGAGTTTGATCAAAGCCAAACATTTAAAAAAATCTACGAGTCAGAGTTTGGTACACCAGGTGGTGAACCTTACGGTACTATTGTTGGTGATTTTGAGTTTACTAATCACCCTGAAGACGTTGAAACTCTTGGTTTAATGTCAAACGTTGCTGCTGCTGGTTTCTGTCCGTTCATTTCGGCATCATCACCTTCACTCTTTGGTTTTGATAGTTGGGAAGAACTCACTAAACCAAGAGATCTTGAAAAAGTATTTGAATCTCTTGAATACACTAAATGGCGCTCATTTAGAGACAGCGATGATTCTCGCTTTGTTTCCCTCACAATGCCAAGATTTTTATCTCGTTTACCTTACGGTGTAGCATCTAAACCTGTTGAAGAATTCAACTATGAAGAATTTGAAGTTGATGAACTTGCCGGTCGCTCTGTAAGTACTGATAACGGTGATTATTGCTGGAGTAATGCTGCCTATGCGATGGCGACGAATATGACAAAAGCATTCTCTCAATATGGTTTTTGTACTGCTATTCGTGGCGCAGAGGGCGGCGGTAAAGTAGAAGGTTTACCTACCCATATATTCACGAGTGATGATGGTGATCCTGATCTTAAATGCCCAACAGAGATTGGTATTACTGATCGACGTGAAGCAGAGTTAAGTAAGCTTGGTTTCTTACCACTGTGTCATTATAAAAATACAGATTACGCTGTGTTCTTTGGTGGACAATCTTGTCAAAAACCGCAAGTTTACTCAACGCCTGATGCAACTGCGAATGCTGCTATTTCAGCTCGCTTGCCTTACCTCATGGCTACTTCTCGCTTTGCTCATTATTTAAAAGTAATGGCACGCGATAAAATCGGTAGCTTCATGGAAGCAGAAGACGTTGAATCTTGGTTAAATCGTTGGATTCTATCTTACGTAAATGCAACAGAGGGTGGTGGTCAAGATATCAGAGCACGTTATCCTTTAGCAGATGCAAAAGTTTCAGTTAAAGAAATTCCTGGTCAACCTGGTGCCTATAATGCTGTTGCGTGGTTAAGACCATGGTTACAAATGGAAGAGTTAACGTCATCACTTAGATTGGTTGCCAAAATCCCTGAGATTGGTTAACCCTTTCTGCATTAAGGATGATGCAAAATGAATTGTGAAGAGTTTTCATTCATAGGAGCTGACGCTGTATTTTCTCATAATACAGCGTCAAATATCTTCGAAAATAGCGCTTTATTGGAACGCTTTCTAAATGAAAAAGAGACATTTAAAGCTCTGTTATTATGGCTTGAAGGCTCTTCTGATTCACCATTGCAGTGGGATAAAGAGTCAATCATTTCATATTTGCAACTGACCATTGTTAAAATAGACTCGCTTATATCTGAGCAATTAGATCAGATTTTACATCACTCAACATTTCAACAATTAGAAGCCAGCTGGCGCAATTTATGGTGGTTAACTTTACAAACAGAACTTAGCGATAAAGAAAAAAAAGTAAAGTTACGCCTGTTAGATTGTGATTGGAATACATTATCGAGAGATGTTAATAAGGCAATCGATTTTGATCAAAGTAGCTTCTTTCAATTAATTTATCAAAATGAGTTCGACCGCCCTGGCGGAGAGCCCTTTGGTGTATTGATTGGTGATTACGAAATTACCAACGGGAATGCACCGGGTACAATTTACAACGATATAGACACCTTAAAAGAAATTTCGAAAGTAGCCGCAGCCTCCTTTTCGCCATTTATTACTGCTGTGTCAGCAAGCTTATTTGGTACAAACAGCTTTACTGATCTAGGTTACCAATTCGATTTATATAATCAATTTGAACAGGTCGAATATACAAAGTGGCGTAGCTTTAGAGCCATGGAAGATGCGCGTTTTGTTGGTCTTGTATTGCCGCATGTTTTAGTCAGAGCTCCCTATAAAAACGACGGTACCCGTCACTTAGACTTTTTATATACAGAAAAAATAACAACACCAGAAACAGACATGTTATGGGGAAACGCCGCGTACCAATTTGTGTCGACTTTAGTGCGTGCTTATGCTGAAAGTGGTTGGTTTGGTCAAATAAGAGGCATTGAACCAGGTAAAATATCTAAAGGTATCGTTACCGGGTTGACGAAAAATTACTTTTCAACTGATGTATACAGAAAAGAAGCCAAGCCACCAATAGATTTGATTGTGACCAGTAAATTAGAAAAGCAATTTTCTGAACTTGGGTTTATACCAGCATCATCCGTGACTAATACTGAGCATCTGGTTTTTTATAGTAATGCTTCGGCTCAGCAAGCCAAGCACTACGATAATGAAGCATCGACAGTAAATGCCCGCTTATCGTCTATGCTGCAATATATTTTATGTGTGTCACGTTTTGCTCACTATTTAAAACTCCTAGCACGTGATCGGGTTGGTTCTTACAGTACAGCTCAAGCTTGTGAACAAGGCTTGCAAGCATGGGTTAATAACTACACAACAGCATCGGATTCTGCCTCAGAGCAAATAAGAAGTAAGTATCCTTTGGCAAATGCGAAAGTGAAAGTGACTGAAAATAAATCGAAGCCAGGCCACTACTTTTCTGTCTTACAACTACAACCTCATTTTCAGCTTGATCAAATGGTATCAAGTATCAAATTAGTGACTGAACTAAGTCCTCATCATCAAATAAAGGAATAAAAATGAAAAAGATCCATGAGTGTATTCGCAATGGAAAATTAGCTGATGCATTAGAGTACTGCGCACAAAAACTAAAAGATGATCCTCTTAATTTTGATATTCGCAGCGCTTATACGGAATTGTTGTGTGTTAATGGTGAACTTGAAAAAGCGGATAAACAATTAGATTTTATGGTGACTAAATCACCAGAACTTGCGGTAGGTGCTGTTAATTTAAGACACTTAATCAGGGCCGAGCAAGCACGACAAGATTTTTATGAAGGTAAAGCGGCTCCTAAGCTATTTCATGAAGCAGATGAACTCGATGAGATATTTCTACAGATGCATATTGCTTTACGTGAAGAAGATTTAAAAGAGACAACTGAAAAAGCAGCCAAAGTTGAGTCTTTCAGAACCAATTCAGCAAATGAGCAACTTACTGCAATCAGAGATATCGATGATTCACTAAACCCATTTTTGGAAATTTTGGGGACCAACGGTGAGTTTTATTTAGCGCGCTTTGATGAAATTGAAAAATTTGAAGTTCAACCAATAGAGTCAATCGTTGAGCAAATTTGGCTTCGTGTTGAGGTCACTATCAAAGATGGACCTGTCGGTACAGCTCATATCCCAGTTGTTTATCCACACTCAAAGAGTGAAATAGAAAAACTAGGCCAAGTGACTGAATGGCAAGAATTAAGTGAAGAAATGTACTTAGGACGCGGAATGAAAATGCTGTTTATAAATGATGAAGCAGTCTTATTGTCTGAACTTGGCTCTTTCACCAATTGAGTGTGAAATTTTCATGATTGCAAGCAAACAGCCGCTCAAAGCATCGATTTTAGATCGTTTGATAGATGATGAGCCAGAAGTACAGGATTCGCCACAGCGAACGGATGGTATCAGCTTATCACTTTTAAAAAGTTACGTAAGACGAGATATCGAGGCGTTGCTAAATGCTCGGATCCAGTGGCATACATGGCCAAGTCAATACAGTGAGCTTGCAACATCCTGTTTATCATATGGATTGCCTGATTTTTCGAGCATGGTTGTAAGTTCGCATGAAGGGCGAGCAGCATTGTGTGAAAAAGTTAGAGATGCGATTTTACGATTTGAGCCTAGGTTTATTGAAGTTGAAGTATTAGTTGATGAAGAACTACCCCTTAACCGAGTATTAAACCTAAGAATTAATGCCTTGTTGTATGCCGATCCAGAGCCAGAATACATTAGTTTTAACTCTGAAGTTGAGCCAGTTAGTTTAGGTATGAAAATCTATGAGTCTTCACTATGAATGATGAATTATTAAAATATTACAATCGTGAATTAGCGTATGTGCGCCACCTTGGGAAAGACTTTGCAGAAAAATACCCAAAAGTAGCAGGCAGGTTAAAACTTACAGACGAAGTAATAGAAGATCCCCATGTTTCAAGGTTAGTCGAATCATTTGCATTTTTAACTGCCAACATTAGGCAAAAACTTGATGATAGCTTTCCTGAGTTAACGGATGCCCTTTTAGGTCAACTCTATCCAGACTACCAAGCGCCTATCCCTTCATTATCAATTGTAAAGCTAGAATCAGAAAACCTATCAACGACAGGGGTCATTATTCCTCGCGGGAGTGAGCTTGAAACCAATGTAGAAGGAATGAAACAGTGTAAATTTCAAAGCTGTTTTGATACCAATTTGTGGCCCGTAGAGATAACAGCTGCCCAGTTTGATAACAGTCCTTTTATTGCGCCTAAACCAAAGTTTAATGAACCTGCTAAAGCGATATTTAAGTTACAACTGACAGGTGAGTATGATGGCGTTTCATTGCATGAAACAGAGCTAAATGATCTAAAAGTTTATATTCATGGACAATGGCATTATGCGCTCAAAGTATATGAACTCTTGTTTAAACATTGCATCGGAATAGCAGTAGACAATGGTGATGAGGGAGTGCATTACCTCTCGAAAACTCATTTAAAATCAGTTGGATTTGAGGAGCATGAAGCTGTTGTTCCTTACTCAATGCGCTCATCATCAGCATATAGGCTATTAGTCGAAAACTTTATTTTCCCTGAAAAGTTTAAGTTCTTTGAGTTACAAAATATCCGCTCGGTACTTCCTCGCAATGCTAGTGCAACAACACTTTATTTTTATTTAGATGTTGAGTCTAGCGAGTTGGAGAAGCAAGTAGATAAAGACATGTTCTTGCTGGGTTGCACGCCAATCATAAATTTATATGAACAAGAACTTGAACCGATCCGCCCAGAGCTAAGCGAATATGAGTATAAACTCGCACCACGTTATATCGACTCTGAAATATCTGAAGTTATTAGCCTTGAAGAGGTGGTTGCATTTGACCATAAGGGGAATAAACAGATAGTGACGCCTTTTTATGCGCAAACACACCCTAAATATCAAGAGCATAAAGATCTCTATTGGCATACTCGACGAGAAACTGCACTTTGGGCTGGTGGCTATGCTGAGGCGGGAACCGAAACCTATTTATCATTAGTAAATGGTGGCTTCGAAAATAGTGCGCAAACTCTCAGTGAGGGAAATACGGTGGTAACAGCGCGGGCTCAATGCAGTAATCGTAATCTACCAGCTAGTTTACCATTTGGTGATGATGAACTTGGTTTTACATTGCCAAAGCGTGGCGATGTAATAAAAAAAATTAGGTGTTTAGTTGCACCAACTCATGCGGTAAGACCTGTGCTTGGCAGTAATACTCGCTGGCAATTGATCAATCACCTGACTCTTGATTCATTTAGTGGTGAGCAAAGTGCAGAGAAATTAAAAGAAACATTGAGGCTATATGATTTTAAAGCAACACCCCAATCAAAAGGGATGATTGATAACATCTATAGCGTCAAAATTGAACCTGCAACTGCACGTGTCGTGCAAAACGGTCGAGTTGCTTTTGCAGCAGGAACTGACATTGAAATTACGTTTGCAAATGATGATTACGCTGGTAGTGGGGTGTTCTTTTTTGCTTCAGTTCTTGATTGTTTTTTCTCGCAATTTGCATCAATTAATAGCTTTACACGCTTAAGTCTCAAGTTAAAAGAACAAGATCGAGTTTATCATCAGTGGCCAGCTAGAGTAGGTTCCGGAGTGCTACTATGATTGCACAATTGCTCGAGAATGCGACAGAAATAGATTTTTACAAAGCCGTGTTTGTGATCGAGTCTCAGTTGTCGAGTGCGGCCCAGCAATACCGAAAAGTTGGTTATGATTGTCAGCCAAAACTAGAGCTGATCAAGTTTAGTTCAACACAAAAATTTGGCTTTGCGGGTAATGCGATAACTAAATTAAAACCTGCTAAAAACGTTGCAGGGATCACTCAGTTTGATATGGAAATATCATTTATGGGGATGACCGGTTGCTCTGGTGCTTTGCCACATTTTTATAGTGAACTGGTGATGCAGCGATTGCGTTATAAAGACAGTACAATGAGAGATTTCTACGATATGTTTAATCATCGTTTGATTTCGTTGTACTACCGAGCTTGGAAAAAGTATAAACCCGCACTTAATTTTGCTAATAGCCATCAAGATAACCACACAAAAATTTTGGCACTTTTGAGTGGGGGCAATGCCCCTCATCAGCTTTATTTCAGTGGTCTTTTCAGTCGAAAAACACGAAATATTGCTGATCTGCGAAATATTTTAACTTTCTATTTAGACTGTGATGTCAGCATAAACCAATTTGTAGGCCAATGGCAGCCGTTAAAGCAATCTGAGCAAACGCGCATTAATAGTGGGGGCTTTGCAGGTCAACATGCAAGGCTTGGTATTGATGCGATTGCAGGCAAGCAAGTTTGGGATATATCAACAAAGATCGAAGTTATTATCGAGCCCAAAAATGAGCACCAAACAGCCCGTCTGCTACCACAGCAAGAACTCTGGAATTTAGCCCATCAAATTGTGGGTGATTTTGTTGGTAATCAAATTCAGCATGCACTGATAGTAAAAGCAAACTTTTATAAGCTTGGTGCAAAGCAACTATTAAAAGAACGATGTCAATTAGGCTGTAATAGTTTTCTGTTACCCGAAAACGCTGCTCAAAATGGCAAAGTCTCTGAACTTTCGTTCAAAGGATAAATAAATACAAGGAAATATTATGTCTACAATGACGCTAAATACACTCGTAGAAAAACTAAGCCCAGAGTGCAAAAAGAGTCTTGAACAGGCTGTTGCAATTTGTAATAGCCGAAGTCACTTCACTGTTGAATTAGAGCATTGGTTACTAGCGATGCTTGAGCAACAACTTGATGATTTTCGAATTATTTTGAGCGCTTACGATATTGATAGAGACTCGTTAAAAAATGATTTGAATAAGTCTTTAGAAATGCACAAAACGGGTTGTAACTCATCACCGAGTTTATCGATGCATGTGACCAGTTTGCTCAAGCAAACGTGGCTTAGTACGAGCATTGATTTTACAGATACACAAATTCGTAGTGCTTACTTAATTTACACGCTGGTAAAAGATGACACTTTAGCAAGTTTAGTGAGTCGTTGTAGTAAAGAGTTTAATAAGATAGAAGCAGGGCAATTATTGCATGCTTGGCCTGAAATGGTCGCAAAGTCACAAGAACAAAGCCCTGTGGCAAATAGTCAGGCTGAAAAATCGGTATCTACAAGTTCTAAAACGCCGAGTTTAGATCAATTTACAGTTGATCTAACAGCTCAGGCAAAAGCAGGAAAAATAGATCCAATTTTGGGGCGTGATTTTGAAATTAGACAAATGGTCGATATTCTTACTCGACGTAGACAAAATAACCCCATTCTAACTGGTGAAGCTGGGGTAGGTAAGACCGCAGTTGTTGAAGGGTTAGCGCTAAGAATTGCTCAAGGCAGTGTTCCAGATGTTTTAAAAAATGTAAAAATTCACACCCTAGATCTCGCTTTATTACAGGCCGGCGCGGGTATGAAAGGTGAATTCGAAAATAGGCTAAAGTCTTTAATATCGGAAATTAAAAACACCCCAAATCCTGTTATTTTATTTATCGATGAAGCGCACACAATGATCGGTAGTGGTGGCCAAGCTGGTCAAAATGATGCTGCAAATCTTTTAAAACCGGCGCTAGCTCGCGGCGAACTCAGAACAATTGCAGCCACAACATGGGCTGAATATAAAAAGTTCTTTGAAAAAGACGCAGCATTGGCTCGCCGATTCCAAGTCGTTAAAGTGGAAGAGCCTACACCAGAAAAAGCAATTGCGATGTTACGTGGTTTAGTGCCTGTTATGGAAAAACACCATAATGTGTTCATTTCCGAGCAAGCGCTAGAAAGCGCAGTGCATTTATCACACCGCTACATTACAGGCAGACAACTTCCTGATAAAGCTGTTGGTTTACTTGATACAGCCTGCGCTCGGGTTGCAATGAGCCAAGCATCAACACCTAATTCAATCGAAACGCTTGAAAATGAACGCTCAGAAATAGAGTCGCAAATTAATATGTTAACTCGTGAACAACGCACAGGATTAAATCACAGTGAGGTGCTTGAGAGTTTAACAAATAAGTGTCAGCAAATTACTGAGCAGCTTGCACCATTGAAGTCGCAATTCGAAAATGAAATGTCACTTATTAAAGATGTAAAGGAAGTCATCACTGGCTTGAATGATGAAACAGAACAGCCAAGTGCAGAAATTGAAAAGCTTCAACAATGCAAAGAAAGCTTAGCCAAATATGATTCGAACATGGTGCATTGGCAGGTTGATGATGAGTTAATTGCGCAAGTTATTTCTGACTGGACTGGTATCCCTGTTGGCAAGATGCATGAAGATGATGTGAAGAGTGTTCTTAATTTAGCAAGCACAATGAAAGAGCGTGTTGTTGGCCAAGATCATGCGTTGGAGTTAATTGCAAAAGTTGTACAGACATCTAAAGCGCAATTAGCTGACGAAAGCCGCCCGAATGGAATTTTTATGCTAGCGGGTCCAAGTGGTGTTGGTAAAACAGAGACGGCACTTGCATTAGCGAATGAAGTGTATGGCAGTGAAGAAAACATCACAATCATCAACATGTCAGAATACAAAGAAGAGCATAAAGTATCGTTACTACTTGGATCACCTCCTGGTTATGTAGGCTACGGCGAGGGTGGCGTATTAACAGAGGCGATCAGACGTAAGCCATACAGTGTTATTTTGCTAGATGAAATTGAAAAAGCGCACCCAGGTGTACATGACATCTTTTACCAAGTGTTTGACAAAGGCACAATTAAAGATGGAGAAGGTAGAGATATCGACTTCAAAAACACGATTATCATTATGACCTCGAATGTGGGTACTGAAACAACAATGAGCTTATTTGAAGACGAAGAAACAGCGCCAAGCGTTCAGGGTCTGCAAAAGGCTATTCAAAGTGATTTACTTGAAGTATTTAAAGCTGCATTCCTCGGCCGCATCAATGTCATACCATATTTGCCACTAAATAAAGAAACTCTTGCAGAAATTACAAAACTGCAATTAAGTAAAATAAAAAATAGAGTTAACAAAAATTACAAATCTTATTTTTTATATTCAGATCTTGTTGTAGATTATATAGTTAACAATTGTAATGACTCTGGTTCGGGTGCAAGAAATATTCACGCATTATTGCAAAATAATGTCTTGCCATTATTATCTGAATCTTTACTTGATAGTCTTATTAGTGGTAGTAAAATCAATAGTATATCATTAGATTTAAATGATGATTTATTTGTTGTTAATATAAATTAATATATTTAAATTAGTTTCTTGTTTCTTTTTTGGAGTCGGATTATAATTTGTCCGTCTTCATTAGTTGATGGAACATTGAGACATTGTCTTCGTCTAGGGAAAGGATATTGAAGACCTTTTCGTTGCGCAGTTAGAGATAATGATTTCAAAGGAATTTTGGGAAACCAAAAGTAAATGATCCAATGTAATGGATATTATTTATAAATTAAAAGGAGCATTATCAAATGCAATCAAATACATATTTAAAATACGGTTCAATTAAAGGCGAAACTACTGCTGAGTCTTTTAAAGATTTAATCACAGTTTTATCATTAGATTGGAACGTTAGTCGTGAAATTTCAGCACACACTGGTACAGCAATGGACCGTGAATCTAGCTCAACTCGCTTAGGTGATGTAACTATCACTAAACTTCAAGATAAAGCGTCTCCAGACCTTTTCAAAGAAGCGACAATTGGTAAAGGCCTACCGGCTGTTTTCCACATCACTAAGCAAGGTGATAAAGTTGAAGAAATCATGAAAATCGAACTTACAGATGCAATGATTTCTAGCTACTCGGTATCTGTTCAAAATGACCGTCCAGTTGAAACAATCACTATCAGCTACACAGAAATGATGATGACTGTTACTCCTACTGACGACAAAAATAACATCACTGCACCACTTGTTTATGGTTACAGCGGTGTTAAAGGTCAGCAAATGTAATTTTTTGCAGTACCTAATAGCTCTGAGTTTTGCTCAGAGCTTTTTTGATCTTTAGGAATAGGAAGCATGGAATGCAAAAAGCAACACAAGATAACAATGTAATTCAGATTAACACCCCAGCAGGTAAAGATACGCTTTACTTAACTCGGCTGGTGGTGCAAGAGTCTATGTCTGATTTGTTTGTGATGTCAGTGAATATGTTCACTATAGGCACACAAATAGCGCATGAAGATCTGGTGGGAAAACCTGTTTCTATTAAAGTAAAGAATGCCGATAGCGCTGGTGAGCGTTATTTTCATGGCATAGTTAGCCAATTAGTCTCTAATGGTAGCCGCACTGCTGATATTGATGAGCAAAAAAATTATATAGATTACCACGCCACTATTGTTCCTTTCGCAGCATCAATGCGAAACCGCAAAAACAGTCGGATCTTCCAAAAGAAAACAATAAAAGATATTTTTGCCGATTTGTTTGGTCAACACAGTGTCGCTTTTAAAGATAATACAACTAAAACGTATCCCAAGTACGAGTATTGTGTTCAGTACCAAGAGTCAGATTTTGACTTTATTCAACGCTTATTTCAGCAAGAAGGTATTTTTTATTTTTTCGAGCATAGTAACAGTGCCCATACGCTTGTACTCGCTGATGATATAACAGCTTACGAAGAGTGCGCAGAAGCAAAAGTTGAGTTTACTTCTGGTCACCTCAGTGAGTCCCACATTAATAAATGGCAAGGTGGTTTAAGCATAGCGCCTGGCAGCTACAAGCGTATTGGCTATGATTTTAAACAACCACCAAGATACCCAGATGGCGATCACAAAAAAGCAAATTTACCGACCCAGTCAGTTGCTGAAATTTTTGAATATACCGCTGAAGCCGAAACCCATCCAAGAGCTGCAGGTTTGGCAGCCGTTCAACTTGAATCATTACAGCGTAATATGAAGTTAAGTAGCGGTAGAAGTGATTGCCGTTCATTCTCGGTGGGTAAATTATTTAGCTTTAAAAAACATGAAGACCCGCGCCTAGAAGGTAAAACATTTGCTATCACATCTTTACTAACGTCTATTACGGTGCCAAATCAATCGGGTGCTCAGCAATCTGGCGCGCAAGAAGTATTTACCAATCACTTTGAATGTGTACCAAAAGATGTGCCATATCGTGCAGCGCACAGCATGCGCAAGCCTGTTATTCATGGTGTGCAAACAGCCATAGTGACGGGCGACAGCGCAGATGAAATTATGGTTGATCAATACGGACGTGTGAAAGTGCAGTTCGATTGGGACCGAGAAGGTAAAAAAGACTCGCAAAGTTCATGCTGGATCAGGGTTGCACAAAACTGGGCCGGTAAAAAGTGGGGCGCATTTTTCTTTCCTCGTGTAGGGCAAGAAGTGTTAGTCGACTTTATTAATGGTGACCCTGATCAGCCAATTATTAGTGGTGCAGTATACAACGCTGACTTAATGCCTCCTTATGCATTACCTGCAGATAAAACACAAAGCGGTATCAAGACACGCTCAACAAAAGAGGGTGGTGCAGATAATTTTAATGAACTGCGTTTTGAAGATAAAAAAGGCAATGAACTTGTTTACATGCAAGCAGAAAAAGATAAGCAGCTGTATGTAAAAAATGATCAAAAAGAAAAAATTGATAATGATCGTTTTCTTGAAGTGGGCAACAACGATGATGCCAAAGTAAAAGTGAATCGCACCGTCGATATTGGTGAAAATGACACGCTGAAAGTGGGTAAATCACTCAATATCGAAGCGGGGAAAGAAATCGTTATTAAGACCGGATCGGCAAAAATTACTATGAGTAGTAGCGGGAATATTTCTATCGAAGGCACAAATATCAATATTAAAGGCAGTAACGTAAAGGTTGATGGGAGTGCAATTACCCTTTCTGCTGGCATGATCAAGTTGAACTAGCATGGAATTACATAATACGTTTCAACCAGGTGTCGTGCATGGCGCAGCAAGTAATGGCTTTACCGTTTATTGCCGTTATGGGCTTCCTCATTTGGTGTGTCTTTGTGTAAATCGCCCTGATGATCCGTTTTTGAACTTGCCAATAGATTATTTTAAGAGCCTTGATGGTTATTTTGCTGAGCAATTTTTTATAAACCTTCACCCTGTACTCAATAGTAGCAATGTGTTGTCGCATATTTATCAATACGCTACACAAACAAGTTCAATAATAAATGATCTTTCGTACGACGAAATAGCGCAGGAGTTAGCAAAACTCGTGTGCACAAATAAGTTACAAGTTATTCCTTTAAACGAATAGCCTAAAACAAGGAAGGCATTATGGGAAAACCCGCTTCAACGTTAGGGCATATGCATGTTTGTCCAAAAGTCACGGCACAGGTACCTCACGTAGGTGGACCCATTGTGGCTGGTTCTGCCAATGTATTAATAGGCAATATGCCTGCCGCAAGAAAAGGCGACATGCTTGTATGTGTTGGCCCACCAGATAGCATTAATAGCGGTTCTGGCACAGTTAAAATAAATGGGAAACCTGCGGCTAGAATGGGAGACAGTACTTCTCATGGCGGTAAAATAGTTTTAGGTAACCCAACAGTTTTAATTGGTGGATAAGGTGTTATCACTCATTTTAAATGAGCATAAAGCAGCTCTTTCAAATTTAAATGTGATGCAGCAAAGTGCTTTTTATAGCATTGGGTTTATTGACCAAGTTCGTCAGCAGTTAGCTTTAAAAGTACAAGCATATCAGGGTGCTAGCAATGTACAGTTTGAAATGGTGCAACGCATTATTGAAGAAATTGAGACGTTAAAACAGCAAGAAACGTCATTAGATGACATTGCAGAAGCGTGCTTGGTTGTGCTGCTATTAATGTCGAACTCTCAAAAGCAGAGGTTTTTGGGGTTATTAAACCGACATGAGTTTACGCTTTTAAAACATAAGCTTTTGGAGAAAAGCTTAACAATAAGTGGGCCAGCCAATAGCGACTTTTTGAATTGGGCAAATGTGTACGGTAATTCAGATACACAGGCGATTATTTATAAAGCAATAAAACGTGCTGTAAAACAGCTCCCAGACATGCCTGAAATGCAAGAAACAGTAAACGCATTTGAAAAGGCTGCGATGATTAATTCACCGTTAATGTCTGTGTACCTATTATTGCTAGACCCACAGAGAATGAATTTTGTTTGCAACTATGTGAGCCAACAGTTTACTCGAGAGCAAGCTATTGTGGTGCTATTGCAAACTGGGGCAACAAAATATGTCCCCATGGCTGTTGCGCTGTTGACTGAAGTGAGGTCGGCCAAGAATCTTGTTGCTGGTATTAAACGCTGCTTAGGTAGTCAGCTCGATGAATTAGTTGCATTTGATACTCAAATTCAGGCTGGCGATTGTAAGCAAGCCGCTGTTGATTTTCAGCGCCAATTTGCATTGAGTTGGCCAGAGCAAAAGATCAACTTTAATGATCAAACCCTGGTTTATAGCTTTGCGATGAATAGGCCTGTCAGTGTAGCAAGCCTGCAAGGTGTTGATTTTTTTAGTTGGCAGGTGATTACAATTTTAAATGCGCTTAAATATGACTGTCGAAATAGTCAAGCGAGTTAGCATTGAGTGCATTTAAAATTTCAATACAGCAGTTTGATACACCTTATGAAGTAGCCCCAGAAGTATTAGTACTAGAGGGGAGCTCGGGTCATGAGCAAGTGCAAATCTGGCATTCATTTGATGCCTTTATTTATGACTGTATTGTAAAAGCAAAGTCAGTATTGAAAGAGTCAGACGTGCAGCAACCGTTAATTTGGTTATTACCGGCACTGCCTTTTCAAACTGATCATAAAACACTATTTATAAACAGCCTTCAACAGCGTTATGGCATTGCTGTCGAACAGATGATTTTTGAAGGCGCAAACGCTATACACAGTGCGATTGCATTAGCTAAAGAGTTAAATTTTAGTGCTTTTAATGTGATTGCAATTGATGGTGTGTTTAAAGCCTCAAAGCATAACGGCTTTGAATATTTAGGGATAGCGGCTTGTAAGGCATATGTTGAATTTACTCAGGTAGGCTGGGCGTTGCAATCTACGAGCATGTGTTCTTCTGTGGATATAGCAAAGCATCAGCCTATACATGCAGAGCTTGAACGTATTTTATCACTAAATGAACAAAAAATAGATTTAGTATTTGCTCCAGGTAATGGCCTAGAAAGTGACGATTGGGTAAGTTATTTACCTGTTTTAAGTAAAAAAATTAATGAACAAACGATGTTCCAACTTCCTAATTATAAATTAGGCAAAATGGGAGCAATAGAAGGGGTTGTAAACCTCGGAAGCCTGACAAATAGCGCCCTTTATGCTGAGCGTTTTGGGCAGGCGTTAATAATTTCGCAAGAGTACAACAAGTACCAAGCCGTCGCGTCATACTTATGGATAAGTAAGGAAATGTGCAACTAATGGATAGTAAAGCAGTTGTGTTACAGGGAACACGTTATCCCATCTGCCTCGTGTTAGCTAAACAGCAAGCCCCCAGTGGTTTTATTGCTGTCGCAACGAATACGCCGGATAGTGCCTACAAATTTGTAGCTGAGGTTGGCGCGGTATTAAGTGGCGATGCTGCTAAACGATTAGATCTTATTCAATTGTTAAATGTTGCTGGTATTAATTGTCCAAGGCAAGCAACAGCGCGCGAAACTGCATCGGCTTTGATAAAAGCTTTAACCTCAGGTGCCATTACGTGCTACCAGCAGCAAGTAAAAAGCACCATTCAAGTCAGTGATAATACTCGTTCATCGCAAAGTAGAAGTTCAGCGTCTTCGGCTGTGCCAAGTAATGCCAAAAAAGCAACACAAGCTCCTGCTAGCAATAAGGGCAGTGCCAGTAACACAACCGCAAGTGAAACGCCTATAACAGAACAAGAATGCCGTTCAGACCCGGTTTCGATGCTAACAGGCGAAGAAATTCTTTCTTTAACTGACTTCTCATTAGCCGCAAATAGGCCTTTAACGTGGCGTCGGTTATATCGTTCGTCTCACTGTAATCAAAAAACAATACTGGGTAATGGCTGGCGTCACGATTATTTAGTGCAATTAACCGAGCATTACCTACCACCGCCGAAAGTGGGCCCAAAGAAAAAGGGCACCTACTGGCTTGAGTATCACGACGAACATGGTGCGACTCATAAGTTTGAAAAAGTGAAGCCGGGGCAATCGAGTTATCAGTTAAGTAGTAACTTGGTGCTTCATTATAAAGAGAATGGCAAGCAAGTATTAGTAACACCAGATGATAAACACCTGACGTTTATGCCGGGTGGATCAGCATGGTTGCTCGAAAAAATCATCAATGAAAAAGGTCAAAGCACCCGTTTTTATTATGATTCGATGGAGCGTTTACAACGTATTGAAGTAAACAAAGTACGCGGCTGTGTACTGAAATATAATAAGCACGGTTTGCTCAAAACGGTGCACGCTTATCGTACTAATGAACAAGGAAAATTAGTTCTTTTAGAACAGCCGTTAGCCAGTTATGAGTATGATGAACAGTCAAACTTAGTGGCGGCAACAAACCAATTTGCTGAACAAGAGCGTTATGAGTATAACGCTGCAAATTTACTAATAAAGCGAACTAGAGCAAGCGGTTTTAGTCATCACTTTGAGTGGGACTCATATGGTTATGATGCCAAATGTATTAAACAGTGGGGTGATGACAACACCTATTGCTATCAGTTCGAGTATCAAGGCAATAAAACAACCAGTATAGATTCACGCGGCAACCAAGAGCACTTTGAACACAATGAGCAAGGTAAGCTGATTGAGCACACTGATGCCAATGGTAATATCACACGCTATGATTACAATTCGCTTGGACAAAAAGTAGCGCAAACAGACGCCTTAGGTTATCAAACGCTTTATACCTATACTGAATACGGCCAACTTGAATCAGTCACCCAAGCTGATGGTAACCGCACTCAATTTGGCTATAACCAACTTGGTCAACAAGTCGTTGTTATTTTGCCAAATGGCGAGAAGATTAAACGTCAATACAGTGCCTCAGGGTTACTACAAAGTGAAACCCAAGCAGATGGGCGAATAGCACTTTACAGTTACGACAAACAAGGTAATTTGACCCAGTATGTCACGCCAAACGGTCATGTATTAAAATACACATGGAATGAACAAGGTGAGCTACTCGCAAAGCAGCACAATGATGAGCTCATTCGTTACAGCTACGATAACCTCGGTCGTGTAAACGCAACCATTAACCAAGCCGGTCTGCTTACTCAATATAAATATAATGAGCAAGGGCAACTAGTTGAAACAACCGCGTTCGAGCAAAGTAACCCTGATAACAAACAACAACAGCTTTTTTCTTATGATGATGCTGGTAGATTAGTTAGTTCGAAAAACGGTAATGGTGATACCACAGAGCAGCACTTTGAGGGACTAAGCCAACCTCACTGCGTGATCCAGCCAGATGGCAGCGCACTGCATTTAACGTATGATAAAGAGCGAAATTTAACCGCAATCGAGCGTAGTGACGGCCATATTTATCGCATTAATTACGATGCAAACGAAAACCCAACACAAATCACGGGTTTTGATGGTACTGAGCAGCAATTTAAGTACGACGCATGTAATCGCTTAGTGGCTGTCACGCAAAGCGACAAACGCCATGTAAATATTAAGCGTGATAAGCTAGGCCGCGTTATTTCGCAGCACGCAAGTCTAGCCACAAATAAACACATAGTTAATAACGCTAACCATTACAGTTATACGCCAGAGGGTAAAATAGCGCGTGCTCATAATGAGCAATCAACGATTAAACAGTCGTTTGATAAAGGCGGACGACTACTCAGTGTTGAGCAAATTCACAACCAGTCTCAGACTCATAAACTTGTATACAGCTACGATGACTATGGCAGACGACAGTCTCTTACCTTGCCAGACTCAACAACCCTTTATTACAACTACAATAGTTTTGGTCAGTTAAGTGCTATACAGGTAAAGCGAGCGGATGGTGAGTTAGCAAAACTCGTCGAGCTTGGCTACGACAGCCAAAATAATATCAAAACTCAACGTTTCGGTAATCAGGTTACCCTTAATCAGGCGTTTGATGTTTTTGGGCGTTTAACGCAGCAGCAACTATCGCATCCAGAGCACACATTATTTGATAGCTGTGATTATCAATATGATGCGGTTAATCAACTCATTGCGCGTGAAGAACAAGGCATTAGCTGCCAAAATACACAGTTTGAATACAATAGCCTTGGCCAGTTAATTCAGCAAAATCTAGCTGATGCAAAGTCAGGTACACAAGCGCCAGAAACCGCCAAGCAATTTCAGTGGGACAGCTTTGGTAACCCGATTAGCCAAACCCAAGTACAGCATGATGAAGCAGTCAATAAACAAGAAGCTAATGATGCTGTTACACATAGCCAAGTCGATGCTGACAGGTTAACCCATTTTGGCGATAGCGATTTTGAATACGATGACTGTGGTAACCAAGTTCGTGAAACGGGTAAAGGCATAAAAACGCACCGTGAATACAATGCGTTCAACCAATTAAGCAGCTTTAACAACAACGGTACGCTAACACATTACGACTACGACCCACTGGGTCGTCGCATTGCTAAGCAGACTGAGCATGGCAAGATTGATTATATTTGGGATAACGACCAGCTAATAGGTGAATACCAGCACGGCGAGTATACCTGGTACATCAACTTACCCAATCAATTTCACCCAGTCGCACTGATTAAACAAGGTGAATTGTATTACTACCACCTAGACCAACTAAATACCCCACGTTTTGTAACTAATAAAAACGCAGAGGTTGTATGGCAAAACCACGCCGATGTGTATGGCTATGAAGAACCAGAAGCCGATGCTGACTTTAATAAAGAAAACAGCTTCACTCAGCCAATACGTTTTCAAGGGCAATATTTTGATGAAGAAAGCGGCCTACACTACAACTGCTACCGTTATTACAGCCCAAAGCAACAACGTTTTATAAACCAAGACCCCATTGGCTTAGTGGGTGGCATAAACCACTATCAATACGCGCCGAATCCGGTTAATTGGGTGGATCCGTTTGGGTTGTTATGTAAAGAAGGGCAAGAAAAGTTATCTGCAATGTTAGATACATTAGTCGGGAATGGGATTGATCAAACAGCGAAGGATAAAATTCTAAAAAGTGCGATAGATAGTGCTGCAATTACAGATCCAGAGGGTAAGTTAAAAGTTCAGAAACCAGATGGTGTGAACAAGCTTAATTATGCTTACACCGTAGAGGCAATGAATGAAGTCGACAATACCATTACTATTCACCGTAATATAGCCGGAGAAACTAAAGAAATGGAACTTACTATCGAAGAATTTGCAGGTATGCATGAGTTTGATGGTAAGGCCGTTAATGAAGAATGGGCAACGAAAGGGCGCATTAAAGAAAATACAGCAAGAACGTTGGTGACGGCTAAAAAGAAAGAAAACTCAGATAAAACCTATATATTGAAGCCAGAAGAAAAAGAAGAATTACAACAGCATTGCGATGCACGAGATGAAGCAATAAAAGAGCGTTATAAGTTCGCGCGTCAAACCGACGGATACAACAAGCAAATCCCGAAAGTGAATGAGCAATCAGCCAAAATTGGTGAAAAGGCAGCCGACATGGCCGTAAAAGCTAATTACCCAGGTTATGAGAGAATTCACCCAGATAGTTTAGATGATTCTACATCGGTTTCTGGAAACTTTGATATGGTTTACCAAAATGCAGAAGGTGATGTAATAATCGTTGAGGCTAAAGGCGGCAAAAGCCCATTGGGTAAGAAGCAAATTGGTGATCAGGATTATCAGCAAGGCACTGCAAAGTATGCGCAAGCAATTACTGAGAATATGGATAAAAATAGTACGGCTAATGGCAATACTGATAGGACGGCAGCATCGGCAATAATTGAGGCGGAGGAAGATGGTAATGATATTAAATATTTACACATTGAGACCCCTATAACAAAAACAAATGATAACTCTACTGTTAGTGAAGTTAAAATTTCAGAATTTGATATTGGCTAAAAAGAATTTACAGGCTAACAAATGAAAATAGAAAGAATTTACAAACCTAGTTTTGAAAGTATACCTCTTGATGAATGGCTAGAATCTCCAAAGAGAAGAATGAAGAAAATTCCTACAAATATAATAAAGCGAAGAGATAATTTGTTAAGCTTTTCAAATTTATATATTGGTTTTTCTCGCTGGCTCACTTGGGAAGTCCAAACCAATGAAATAGAAAAAGAGTCTGCATCAGGTTTACGCTATGCATCTAAAATGTACGCAGCTTTTTTGAAGCTCGCAGAGCATCCCGAGCAAGACATAATGTTTAAGATATTCGATTTACCTGCAGTGACTTGGAACGGTAAAGGTATGCTCGAAGCGGGTTATGCAAACCCCGGAGAGTGGCTTGATGCCTATTTTTTAGCTGTGATCACGCGCGATTCCGAAAGTATGGATAGCTTAGCGAACTTCCCCGTTGAAATTATGAAACAAAGTGCCACAAAAGCAGGGCCTGTTTCATATAAGTTAGTCGAAGTATTTCAAGCTTTCCATCACAGGCAAGATAATTATCCATCGTTACTCAACCAGTGTATGAAAATGGCATTAGATCAAGGTAACGATTGGGCACTGGGCATAGCAATGGGGTATTTAGAAACGTTTGCAGCACTTACTACCGATATTGGGTTTGACTTCAATGAAACGCTTGCAAAAAATATTCAGCTGCAAGAAAAATATTGGATAAATGCAAGTGGCCCAGACACTGTCCCGGTTGAATCATTTTTACCTCTTCAACTGTTGGGCATGGCATGTATGTGGCGAGATAAGGGTAATGCTGTAACGGTTGAAAGTGATTCACTACCTCGCTTTTTAATCGAAGGAACCTATTTTTAATATTCACTTATAAGCTTTAAAAGTAGCTACATAAAAACATAAAAACATAAAAACAAACAAGCAAGCACGCACGCATTTCATATGATGAATGCTTGACTACATTTAACCGTAAGTTTATACGGCATAACAATAATGAAAAGGAACTTCATGTTTAACTTAAATATGACTGCAAGTGTTGGATTAAAATCAGCAAATAAATTAGCTGACGTACAACTGATACGTTCACTTTTGAATGCTTACGCACGCAAAATGGGGTTATCTCCGATTACGAATAATAAGGTTGACCATCACTATATTGACCTTATTGAGCATTTCCAGAAAAAAGTTATTAAAATGGGTAAGCCAGACGGTATTGTTTCTGCCAATCGAGGAACTTTTAGAAAGTTAGTTGAATTTTTGTCTAGCACTTACACCAAAGTTTCAATAACAAATCCTAACTTCGGTATTTTGACGTGGGAGGCTGAGGGTACTGAGGGCGGGGTATATCATAGCCGCTGTTTCCATGTTCCATCCAATAGATCTGGGCTAACCATCGGTCGGGGTTACGATATGCGTGATAAAACATCTTCCAAAGTTAGTGGTCACCTTATTCAATCGGGTGTTGATAACAAAGTTGCTAATATCATAGCGCTCGCGGCAGGAAAAATGGGTAATGCTGCTCAGCAATTTGTTATAGAAAATGATTTACTAGATTTTGAAGTATCAGCACAGGTGCAATTAAAGCTATTTGAAATTGTTTATAAAGAAATGGAAGTTGATATACAGCGAATTTGTAATAAAACGATTACTCGTCAAACATATGGAAAAACAGATTGGTTAAATTTAAACCCGAAGATAAAAAATGTCCTGATAGATTTAAGGTTTAGAGGAGATTACCACCCAGCTAGCCGTAAAGTTTTACAAAAACATGTTGCGAATAATGACTTAACCTCCTTCAAAGCAGAAATTAATAAAAGTGCTAACTGGAGTGGTGTACCGCTTGCTAGACAGCAGGCACGCATAAAATACATAAATTCTTAGGTGTATGATGAAACAATTGATTATTAGCGTTTGTTTGATTTTTACTTTTTTTTGTACCGACGCTTTAAGTAATGATGACAAAACGTATGTCAGCCTTGATGTTATTGAGATGAATGTATTAAGAGTCAATGACAATTTGTTTCGTTGGCTTAAATTTCATCCTGATAGCGAGTTCCCTTGTTTAAGACTTGAGATTTTAGAAGCGGGTAGTAATGCGCTTATCAAACGAAAGAATATTTGTAACGTGTATGATGAAGCGTTAAAAGTGACACATGATTTTAAAAAGTTAACATTTTTAGATATCTACAATTTAAATGTTAATTCACAAACTTTGACATTTGACTTAGAACTCTCTTTGTTGAGCCAGAATGTAGTTAATATGAATTGTTCAATTAATATTGAGAATACAGATTTTTCTCCACTTGAGTGTCACCGTTTAGAGGTGGAGGAATAGTTTGCGGCCGAATCGACGCTAGCTGTAATAAACATAATTAATCACTCAAAAGGAGTGATGGAACAAATTTATTGTTTGATAACAAAGAGCTCACTGAAGAGCTTTAATTAATGGATAGGGAAATACTATGAGTGAAATAAACACGGATGTTAACTATAAAACAATGGCGGGAAATGCCCGTTTACTAATGCTGGGTGAATCGAGCCATAATACGGCTGGTTTTAAATATGAGGCAATTAAGGCTCTTAAACAATTAAAAGCAGCAGGATTTACTCACTTTGCAATGGAAATGCTACCTCGCTCTATGCAAGAAAAAATAGATTTTTATCAACGTACAGGAATGGGCTTTAAGGTAATTCAGCAATATTTAAATGAGAATTGGACGTGGGGCTACTTAGTACCTAAAGCCTATGGCGAGCTGGTTAAGGCTGCTAGAGGCATTGGTTTGAAAGTAATTGCACTAGATATTTCTTATGAATTGATGGAGCAAATGGATAAGGAATGTGAATATGACCAATATAAAAAGGGAGACTGTTTCAGTACCCACACTCGTCGAAATAAAATATGGGCTGAAAATATAATAGGGGTTTTAAATGCCTCAAAACAACATCGTGTAGTTGCCTTTATGCATCGCTGGCATGCCGTACAAGCTACAGACTATGAGCCTGGTCTTGACACTATTGTGCAAGAAAAGGGCATGAATAGTATAAGGTTTATTGATTTTATAGGTGGAATAACTTGCTTATCTCAAAGGCAATGTGAAGGTAGTTCTGCAGAAATTAATTCACTTAAACAACAATACTTTTCGCGTGAAGGCTTCCCTTATAAGCATGCTGTAAAAGCATTTCAGGTTCATATTCCAGAAAAAAGAGTTAACCTAGATGGCACTTTAAAATGGTAAAACATCTACTTTTAGCACTTTTAGCACTTTTAGTTTTGAGCACAGTTACTCCCTATGCCGAGAGTAAATCGGTAACGGGCTCTTTATGGACCGAACTTGATATTAATGACCCTGCTTTATCTAAGGGGGCTGCAATGCGTCAATGCGAAAAGAGTTTGAAATATGCAGTTAACGAACTTGAAAGCTGGTGTGAGAAAGCCTACCAACTCGGAGCTTGGGAAGCGTTGCTTTATATTGGGTATCATACAGGAGATGGCTCGCGTTACGTTCATGAAGTAAAACAACGTGCAGCTAATGATGAAATCAAGGCTATTCGTAAGTTAGCATGGCTATATGATGGTGGCTTATTCATTGAAAATAACCCAACTGAAGCGGCTCGCTTATACGAACTATTCCTCAAAAAAGCTACAGATGCTTCGCCTCGTTTGTTAAGACGGATCCATTACGACCTGGCAAAAATTTATACAAAACTTGAAGATTGGCCGAGCGTAATTAATCATGCGGAATATGTGCTAGAACACAGTGAAGGGAATGGTTCAGAGGCTCTGGCGAGAGAGTTGAGAGACTATGCAAAAACACAATGTAGTCAATGAATGTAATTATTTAGGTTTATCTAATCAAGGTTTTAGAACTAAAAGGAGCTATAAACGCAGTTAAATGCGCTATAGAAACAATATGGAACGACAACATCAACAAACACTCACTCAACTAGTCAACGATGTTTATAACAAACCGGACTTAATCGAAGAGCATCAGGTTCTTATTCAACCCTTATTAAAAGACTTGGTGGCCTGTGCGCCAGCGGGTTTTGAGGGTATGGCTACGATGATCCACAGCCATTTTGTCAATGGACTTAAATCTACCAATCCAAATATTCAAAAGTTTGAACTTGAGTCAGGGCTTTTAAAGCTTAAGCCTTATTTTCAACGAATTAATCAGTAAGCTACAAAATCTTAGTTTAGGTAAACAAAGTATAAGGATGGTTTATGTCATTAATGAATGCGTGCATTTTAATGCTGCTGTTACAGCCATTGTTTGTTTACTTTGCGTTATTTGCAAAAGAAGTTGATCTTAATGAAGACTCGCAAGATTCGACAGTCATGCTATTTAACTTTGGTCTTTTGGGTATCACGCCTAGTGTTGCTTATTTTTACATGGAGCAGTTTTGGTTCGCTGTTGGGATGTTAAGTGGCGTCACACTATTAGGTTTAACACTTGCTAAAACATTAGAATCAAAGGGCAAAAGGCCATTGGATCTCATCCTAACTTTGCGTTTTGTGACGTCGTGGCTGCTTATTTTTGGTGTTATATATTGGTTAATTTCATTATTTACAGGCTCATCAGAAGTTCAGCCAACAATTGCTGATGCTGATCAGCAAGTTGAGCCGTTTTATCAGCTATTTTGGCCTTCATTTTACTATTTAGGTTTAATGGTTTTTACATTTTCACTTAAAGTACTCGAGTTTCGTTTTCAATTAAAGCCAGCATTATCTGGTACTTTTTTGATACTTGCTGCAGCGTTAATAGGTATATCACCACTCGTTGATGGCAGTTTTATTCTTGGCTTGTTTATAAATATTGTCATATTTTTTATTTTTTGCTCTATGTATATGGAAATTAATAAAATAAATGACCCCTCTGGCGGAGCGATTGCTTTTTTCTATGCATATATATTATCAATGGGAGTTGGGGTGGCTATTATCGTAAAAATTATACGTGTAATATTTTTTACTGCTGAAGTTTGATTTTTAACCTTGCAAGGGAGGTTGTTTTTTAGTTATTATTTGTACCTGTTTTGTTGTTTTTATTCTGCGTAAATTAATGATGTATAAATCAGCATAATACGGTTTTTGTTGCCATAAATTGCATTGCAAGGAGGCTTGGTGTGTTCTCATCAAGGGTTAGGCAGTTAGCTATATTAATTGCTACATTATTTGTTTTATTCACTACGACACAGGTATTTGCGAATATGTTTGGTTTTTTTAATAAAAGTGATTTTATTTTGTCTGCCCCTGTTAAAGGGCAGCTATTTGATGGTGGGAAGCCTGTTGCAAATACCAAAGTGATGCGTTCGCTTACTTACGGTGATGAATATATCGACGAAACAGTAACTGATGAACAGGGCTATTTTACGTTTTCAGAAAAAACAATTAAAACCAGTAAGCCAGCTAACATGTTCGATAATGACTCATTGGTACAGCACATTTATTTAGAGAATGGCACGCCAGAGGGAATAGTATTGTGGTATACACTTGTGTCACTTCATGAAAATAGTCAAACCCTCAAACGATTACTTGCTGATTTAGAATGCGATATTTCTAAAGAGCCAGAAACATACGATATTCCTATCGAAGAAGATACAAGCCATACTTTTGCGATTTATACATCATGTAAACTTTAACCTAACACGACTCATACAAAGGGAACTTATATGAATACCTTGACGCCTACTCAAGCGGTGCAACTCGCTGAGCTTGCTTATAAAGCAAAAAGTATTAAAACAACTAATTTACTTAACCACTCATTGCATGCATCTTTGCGAAATAATTTTAATTTCTCAATTAACCCAAGTGCTGTACAAGGTGTGTCGGGTGGGTTTTTCTCTCATTTATTTGGTTTAAGCACAGGCTTTGGTTTAGTTGCACACGGAAAAAATGAGTTTCAAGGTGATTCTGTTATCACCATTCGTGGCACAGCCTCTTTAAGAGATGGTTTAACAGATGCAAACTTCGGTTTAAGTGGTGGTTCAAACGGTAGTATGGTTCATGCGGGGTTTAATAAAACGTTTTACACCATGAAGCCGGGCCTGCAAGAGTTTGTTACAGCAAATATACGAGACAAAGTAACAGGGTGCGTACATTTAGTTGGTCATAGCTTAGGTGGTGCACTTGCAACGTTAGCGGCAGATTGGATCAAAGCTGAATATTCGTTACCTGTAAAGCTGTATACTTTTGGCTCTCCTCGTGTTGGTCTAGATAACTTTTCAAGAGCCGCAACAGGCAGAATCGATAAGATTTATCGTTGTACTCATGGTGCCGATCCTGTCACTAAAGTGCCGTTATGGCCATTTTCTCATGCTCCTTATCAGGGCCAAGAAATTCGTTTAGACAGCGGGCAAGGTTTAAAAGGTGCTGCCCACAAACTCAGTGGTACACCTGGCTACATCAATACCGCAAATAGTAATGATTGGGGCAACCTGACAATCCGTGCAAATCATTATTTGAATACACCTGTGCGCTTAAACTTTGAAGATCGTAATCAAGCATCATTCAATTCACATTGGGCAGATAAATTAGGTGCGGCGCTTGTTACTTTGTTAAAAGACGCTGGTTATTACAGTGCTGTTGCTGCCCAAGCAGCGATTGGAACAGGCCTGACATTTTACGATATGCTTGCGCGAACTTTAGATAAAATTGCGAAAGCATCAGCCTCATTTGCTGCACAAACACTGGGTCTCATTGGTCATATGTTGGTGTTTGCCGGCAAAGTTGTTAGCAAAGCCGTTGAACTAACATACAGTGTTATTAAATGGGCTTTTGACTCGACTCTTGGTGCTCTTTATCGCGCCGCAAAAGATGGCCTAAATGGTTTAGATTAATAACAAATTGGGCATGCTGATTAGCATGCCCATTTCTTATCGTTGTTCGTTTTCTTTTAATGAGCTTATTTGTATTCCATTCTTACTCAGCTCGCTTTGTAGCTTTAATGCACTGCTTTTTAAGTTTGGTAACGTCTTGTTATTTATGATATCAACTGCTTCACTTAACTGCTCTGAAGCATGTTTAGCCGACATTTTTCTACTGATTGCTGCATCAATAATAAATTGACTTTTGCTGTAAAAACGACGAATTTCAGTTAAAAACTCACTGGGCGTTTCTAAAGTTGTGGGGGAATACTGCATGGTCTGCCAAATATACTTTTCGATGGTTGGCTTGTTATATTCAAGTTCAGACTTAGGTGGGCTTTTTGCTAATAAGATAGCAAATTTTTTGAGATGTTCAGCATTATCTTTAACTTCATCATATAGAGATGTTCTAAGATAATAATTATCTTCCATTTTACTGAATGAGTCGAATTTTAAAGCTTGTTCTAAGCCACTTTGAGCTGCAAGATAAACCCCAAAAATAGTTGAAAAAACGAGGAATAATTGGTTTAGCCAAAAACCAGTACTTTTTAGCTCTTTATTATCAACGGTTTTAAATGCGGTGGTAATCTTTGGGGTATTTCCTTTATCCATTATTAAATTCCTTTTATTATTTTGACTTAGTATCTCACAGCTGTTTTATTTATATATTTAATCTCTTTCTAACAGCACAGCGCCGCTGTGCTCTTCACCTAAATAATCATCTTTGTTATAGATAGGGCATTTGGCCATTGATAAACAGCCGCAGCCAATGCAACCGTTAACACGCTCGCGCAAACGTTGCATGTATTGAATTCGTTCATCTAATTGCGTTTGCCAGGCTTTAGAAAGAGCTGCCCAATCTTGTTTAGTGGGTGTGCGCTGCTCGGGTAGGGTGCTTAACGTTTGTTTAATGTCTTCAAGAGTTATCCCCATGGTTTGTGCAGCTTTTATAACGGCAATTCGGCGTAATACATCGGGTTTATAGCGGCGCTGGTTACCGTTATTACGCCAGCTGCGAATAAGCCCTTTAGACTCATAAAAATGCAAAGTTGAAACTTTTACGCCACTGCGTTTTGCCACAAAGCCAACCGCTAGGTTTGCATCAATAAGTTTCTTATCTGACATAATTTGCTCCAAGGTGTTGACCTAAAGTTAGCTTGAGGTTTTACGCTGCGCACATCATAAAAAAGGAGTGATAGTCATGCAACAAAAACCAATAACAAATACGGTAATTATTTATTCAAGTGCACGAAAAAAGGGTAACACGAGTTTACAAGTTAATGATTATAAAGCGCAATATGGTGGCGATGTTGTATGTCTAGATGATTATGTTATCTCGCCTTATTGCTACGATAAGAAATATAAAAACGATGATTTTTATGCGGTATTTGAAGCGCTGTTGAATTATCAACACTGGGTACTGGCATCGCCAGTATATTGGTATAACACAACACCGCAGTTTAAAGCGTTTTTAGACCGGATCACTGATTACATGGATGATGAAAGACTCAGGCCAAAACTGAGAACACTGTGTGAAAAGCAGTTTTCATTGCTCTCAAATGCAGGATCTGCACACGCACCTAACGCGTTTATCGAGATGTTTAAAAACACCTTTAATTACTTAGGCATGACCTTTAAAGCGCACCAGCATATTGATGCTAGTTAAACGGGTTTAAACAAGGTAGGCTAGAGTAATACCAATCCGCAATAATACTTAATCATTTTGAGGGATTAAACCTGTCGCTATCTGCGTTAAAAATTTCTGATTTAGAACAACTAAATGACGAAATTTTTGCCTTGTTATCAACGAGGTTTTATTGCCTCAAAATAGATCACTTAATTAAGCGAATCGGTATAAAAACAACAGGAACTTATATGAAATCAACACTGTTAGGTTTATCTTTAGCCTTATTATCTTCGTTTAGTCATGCAGAGCAAGCTGAGCCTGCTATTAAAGGTTTTGGTTTTTATTATGATGTGCCAAACCATGCACCAATCTCTGATCAAACGGTTTTCAAAGTGGCATTTGATGTAGCTGATGCGGCAGAAAAAGGGGCGCAGAATAACAAAATGAACTCATTAGCACGGTTCATTAATATGCATATAGCCCATGGTGTGAAGCCTGAGAACATTCAACTTGCTTTAGTTGTGCATGGTGGCGCAAGTGTTGATGTACTGGAAAACAGTTTTTATAAACAGCGCTTTGACAGTGACAATAAAAATCAGCAATTGATCTCACAATTGTTGGCACATAATACCGTTGTATATGTGTGCGGGCAGTCTGCAACGCACATGAAGGTAAAACAGCAGCAGCTTATTCCTGGTGTGCAAATGGCGTTATCGGCAATGACCGCGCATGCACAGTTGCAGCAGCAAGGTTACACATTGAATCCATTCTAATGAATATCTTATGTTTTGGAGATTCAAATACCTATGGTATTTCGCCCGTCGATGGTAAGCGCTTTGCTGCCGATGAGCGCTGGCCTAGTTTACTGGGTATTAAATTAGGTGCCGGCTACCAAGTTATTGAAGCTGGTCAGCCTAATCGTACACTGGTGAACGACCCGCCTTTCAGTGGCGATAAACTGGGTATTAAATACTTAGAGCCCTACTTAGCGGCTTATCAATTAGATATGATTGTTATTCAGCTCGGCACGAATGATTTAAAGCGCCGTTTTGCAATGTCGGCTGCTGATATTGCCAATGCCCTCGAAGCACTTATTTTAGATATAAAAAACTACTATCTGCACCGCGAATTGCCCAAAATAGTGATACTAAGCCCGCCAGCGGTGTATGAGGTTGGCGCGTATCAATCTATTTATGCGGGTGCAGAGCTAAAAGCAAAACAGTTAGTGGAAGAGTTCAAAAATGTTGCTGACAGCAACAAATGCTGTTTCGTTAACTGCTTTGAATTAATAACGCCATGTTCTTCAGAAGGCGTTCATTGGCCAAGCTCACAGCATAAGACACTTGTAGATCATCTGATATGCATTCTCTAAAGTAAAACTTTGCATTGTTCTTTAAATGATTTACCAATTTTTAGCTTATCACCAGTATCTAGCTCTACATGTTCGTTTGTAACAGCTATGACTTTGCTGCTATTCACTATGTATGATTTATGGACCTGAGTGAATGAGCCTATTAGCTGCTCTAAGATCTGTTTTAGGGTTGTTGTTGCGAGGATCGTTTGGTCTTCTTGGTGTACTTTTACATAATTACCATACGCTTCAATGTATTTAATTTTATCTAAGCTAAGCTTGCGTTTTTCGCGATCTATTTTTAATGTAATTGATTTGCATTTCGGAGTTTGGGAAATCCGCTCACACACTTTATTTATTGCTTGCTGTAAACGTTCTGCAGATACAGGTTTGAGTAAATAATCAGTAACATTTAGCTCATAGCCTGTGAGTGCATATTCTTCATAAGCACTCACAATGATAATTTGAGGCGGGTTAGCGAGTGCTTGAATGAGTTCTAACCCTGACAACTCTGGCATGTTTATATCTAAAAATACGACATCAATAGTTGATTTTGCTAATTGGTACAAAGCCTCTTTAGCGCTGAAATGCTGAGAAACTACTTTGATATCTGAATGAGACTCTAAATGATGAAGAATTACTTGATGAGCAAGTGGTTCATCATCAACAATAATTGCTTTAATCATTTGATAATTCCAAAGAGAGGGTGGTTTGCCAAAGTCTATTTTGATTAAGCACCAATAAAGTATGTTTTTCTGGATAAAGAAGCTCTAAACGGCGCTTTAAATTGTTTAGCCCCATGCCTGTGTTATCGTTATCGCTTTTGCGAGGAATGCTATTTTCACAATATAAAGTTAAAACGTTGTCGTTTAAGGTTAGTTTTATCGTTATTTCAGCGTTTTCTTGTGCGTGTTCAACACCGTACTTTATGGTGTTTTCAATTAAAATGATGAGAAGCAGTGGTGCTATAGAAAGAGAGTGACTAGTTTCAGGCCATGCTAGGTTAAATCTACAATTATTTGCATGTCTTATCTTGTGCAGTTCAAGAAAGTTTTTAATGTAATTTAGTTCTTTTTCGAGTGGAACGAATGGTTTTTGCCCTTCATATACAGTGTATCTCAGTAAGTCAGCCAACTGTAATACCAATTCAGGTGTCTTTTCTGATTTTGTTAATGCAAGTGCATATAAGTTATTTAATGTATTAAATAAAAAGTGCGGATTAATTTGCTGCTGTAATAGCTTTAGTTCTGTTCTTATTTGCTGTTTGGCAACTTCTTCTAATTTATGGTGGTGCTGTTGGCGTTCAAACGCCAAGATAATGGGAGTCGAGATACTTAAAAATAAAAACATAAACTGATAATTGTACTTATTGATAATATCTTGGTTGCCTCCAGGAGTTAAATTGGCAACATATGAAGGTAAGTCATTAACTGGTAATGTGAGCACAATAGCGACAAATAATGGTGTGAAAATAACCATGCTAATTAGGCATGCAGATACAAAAATGAGCACTCCATATCTGGCTAATAGTTGACGTATTAAAATGTAACGATTAAATAAAAAAATGCCGTGAACGATAATTGCGTAGACCAAAAGCTGAGAAAAATACCAAATGAATTGATAAAAGTTTGTAAGTAGTTTTTCCGTATCAAATATCAATGCGAATGGCTGATTTAGCAGAGGGGCTTCATGGCTATTAAGTATGCCAGCCATGACAAATGCCCAGCCAAAACATATAACAAAAACAACTTTATTTAATGTAAATAATGAGCTAATCCAACTGGTTAATTTAGAGTTTTGGTTTTTCTTAAAACGTTGGGATGAAAGCCAAAGTAAACTTGCTAGACTGCAAAGTAACCAACATTGTTCTTGTAAGTAATGCCATTTATCATAAGTTGGCAAGCTGTTGCTTAACAGATAAGTGAGTATTGGGTAACCAATAAACCCAGACAACCACCACAATGAAGCTTGCTTTAAAGAATGCTGAGATGCCACCCAGTGAGCGATTAAGAAAGGGATACACTCAAAAATTAGCTGTAAATTTACAGTTAGATAAGTACTTGGTGAATCAATTCTCAGCGAAAGATAACGAATATGGCTTTCAAGTAGTATCGCAGCGATTAATGGTAGTAGAGCAACCATGCTTTTTATGTTTTTAGGTGATGATAAATAGCTAATAGTTGCCAGCAAAATCTACTCCGTTCATTTTTTATTTTTGCTACGTTACACTGTTGTTTTTTATAATATTTATATATTACCCTAATTTCTAAATAATGTGGAAACTGAGGGCTTAACAGACTGATTAAGCGTTATGATAGATTTAGCTTAACGTTTTTATTTCTTTCTTCACCCACATTTTGATGAAAGTTCTTTTTTTGATGACGAAATAAGAATTTTTGCTTTCATCATCAAACTTGGCTCATTGATCATTACTTCATAGCAGCGAGCTTTGCCATTCCTTAATCTAGATTTGTGCTAATTAAGGAGCCAATAAATGCTAACACTTGAGCATATTTCGAAAACATACCCTGATGGAACTCAAGCACTTAACGATATAACCATTGAGTTACCCAGTGGCATGGTAGGGTTGCTGGGGCCAAATGGCGCTGGTAAGTCTAGTTTGATGAGAACACTTGCATGCCTGCAAACCATTAATTCTGGCCGTATACAGTTTAGTGGCTTAGATATATTAAAAGAACCTGACAAGTTACGTAGGCAACTTGGCTATCTACCACAACAATTTGGTGTTTACCCACATATGGGGTGTAGAGCACTACTTGAACACATAGCCATTTTAAAAGGGCTTGAAATTAAAAAGACAAAGCAACAGATTGATGAGCTGCTTACTGCGTTAAACTTAACTCAACATGCAAATAAAAGAGTCAGTCACTTTTCTGGGGGAATGAAACAACGCTTTGGTATTGCTCAAGCATTGTTGGGTGATCCTAGATTAATTATTTTAGATGAGCCTACAGCAGGGCTTGATCCGGCTGAGCGAGAGAGTCTCAATAACTTATTAGTATCAATGAGTAAGAATCGACTGATCTTGCTCTCTACACACATAGTGGAAGACATAGAAAACCAATGTCACTTTGTGGCGATGATTAAAGGTGGTCAACTGATCCAAAGTGGCCATATTGATAACTTAGTAAGCCAACTCAAAGGTAAAGTATGGGTATTAAAAACTTTGCCAAGCGTACTGCCAAAAGATGCTTTAGTACTGAGCCAAAGTTATCGATATGGTGAGCCCGTCTTTCGAGTTTATGCCGCAGAACGCCCAACTATAGGAGCTGTTTTGGCGACAGAATCATTACAAGATAAGTACTTCTTTGAACTAAAATTTCGAAGAGGCGAATTATGTTAATAATTAATGAGTTAAAGTATCTTTTTCGTCAACCAACAGTTTGGGTGTGCTTGCTTATTGCGCCAAGTTTTGCATTTTCACTTTCTTCAGGGCTTGCAACAAGTAATGTTGACCCGCTACAGCAGTATCAATTGCATTTAGTGTCATTACACATGATGCAATTGGTTTTATTGGTTGGAGCATTATCGCCAGCAATTTTCTTACGTGATCACCTCTTTCATATGGACGAAATTATTGCTGTTGCATCAGTAAGTTCAAGACAAAAAAACTATGTTCGAATAGGTGGTTTTGTAAGTCTATTAGTGATGGTTTCATTAAGCAGTACGTTGGTTATGAGTTACGTAGATTTTCAAAATAATGGATTTAGTTGGCAAATACTTGGTTATACAATTTTTTATAGTAGCTTTGTTCTACTTATAAACTGTTTTTTACTTATTGCTTTGGCATTTTGGCTTTGTCAAAGGTTTCGAAGCTCAATGATTATCTATGCCGTTTTTGCAAGCATTTGGATAGCTTATTTGTTCGTTGCGAGTATAACGGGTAATCCAATTTTGGCAGGAAGTAATGTACTAAACGAAACGTTCTATCAACTATTTATCTGGTTAGATCCATTTGCTTATACAACGGTAATAGCAAGTTTTAGCGAGTCACAAAATACACCCTTTTATACTAATCGATTTATTTGTTTTACTCTGGCATTTGTTATTTTTACTTATGCTGTTAGCTCGCATCCCCAAGCATATTCACAGCCAAAGCGACCTAAACAACGGTGTCTTGAGTCTGACCTTAGGCCTAACACTCAATATCAAACGGTAAAGCCTACATTTCGTCAAAGCTCTATTCTATTTGAGCTATATAAAGCTGCAATTTTAAATATTTTAAAACAACCAATAACGCTCATTCTGTTACTTTTATGGCTAGGGTTGGTGTTTAATAGTGTTGCATCCTCTTCTCAGTATGCAGAACCAATGAGTGCTATAAAAGCAACCAGCATTGATGCTGTTAATCAATATGCCTTTGATATGTATATATTGCTAGGGTGTTTACTGGTGGCTCTATGGAGTTGGCAACTTAGCTGTAATGCTAGGCACTATAATGTAGCAGAGATAATTGCGGCAGCGCCTATTAAGACAGCTTCGATTTTGCATAGCCAACTCTTGGCAATAATGAGTTTGGTGTTTGTTTTTTCGTTTGTTGGCTTTGTTGGCGCATCATTAGCTGAGTTTTTTATTGGTAGTGACTTTGACGCTTATCAACATATTTATACCTTAGCTTTAATGGGACTGCCGCTAGCTATTATTGCTTCGATATTTGTATGTATTTTCAATTTAATGCGTTCAGATCTCATTGCATCTTTAGTGGTTTTTGCCATTTTGTTACTTAAATTTACTCCAGTAATGACTTACTTTGGGCTAACACACACGTTTTGGAGTGTAGCTTGGACACCATTGCAGCCAGCTAATGAATTTTGGGGCTATCGCGCAAGTTTAAGTAGTTACTGGCCTTATGTCCGCGCGTGGCTAGTATTATTACTTAGTGTAATGCTTGTTAGTCAGGCTTTTAATCACCGTGGCACAGGAATGGGGAGTAGGGCTTTTAAAAATAAAGATGCTTGGCTGTTAACACCTGCAGTTTTGGCTATCAGTTTATTTTGGCAGCTACATACTAATTTAATTTCAGAAAAGCCACTAAGTAACTCTTATAAACGAGAAACATTTAAATCAAATTATGAAAAAATGTTTGCTGATTGGAAACATAAAGCTCAGCCAAAAGTGAGTCATATTGATGCAGAAATAGATTTCTATCCTTATAAGCAAACAGCCCAATTTAACTTAACTTACTCTTTTACTAACCCTCACAAAAAACCAATAAAACAGGTGTTGATAGGTCGCGCAGGCTTTTATCAATGGGCAGATATTAAGATAGAAGGAGCTGAGCAAGTCGCATTTTATCCATCAATGAATCAAGCTATTTACGAGTTTAAACCCGCACTTCAGCCATTCGAAACAAGACAACTTAAAACGCAATTTGGAGTAAAGCAGGCCAAATTATGGCCCACACAAGGGCATCAAATCATAACGCCTGAGTTTAGCTATATTCGTTCAGTACCGCTATTACCGACGCTTGGATATCAAAGAAACTATGAACTAAATGATGAGCAGTTAAGGATGGATTATGGTCTTCCACTGTATGTTAAAACACCGCCTTCAAAGCTTTTTAATGCTACATATCAAGTACCAGGTAGTTATGAACGTATTACCATGAAAAGCAAAGTTACCACCGCAGTAGGTTATCAAGTCGTTTCACAAGGTAAAAATACAGAGCATATTGTTGAAGGGCATAGAGCCGTTTTTAAGTTTAAGACGACAGTGCCAATTAACAACTTACCTGCTTGGTTATCGTTTCCATTTGCAGCAACTGAGTTAATTTATGAGGGGGTGAAGTTACAGGTTTATACTAAATCAAATGCAACAGAAGCTAATCAAGATGCTGTAAAAGTAAACTTACAAGCTATGAGTGACACGCTTTATTGGTTTAAGAATAATCTTAGTGCGTACAAAGGTTCAAAGCTTAGTTTGATTGACGCAACAGGTTTTGGTGGGACAGGGTACGCATTACCTGAAATTATTTTGATTGATAATAAAGTCGGTTTTAGATCTAAACCAATTGAGGGCGCAGGTTTTGATCAACGTTACCGCCGTGCAGTACATGAAACGGCTCATCAATGGTTTGGTCATGATATTGGCAATAGTGTTTCTGAAGATAGTGCTTTTTTGATTGAATCATTAGCTAAATATATAGAGCTAGTGGTGATTGAAAAGCGTTATGGAAAAAAGGCTGTCGATGCATTAGTCAAATATGAAACTCAGCGATATCAACAAGCTTCTAGGCTAGATATTTCGACAAAGCAAGCGTTGGTAGATTCATCAAAAAGTTACGATCAGTATTCCAAAGCCACTCTTGTATTTGCAAAGCTTAGGAATGAACTTGGGGATGCAGTGATTGTGGCTGCTTTAAAGTCAGTATGGCAAAAATACGCATTTCCTAATCGACCAGCAACGTCAATGGATTTTATTAGAGCTTTACAAGAACAGCTTAATGATCAAGATAAAGGCTTAATTAATAAACTTTTTTTGGAAGTATAAAAACAAAAAAGCCACAGGTTATAAAACACTGTGGCTTGGGTATTGATTTTACAATCAAGGGATTAGGGAGTTATTACTAAAATTCATAGCTAATGCTTAAGCGTGTAGTACGAGGCATAATGTAACGACCATTTGGTGCATCAGCATTACGAGGGTCACCTTCAGTGATACCTTGCTCGTCAGTTAAGTTATCAACCGCTAACTGTACTTTAATACCTTCCATAGGCTCAACAATTAAACCTATGTCTACTTTTTCGTAACCTTCTAACACAACTGTGTTTTCGTTGTCACCCCAACGATCATCAACTGCTGAGATTGTGCCGTATAAGGTTGCATACATGTCGCTTACTTCAAAGTCATAGCTTGGTGTTACACGTACTTGCCATTTTGGCTGACGTTGGCTTTCGTTACCTTCATTGCCTGGGCTTTCTGTGATTTCAGTTTCTTGAAGTGTTGAGTTTAAGTTAACGGAGAAACCAGATTCGTGGTTGTAGTTATAATCAAGCTCAATACCGTATGCTTCGTTGGTTAAGATTTCAGCTGGTACACCAGGGCGACGAACAAAGGTGTCACCTTTTACTTCATTAGTGAAGAGTGTTGCGTAAAAGTCGGTGCTATCAGTTAATAGTTTATAACCAAACTCGGCTTGTGTTACCTCTTTAATTAGCTTTTCGCCACCTTCATATGCACTAAAGTTATCGCGGAAGTCGTCGAAGTAAGGCATTTTATAACCGCGGTTTACGCGAGCAAATACCCCCATATCATCGGTAATTGAGTAGTTAATACCCGTTGTCCATGATGTTTTACTTTCATCATATTGAACAGACTGAGTGATCACACCATCTAGATCTTCATCAACTGAGTATTCCACCTCGTGGTTTTCAAAACGAATACCTGCATCAAGTGTAAAGTCATCGTTGAATTTATATTGAGCCGTTGTGTAAAACGCATTGGTGCGTGCATCACCTGTTGAATTGATATCGTAGTTAAAGCCACAACCATCAACACTTGCATTACACTCGATGCCGTCTAGCATTTCGCCACCTGCTTCAAGCACGTGGTACGCAGTGTTACCTAAGCTCCACCAGTCATTTGCTGATGTGCTGGCTGTGTAATAACCAAAGGCCAGTGATAAGTTATCAAGCTTTTTAGCGAATGCTAAATCATTGGTGAATGCGCTAATTTCTTTTAATACTACCCAACGGCCAAGTTGTTGAACCGCAGTGTCTGCATCGTACTCTGTGCCAGTTACAGCACCTGTTGCTGTCTCACCGTTAGCAGCCACTGCACCCACTGTTGTTGCAGAGCCTGCCGGTACTAAGCCGTACGTGTTTGCATCACCTTTGGTGAAGTTAAAGCGATCTGTAAAGCTCCAGCCGTTATCAAATTCAAGTTTGATGCTACCGCCAGAAACATGACCTTTCCAACCACGGCCTTCACCTAAGTCGATTTGTCGTTCGTCATTATTTGGGCCTGTGTAAATAGTTGCTTGGCGATTTAAAGTACCTAGTTGCGTGTATTCAGCATCAATACCGTCAACATTCAGTGGTGTTGGTAAGTACCAAGCACCGTGGTCATCTGTTTGACGGGTGTATAAATTAATGGTGCCGTTTTCTAATTCTTTGGTGATATTAATTGTGAACTGGCTGCCTTTTTCTGATGTGAAACCCGCATCACGAATACCTGGTGAGCTTTTAACATAACCACCCACCATAAAGTATAGATCATCAGAAATCTCACCACTTACCACAGCATCAAGTCGCTGCAAGTCATAATCTGAGGTCGTGTATTTGAAAACACCCTCGGTGTATTCACCACCACGCTTTAAACGGAAATTCGTTGTTAAACCAGGCTGGCCGTTTGATACAACAGGGTTTGGACCACCGCGCAGTGCTTCCATCGTTTCAATGGTTTCATCTAAACGGAATAACGACGAGTTTTCTAAAAATGATAAAGTTGGCGCAGGGTAAATTGGTGAGCCTTCAAGACTCAATGTTAAAAATGGCGCATCGCCACCACCGGGAAAACCACGCACAAACACGTTTGCGCCAGATTCACCACCTGAACTTTCTACCCACACACCTGGTACGGCTTTAAACAAGTCAGCTGTACTTTTTGGCGATAGTTTAACTATTTGATCGGCATCAATGTTTGTCACGGCGTAACCAGCGTCGATTTTACGAACACCGATACCGGCAGGTGTGCCCGATACGACAATTCGTTCTACTTTTTCATTTGCTGATTTTTGCGGCTGTTCTTCGGCCATTGCAGTTTGGCCGCTGATTGCTAGCAGGATTGCAGAGGCTAGTGCACTGCGAGTATATGTTGTTGTCATCATTGTGTGTTCCCATTTCCTTTTGTGTGTAAAGCAAGTTATTGAAACGATTTTTGCAATTGTTAATGCCTTGCTTTTTTAAACCATAAAGATTTATGCAAACGTTTGCAATTTGTTTTTTGAACTTTTTGTCCTTTTTTTATACACAGGATGAGGTGGCCAGTTTTTACTTACTGAAAAAATATTATGCTCATTGGCGCAGCGATTTAGCCAAAATGATGGTATATTGCCAGCATATGTTTTAAAGGAAGGCAGTGTTTCAGTATCATGAACGATAGAAAATTAAAGTTAGCCGATCTTGCTAAATTAGCCGGTGTTTCTACGTCGACAGCATCCCGTGCACTCAATGATAACCCTTTGATAAAAAAGGAAACTAGAGACAAGCTTCAACAATTGGCAAAAAAACATAACTTTAGTTTAAACACAGCTGCTAGCCGCCTTCGCACCCAAAAAACTAATGTTATCGCGGTTATTATTAACCTTGACGGTGATACAGAACAGTCTATTAACGATCCTTTCTTACTTAAAATTGTTGGTGAAATAAATTTAGCATTAAATAAATTCGGCTTAGAGTTATTACTTTCTAACTCATTTATGGCCAGTGATGATTGGGCTAATTACTTTATCAATAGCCGCCGCGCCGATGGCATTATTGTGGTCGGTCAAGGTAAAAGCCAAGCAAATATTGAAGCAGCAGCGGATGCTGGCGTCCCTTTAGTTGTATGGGGCGACCCAAAAACACCCAGTCGCTACCCAATTGTTGGCAGCGATAATTATTTTGGTGGTCGGCTTGCAACTGAGCACTTATTGGCAAATGGCGCTAAAAACATATTGTTTTTAGGCGACCCTGGGCACGCTGAAATTAGTGAACGCCACCGTGGTTACTTAGATGCTGTTTCTGAAGCGAAAGTCACGCCTCACGTGCTTTCTATCGATATTACTAGTAGCGCAGCTTACAAAGGAATTAACCAATTATTGGTAGAAAAAGGGCTGTGCTTTGATGGCATTATGGCGTGTAGTGATATGGTGGCTTTTGGTGCGATGAAAGCCTTGAAAGAACGTTACATTAGTATTCCAAATGACGTTGCCCTTGTGGGCTTTGATGATATTGCCATGGCAGATATCAGTCATCCGTCTTTGTCGAGTATTAAACAAAATACCCAACGTGCTTCAGTTATTCTTGTTGAAAAATTGTTAGCCCAGTTAGCAGGGCAGTCTACAGAGTCTCAAGTTGTTGAAATAGAACTAGTAAATAGGCAGTCGAGTCAGCGCTAAGCCTATCGAATGTTAGCAATATGTGTAATTTTAAATGCAAACGTTTGCATTTTATTTTGCCCTAAACTAGACTGAATAAAAATAATCATAGGTTGAAGTGAATGAATCCTATAAGAATAACTATCGCGTTGGCATGCAGCTATTTTGTATTTGCTATTATGCTCAATAGTGTGGGCACTGTTATTTTACAAGCAATCAATAGCTTAGATGTAAGCAAAACTCAGGCGTCTGTTCTTGAAGGATTTAAGGATCTAAGTATTGCCATAGTGTCATTTTTAGTGGCGTCATTTATCCCTCGCTTAGGCTATAAAATTGCCATGCTTGGCGCTTTATTACTGGTTACAGTGATGTGCTTGGTTGTTCCGAGTATTGCCGATTTTTGGGTATTAAAAGCGCTCTTTGCAGCAATTGGTTGCAGCTTTGCTGTAATGAAAATCTCTGTTTATTCTGTTATTGGTCAAGTGACTGATAATGCTAATAAACACTCAGCGTTATTAAACACCATTGAAGGGGTGTTTATGCTTGGGGTGTTATCAGGTTACTGGATTTTTGCGTTATTTATTGACGCTGACAACCCGCAAAGTAGCCACTGGTTGAATGTTTATTACTTGCTTGCAGCGATTGTTGCGGTAGCGTTTGTTTCTGTGATTGCGGCACCTATAAAATCGCCAGAACTAAAAACTAATCAGCAATCTCAGCTACGTGACTTTATTGACATGTTAAAGCTGACTTACCAACCCCTGGTGCTTATTTTTGTTGTTAGTGCATTTATGTATGTACTTATAGAGCAAGGCGTGGGCACCTGGTTACCGACCTTTAATAACCAAGTTTTAAAATTACCTGTTGATGTCAGTATTCAACTGGCTAGTTTGTTTGCCGCTGCGTTAGCGCTTGGTCGTTTGGTAGCAGGGCAAGTACTTAGATTTATTAGTTGGTTTAGTTTATTAATGGGCTGTTTGGTCGCCATGGGTGTGCTCGTATTATTGGTGCTGCCTTTGACTCATGATGTTGATGGTAGCCAAGTGAAAAGTGTGTTTGATGTGCCTTTTGCAGCATACATGCTGCCGTTGATTGGCTTTTTTATGGCACCGATTTACCCGTTACTTAACTCTGTGATGCTGAGTTCACTTGCTAAGCACAAGCATGCGGCTATGACAGGTTTAATTGTGGTTTTTTCAGCATTAGGTGGAACAACAGGCTCAATTATTACGGGCTTTGTATTCGATAAATTTAGCGGTCAGCATGCGTTTTATCTCACATTAGTGCCAATAGCCTTGCTATTAATCACTGTTTCAATTTTTAAGAAAATCAGTCTAAATCCACAGTATCAAGTGACCTCAAGCGCAGAATAAGGGATTATCATGAACTTCGTTAATAGCCAATTATTTAAAGACGTACAGCTTGCAGAAGTGTTTGCTGATTCAAAAATGTTTGCCGATGCAGTGCCAAATTTATCTTGGCAAAGTGCTTGTGAGTTGTATCAACTCGTCGGCCCTTTAAGAGGTGATGAGCTGCGTGAATTTGTTATGTCGAACTTTGTGTTTGCTGACCAGACTATCCCAACAGCTAAATTAGATACCACATCAGTTAAGCAATATATTGTTGATTTATGGCCGCATTTGCATCGCAATGCTGATACTGATTTAGCAAGCTCACTGATGCCACTTGAATTTGATTACATTGTGCCGGGTGGTCGTTTCCAAGAAATTTATTACTGGGATAGTTATTTTACAGCCTTGGGTTTAGAAGATAGTGGCGACTTGACGACAATTGAAGCCATGGTTAATAACTTTATAGATCTACAAGAACGTAATGGCTGTATTCCAAATGGTAACCGTGTTTATTATAGCTCTCGCTCGCAACCACCTGTTTTGGCGTTAATGTTAGCGTTGCTATGGGATGCTAAATATAAACATGTAGCTGACTTAACTTGGCTGGCAAACGCCGTAAAAGCACTTGAAGCTGAGTATCAATTTTGGATGCAAGGCTGTAACGACCTTAGTGGTGAAACACCAGCCATTAGGCGTGTTGTTAAAATGCCCAATAAGTCTATTTTAAACCGCTATTGGGATAGTGCGGTAACACCTCGCCCTGAGTCATTAAAAGAAGATTTACATGACGCTGAGGGGCTAACAACTGAGCAGCAACAAAGTTATTTTCAACATATTCGCGCTGCATGCGAGTCTGGCTGGGATTTCAGTAGCCGTTGGCTGAGCGATCATAGTGACCTAAAAAGCATTGAAACAACCAATATTATACCGGTAGATTTGAATAGCTTACTGTATAACTTAGAGCATACGTTATCTCGATTTTACCGTTTACTTGGTGAAGAACAAAAGAGTCAGTCAATCGCTGAGCTGGCTACACTTCGCTTAGATGCAATTAATACCTACTGTTGGAATTCTGAGAAGGGCGTTTATCGTGATTACAACATTCGACTCAATCAGCAAAGCAGTGTTGACTCAATGGCAATGGCTGTTCCTTTGTTTGTAGGCGCTGCATCTGTACAACAGGCCATGCAAGTAAAGCAAAAGCTGATGAGTGAGTTCTTAAAGCCCGGTGGTTTAGTGACAACATTGTGTAGTACACCGCAGCAATGGGATAGCCCTAACGGCTGGGCGCCGCTGCAATGGTTCGCTGTAAAAGGTTTAATTGAATATGGCTTTGTCAGCGAGGCACAGGCGATCATGAAAAACTGGCTGAGTATGATCGAAATGCGCTTTGCAGAGGATAAGTGCCTACTTGAAAAGTACAATGTGTGTGAATTAGTCAGCCGTGCCGGTGGTGGCGAATACACTGTACAACAAGGGTTTGGCTGGACGAATGGCGTAACATCACGTTTTTACAAACTACTCAATGATAAACTTTGAGCTTTGCCAGATATTCGTATATTACTTTAAACTATTAGTAAGTGTGGCTGAGTCCATACATACTATTATAGTGTTCTTTTTATTCATTTCGTTTCTTGAGACTGTTGAGTGTATTTATTCATAAAATATAATGGAATACAAAGTATTAATAATCCCAGCCATTGCCATAATGGAGCAAAAAGAAACACCAGCGCTGATTGTGCATCATGAGAAAAATAGATTGAACTTAAGGTCACAGTACCAAATAAGACACACATTATAGTGACAATAAACGAAGCGATTTGTGTCAGTCTTGTTTTACTCTGTTCAACCATCCACGCCATTAATAAATAGGGCGAAATACCCCATAAAACAAAGCCAATTGGCAGACTTTTTGAACTGTCAAAATTATCAATAGTGATAACGGGGGTAATCATTGCAGCTAAAACAATAAGAGAATAAGCGCATTTGGAGAAAGTAATCCATTTCATAAATAATACTTAATTAACTGAATGCTATAAGTATTTATTTTGATGGGTAATTTAGCCGAAAGTTCAACTCAGTGCCTTCTCATTGTTTCGCTTTTTTATATTGCGTAAGTAAAGCGTTGCAGTTTTTGAATTAGATGAACGTCTTCAAGTAAAACGCTGCCACGCGGGCCAGCTGTAATAGAGTTTTGGTTATCACCTACAGCTGCACCATTGTCTTTGGTAAGTGTAGCAGCGGATGCAGGAAGGCTGATTACAAGAGCAAGTGCGCTTAAAGTCAGTGTGCGATTAAATTTCATAATAAACCTCTTCAAAAGTCACCAAGGCATTGGCGTTTTGTTGCAGCCATTATATGAAGGTGTTTTGGTTTGGTAAAACTGATTGTTTCTATCATGATGATAGAAACAATCAGTTATGGGCTTAATTTAATTTGTATTACAAAATGAAGTTTTCGCTAAAACTGTGTATAATTTGCGCCCTTTAAATATCTATTCACGTGTCGTATTAATGTGGGGTTGTGAGTGAAAGCATTGCTTAAACAGCATGGTGTAATTTTTATTCTTCTAAGTATGCTAACAGGGTTAATGGGAGCATTTGTTAACCCGTTAATGAGCTTATTCATTGTCGAAGGGCTGCAAACACCGCCCGTGTATTTAGGTGTTTATATGGTGGCGGTCACCATTACTGGGTTAGTTATTAGTCAGTGGTTAGGTGGCATGGCTGATAAAGGCACCAGTGCGCGAAAATTATTTATGGTGGCTGTATCAGGTATGGTGTGTGCGTTAGTGACCTTTGCGAATGCCACTGCATTTTGGCAAGTCTTGCTCGCAGGTGTGTTGTTTCTTGCGATGGGCAATGCGGCAATTCCGCAAATGATGACCGTGGCAAGGCAATGGGCGGGGCGTCAACAGAACATCGACATTACCAGTTTTAATTCCCGTTTACGTGCTGCTATTTCCTTTGCTTGGGTGGGCGGCCCGCCGCTTGGTTATTTGTTAGCCGCTGGAGGCGAGTTTAGTCGCTCGTTTTACTTTGCTGCGGTGTGTGCCTTGGTTGCACTTATCTTTGCATTTAAGTTTATTCCTGACTACAGCGCTAAAAAGTCGCAAAACGGCAGAGAGCCTGTAGCCGCAGCGAGTTTATCATTTTGGTTGTTGGGCTTAGCTATTATGCTTGGTTCAACGGGTAATATTATGTATTCATCGGCACTGCCGCTTTATAGCATTACTGAACTAGGATTTGCTGAACATACGCCCGGGCTGTTTATGGGTGTAGTGGCACTGTTAGAAATACCTATCATGCTGTATGGGGCAAAGCTTGCTAAAAAATACAGTAAAGTCGCGATGCTTGCGGTGGCATTTTGTTGTGCCATTGTATTTTATTTAGGAGTGTTTTTTGCCACTCAAGTATGGCATTTAATCGCTCTGCAAGTATTGAACGGCCTGTTTTACGGTATATTTGCAGGAATTGGCTTAACCGTATTACAAGATCAGCTCCCCGAGCGAATAGGGTTTACCTCTGCGTTTTACACGAACGCCATTAAACTGGGTGTTATGTGCGGGGCAGGGGCAACAGGGGTTGTTGCACAGTTTTATAGTTTTAGGTTTGCAACCCTTGGCTCTATGCTAGCTGCAAGTTTAGCTCTTGGATTCTTAATGTTGTTTAGCTATGTAAAGCGCCAAGAGCAGCAAGGAGCTGTTATGCCAGTGCTGCAAGAAGGCTTAGTTGAGTAACTTGATAAAAAAACCGAGCATCGTAGCTCGGTTTTATTACATTTAGTAATTAGGTATTAGCCATTAGCGATTTGATCCAGTAAATGCATGACTCGTTCACTGGCTGCTTCCATCTTATTAATGTGATTAATAGCCGCGTCTTTATTGCCAGTTTGCAGCATGACTAAAGCTTCAACCCCATTGCGATGAACTTCACGATGTGGCTCTTCTAATTGACGAAATGCGTTATGTTGTTTGAAGCCATTTGATTGCTCTGAATTATACCATTTACCTAATCGGCACATGGTGTGATCTGAAAAGTCATCAATCGACTTATTACTTGTGCCATTGGCAACTGAGTAAACTTCACCTTTCCAAACAATGTGGTCTAGTTTTACGGTTTGCACAAATGAGCGTGTGGCTGCATTAATAATGGTTTCTTTCATTGAGCTACAGTGATTCATGATAGAACCATAGTCATTGTTTAGCGTATCAAAACTGGTTGAAAGCTGAGTGTTATTTTGCTGGATATCTTCAACCGAGGTCACCGTTTCGCCAGTTTTATTGATGATCTCTTTTACCAGATCAGATACTTCTTGGGCTGATTTATTGGTGTTGGTTGCAAGTGTACGAACTTCGTCGGCAACAACGCTAAACCCACGACCAGCCTCACCAGCACGGGCAGCTTCGATTGCGGCATTTAGCGCAAGTAAGTTGGTTTGATCAGAGATTTTAGAGATGGTTGATACAAAGGTGTTGATGCTATCGGCCATATCAGACAGACCCGTAATGTTACTGGTCATGCTGCCCATTTTGCCTGCCATACTCGCCATTTCACTGACAATATGTTGCAGGGCGTTATTTGAGTCATTTAATAGTTGGCTTATTTGTAAAGTAACTTGGCTTTCTTCTTCGATAACAAGGTATGAGTCGAGTACAGTTTGGCGTACGCCCTCAATTTGCGTGATACATTCAATCGAACTATTCAATAAGTTGGCAAGGAACAGTTGGTCTGCATCATCAGCTTGCTGATGTAATTTTGCTTCTAAGCGTTCGTTTTCGTCACGTAATACGTGATTGTCGGCTTTAAGTGCCTCAACTTCAGCTAATAGCGCGTTGTATTGATCTTGGAGTAAAGAGTGGCTTTTGCTAGAGACAAACATGTATGTTCCTAATTTATATGGTTAATACCTACCCATGCTGATTATAGATCAAAGTATTAACTTATTATCAGTGTTTTTTATTAGAGAGAGGTTAATTACGACTATTTGATTAAGTGTAGTAGAAAAAATTGGTTATTAAAGCCGAAAAAGCCCAGTAAAAACTGGGCTAAAACGAGGGAGGAGAGTAATTAATAAAAAGAGTATTTTAAAGTAAGCGACGTTGTACGGCCGTTAATAGTACGGGCGCGGATAATGTCGTTATCTGGTACAGAGCCTTCTTCTGCTTCTGTGATACCTACGGTGTCGAACAGGTTGTTCACGTTAAGCGATAGACTTAAGTTTTCAGACAGATTGTAACTTACAAAGCCATTCACTTGCGTATAGCCATCAAACTCAAGGTCGTTACTGTCTTGTGCGTAAGCATCCGTTGTACCAATAAAGCTTAGGCCAGCAGCACCTTTGTCAAAGTTGTAAGTTGCCATTAGTGAGTAAATAAGGTCAGCTTGACGACGTGGTGTATTACCGACTAACTCAGGCGATAACGCATCTTTAGCAATTTCTGCGTCTGTCCAAGTAAAGTTACCACGGAAATCCCAATCACCTACGTAGTAGGTTGATTCAACCTCAATACCTTTTGCTTCGTACTCGCGGTCAAAGAATTTTTGTGATGTTGCTTCGAAGTTTTGCTCTTCAGTTTCTGCGTAGAATGCTGTTGCAAATACTGATAGTGAATCAAAACGTTTTTTCACACCGATTTCGTATTGGTTTACTTCATCAATTGCATCCGCTTCTGCAACCGAGCCATCTGCTTCTACTTTACCGAATAGTAAGCGGTCTGCATTTGCGCGGCCGCCTTTACTTAAACGGGCAAAAGTCGCAAAGCTTGGATCAATTTGGTAGTTCGCACCAATTGAGTATGAGCTGTAGTGCCAGTCGTAGTTAACAATGCTTGGATTTGCGTTATCAATACCAACAACACTTTGCTCAGGAATTGAGATAGTACCGTCGCCATTCATATCAACTGTTGATGTTACGGCACCTGCGTAGTTACCGCGCGCTTCACCTGAATCATAGCGAGCACTTGCATCAATGCTTAAATCGCCAAACTTAGTGGCTAAGTTAATGTAAGGTGCGCGTGTTTCGTATTCTGTATCGTAGTTACGTTGACAGCAGTTACCCCAGTAAGGTGTACCATAAGCGTACAAGCCATTATCTGAGTAGCTGTCGCCATTCGCAGCGTAAACGTCAAGTAAAGCTGCATTGTCGCCCTCTAACTCCATAACGTATGAGTTCCAAAGCCACGACATATCAATTGATTGGCTTGATGCAAAGTAACCAAATGTAACACTGGTCTCATCAGAGAACGACTTAGTTAGCTTAAGGTCATTAACGATTGAACCCATGTCATTGAGCGTTACATCGAATGTGTGAATACGCATTGCTAAATCGTCATCGCCATAGGCTTCGCCTGCTGAGCCACCATTTGCATAAACAAGCGATGCACCATCACCAGCAATACTAGAAGCAATAGAGCTTGCGCTTGCAACTTCAGCAGGAATAAGAGAAATAAAGTTACCGCTTACTGATGATGTTCTAAAGCGGTTTTCGATACGCCAGTCGTTTTCTAAATCAAATGCCGCTTCAAAACCTACTGAAGTAACAACTGGGTTCATACCGTCGGTCATATCACCTGTGCTGATTTGGTTATCACCGTTTAAACGCAGAGTTTGTGTGAAAAGCGCTGAATGCGGCGTATCAGATTGCGCATCGAAACCTGGAATTGAATCACCATCTGAGTACATTGGCATAGGTAGGTAACCTACGCTTTTATCATCGAGGTGTTTAAAGTAAACACGAACATAACCGGCATCAAACTCTTTAGTTAGGTTTGCCTTAATTTGGCCACCTTTATTTGATGTATAACCGGTTTCACGTGGACCTTCACCTTGGCGAACGAAGCCACCAATGTGATAGCGCACACTGTCGTTTAAATACGTACCATACTCAAAATCTGTGCGAATAGAGTCATAATCAAGGCCTACAGTGGTTGATACACTGCCTGATTCGTTCTCACCCGTTTTTGAAATAAAGTTGATGATACCACCTGGGGCGTCACTTGCTGCTGTTGATGCTGAGCCACCACGGATTGATTCAACACTTTGCACTGTTGAATCTAAGCGCATAAAAATATCTGCGTTACCAAAGGCAATATCGCCAAACTGCATAACTGGTAAGCCATCTTCTTGTAGTTGCAAGAATTTAGCACCGCCCGATGCAACCGGTAAACCACGTACCGCGATATTCGCGTTACCTTCACCGCCCGTAGATTCTGAACGTACACCCGGAATTGTTCTGAAGGCTTCTGCAGTAGAACGAGGTGTTGATACTTCAATTTCAGCTAATGTAACACTGCTAACCGATGAGCTTGATGCCATAATGGTTGTACGGCGTGGTACACCGGTTACAACGATTGTTTCAAGGCCGCTTTTTTTAGCCTCAGGTTGTGCTTGCTCTTCTGCGTGTAAGTTTTGGCTTACTGCTAATGCAAGCGCGCTTAATGTATAAAGGGCATGTTTGTGTGTTGTCATAATGTGCCTCGTCTCAATCCCAGATGGTTTGTTGTCTAAATTGTTATCTTAATCGATTAAGTAAAGATAACAATAATTTTACACAGTGCAAGTCTTTTTAGCGAAAAACTTGCACGATTTATGTTCGATAATTGATTTTTAACGATTTTTATTTAGTGGCTCAATGCACTGTGCTGCGCTAAAGCTTGCTCAGCAGGGTTTCGTAAGTAGTTATATAGCATGGCTAAAAACAGTAAACATGCGAAACCTGTTGCTAGATAAAAGCCGTAACGAATGTGTCCAAAGTAGTCGCTGATCACACCCATTAATAATGGGCCTGCTGCCGCAGAAAGGGCGGTAAAAAACAAAATAACCCCAGCAACTGCACCGTGCTGTTGCACCGCGAAGCAAGAAATACCTTTTGAGTTTAAAGTTGGGTAGATCATCGACATGAATAGCCCAGATAAAGGGAGTAAGAATACCGCCCAATCAACGCCGCCGAAGATTAAACCAAGATAACACAGTGCAATTCCTAAGCTTAAATACAGCATCGCCGCTTGCCAGCTGAAGTGATTTAACAGCCACACCGCTAAGAAACGCCCAGCAGCGCGTAATATGAAAAATAAAGTCAGTGCATAAGTTGCCAGTAATTGCCATGGGCCGTTGTAATCGCCAAGTAGAGTAGGCATCCATACATAAATAGCCACTTCGGTTGCAACATAAAGGGCAATCGCTAACGAAAAACCCAGTGCATAAGGGTTTTTCATCATACTCATTGTGGTTGCAAGAGAGGCTGGTTTTGCGTGCTCTTCAAGCTTTTTAGGTTTAGGGTAATCTGCACGCCAAGCAATTAAGGTTAAAATTAAACATAAAACCCCAGCGATAACGTAAAGGTAGGTCCAGCTTACCTGTTGGGTGATTAAAAAGCTGACAAGGGCAGGGCCTACAATGGCGCCAACACCAAAAAAGCCTTCGACCAAATTCATGGTTTTGGTGTGCTCTAAATTGTTTTTAGAAATATCACCTAACAGCGCCAAAGCACCGGTTTTAAATAACCCAATTGCAAGACCAATACAGCTAAGTAACACTACAAATATGCTAAAACTACTGCTAACGGCGAACAGAAAACAGCAAATGGTGAATATGCCGAGTCCCAGCATGATGGTTTGCTTGCGCCCAAAACTGTCGGCCAAAAAACCTAAAAATAGGCCGCTGAATGCAATGAGTGCCATCGGTGCATAATGGAATGCACTGGCTTGGGTCATAGTTAAATTAAATTCATTGATAAGCTCAGGAATGATCATACCAACCGCATCAGAGGTCATCGCAAACATAAAAAACATCATGTATGTCAGCCATCTAATGGTTTGCAAAGGATCGTGTGTTCTATTCATTGTTGTATCCCCACCTAAAGGTCTGCGCCTTTACTATGTATATTAGTGTATAAAAACTATAAAAACTGCTTGAATAATTTGCTGTCGTGGTTAAAGATATATCTTAATCGATTAAGTTTCAACTTGGTATTAACAATTATGATCAACAATAAAGTGCAATTAATCACCTACGCAGACCGTATTACTGGTCAAGGTATTGATGAATTAAGTAATTTATTAAATGGCCAACTTAACAATGTGTTTGCAGGTGTACATTTGTTGCCATTTTATAATCCTATTGATGGCAGTGATGCTGGCTTCGATCCTATTGATCATAGTGAAGTAGACTCGCGCCTTGGTAGCTGGGACGATATTAACGTGCTTGGTGCAAGCTATGACCTTATGGCTGACTTAATTGTTAACCATGTTTCAGCACAGTCTTTCCAATTTAAAGATGTACTTGCGAAAGGCAAGCAATCTGAATTTTGGGATTTATTTTTAACCAAAGACGATGTATTCCCAAATGGCATGTCTGAGGCTGAGCAACAAGCGATTTACCGTCCGCGTCCGGGTAGCTGTTTTACACCTATTGCGTGTGGTGATGGCCAAACCTATGATTTTTGGACCACATTTACCGATAACCAAATTGATATTAATGTGAAATCAACGGCGGGTATCGAGTATTTAAATACGGTGCTTGGCAAGTTTGCTGATAATAATGTCAACATTATTCGTTTAGATGCGGCAGGCTATGCGATTAAAGAAGCTGGCACAAACTGCTTTATGTTGGATGAAACATTTGAGTATTTAAATAAGCTTTCGGCACAAGCTAATGAAGCGGGTATGGAAACCATTGCCGAGATCCACAGCCATTTCCAGACTCAGGTTGAAGTCGCAAAGCGTGTAAATATGGTTTATGACTTTGCTTTACCACCACTTATTTTACACAGCTTGTTTAGCAATGATGCGCAAGCTTTACTGAATTGGCTAACCATTTCGCCGCGAAATTGTTTAACGGTTCTCGATACCCATGATGGCATTGGCATCATTGACGCAGGCCCAATGGGTGATAAACCGGGTCTATTAAATGCAGCAGAAATTGATAACTTGGTTGAAACCATTCATGAAAAGAGTGAAGGGCAAAGCCGATTAGCAACTGGTGCAGCAGCAAGTAATGTCGATTTATATCAAGTTAACTGCACATATTACAATGCCTTGGGCGCAGATGACTTTGATTACTTATTAGCGCGTGCAATTCAGTTCTTCGCGCCAGGTATTCCACAAGTTTATTATGGTGGCCTGTTCGCTTGTGAAAACGATATGGAATTACTGGCTCGTACCAATGTAGGTCGTGATATCAATCGCCCTTATTTAAATGCGCAAGACATTGATGCTGCGCTTGCTAAACCTGTGGTGAAAGGGTTGATCAAGCTGATTCAATTACGTAATGAGCATCCAGCATTTAACGGTGAGTTTATTGCGAAAGGTGAAGGCAGTGTGTGCCGTTTAAGCTGGCATGATGATACCAGCTCAATCGAGTTAAAAGTTGACTTTGCTAGCCGTGAAGTGATTATTGTTGACCACCGAGACGGCGAACAAAGTATTGTTGATTTGGCTGACTTTTTAGCCTAACTACTTTGACCCAATTGCAGTTGATAGTCGATTTCGGCTGTTTGCTGCTCTTTCGATAGAAACAAGGTCGCAGCAATGCGGCCTTTTTCTTCGCTATTTTGATGGACCGTTGTGAGTTTTGGCACAAATCGTTGGCCTTCATCTATGCCATCAAAACCAACAATTCTGACATCTTCTGGAATCGATAAGCCCATTTTTAATGCTTCGCGCATGGCGGCAAGGGCAATTAAATCACTCATACACAACAAAACGTTTGGCCTTGGTGTGCTGCTAAGCGCTTCTTTGGCGGCAATGCTGGCAAAGCGTTCACTGCTTTCTGGAATATTCCATGTTCTATCATCACCCAAGGTGATGCCAGCATCGCTGATTGCTTGGTGATAACCGCGCAGTCGTTGATGAGCAATCGACTGACCTGCTTCAAACTCATGATGTTCGTATACTCGGCATAATACGTCGTTATCGAGTAAGCGCAGGCCTAAAATAGCAACCCGATCATCATTTTTGTGCAGTGCATGCTTGGCAATATCGAAACTGGCTTGTTGGTTATTTACGTTTACAGAGGCATCACGACCGATGTTAAAATCAACCGTTACAACATGCTTGGCAACCTGTTTTAACTGTTCAACAAGTTGTTTATTACGAGGGCGACCATAACAAATAAAGCCATCAACAAAATCGACTACGCTATTTAGGTTATCGTTGTTACCTGAAAATAATAAAAGATTAATGCCATTTTTTTCGAGCACCGCCGATACACCGCGCATAAAGCTGCTAGCAACCGGATCTGATACCATATATTCAACGCTGTCTGGCAATACTAAAGCAACAATATTAAAGGTGCCTCGGCGTAATGATTGCGCCGCCTTGTTTGGGCCAAAATAGCCGAGCTTTTTACAGGCCGCCAAAATTTCTTCGCGGCGTGCTTTCGATAATTGATCAGGACGATTAAAGGCATTTGATACGGTGGCATTTGAAACGCCTAACTCTTTGGCAATACTTTTTAGCGTCCAAGTTTTTGGCTTTGTCATTGTAGGTTCTTAATCGATTTACTTAATGGTAAATTACCATATAAAGAGTCGAAAAAAAGTGTTTTTAGTCATAAAAATAGGCGTACCATAAAAGAATGAGTACGAGTGTGAGAAAAAGGCGAATAGTGAGTGATTTCTAAGTTACCAAAATGGGTTGAGATTGGCGCATTTATTTTGGCGCTGGTGGCTGGGTGTGTGAATGCGGTTGGTTTACTTAGCTTTGAGCATCAAGCGGTATCCCATTTATCAGGAACTGCAACCTTGCTTGGCGCAGATCTCATGCATGGCAATAGCCTTGATGCTTTACATTTATTAGGTGTATTACTGTCATTTTTAGTTGGGTCTGGTATTGCTGGGTTCTTGCTGCATAGTTCAGCACTTAAACTAGGTCGTCATTACGACACGGCATTATTGATTGAAGCTGGGCTTTTACTGGGCGCACTTTGGTTATTGTTTAATGGCTCGGGCTATGGGCACTTTTTAGCGTCTGCGGCATGTGGTTTACAAAACGCCTTGGCAACAACTTACAGTGGTGCAATTGTGCGTACTACCCATGTAACGGGTATCTTTACTGATTTAGGTATTATGTTTGGTCGGGTTTTACGTGGTGAGGCGCTTGATAAACGTAAGGCTAAACTGTTCGGCCTAATCATTATTGGCTTTATATTTGGTGGCTTAGCAGGGGCGTGGTTATTTGCACAAATGACCTTTGCGGCGCTTTATGTGCCAAGTGCTATTTGTATTCTACTTGCCTTAACCTATCGTGTTTATTCTCATCGCAATCCAGAACTTAATGGTTAGCGATACTTTTAGGTGTTGCGCCAAAGGCTTGTTTAAACACACGGCTAAAATGGCTTGGGTTATTAAAGCCTAATTGGTAACAAACTTGGCTAATCGCCTCGCCTTTTTCGAGCAGTTTATACGCTTTTTGCAAGCGTAATTGTTGTTGCCAAAGAGCGGGCGTAACACCAAATGCCAGCTTAAATTGCTGATAAAATTTACTGCGGCTCATACAGGCTATCTTACATAACACATCAATATCAATATTCTCAGCAAGGTGCTGTTCTATGTAACTTACTACATGGCTTAATGGGGTTGCGAGCTTGCCTTGCTTACAACTTGCTATCATTAAGTCTCGGCTTTGCTGCTGTAACAGACGGGTTATCAGTTCATTGAGTGATAAATCAATTAAGTAATCGCGGTGTTGTTCATTTTCACTAAATAGGGTGATCATTCGCTCCAGCAGTTGTTGAGTTTGCGGATTATGCTGGGCGTGCACTAACTTGGCTTGATATTGGAAAAAGTCATCCTGGGTAATTTGCTGGTTAAAATTAAGAGCATCAACTACTTGGCTTATTTTATCGGTACTGATTTCAATCGCTAAACAGGTTGTTGGCTGATTGAGAGATGCATTGGGAAAGTCGATTAGCACCCCTTGCTCTGGGGCAAGTACAAATGATTGGTTTGGTAAAAACTCTTCATGATAATCACTGTCGGCAACATGCATGATTTTTTTACCGCTGATCATGCCACAAAATAATAATTCAGTGGAATGTAAGGCCACTTTTTGGGCATCTAAATAGGTGTCGTAAATACTTAATTCAGCATGCTCGCCCGCAAAACTGACTTTATTTTCAATAAGCACATCAATACGTTGTCGTTTTTTATCTAAACTTCTATTGCTAACTGATGTGTTCATTGTTGCCTCGCTGTCGTCCTAAATTCTGGACAAATAGTCAAAAAGTCTGGACTAGGAATCAAGTGTGTTTTCAGTAACTGAGCTAACTTCAACTGTTAGCGGTTCATTAAACAATAACCTACCGCATAATTTAGTCAATGCTAAATAAAACACAACAATTTGAAGAGAGAACACATTATGATTTATGCAAATCCAGGTAGTGAAGGCGCAAAAGTTAACTTTAAAGCGCAGTATGAGAATTATATTGGTGGCCAATGGGTTGCCCCTGTAAAGGGAGAGTACTTTGAAAACATTAGCCCAGTAAACGGTAAAGTGTTTTGTAAAGTACCTCGTTCATCAAAAGAAGATATCGAACTGGCACTTGATAAAGCCCACGATGCAAAAGCGGCATGGGGGACTACGTCGGTCACCGAGCGTAGCAATATCTTATTAAAAATTGCCGATCGTATTGAACAAAACCTAGAAATGCTGGCAGTGGCCGAAACCTGGGATAACGGTAAAGCAATTCGTGAAACACTTGCGGCAGATGTGCCTTTAGCGGCTGATCATTTTCGTTATTTCGCCGGCTGTGTGCGCGCGCAAGAAGGCTCAATCGGTGAGATAGACGAAACCACAGTTGCTTATCATTTTCATGAACCACTGGGTGTAGTAGGGCAAATTATTCCTTGGAATTTCCCATTGTTAATGGCGGCATGGAAACTTGCACCAGCCCTTGCTGCGGGTAACTGTATTGTTTTAAAACCAGCTGAACAAACGCCAGCATCTATATTAGTGCTACTTGAAGTGATTGGTGACTTATTGCCTGCAGGTGTTCTAAATGTGGTAAACGGCTATGGTAAAGAAGCGGGCGAAGCGCTGGCAACCAGTACGCGAATCGCGAAGATTGCCTTTACAGGTTCAACGCCAGTGGGTTCACATATCTTAAAATGCGCTGCTGATAATATTATTCCTTCGACGGTCGAGCTAGGTGGTAAATCGCCAAATATCTTCTTTAACGATGTAATGGAAAAAGACGATGAGTTTTTGAGTAAGGCGATTGAAGGGGCCGTACTTGCGTACTTTAACCAAGGTGAAGTGTGTACGTGTCCATCGCGTTTATTTATTCAAGAAGATATTTACGAGCAATTTATTGAGCGTGTTCTTGCCAGAACTTTACAAATTAAGCGGGGTAATCCACTTGATACTGAAACCATGGTGGGTGCTCAAGCATCACAAGCTCAGTTTGATAAGATTCTAAGCTACATCGAAATTGGTAAAAAAGAAGGGGCCGAAGTCCTCGCTGGCGGCGAAGTGGAGCAACTGTCTGATGAGTTTAACGGCGGTTACTACATTCAACCAACACTATTAAAAGGCACTAACGATATGCGTGTGTTCCAAGAAGAGATTTTTGGGCCGGTAATTTCAATGTCGACTTTTAAAGATGAAGACGAAGCGTTAGCCCTTGCTAATAGCTCAGAATTTGGTTTAGGTGCTGGTGTGTGGAGTCGAAACATGAACCGTGCTTATCACTTCGGTCGTAAAATTGAAGCGGGCCGTGTTTGGACCAACTGCTATCACATGTACCCAGCACACGCTGCGTTTGGCGGCTATAAAAAGTCAGGCATAGGTCGCGAAACACATAAACTCGCCCTTGATCATTACCAACAAACTAAAAACCTATTAGTAAGTTACAGTGAGAATCCACTGGGCTTCTTTTAAAAGCAATTTCTTATTGTTGTCGAAACTACCCAAACGCCACATCTAGTGGCGTTTTTATTTTATAACGGGCATAAAAAAGCCCGGCGAACACACAAGCCAGGCTTTTCGACAACAATTTGGTTGAGTCACCGCAAGTGCAATGACTCGGAATAAAAAAGCTTAGAGAACACACAAACTAAGCTTTTGACAACAATTTGGTTGAGTCACCGCAAGTGCAATGACTCGGAATAAAAAAGCTTAGAGAACACACAAACTAAGCTTTTGACAACAATTTGGTTGAGTCACCGCGTGTGCAGTAACTCGGAATAAAAAAGCTTAGAGAACACACAAACTAAGCTTTTGACAACAATTTGGTTGAGTTACCGCGTGTGCAGTAACTCGGAATAAAAAAGCTTAAAGAACACACAAACTAAGCTTTTGACAACAATTTGGTTGAGTTACCGCGTGTGCAGTAACTCGGTATATAAAAAGCCCAGAGAACACACAAGCTAGACTTTTTGTGACAACAATTCGGTTAGCGCAAACACTCTCAATGGTGTGAAGCTGTTTAGCTTAAAAGCGCTGATGGGTTAACTTTAGAGTAATCCTTCTAAATCGACAAACGATTAAAATAAACCTGATAGATGAATTTTTTTAATCTATTAGCATGTGAAGTGATTTTTATTGCCACAACAATGCCTTAGTGATTAAATAGGGTGTTTTTTAAACATAATAACTATTTAAAATGGATTTTTATGAAACGCTTGACGCTTTACTCATCACTCATCTTTACAGCTCTGAACTTTAGCCCTTTTAGTATTAACTTATCTCACGCCGATGAGGGCGGTACAGTCACACACTCTGAAATTAATTGGTCTGAACTTGCTATAAATGATGTTGAAGCGGCTTATCAGTTGTCGGTTATCAATCACCCAGGGATGCATGATGTACGTAACCCAGGTTTTGCTAAACAGCTCGAAAAAGCAAAGCAAGAAGGCTTAAAACTGGCTGTAAAAGCGCATAGTTCACAAGGTTTTGCTGCGGCTATTGCACGCTTTAGAACTGTTCTACAAGATGGTCATGCAGGAGCGGTTGATACCCTACCAAGAGAACTAAAGCCACAAAGAAGTTGGCCGGGCTTTTCAACAGTTTGGCGCGGTGATGCGTTGAAAGTCTATTACAGTGAATTAGATACGGTTGCCAAAGGCGATCAGCTCGTAAGCTGTGATAATGCAGCAATTAATACTTTGCTAGTTGAGCGTGTTTTTCGTTATTACGGCGAAGTAGAACAACCCGGTAGTTGGTGGAACCATGGCTGGCGACTAACGGTTGATGATGGAAACCCGTTTTTGTCGCCACTTGAAAGCTGCACGTTTGAAAAAGCCGACGGCTCTTCTTACAGCTTAAAGTTAAACTGGCGTATTAGGCCTAATAGTGTCAGTGAAAAGCTTAAAAACGCTTACAACGGTGATAAGTTACCAATTGAGCTCAACTGGCCATTAGAGGATATTGCTTGGATCAGCATGCCAACTTTTGCACCCAATGAGCAGCAGCAAGCAGATTATCAAACAATGCTGAGCGCCATTGAACAGCAACATGATAAGTTAATACAAGCTAAAGCTGTGGTGCTTGATCTTCGTCATAATCAAGGTGGCTCATCGATGTGGAGCGAGCAAATAGCCTCAGCACTTTGGGGTAGTGAACAGTTTAAATATGGTCGCTATGAGTTACACAAAAATACCCAAGTGTGGTGGCGAACTTCTAAAGGGAATACTGACTATTTTGGCGATGTAGTCGCAAGCTATGATAAAGCTAGCCCTTGGTATCAATGGTTAAAGACAACCCACGAAAGTATGCAGGCGGCTTATCAAAAAGGTGAGCAATTTTACGTCGAGATACCTGCAGCAGAGCAACAAGCAATGCCAAAAAACGCCAGTCAGTTTACTACACCAGTTTATGTGATTGTGCCAGGGCAATGTGCCAGCGCTTGTTTAGATGCACTGGATAGTTTTAAGCTGTTTGCAAACACACAATTAGTTGGCGCACCAAGTAGTACAGACTCTACCTACATGGAAGTGAGGCTCGAAACCCTTCCTTCAGGTTTTGCTAAAGTCATTCTGCCGATAAAGGTTTATGTAAATAGACCACGTGAAAAAGGCTTTTATTATCAACCTGATATTAAATTCAATGAACTTGAATGGACCACACAAGCGCTTGTTAAAATGATAGCCGAGTTGTAATTAAACATTATCTTTAGTAAAGCGTTTGGTAGACCCCTGAGGGAAGGAGTTGAAGTGTTGACCTTGCGTGAAGAAGAACAACACTTTTTAAATTAAATTGTATATTAACAAGCTAATTCTGTAGCAGGCTCTTCTGCTAACCAGTTTAGAGCCGCTGTTTTTGACCTAAATACACTCATTACCATACCAGCTCGTTTATACAAATTGCAGTAGGTATCGCTAAGCAAACTGCCGCCTTCAAGCCCTTCTTTTATGACTAAGGCTGTTTTAGCCGGTGCGATGCCTTTTCGTCGAAGCTCAACAAAATACACCATTAGTTTTTCAAGTGCCCCGGGGGTTGCCATGCATGAGTTTTCAAATTCAACCAATTCAAACCATTGACCATAATCAGCGCTGAGTTTGTTGATGTAATCTTTTTGCATAAAAGAATGCGCGTCAATAATCTCTTCGTTGAAAGGCCCTGTGGCAGTAGTTAAAAGCACATGCTCACGTTGATAAAACTCTACGAGACCATGGGGTTTAAAATCTTTGAATGGATAATGGTTGGTTGATACTTTTTTATGCATCCGTTCAATCCCTGAATATTTATTGAGCTATTGATAATAGCAGTGAAATAAATTAATTCAATCTTTAGGTTTAACTGATTATTGAAATAATAACGAAAGTATTAGTTTTGGTTACCAAGTAGAACCCGCCTGAATATAAATTGCGTTTTGCTCAGGGCCATGGGCTACATCTAAGCCAATACTAATACCGTAATGCTCATCAATTAAATAGCGAAAGCCTGCACCCACAGTATCAATGGTTTCAGCCTTCGATAAGTCAGAAAAGTTATCGGCCGCCCAGCCCATGCCAGTAAACACATTGAGCTTTATTTTGTGAGTGATTTTATAGCTCGCTTCTGCTTCGGTAACAAATACATCGAGACCTTGATAGCGAGTTGCAGACACACCGCGCAGGCTAATACTTGGCGGAATATAAACCGGTAAGCGTTTTTCACCGCGGTTATTAACTGAGTCATACTGCATGCGCAGGGCAAAGTTGAATTTATCGGTGTAACGCCAGTAATTTAAGGCGGTAAGCTTTAAGCTCGTGTAATCCACTTTACTGCCAATAGCCTCATCATAATATAAATATTCGGCCTTGTAGTTAAAGCCTCGCTCAGGGTTGAGGGGATTATCTCGGCTATCGTATTCTACTAATGGGCCAATACCTGATGTATTTACATCAAGTGAAAGGTGGTCCTTGATAATGTCGTTTTCGAGCAGAAAATCTTCAATAGGGTTCTCGGCTAAGCTTATTTCTACTTTTCGATAAATCTGTTTAAAGCCGTAAAAAAAGTTACTGTCGTCATAGCGCAACTTAAGGTTTTGAAGTACCGCAGGGCCTTCGATATTAAGCGATAATGGTGTGAGTAGCTTGATCTCGTCGAAGGTATAGAAATCAAGGTTTATACTCGCCCAGCCAACAATCCCTTGATAGCGAATACGGTCTTCATCCCAAAACGTAATATGGCCAACAGCGCCGCCTTTGGTGCCATTTTTAGTGCCCATTAGGCCCACTAAACTAATGCTTTGTGGTAGGGTAGAGCCTTCTTTTTTCTTCTTTTTGGCTTTCTTTTCGTTGTCATGAAAAAAAAGGCCAACAACACCAAGCCCAGGCCCTACAGCTGGCTCTGTAATAAAAGTCGGTATGGGTAAAAATGAAATAGGTTCATCAACTTTTTGCTGTTGATTACTTAATTGCTGCTCTGCAGGTTTTATTGCATATTCATCATAACTTGATGCATAGCTTTTTGTGCTTAGCAAACTTGCTGTAAGCATATTTATTAGTACAACTTTTTTCACTTAATCCCTTACCTTGTTGTTTCTTGATATTTCAAATTTTAATTTATAGCTGATAATTAAACTCTAGACGATGATCGCCATCCATAAAGTCAACATTTTCATTCCAGTTTGCGAAATAACGTAGATTCATACGCGGGTTAATTTGGTAACTTGCTGCAAATTCATGAGTCAAAATATGGCTTTGGTTTAGACCATAATAGTGGTCTTTATAGTTATCGCTACCGCCGATAGTTGTTAGCCAAAATGGATTGTAGTTAAGCCAAATTTTATCGTTAATAGTGATCTTTGCGTACATACCCACTAAGCCATAGGCCCCCATAATGGAGTAACCACTGTCACGACTGCCGTCATCTTCTAGGGTATTTTCACCGAGCGATGCACCCACCCCAGCTAACGGGTAAAACGTAAAACGCCCCATAGGTTTTAGAGCTTTAATGTAGCTATACGAAACATCCATACTTTCGTCAGCGACAAGGTTGGCATTGAGGTTATAGTTAGCATCAATCTGCGTTGCGCTCATAGTAGTTAGGTCAACTGAGAAATTACGAAAACGAAATGAGTCAATTGAATCTGTCGTTTTGTTGTCGCTTTCCCAGCCTAGCGCATCGCCATATATGCCCTTTACTTCAAAAACATTCATGCCAGCAGTTGTTGCTATACCTGTGTCGTATGCTTGGCCAACTTTTAAGTTGAGCCCTTTGTTTGTTACACCTACTCCGGCTTGTGTATAAACAGCCAGTGGGTCTGACATGTCTTGTACTTCTTTTTGCTCAGCCGCATGGCTTGAAGCTGTAATCATAAGCGCTAGTAAAGAGGGCAATCGAAGCAAAGTCATTTGTTTTCCTTACACTAAAGGTTGAGTGATAAATAGTCCCTTAAGATACTTTAAGCCCATTTAATAATAGAATTCAATCCCTACAATCTTTATTGAGACATTAAATTACTCCTTATTAAAGCCAAAATACCATAAAAGTACTGATAAAGGCGAGAATGAAAAGTGAACAAAGCTTCCTGTACAGAAAAGGTTTTAAAATGTATTTAAGTATTATTTTGTATATTTTTATCAGTAGTTTAATAACAATGTGTGGTTTTTGTGGAAATTTGATTTAAATCGTTTTTGCCCTTTTTAGATACTGGACTGGATTGTTTTTTAATCTATACTAGAACATACTCATCTAGAGTAAAAAGTACTATTAATGAAAAGGGATGATTTATGAAAAAACTAATAGCGGCGGCTATTTGTGGCTTGGTTTCAACGGTAAGCCTTGCAGCAGATAAACCAAACGTATTGGCCATTATGGTTGATGACGTTGCGCCAATCTCACTGAGTGCCTACTCACACGGTATGACCTACCCAACTCCCAATATTGATCGCATTGCTAACGAAGGTGCACTGTTTACAGATCACTATGCACAACCTAGTTGTACTGCGGGCCGAGCTGCGTTTTTAATGGGGCAATTACCAATTCGAACAGGTTTAACAACAGTGGGCCAACCAGGTAACCCACTTGGCATTAAAGAAGCCGATCCGACCATAGCTGAATTTTTAAAAGATCGCGGTTATATGACTGCGCAATTTGGTAAAAACCACTTAGGTGATTTAGATGAGCACTTACCAACAAAGCACGGCTTTGATGAATTTTACGGTAACTTGTATCATTTAAATGTATCAGAAGAGCCTGAACAAGCTGATTACCCAAAAGATCCTAAGTTTGTGAAAAAATTTGGCCCACGTGGTGTAATCGAATCTTACGCCAATGGCAAAATCATCGATACGGGCCCGCTTACTCGCAAACGTATGGAAACCTTTGACGAAGAAGTGTTAGAGCGCTCGGTTAACTTCATGGAACGCGCTGTTAAAGCGAAAAAACCGTTCTTTATTTGGCATGCCACAAGCCGTATGCACGTATACACTCACTTAAAACCAGAAAGCCGAAACTTAGCGACGGGCATTAGCTCTGAAGAAGACGTATTTGGTAGTGGTTTGATGGAACATGATGGTCATGTTGGTCAATTGCTTGATAAACTTGATGAGTTAAAAATTGCCGATAACACCATTGTTATTTACACCAGTGATAATGGCCCTGAGCAATCAAGTTGGCCTGATGCGGGTACAACTGAGTTCCGCGGTGAAAAAATGACAACATGGGAAGGGGGATTGCGTGTACCTTTCTTAGTTCGTTGGCCAAACAAAATACCTAAAGGCTTAAAGCTAAATGGTATCTCTTCACATGAAGATGTTTTTCCAACAATTGCTGCTGCCCTGGGTGAAAAGAACCTACGTGAAAAGCTTAAAAAATCAGACAAAGTCTATATCGATGGTGAAAATAACCTAGATTATTGGACAGGAAAGGCGGATAAGTCTGCACGTAACTATTTCTTCTATTACTATGAGTCACAGCTTACGGCAGTTCGTTTTGGTCCATGGAAAATGCACTTTGCGACTAAACCAAATGGCTTATATTACGAAGACATGGTAACTCACAGTATGCCTAAACTATTTAACTTACGTAAAGATCCATTAGAGCATTATGACGGCGTAACCGGCTTTCACCAAATCATGCGTAAGAGTTGGTTGATGCAGCCTATTATTGCTAAGTTAACAGAGCACGTTCAAACCTTTGTAGAGTTCCCGCCTCGTCAGGAGTCTGCTTCATTAAATATTAATGAAACAATTGAAAAAGCAAAAACATTAAACCATGGGCATTAGATAGTTGACCATTATTAAATACTCTAAGGGCCTTTAGGCCCTTTTTTAATGCTTATTGATTAATGCTATTCATCATTTCTAGCTGTTTCACAAACTGCTCAATTTGCTGGTTACCAGGTACTAGGCGGGTTAGGTTTCTGGCATAAAACAGTGCTTGGCTGTAGTTTTCTTCTGCCACATACCACTGCGCCAAACTGTAGCTGATATCTGGGTTATTCGGTGTTAGATTAAAAGCGCGCTCAAGGGCAGATATTGCCGCTGGCATATTGCCTAAATCTTGTAACAGTAACGCGTAGGTAAACTGATAGTTTGCATTTTCTTGTACAAACTGCGCGGCTTTTTGTAAGTGAGTAAGAGCTGTGTCTTTTTGTTTTGTGCGAATAAGGCTCATTGCCAGAGCATAATGAATATCGCCACTTTGTGCGTTAACCTCTAAGCCTTGTTTCAAGATAGCTTGTGCTGCTTTTTCATCGCCTTGATTGCGGTATAAATCAGCTAAATTAACATAAGCAGGAGCAAAAATAGGCTCAACACTGATTGCTTGTAGGTAATGTGTTTTGGCTTGCTCTGGCCTTTGTAATGTAAGCGCCAGATTGCCTAAATTGGTGTGTGAAAAGCCGCGCTCAGCTTGGTATTGTTGAATGCCTTTGTACTCATCAAGGGCTGAATTTAAGCGTTTGCTATCTTGCTCATTGAGGCCCGCTGGAAACGGCTGAATTAACATGCCCGCAAGAGCTCTTGCGGCTTCAGCTCTGATTGGTAAATGCTCATCATCTAAAAGAGGATTTAATAAGCGCCAGCGTTGATTGATGTCAAACGGCATCGCCGCTTCAATGGCTGCTTGGCGTTTTAATGGTTCGCTGTCTTTTACTGAGCGAGCAACCGCAACGACAGCATTATTATCTGGGCTTGCGGCTAAACGGCTTAATGCTGAAGCGCGAATAATGTCAGGAAAGCTTTTATCTTGCACGATTTTGGTCAGCATGGTTGATGCATTAGGCAAACGGTTATCAGCGGCATAAAATGCCTCAGAAAAATGAGCAGTGCCAAGATGCTTTGAATTTGGATGCCAGTCTTTTATTTTGGCGACCGCCCATTGCGGTGTCTTATCTTCATGGCAGCTATTACAGGCATTTGGGGCATTGGTTTTTAATGTTAAGTCTGGGCGCGGTACCCTAAAGCTGTGGTCGCGCCTTGCATCTACCTGCATATAGGTCGTGGTGGGCATATGACAATCGACACATTGGCTGCCTGTACTTGCCACTTTATGACCGTGATGTTTCGGCGTATCGAACACCTCTTGGCTATGGCATTGCGTACAGGTTTGAATACCCGGTAGCTTTAATTTTCCCGAGTGAGGGTTATGACAGTTACTACAGGTAACCCCTGTATTGAACATTTTACTTTGTAAAAATGAACCCCAAACATAGTCTTCATCCCACACTTGACCATCAACGTGATAAAGCTCAGGAGTCAGTAATGAGCCTTGAAAGTTTTGTAAAAAGCTATGTGGGTCTTTGCGGTCATCAAGCTGTGAGCGACGAGCATGGCACGTTGCACACACTTGCACTTGCTCGCTTTTTACTAGTGGCTGCACGCTTTGCATACTGCCATCGGCTTGTTGGGTAAACAGCGGGGTTTGCTTTTTAATATTATGCGTAAAGCCCTTATCAGCAATACTGCTATCGCCATCAGCCCATTTTAAATGAGCTTGTGTCTCGCCATGGCATGCTTTACAGCTCACGTTAATACTTGAGTAACTTGAATCAAAGCTATTTGTTTTAAGGTCAAATTGCTTTTTGAAATCAGTTGAGTGGCAATCAGCACACATGTGATTCCAGTTTTGGCCTTTCTGTGACCAATGAAATAGGTCGTGTTTTTTCTGCTCCGGGTGCAGTACAAACCAGCGCTGACCGCCTTGTGCTTTACTGCGTGAGTCCCATGCAAATGGAAACAGCTGAATGTGGCCTTTGCCCATATCAAACATGTATTGCTGCAATGGCTCATAGCCAAATGTGTATAAAACAGGGTAATCAGTCAGCTTGCCATCAAGGTTTGGCATGCTTATAAAAAGTTGTTGGTCTTGTTGATAAAAGCGCGCTTGCTGGCCTTGATAGTCGAGGGTTTGTTCGTTGAAATTACCAAGCACCGAAGCGGGAGTGGCTTTTTCCATAGCATGAAAATGATGGGATGTTTGCCAGTCTTCAACTTGGCTTTGATGACAGTTAATACACTGGGGTTCTGCAAACGCATTAAATGCGAAAAAGCTACATAACAGCCAAGTTAATCTCATCACTCAATAAATCCTTTTTATTTTTCTACATCAATAAGTAGCTTATCTTAGATAGCTTTGAATAAGCAATGACGGTGTTGGCTTGAATCTTATAATAGCGCTAAGATATATCAATATATAAGGATATTAAAAGGAAAACCTCATGAAAAAGATCTTGATGTTATTACTGTGCCCACTTTTTTTAAAGCCTGCGTACGCAACATCTGAACTTGGTAGTTGGAACGAGTCTGCGAAGAACAAAATAACCGAGTTTGTAAACATAACAACGACTATTGGCTCTGATAATTTTATACCTGTAGCCGATAGAATAGCTGTTTTCGACAATGATGGAACTTTATGGTCTGAACAGCCCGCTTACTTCCAATTGCTATTTGCGTTAGACCAAGTTAAGCAACAAGCTTCTAAAAATCCAACATGGCAAACAAAACAGCCATATAGCGATATTTTAAAAAATAACATACCGAGTAGCTTATCAGAGGAACAATTGCTGGAGCTTGTAAAACAAACGCATACAGGGATCAGTAGTCGTGAATTTCGCGAGCGAGTAAATCAATGGATTAACGATTCTGTCCACCCTACAACATTGAAGCCTTATACTGAAATGGTCTTTCAACCTATGCTTGAATTACTGAGTTACTTACAACAACACCAATATAAAACGTTTATTGTTTCTGGTGGGAGTGTCGAGTTTATGCGTGTGTGGGCTTCAAGAGTGTATGGTATACCCAGCGAACAAATAATCGGGAGTAGGTTTGCAAGTGAGTATCGCGTTATTGATGGTCAACCACAGGTTTTTCATTTAGATAGAATTGATTTTATTAATGATAAAGAGGGCAAGCCTGTTGGAATTTATCAAGCCATTGGAAAGCGTCCAGTTATTGCTTTTGGTAATTCAGATGGCGACCGTGCCATGCTTGAATGGACTGCTGCTGGAGAGGGACCTAGGTTTAGTGCTTTAATTCATCATACAGATGCTTTGCGTGAGTGGGCTTATGACAAGAACTCTCATGTAGGTAGGCTCGATGAAGCTTTAAATCAAGCAAAGCATGAAGGTTGGCTTGTCGTAGATATGAAAAAAGATTGGAAACAAGTGTATCCAAATTAACCTAATCTTTTACTAAATCAAAAAGCCCGAGAAACTCGGGCTTAGTAGGTTATAGACTTTTCTTCGGTGGCAGCGCGACGTTAGCAAAGATAAGGCCCGCCACTAATGACATAAAAATCAAAAAGGTTTGCTGGCCAATATGGTCTGCATAAACGAAATCTTGGCCTTCAATTAATGAGTTCAAACCAATATAGGTTTTACTGCCTGGCACCAATACTATCAGACCTTGCATAGCTACAATGGAGGCTGGAGCATTGACAACGCGGTTGAATAAGTTGCTAAAAATGCCCACGGCTAATGCGCCTACAAATGTGCCGAGGGTGTAATCAAGATACATGGCTGAACCAATACTTGTACCATATGCTATAAAGCCAGATGCAATAGACCAAACAGCATGTTTTAGCTTGGTTCTAAAAATCACGATTAGGCTGCTACATAGCATGAAAATAGCAAGCCAAGCCGTCCATTTAGGTAAAGGCTCAGGCTGCACAAAGTCACTTTGGCCAAAAATAGCAAAACCAATGCCGATACCAATAAAAGCGCCAAAATACAGCTTAAACAGCAGCATGAATGAGTCCATCACCCGAGCCGTACCAGACACTAAATGTCTTGCTGCTAACTCTGCTAAACCTAGGGCTAATGCTAAGCCGGGTATAAACACAATGATGGCTGAAAGTACCACGAGTCGTATGTTAATTTGGGCATCAAGGTATACGCTCACAGCACAGGCTATAATCGCCGATACAATGGCAACTAATGGCTCAAGCATATGTGCAACACGCTTCGAACGTGTTGACCAGAGTACAAATAAATACACCACTAAGGTAATAAGTGCTGACCAAAATACATCATTCCAGCTAGTACCCATCAACATGGCAAATGCACCACCCGAAGTCGCAAACGCAACGCCAGTCATCAATTTATTATATGGGTTTGGCATGGTGTAAATGATATCGAGCTGTTTATCTACTTCTTGTAGCGTCAACTCGCCATTAAGCATTTTGTTTACTAAGTCATCGGTATCTGCCAGCGAGCCTAAGTCATGATCGCCCGGATCAACACGCGCAACATGGGTGTACTCTTCTTCGTGCCCATCAGTCCAGATCACAAAGGTGACTGATGTTGGCGACATAACAAAAGATGATTTCAAACCGAGGTAAGTCGCAACTTCCATTAAGTGCGCTTCTAGTCGGTATGCAGGTGTACCGTATTTATGAAGCATTTTGCCAAGCTTCACGATAAATTTTCGTTTTTCAGTAAACGTTGCGGTTTTCAAAGGCGTTTTGAACCAAAGGTTAAATTGTTCAGTTAAGGGTAGACCAAAATTCAATAAGATATAGTCTAATAGCTAGACTATATTGCTTAAATTGACCAGCGCGATTTTAGCGACAAAAGCTGCTATGTCTAGTGTTATTTACGGCAAAATTACTTATTTTTTGCTTCAATCCACTGCGCCATGTATTGGGTCGAACGCATGGTGTGGTGCTTGAGCATTTGGCCGGTAAAATTTTGCTGTCTATGCTGCGCTAATGACTCACTAATGGCGTTGATTTTAGCGATTAACTGCGACTGAAGTTTTGATTTATCATAATATTTTTGCAATAACTGCTGGCCATTTTGCTGTGCCTGAGTAAATAACGCTTCATCTTGATAAAGTGCCACTGCTGCATCTGCAAATAGCTGTGCATCTTCACAGATTGCGCCTGACCAAGGCTCATCTTGATGCATGCCTTCACTGCCAATAGGAGTTGTTACGCTCGGCGTTTGCATGATCATCGCTTCGAGTAACTTACCCTTAATACCAGCCCCAAAACGCAGTGGCGATAAACATACTCGGGCATCTTCCATCACTTGATAAGCATCATCTGCCCAGCCTTTGATTAAGAAGCCGGTTTTTGGATTGTTAAGTGCTGTTGCCTTTGGTGGCGGGTAAGAGCCATAAATGTGGAGTTCGGCATCGGGTAATTGTTTGCGGATCAGCGGCCAAATCTGTTGTAAGTACAACACAGCATCCCAGTTTGGCGCATGACGAAAATTGCCAATGGTCATAAAATGTTTACGCTCTGAAAATGCTTTGGTGCTGCTGGGGATATACTGTAAATCAACCAAAAATGGTAGGTGGTGAAGTAGGGCCTTATCGACTTTGAAAACGTCATTGAGTAGCTGCATCTCGTAGTGCGAGATAATTAAGCTGATGTCTGAGCGTAAAATTGCGGCGATTTCTCGTTTTGCAATATCGCTGTGTAAATCGCTATGGCTGAATACTCGGCCTGCTTTATGCGCGTCGTGACGGGCATTTCTTAGGCACTGTAAATCTTCTGTATCGAGAACTTTAAGTGCGTTAGGGCAGTATTTGTCGACTCGCCAACCGAACTGCTCTTCCATCATAAAGCGGTCAAACATCACAATATCAGGGTTATACGCTTGCACGTACTCATCAAAACTTGAGCAGTTTAAAGCAATGACCTGTGTGGTAATGCCATCTTCGCTGAGATCCACCATGTGTTCGGTTTTTTGCGCGGGGCTTGCAAATTCGACTTGCCAGTTTTCTGCGCGAAAGGCACGCAGGAGTGACATCATGTGGGTGCCGGCTGCCGACGAATTAGGCTCAGGCCATACATAACCGATCACTAACACTTTTTTCATTGACTTGAATCTCGTATTTTTAAGTTAACATCCACCAAGGTGCGAACTGGCGGTGTTGATTTATCTAATAGTTCTTTTAGCACCTGACAGGTGCGTTTACCTATTTCATCGGCATTAATGGCGATGGTTGAAAGAGAAGGCAACATTAAGCGCGAATCTTCTAGGTCGTCAAAACCAATAACTTTGATGTCTTTACCCGGCTCTAGGCCGTGTTGGCGCATAGCTTCAATCGCGCCGTAAGCAATTACATCATTAAAACAGACAATGGCTTTGGTATTTGGCGCTTGTTTTATAAGGGTATTAAAGGCTTCTCGGCCACCTTGGCGGTTTGTCGGCGCTTGAATAACAGGTTTTTCGTCAGTGATATTAAATTGCTCAAGCGCAGCCAAAAAACCACTTAAACGCTCATGGTAATCAGATATTTCTGCCGTGCCGCCTAAAAAGGCTACCTCTTCTATGCCTTGCGATAAAATATGGCTGGTCGAAATATGTGTGCCTTTTTTGTTATCAGGCAAAATACACGGTGCTGCTGAAAATGGAATTTCACGCATGATATTAATAACCGGAAAACCACTATTTATTAAATCATCTTGCCATTGCTGCTGTGTGCCCGGTGCAGGACACATAATAAACGCCGATACGTTGTATTCTTTTAAGGTTTTCACCACTTGAGTTTGCCTTTCGACACATTCTGCAATATTCACCAGCATTGGCAACATGCCAAGCTCAAAAATGTGTTTTTCGAGACCAACAGCAAGTTGAGCTGAATACGGGTTGGTTAAGTCATTTATAACCAACGCGACTAGGTTTGAGCGCTTACTGCGTAGTGCTGCAGCATCACGGTTATACACATAGCCAAGCTTATCAATGGCAGCCAGTACTTTTTCTTTACTTTTTTTACTGACCTTATCACTGTTGGTAAGGACCAAAGACACCGTTGATTTTGAAACTTGTGCTTGTTCAGCAACATCCCAAATTGTGACTTTGCCTGTCGATTTTTTCATTTTTTTTAGCAAAAAGTGGCGAATAGAGTGCTTTTATTTTAGCGTAATTTAGCTGTTTAAGTCACTGATTGGCTGCCAAAAGGGTTGAAACTCTTTATGAAATGCTGCAAACATGTTCTACTTGTTTACAGAATCGAAAATAAAAACGAAAAAGGAACGAACATGAAAGCATTTAAACTGCTTTTTGCGCTAGTTATTGGCGCAGCTGTTTGCACACCCAGTTTTGCTAATCAAGGTTATCAAACTCCATCGCCCGCACTGGCTGCTGTGGTTGACGCTAAGCTTGCGCCGAGTAGTTATTTATCGAATGATGGCCAGTGGTTGGCGTTATTTGATAGAAAACGCATCGATACCTTACAAGACTTAGCCAAAGAAGAGTTAAAACTTGCGGGCATTAAGCTTAATCCTGCTAACTTTTCGCGCTCACGAGTGCGTAATAAGTTTACATCTTTAGTGCTTAAGCATGTTGAAACCGGTTCTGAAATTGTTGTATCTGATTTGCCAAATGGCATTTTACGCTCACCAAGTTGGTCAAGCGACAGTCAATACTTGGCGTTTGTGGTTGAGCAAGCATCGAGTGCTAAGCTATGGGTTTATAATGTAAGTACTAAGCAAGCCCGCCAGTTAAGTGATACACCACTTAATTCAGTGCTAACGCGCACGCCTTATACTTGGTTGCCAGATAGCAGCGCCATTGTAGCTAATGCAGCAGTTAATATTGGTAAAGCACGTATCAGCAACGACAGCTCGCAGGTTGTGCCAGTTATTCAACAAAGTAGTGGTGAAAAAGCGCCTGCGCGTACTTATCAAAACTTGCTAACTAGCCCATATGATGAAGCACAATTTAAGTTTTTTGCACAAAGCCAGCTGACTTATATTCCGCTCAGTGGTCAAGGCCAACCAATTGGTCAACCGGGCTTAATTAAATCGTTTTCGGTCTCACCTGATTCAACCAATATTTTGGTTGGCATGATTGATGAGCCTTTTTCTTATCAAGTGCCTTACAGCCGATTTGCTACAACTTGGCAAATTTGGGGTATGCGTGGCTATACGCTAGCAGAGCTTGCGAAGCAGCCTTTAGCAGATAACATTCCACAAGGTTATGACAGTGTGCGTACTGGTCGCCGCGAATTTCAATGGCGAGCAGATCAAGGCGCTGAAGTAATTTGGGCAGAAGCACAAGACGGCGGTGATATGAAAACCGACGTTCCTTATCACGATCATCTTTATAGTCTAAGAGCACCTTTTAAACGTGATGCTAAGTTATTTGCTAAAGTCGAACGCCGTTTTGACTCCATTACTTGGGGCAACGGTAATGTTGCTCTGTTATCTGAATGGCGTTTTAGCGACCGACAAGTTCGCACATTTGTTATTCAACCACGTAATGCAGATAAAAACCGCGTGCTATTTTCTGAGCGCAGCTATAACGATGCTTATAAAGATCCAGGTTACCCAATTTATGAAAAGAATGATTTAGGTGCTGATGTATTAAAAGTCGTTGGCGGCCGTTATCTTTTCTTACGCGGTAACGGTGCATCTGAACAAGGCAATATTCCGTTTTTAGACCGTTATGATGTAAAAACCAATACCACAACACGCGTTTGGCAATCAGAAGCGCCATACTATGAACGTGTACGTGCAATGCTTGATGACGAAGGCGAGCGTCTAATTACTATTCGCGAATCTAAAACTGAGCAACCTAACTTTTTTATTCGTGATTTAGACGATAAAACACTGACTCAACTTACGACTTTTGAGCACCCTTACCCAGAATTTAAAGGAGTGACTAAAGAGCTAATTCGATACAAGCGTGATGACGGTGTTGAGCTTAGTGGTACGCTTTATTTGCCACCGGGCTATGATTCAACTCAAGGCCCGTTACCGGTTCTAATGTGGGCTTATCCGCTTGAATATAAAGATAAAGCTGTTGCGTCGCAAATGCGCGAGTCGCCATATGAGTTTACTTATATCGGTTATTGGGGGCCAATGCCTTATCTTGCAAAAGGTATTGCTGTATTTGACGACCCGAAAATGCCAATTGTGGGTGTTGATGGTAAAGAGCCAAACGACTTATTCCGTAAGCAGCTGGTGGCAAGTGCTAAGGCAGCGGTTGATGTTCTTGTTGAAAAAGGGGTGGCAGATAAAGATAACATTGCCATTGCTGGTCACTCTTATGGTGCATTTATGGTGGCGAATTTATTAGCGCACAGCGACTTATTTAAAACCGGTATTGCTCGCAGTGGTGCTTATAACCGCACTCTAACGCCATTTGGTTTCCAAGGTGAAGAGCGTGATTTTTGGCAAGCACAAGATGTGTACGCGGCAATGTCACCGTTTTTCCACGCTGAGAAAATCAATGAGCCTATGCTGATGATCCACGGTCAAGAAGATCCTAACTCGGGTACTTTCCCAATGCAAAGTGAGCGTATGTATGCTGCGTTAAAAGGTTTAGGTAAAGAAGCTCGCTTAGTGATGTTACCTTATGAGGCGCATGGCTATCGCGCTCGCAAGAGCTTGCTGCATGTGCTTTGGGAGCAAGAGCAGTGGTTAGATAAATACTTATTAAGTGACGAAAAACCCGCAGAGCCAGTTGCCGCTGATGGTGTTACTCAGTAATTAGTAAAATTACTTATATTAAAAATCCCCGCCTTATGGCGGGGATTTTTGTATTGCCTACTTGCATATTCTTATTTGTAGATAAGCGGTAAGCAAATAAGAGGAAACGTTGTTCATGTTTATAATTCCAGATACCGACAAGAAAATTCGAGCAAAGATATCTAGCTATAAATCGGCTTTTAACCGAGAGGTTAGAGATTATGGCTGTATCTCAGATGGCTATGGTAAGCGATATTTAATTTTCCCTTTGTTGCTCGTACTCAATGATATGAAAAAAGCTGAGCAACACATACAGTGGCATGATTCACAGTTCCCTGATGATATGGGTGAGCCAGTGCAAATGTTGTGTCGTTCGATACTAACGTTTCGGATAGGTGATATTAATAAGGCGTCTTACGAACTAGCTGAAACCATGTTTTCGAATGTATATTTATTGCCATGGCTACTTGATGAAAAAGTAGAGCCTATTGATATGCGCCATCTAACAAACTTCTCAATGTTAGAGTATTGTGAGGAAGTTCCACACAGAGTTCTCGAAAGTATATCAGAGCAAGAGCGGGAGTGGATTTACAGCTGCTATCATTCAGAGGCTTTTGTAAAAGCAAGAACACGTTATATTGAAATCTACACGCGCTTAAAGCATGTTTCAGAAATGGATGAACGCGTAAAGCTATTTGATGAAGCTGATAAGTTACTATCAGCTCTAAAACTTTAGCAGACAATAGCTTAAGGAAAGGTCCTAAGTGTTTGGATTCTGCTATGCATGCTATTGTAGTCAATTAAATTAGGCCTTTGATGCGGTCGTTATAAAACAAGGATGCTCATGAATAAGTTTATAATTCTAATATTATTTTTAATATCCTCTTGCTCATTACATGCAAAACAAACCAAAAGTTTAGAATTTTGTAAAGTGCTAGATAAGGAGATCCCTTTAATTCTTGAAAAAAGCAAAGCGCGTGGTATTGCTATATCAATTGTTCAAGGGAAAGAGGTGCTTGGTTCATATTATTATGGCTATGCTGACGCTGAAAATAGAACCCCAATCACACATAAAACTTTATTCAATGTTGGCTCCATTTCTAAAGTGATTACAGCTTGGGGCGCAATGAAACTAGTTGAACAAGGTAAAGTTGATTTAGATAAACCAATTAATGATTACTTAAAAAGCTGGAAAATACCGAATTCTCAGTTTGATGCTAACAAAGTAACTTTACGTAATATTCTCTCTCATACAGCAGGGCTTTCATTAAGCGGGTACAATGGGTGGAGCGCTGAAGATCCATTACCTACTCTTGTAGAGTCATTAGAAGGCAATAACACGGGTGATGGAGTCGTTAAAATTATTCATGAGCCTGACACTAAATGGTCATATTCAGGTGGTGGTTACACGATAGTCCAGCTGTTAATTGAAGACCTGACTAATCAATCTTTCAGTAATTTTATGACTGAAAACGTTCTTTTACCCCTCGGGATGACAAATTCTTCGTTTGATATCAATAGTATTTCTCCGGCAATGCTGGCTAGTCCTTACGATGAGAATGGCAACAAAACAGCTATGGTGTATTTTACAGAAACTGCTGCCGCTGGCTTTATAACAACTGCAGATGATTTAGCTAAGTTTAATCAGGCTGTGCTAAAAAATGAGCAAGGTAATTACATTGGTTCAAATATTTTATCAAATCAGCTTATTGCAAATATGATTCAAGCTCAGCCCCATACAGGAGGGCGATGGAGTATGAGTTATGTCGTAGACTCTGAGAATAAGAGTCTAGGTTTTGCTGGGTTTAACAGAGGCTGGACATCCTTAACTCGCTCTGTGACAGATAAAAATATTGGTTACGTAATTTTAAACAATAGTAGCGTTGGTGGAGTGAATAATGAAATTGATCAACTTCTGCTGTCTGTAATTAAAGGTGGTTAAACAGAAGCGCATTTAGCAAGCATCTTAGCTCTGCGTAATCGGTTTTAATTGCTCGCTTAACCAATCAATAAACACTCGGGTACGCCTTGGTAAATGACGTCTATTTGGGTAGACGATATTCATAGGCATGGGCGGCAAATTATAGTCAGGTAAAACTTGGATAAGTTCACCACGGCTGAGCTCGTCGAGAACCCCATGACTAGGCACTTGAATAAGGCCAAGCCCTGCTAAACAGGCTGCTTTATAGGCATCCGTATTGTTAACTGTGAGCTGTGATTTCATGGTCAGGGTTTGCCAATCGCCTTGTGTATCTTGGTATTCAAAGCCTGGGTCAAGTTGGCCGAGTGTTTGGCTATAGCGAACAATGTAGTGCTCGGCTAAATCGCTAAGTTTTGTGATGTTGCCATAGTTTTTAATATAACCTGGGCTTACACAGTTAATCATCGGGCAGTGGCCTATTCTTTTCGCAATCAGCGATGAGTCTTCTAATTGACCGACTCGCACTACGCAATCAAAGCCTTCTTCAATGAGGTTAACTCGTCTGTCAGAACTACTCAGTTCAATCTCTAATTGCGGGTGTGCAGATAAAAAGCTGTCTAGATTCGGCAGCACTAAACGTCTGCTAATTGGCTGTGGCATATCTACTCTAAGACGCCCTGATAACGCTTCGTCTTTTTTATGAAATAGGGTTTGTAGTTCGTCTATATCAGCAAGCATATCTTTGCAGCGCTGATAAAACACAGTGCCTTCATTGGTCAGCGTAACTCGCCTTGTTGTGCGGTTTAAAAGCCGAGCACCTAACGTATCTTCGAGTTGTTTGACCAACTGCGAGACAGATGATTTAGGCATGCTCAGTGCAAGTGCTGCAGCCGAAAAGCTTTTTAGCTCTGCAACCTGAACAAAGGTTTTCATGGCATTCAGTTCATTCATGATTGTTTGTTATTTACGAACAGTTAATTCAATTTTACATGGTTTATCTGGTTTTGCAGTGTAAATATACTGGTTGCTCACAATTACTTCAAAGCAAAAGGGTAAACACGATGAGCAATAAAATTGCAGTGATCACAGGTGGTAATCGCGGTTTAGGTAAAAATACAGTTTTAAGTTTGGCACGTAAGAACATTGATTGCGTGTTTACTTACAGAAGCCATAAAGATGAAGCGCAGCAGGTTGTAGAGGAAGTAGCAGCGCTGGGGGCAAAAGCGGTCGCCATTCAACTTGATGTGAGCGATATTTTAGGTTTTGCTGAATTTAAACAATCACTTGAAAGTACCTTAGCAACACAATGGCAAACGTCTCGATTTGATTATTTAATCAATAATGCAGGTCATGGCAGTGACAGTGCATTTGCTGATACGAGTGAAGCAATGTTTGATAATTTGATGAATGTACATGTAAAAGGTGTGTTTTTCTTAACGCAAACATTGCATGAGATGATCAATGATGGTGGGCGTATTATTAACTTATCTTCAGGGCTGACACGTTTTGCATTACCGGGAAAAGCGGCCTACGCCACCATGAAAGGTGCCGTTGAGGTATTAACCAAATACATGGCAAAGGAGCTTGCTGCACGCAATATTGCCGTGAATGTCGTCGCACCTGGTGCAATTGCCACTGATTTTGGTGGCGGTGCTGTCCGTGATAATGAGCATGTTGCTCAATTAGTGAGTTCATTTACAGCGATGGGACGGGTTGGCCAAGCTGATGATATTGGTCCTATGATTGCGCAGTTACTCGGTGATGAAAACCGTTGGGTGACTGGGCAGCGCATTGAAGCATCGGGCGGTATGTTTTTATAACCCTGTTAGCAATCGCGTGTTTGTTTGCTTATTTAAGTGAATGTGATTTAATCGCTTTCTCTTTTTAAGCAATAAACATGTGATTGCATTTATGCTCGATTTAGCAGTACTCGCGGTTTTTATTCCGACCTTTTTCTTTGTTTCTATTACACCTGGTATGTGTATGACGCTCGCCATGACGTTGGGGATGAGTGTGGGCATTCGACGTACGCTGTGGATGATGGTCGGCGAGGTGTTAGGCGTGGCCACGGTAGCCATTGCAGCGGTGATTGGGGTTGCCAGTATTATGCTTAATTACCCTGAGTTATTTGCCTTTTTAAAATACCTAGGTGGCGCGTACTTAATTTACCTAGGGTTTAATATGTGGCGCGCTAAAACCAGCTTTAAACCTAAAGATGATACACAGCAACAAATTGGCCGTGGGCAATTGTTTTCACAAGGTTATATTACTGCCATTGCAAACCCAAAAGGGTGGGCATTTATGATTTCTTTACTCCCTCCGTTTATTAATGTTGATTTAGCGGTTGCCCCACAGCTTGCTGTATTAGTAGGCATTATTATGCTGAGCGAATTTATCTGTATGATGATTTACGCAACAGGCGGTAAAAGCTTAAGGCTATTTTTAGATAAAGGCGACAATGTGAAGTGGTTAAACCGTATTGCTGGCGCACTTATGATGTGCGTGGGAGTTTGGCTGGCGCTCGGTTAATTTTAATTTGGATAATACCCATCCGCATACCGAAAATGGGTATTATCCTTATAGCGTCTTAATCAACTAATTCAACGTGCTTAGAAACATGGTTAAAGCACAATTTTAATGTATCAATGGCAGTTTTTGTTTTTGCCGCTAAGCTGTCTCTGGCTGGTGTTACGGCATAAACAGTGTAATTTGGCATTGCCCATTCGGGTGCAATTTCAACCAGCTCTTTCGATTTTAATAAATGCCTGACTTCTGGCTCTGGTAGCACGCCATAGCCAACACCATCACACACTAATTTAATTAAGCTTTGCATATTATTTACGGTGATCTTCGCTTTTGGTAATGGCTTGCTTGCCAGCGTTAATGGGTTAAACGCATTACTGTCGGCGTTGCTGTGGGCGATACGGGCAAAGTTGCCAAGGTCATCCCAACTTGCTTTATCGAGTTTGCTAATTGCATGGTCTTTATGAGCGCATAGCTTTAACGGCCAAGTAGCTAATTTACGAGCAACGAGGTTAGAGTCAGTTAATGGGCCAATCGCAATCGCTAGGTCAGCACCGCATTTGATCATATCAATTGGCTCATCAGTCAAAATTAACTGAATACGTAAATCATCAAACTCGTTAATTAAGCGATCTAATGGCTCGCTTAATAGGCCGCCGCCAAACCCCACAGGCGCAACTAATTTGAGCTCGCCACTGGGCTTATTTTGTAATTGTTGCAATTGCGTACTGGCTTGATCAGCCACAGCTAGTATTTTTAAACAGCTTTGATAATACAGATGGCCCGCCTCGGTTAACGTGAGTTCGCGTGGGCTGCGGTTAAATAGGCTTAACCCGATTTCTTGCTCTAATTGCTTAATGTGTTGGCTGACAGCCGATGTGGTCATCGATAACTCTGCAGCTGCACTGCTCATATTGCCCGTTTCAACAGTACGAGAAAATACACGCAATGTTTTGATCAGCTTGGAATTCATGGTTCAGGCCTTCTTAATTCAGTTTTAAGAAATCGTAAATTGTGAAAATCGGGACTTCTCATTAGTATGCAAACGCTAATTATTATCATTTATAAACAAAAAGTCACGGAGTATTATTATGACGAGGGTTGTTTCTTCTGTTTTACCACTCACCGCTGCTGTGTTAGCAGGTCTTTCCCATTTTGCATACGCTGATGACAAAAAACAAGACATGGAAGTAATAGTTGTATCGGCTTCCGGTTACGAGCAAATGCTTAAAGAGGCGCCAGCGAGTATCAGTGTTATCGACCGTGAGCAGCTTGAAAAACGTTTTTACCGTGATCTAACCGATGCGATGACCGATGTTCCCGGTGTGGTTGTCACAGGTGGTGGCGACAGAAAAGATATCAGTCTTCGCGGGATGGCAAGTCAATATACTTTGATTTTAATTGACGGCCAGCGCCAAACCTCACGTGAAACTCGCCCAAACAGTGATGGCCCAGGTGTAGAGGGGGCATGGACTCCACCTATTTCAGCGATTGAACGTATCGAGGTTATTCGCGGTCCTATGTCTTCACTATATGGCTCAGATGCCATCGGTGGTGTTATCAATATTATTACCCGTAAAACACCAGAAAAATGGTACGGTGAACTACGCTTAGATAGCACGATTCAAGAATCAAGTGACTCGGGAAATATCAATCAAGGCAGTTTCTTTACTGCGGGTGGTTTAATTCCTGAGTTATTAGGTATGCAGTTATCTGGCCAGTTTTCAAAGCGTGACGAAGATGATTTTGAAGCCGGTTTTCGTGGTAAAGAGCAAAGCAATATCAAAGCTAAGTTTATCTTAACGCCCTCTGATAGCCATGAAATTATGCTTGAAGTAGGCTCTGCAAAACAAAAACTCGATGAAACATTAGGCAAAACAGTTGCTCCTTTAGCTGAAGGCGAAAGCTGTGGCCGTAATGGCTGCCCTGAGTCATCAACCACAGAGTATGACCAAGAAAGCTACTCATTAAGTCATAATGGTTTTTATGACTTTGGCTCATCACGCAGTTACTTAAAGTACGATAAATTCGATAATACCTCTCGTGAAATGTACGTCGAAAATACCGATGCGCAAACCAGCTGGACTTTACCTTTTACCAATCATAATGCTGCATTTGGTGCGTCATATTTAAAAGAAGAGCTAGACGATTACACCAGTAACCGCATTAGTGACTTAACACATGTTGAGAACGAGCAGTGGTCAGTATTTGCAGAAGATGAGTGGGCCGCAACTAAGCAGTTTAAACTCACTACCGGTCTTCGTTATGATCATGATGGCAATTTTTCGGGCCATTTCAGCCCGCGTTTATATGGTGTGTATACAGCAACTAAGTCGTTGACTGTTAAAGGCGGTATCTCAACAGGCTTTAGAGCGCCGAATATTCGTCAATCTACCGCAGCTTGGGGGCAAGTGAGCCGAGGTGGTAATATTTACGGTAACCCAGATTTAAGTCCTGAAAAATCAGTAAACTACGAAATGGGTATCTACTATGATGCCAGCCGTGATTTATCGCTTTCAAGCACAGTTTTTTACAACGAGTTTGAAGATAAAATTACCCGTATTTCGTGCCCACTCACCCAGTGTACTGATGGACCAAACCAGTTTGGTTCGATGCCAACGACCTATGTCAATGTGGATGAAGCCGTTACGCAAGGCTTTGAGTTATCAGTATCTTACGACATTACCAGTGAGCTTGATGTAAGTGCTAATTATACTTACACCGATTCTGAGCAAAAAACCGGTGAATACAAAGGAAGCCCACTTAACCAATTACCTAAGCATATTTTACAAACTTCAGTTAATTGGCGCCCGGTTGATAAGCTAGGTACCTGGCTGCGTGTTCATTACCGCGGCGAAGAAAGCCAGCCGACAACAGGCCCATCGCAAGACAGTCTGATTGCGCCAGATTACACCTTGGCTGATATTGGTGGTAACTACGATTTAAGCCGCAGCATTAAGTTAGGATTTGGTGTTTATAATCTGTTTGATAAAGAAATCACTGAAGATGAATACGGATATGTTGAAGATGGTCGACGTTATTGGGTTTCTCTAGGCTTTAACTTTTAAATAATTATTAAGTTATTCGCATTTGCAGGTTTAACCACTAATTTAATTGGTGGTTAAACCTTATTTTAGTAAAACTTAGGTTGTTATCTCAACGATAGCACCGTAGTGCTGAATGACTTGCCCAGCAATATAATTTCCTTGTTTTGCGCATTTTTCAATAGCCTGATCCTGCAGCCAAGCCGATAAAAAACCAGCATTAAATGCATCTCCTGCCGCTGTTGTATCAATGACTTTATTAATTTTATTGGTAGGGTAATGTGTTGCATTTTGCTGCTCTAACGTACTGTATTGGCATCCATTTCCACCATCTTTAATTACAAGTTCTTTCACGCCTAATTCATGAAGCCACTCTCTACAAGCTGAAATATCTTTGCAACTCCAAATCAGTGCTTCATCATCAAACGTTACCAAAGCCAGGTCGGCTAATTGCGCCATCCGCTTATTAATATCCTGACAGTATTGTACCGATTGCCATAACAAAGGTCTGTGATTGCTATCATAAATAATTTTTACACCTGCGCGCTTTAAGTTGGTTAGCTCGTTAAGTAATGCATAGCAATCATCTGGGGGCAAAATTGCCAAACTAATGCCTGATAAATAAACAGCATCAAACTCAGTTAATTTATTGATGATATTATAAAATTTGGGCTGCTGAACAAGGTATTTTGCTGCAGAATTATTGCGCCAATATTGAAAAGAACGCTCGCCATGTTGATCTGTTTGAATCATATAAAGGCCAGCATGTCTTTGCTTATCTTTTAGAACAAAGTCGCAATTTATTTGATAATCCTGCCAACGAGCTATCATAGCTTGGCTTAATATATCTTCACCCATGGCAGTGAAGTAACATACATCAACTTTTTCGCCTGCTAATTTCTTTAGGTAAATTGCGGTGTTCATGGTGTCACCACCAAAGTTTTGTTGCATGGCTGTGAACAGCTCGCCAGACAATTCCACCATACATTCTCCAATAATGGCGACTTTTTTAGCCTGCATTACAGAGTGACTCCTTTTTTCCAAATAGCGACTTCACGAATATCATTTATTTCGTTACAGGTTGGCTTACCGTTTACTACCTCAACTAATAAGTCGACAAATTCCTGATGTACTTCAGGCATGCTTTTACCGCTGACTAGCACACCTGCATCAAAGTCTATCCAGCGCGTTTTTTTATTTGCCAGCTCTGAGTTAGTAGCAATTTTTAAAGTCGGCACAAAGCCACCATAAGGCGTACCTCGACCGGTTGTGAATAACACAATATGACAGCCTGCAGCGGCAAGTGCGCTGGTGGCAATGGGATCATTACCCGGTGCATTAAGTAAATTTAAACCAGCGACACTTAAGCGTTCACCATACTCAAGCACAGCCTGTACTTTGCTTGTGCCAGCCTTTTGTGTACAACCCAACGACTTATCTTCTAATGTACTAATTCCGCCTTTTTTATTGCCAGGAGAAGGGTTTTCGTAAATAGGCTGATTGTGTGCTTTGTAATAACCTTTAAAGTTATTAATCATGCTGACAAGTTGATTAAAGGTTTCTTCATCTTTACAGCGAGACATGAGTAATGTCTCTGCACCAAACATTTCGGGGACTTCCGTCAGGACTGTCGTGCCTCCTTGAGCAATTAAGTAATCAGAGAAGTAGCCAAGCATAGGGTTGGCTGTGATCCCAGATAGGCCATCACTGCCTCCACACTCAAGGCCAAATTTTACTTCACTGAGCTTGCCGGTTTCTCGCTTATCGTGTTTAACGACGCTGTAGATTTCTTCTAGCAGAGCTACGCCATCTTCAACTTCATCATCAGAGTGTTGTGAAATTAAAAACTTAATTCGTGATTCGTCTATTTCACCTAAACCCGCTTTAAAAGCAGCTAATTGGTTATTTTCGCAACCTAGACCAACGATTAACGCGCCACCGGCATTAGGGTGTAAGGCCATATCTTGCAATAAAACTTTTGTGGTTTCTAAATCATCGCCTAACTGAGAGCAGCCAAATTGATGTGGAAATATGTGTACGCCATCAATTTCAAGATCAGCATGGTTACGTAAAAACTCATCTTTCATTTGTTTGATCATGCCATTCACGCAGCCAACGGTTGGGATCAACCATATCTCGTTGCGAATACCAATCTCACCATTGGCACGACGGTAAATATTAACCTCCGGTGATGGCTCCTCGGGGGCTTGTGCAACGAACTCTGGCTGATATTGGTATGTTAATTCATCATGCAACGTTGTTTTGATGCAATGTGTGTGTACCCATGCGCCAGGATTAATATCTTCAAGTGCAAAACCAATTGGGGCGCCATATTTAATGACCCGCTCACCCTTAGCAATCGGCTTAAGCGCAACTTTATGACCCTTATCTATGTCTTCTAATGCTGTAAAAGAAAAGCCTTCAAATTCGATTCTTTCATTTGCATTGATTGGCTGTAAGGCAATTGCTACATCATCAGTATTATGAAGTCGTAATAGTCTGCTCATGCTTATGACTCCAATAAGTTAACAAGCGTTTGTTCAACTGAGCTTGATAGCATTAGACTTAGTTGTTCAGTCACTTTATCTGTAAGGCCTACGACGTCATTTAAATCTTTATCCCAATGCCAGTTTGCAGCTAACACTGAGCTTACTAGCTCATAGGTTGTTATTGATCCTTGCTGATGTTGTTGCCATTGCTCGTTGAATAAAGCCAACCACTTTGGACTGTCGGCTAATTCAATTTTGTCGCCATTTCGCTCGCCACGATAAAACAATATTTGCCCAGCTATGGCTGTTGCGATGAGCGGTGGTACAGTTTTGTTGTTGCTAATATATTGCTCTAATTGAGGTAACAAGCGTGTTTTGAATTTAGTCATACTATTTAATGAAATAGACATCAGTAGGTGACATATGTAAGGGTTTCTAAAGCGGTTTAATACGTCATTAGCGAAAACCTGTAACTCTTCCTTAGGCAAGGATAGAGTAGGGATGATTTCATCAAATATCAGTTTAGTAACGTATTTTTCAAGCAGAGGTGAAGCGAGAGCCTCGCCAACCGAATCAATATTTGCCATATAGGCAAGTGGAACCATAGCGGTATGTGCACCGTTCAAAATAGCCACTTTTCGTTGCTTATAAGGCGCGATATCGTCAACAACTTTAATGTTTAAGTCGCTTCCTTCAAGGTGTAATACATCAGCTAAATGCTGTGGCCCTTGTATTACAAATAAATGAAAGTATTCTGCTGTTACCATGAAATTGTCGTAATAACCGCATTGTTGCTGTAAAGCTTGATGCTCATCGCGCGGAAATCCCGTCACAATACGATCAACGAGGGATGAACAAAAATGATTGTGCTCGTTAAGCCAGTTCACAAACTCGCTTGGTAAATCCCATAACTGACTGTACTGCAATACAATCTCTTTAAGCTTTTCGCCATTATAATCAATAAGTTCGCAAGGGATTATGATCATGCCACTGCTGCTTGCACCATTAAAGTGCTTGAAGCGGTGAAATAACCATTGCGTTAGTTTTGCAGGAAATGCCTTTGCAGGTGTATCAGATAACTTGTCATCAGGAATGTATTCAATGCCGGCTTCTGTAGTATTCGAAAAAATGACTTTAAGGTCACTGTTCTCGGCAAGCTTTAAATAGTTGTCAAATTGTTTGTAAACAGGGATTTCTTCGTTAACGCAACTGATAATACGTTGCTCAGAAACAGGTTTGTTTTGCTCATTGATACCACGAATAATACAGGTATATAAGCCATCCTGTGTATTAAGAAGCGGCAGCGAGTCGTAGTCGATGGGTCTGATGATAGCAACACCGGCATTTAAACCTGTTTGTTCGTTAAGCTTATCTATTTGCCAATCGACAAATGCACGTAAAAAATTGCCTTCTCCAAACTGCATTATACTCGTTGGATATTTGTTTTTATTAAAGTTTTTACGATTTAAAGTTTGCATTTATGTGCCCGCTCTTAGCATTGTTACAGTGTATTGCAGAACATAGTAGTTAATTTTGCCACCGGTGGCAAATAAGATTTGACAATTTGCTACCGGTAGTCAAAACTGGCCTTTAACAAATAAGTAATACAATTAACGTTTGTTTATAGCTATCCATTTAAAACTCACATAAATTTTTAAATGGTTACGCAGGTCATAGCTTGGATTGCCGTGTACCTTAATGAAAGATAAAGGATTATATAAGACAACATGAACACACAACTGAACACAAAAAGAAGACACAACAATGCATAAAAATCTTCTGAGCACACTATTTCTCTGCTGCTGTTTACTTTTTATCAGTGCATGCAGTGACGACAACAAGGTTATTCGCTTAACAATGGCGCATACATTAGATAGCCGCCATGTTACCCATCAAGCCATGGAGTATATGGCAGAGCGTTTAGCTTATTACTCTGATAATCAGATGGAAATTGTGATTTATCCCGCAGCACAATTAGGCACGGAAAGGGAGTTAATAGAGCTATTACAAATCGGTAGTTTGTCGATGACAAAAGTATCGTCAAGTCCACTTGAAGGCTTTGTGCCTCAAATGAAAGTGTTTGGCGTGCCTTATTTATTTAGAGATAGTGAGCACTTTTGGAAAGTACTTAATAGCCAGCTTGGGCAAAAATTGCTTGATGACCTAGCTGTAGCTCGCCTTAAAGGGCTTGGTTATTATGATGCGGGTAGTCGCAGTTTTTACACAACAGATGCTGCAATTAGAACGCCTGATGATTTAATTGGCAGCAAAATTAGAGTGGTAACTAGCCCAATGGCTATTGCTACTGTGCAGTCTTTAGGTGGCGCTGCCACTCCCATTGCGTGGGGGGAACTTTATTCTGCGCTGCAACAAGGTGTTGTCGATGGTGCAGAAAATAACCCGCCTAGCTATTACCTATCTCGTCATTATGAAATTGCGAAATATTACACCCTAGATGAACACACTTTTGTGCCTGACATCGTAGTTGCTAGTCAAAAGGTTTGGCAGCAATTAACGACTCAGCAGCAACACTGGCTGAAGTTAGCAATGCAAGATTCTGTTATCTATCAACGTAGTTTGTGGCAATCAGCATCTGATCAGGCATTACAAGCCGTTGTTGATGCAGGTGTTGAGGTTATTTACCCAGATAAACAAGTGTTTCAAGAGAAAGTAGCCCCTTTTCATGCCTCATTCAAAGGCACGCCTATCGCCGCACAAATTGCGGCAATAAAAGCGATGCAGGAGGCGTTATGAAAGAGTTTAACGCGAAAATAAATCAGCTCATTGAATGGGTATTAATTGTTGCGATGTTTGCCATTGTTGCAGTCGTTAGTTGGCAGGTGTTCTCACGCTTTATTTTACGGTCTCCTAACTCTTACACTGAAGAGCTCGCTCGCTTTTTACTTATGTGGATTGGCGTTTTAGGTGCTTCGTATGCCTATCGAACCCGAGCACACCTAGGGCTTGATCTTTTCTATCAAAAGATGATTCCAACGTTACGTCGTAAGTGTTCATTTTTAATCGAGTTTTCAGTACTTATTACCGCGCTCAGCCTATTAGTTTATGGAGGCGGTATGTTGATGAACTTAAGCTTTGCATTAGATCAGCGTTCAGCTGCACTGGGGATCAATATGGGGTTTATTTACGCTGCTTTGCCAATTAGCGGCGTACTCATCACATTTAATTGCATTGAAAATATCATTTATTTTTTTAGACAAACACAGGAGCAAGAATAATGGACATGACAGCCATCTTGTTGCTTGTTTGCTTTTTCACACTGCTGCTAATCAATGTTCCGATCTCGATTAGTATTGCTCTGTCGACGTTGTTAGCACTGGTTTTGCACATGGATTTTACCCCTGCGGCAACGACCATTGCGCAGCAAATGATAGGGGGAATAGACAGCTTTGCACTACTGGCCATTCCGTTTTTTATTCTATCGGGTCTGATCATGGGGCAGGGGGGCATTGCTAGACGTTTAATTGAATCAGCTATGGCTATGGTCGGTTTTTTACCGGGCGGTCTAGCGCTGGTCAATGTGATGTCTTGTATGATGTTTGGCGCAATTTCTGGTTCTGCAGTGGCGGCCACATCGGCGATAGGCAGCTTTATGGTGCCAGAAATGAAAAAGCACGGTTACAGTGAAAACTTCGCCGCTGCGGTTACGGCCAGCGCAGCAACCACGGGTATGCTAATACCGCCAAGTAACATCTTAATTATTTATGCTATAGCAAGTGGTGGTGTGTCGATTGCGGCACTGTTTGTTGCAGGGTATTTACCAGGTATTTTGCTGGGCTTAACACTGATGTTGGTTTGCGCCATCTATTCTTTAAAAAACAACTACCCCGTAGCAGCTCGTTTACCACTTGCTTTAGTTTTAGAAAAAGTGATTGCAGCCATCCCTAGTTTGCTACTCATCATTATAGTTATTGGCGGTATCATAGGAGGTGTATTCACAGCCACAGAAGCAGGGGCTGTCGCTGTATTATATGCACTGGTTTTAGCTGTTTTTGTGTATAGAGAATTATCGCTAGATGAGTTGCCTAAACTATTACTAAAAGCCTGTGAGACTACGGCAATCGTGATGCTCATCATTGCCGCTTCTAGTGCGATGTCGTGGGTTTTATCATATTCACATATTCCGCAAATGGTGAGTCAATTTTTCTTAACCTTAAGTGATAACCCATTACTAATTTTGTTATTAATCAATCTCATTTTAATATTAGTGGGTGCCTTTATCGATATGACACCTGCTGTGCTTATATTTACTCCAATTTTTTTGCCCGTTGCAGCACAGTTTGGCATGTCACCGGTGCAATTCGGGGTAATGATAGTGCTTAATTTATCAATCGGTTTGGTATCGCCGCCGGTTGGTAGTGTATTGTTTGTCAGCTGCGCAGTAGCAAAAACTTCGCTTCATAAAATCATTAAGCCAATGCTTCCTTTGTATTGTGTGATGTTTATGGTGCTTATGTTGGTGACCTATTTACCTGCCATAAGTGAGTTTTTACCTCGCTTACTAGGGTTGATTGATTAATAAAAACAATTGCTTTGCTAGAGTTAACAGCTTTTATGGATAAAAGCTTGGTGCTACTATAGCTAAGTTAGTTATTTCGGAATCTTCTATGTCAGTGACAATTAATGATATTGCCCGCTTATCGGGGGTATCAAAACGTACCGTTTCGCGTGTGATAAACAGCTCACCTGCGGTAGGTGAAGCAACACGTGAAAAAGTGCTTGAGATAATAAAGCAAACAGGCTTCTCGCCAGATAAGCAAGCCAGGGGTTTAGCCTCAAGCCGTTCGTATTTGTTAGGGCTAATTTATGATAACCCTGATGCACTCTATATTGATGAAGTGCAACGAGGTGCATTGAGTGTCTGTGCTGAATTAGGCTACGAGTTAGTGGTACACCCAGGTTCTGCAAAACGCGAAGATTTTGTTGATGACTGCTTGCGCTTTATTTCTCGTTCAAAATTAGATGGCGTCATTATCTTGCCTCCGGTGTCAGAAAACAAAGAGCTCGCTGCAGCTTTAAGAGATGTTGATTGTCCATACGTAAGGCTTGCATCAGTTGATTTGGATGACGCTGATAATATTGTTGTATCTGACGAGCGTGCAGCAATGCGTGATATGGCAGACCATTTAGTCGAATTAGGCCATCAGGACATTGGCTTTATTTCTGGCCCACAAAATTATCGTTCATCAATAGAGCGTTTAGCTGGCTTTTTAGCTGAATTGCAGGTTTATGATGTAAATTTACCCGCAGAATATATTGTTGAAGGCAAAAATAGTTACGACAGTGGTTTAGAGTGCGCTAGGGAGTTGTTAAACAAACAACCTAGGCCAACAGCAATCGTTGCTAATAATGATGAGATGGCCGCAGCAGTGCTCCGTGTGGCTAACAACCAAGGCATTAAAGTGCCAGAACAGTTATCGGTCGCGGGGTTCGATGACAATATTCTTGCATCTCGGATCATTCCATCGCTGACAACAATACGCCGACCTGTATTTAATATGGCATGCTTAGCCGTACAAAAGTTGATTAATCGCTCTCGTGGTAATCAAGACAAACTACCTATGCCAAAAACAGTAACGCCACATTTGGTGACACGCGAATCAACATCTCGAGTTCCTGAGTAAGCACGACATTATGTCAAAAATGCCGTGCTAGATTTTTATAAGTTATACGCTTTTTTAACCAACCCGTAAGTCAGTTGATAAGCAAGCTCGTGGGCAGTTTCAATCGTTATTTGATGATTTGTAACAAGCTCTGCTAAGTAGCGGCAATCAACTCGGCGTGCTACATCATGCCTTGCTGGAATCGATAGAAAAGCTCGCGTGTCATCATTAAAACCGACCGTATTATAGAAACCTGCGGTTTCAGTTGTTTGCTGACGAAAACGCAGCATGCCTGCAGGGCTATCATGGAACCACCATGCCGGACCAAGTTTTAAACTAGGGTAGTGACCAGCAAGCGGTGCCAGCTCACGACTGTAAGTCGTTTCATCCAAGGTAAATAAAATGATTTTTAACTTTGGATGATTACCATATTTGCTTAAAAGTGGTTTAAGCGCATTAACATATTCGGTTTGGCTTGGAATATCTGCGCCTTTATCACGTCCAAATTGATTGAAAATTGGTTGGTTATGATTACGATGTGCGCCAGGATGAATTTGCATCACAAGGCCATCTTCAATACTCATACCTGCCAGCTCCGTTAGCATTTGGCCACGAAATAGCTCTTGCTCTTGTTCTGTTGCGTTACCTGTGCGGCATTTTTTAAATAATGCTTCACATTCAGATAGTGATAGATCAGCCGTAATCGCACTGGGGTGACCATGGTCGGTTGCAGTTGCTCGACCTTCTTTTTTAAAGTAAGCGCGACGAATGCGAACTGCTTCTAAATAACCTTGCCAAGTACTGGTATCTTGATCTGTTAACTCACCAAGCTTAGCGAGATTGTCAGTAAAGTCTTCTCGGCTCGCATCCACAACATCATCAGGCCTAAATGTGGTTATAACTCGTTTGGCCATGGCCGTTTCAGCCATCTCTTTATGATGATCAAGTGAATCTAATGCACCTTCAGTTGTTGCTATGAGCTCTATATTAAAGCGATCCATTAATGCTTGTGGTTTATAAGCATCTGTTGCAAGTTCAGCGGTGATTTTATCGTAGTATTGTTGTGCGTTTTCAGAGTTAAGCTTTTCTTTAAAACCAAATACATCATAAAAAACGGCATCTAACCAATAGCCACTTGGTGTGCCTGAAAATAGGTAATAGTTGTCTGCAAAAATCTGCCAAGCTTTTTTTGGATCTGCATTTTTTGATCGTGTTAAATCGCCATCGATACCATGCTCAGGAATACCAAGCTCGGTTAAATCAATACCTTGGCTGTAAAGCATTCTAAATACATAATGATCTGGTTTTATAAATAGTTCAGTGGCGTTGCCAAAGTTAGGGTTTTTATTAAACCACTTTGGGTCTGTATGGCCATGTGGGCTGACTATAGGAAGATCTTTTATTTCTTCATAAAGCTCTCGGGCAACACTAACAATTGCCGGGTCACTCGAAAATAGCCTATCAGGGTGAAGTGAAAGCGGCTGTGATTTAATTGACATAAGGTTCCTCAAAATCTTGCGTTGCCAGCGGTGGCAAAATTTAAATGTGTAACGACTAAACTTAATTAGCAGTGAGTAACTTAGGCACGTTAGTTGTTTTTTAATGGCCGAAGACTGCTATTTATGCAAACAACTTTAGCAAACATTGCCACCGGTGGCAATGCTGTTGCGCGTAGATAAATCTAGTCTATCTGAAATGAAAAAAAGCACCGACCCTGAAGGTACAGTGCTTTATTTTCTAACTTGATGGGGAAATCAAATAAACCTTCCTTGGTTTTGCTAAACTTAGTTAGAAGCTATAGCGGAATCCTAAGCCGAATGTACGGCTATAAATAGACGCTGAGTCGTTTAGAACAGTTGGTAGTTCGTAGTATTGACGATAAACCTCATCTGTTAGGTTTGTAGCATCAAATGTCACAACTAAGTCTTCAGTGACATCGTAACTTACTTGGAAGTCTAAACTTTGTTCTGGTCGACGATAAACTCCTCGTGGATGCGCGAAACGACCTGAGCCATAGCGATTTAAGAATGAGTCACGCCAAACGTAAGAGAGGCGAGTGCTGAAATTTTCTCGTTCATAAATTAATACACCACTATAAGAGGTATCTGATACACCAAATACGCTTCTGTTTGTGTATCCTGTTAACTCACCTTCGTTGCTAAAGATTGGAATGTCTTGATCCGAATCTAAGAAGGTACCACTTGCTTGAAGGCCAATACCATCTAACCACTGCGGGACAGATTCAGGGAAGTAAATTAGGCCAACTTCAACGCCTTTAAGAACACCATTGGAGGTGTTGCCAGGTTGAGAAAGTATATAATCTTCCATCTCACCAGTTTCTGGGTTTGGAAATTGAGCTTGGCGTAATGAATCAAAAACAAATCCTTCAATATCTCTGTAGAAGTAGGTCGCATACGCTGAGCTACCTTCATTAAAGTAGTATTCTAGTGAGAAGTCATAGTTCGTAGATTCAACTGGGCGTAGGCTTTGATTACCACCGCTTGCGTTGCCATAGCCAACGTTTGTAGTGTCTGGGCGTAAATTAATAAAACTATTTAATTGGCCAAACTCTGGGCGGCGTAAGGTTTGCGTATAAGCAAAACGAGTTATTAAATCATCACTTAAATGGTAGCGTAGCGTTAAGTTAGGCAAAAATTTTGCGCTACTATTTCGGCCAGTACTTTGTACTATGCCACCAACTTCTCCATCCCAGTGGTAAAAGTCCATGTCAGCGCCTGCGTAGGTATAGCGAAGACCAATATCACCGTCTAATCGATTACCAAAAAGCTGTGTTTCAAATTGGCTTTGTACATACGCAGCCCATGAAGTTTGGTCGATATCGAAGTTCTTTTGTAGTGTCATTCGACGCTCGCCATCGGCGCTATCGTAGAAATTAAACGTATCGCGATACTCTGCACGGTTTTGCCATAAATTTTTTGCATTAAAGGCAACCCATGATCTCGGCAAGTCACTTTTCCCATCAAAGAAATCACTATTTACGTAGTGCGCATCTGAGCCTAGAGATGCCAATGCAATAGGGTTGAATCGATTAGAATCACGACTGCTGCTATCAGCTGTACGTTTATCATAACGAACACCTGCTTTACCTTTTGTAAAGATACCCCAGTCAACATAGAAGTCGAGGTCAAGCGTGAATGTTAAGCCATCACCATTATCTTCACCGCCGTTGTCGAACATGGTACTGGTGGTCCATAAGCTTGGATCGGTTAAATCAAGTGGAGTACCAAACTCTTCATCGTAAACAGTCCATGCCATGATGCCGTCTTCATGGTTGAAGTCTGCCATGACAAATGGAAAACGAGTGTTTGCCTGCATAGCAACAAACTCACGTTCATATTTACTTGTTTGATAGACTAGCTCAGATTTTAGTGTTGCATCTTCAGATAGCGCCCATTTACCACCTAATGCAAACATGTAGCTATCAGTTTGGCTCTTAGAAAAGTCGCCGCTGGTAAATGCACCTGAATCACCCCAAGCACGAGATTTGATTACATTTGTGCCTTCAAACAAGACTGGTTGTGTCACGGTTTCTACCCGTGAAGAATCTGCGTATGAGAATAGTAGGTGGTTATTACTTTCGTTGCGGTAGCCATTGTAAAATGCTTCGAAAATATACTCTGATGTATCATTTGGTGCCCATTGAAATGACAGGTTTACTGCTGGGCGTTCACGTTTACCAGTTAGATCTGACTGGTTTAATGCGTCACGACTTAGATAGTACTCAACCTCACTGTCAGTTGCAGGGTCATACATGGTTGCCCCTGGCGTTCTGTCCATACCGTGTTCAAGGCCAGTTGGCCATGGGTAAATGCGATTTAAGTTATCAGCTCTAAATGGTACGAAGCCACCTGGTGCACTATTTTCATCTCGGTAGCTGGTGCTAGCAAATGAAAGGTTAATTAATGCGCCTACATCACCAACAGATGACTCCCAACGATTGCTGGCAAGCACACTCACTATTGGATCTGTTTCTTCAGATTGGTCTTGATATACGCCACGGGCATTGACCACAACCTTTGAGCCTTCAAAATTAAATGGGCGTTGGGTGCGAACATTAAGTTGTCCCGCAATACCGCTCGCTAATTGGCTGGCATTTCGTGTTTTGTAAACTTCTACACTTTCAAGTAGTGCTGCAGGTATATCTGCAACAGCAAGTTGACGCCCTGCTGCGGTGAACATTTCGCGGCCATTAATTGTTGTTGTAACATCGGTTAAGCCACGGATTGTAACAGTATTTACTTCACCCGATGCGCGGTCTGTTACCTGTACACCCGTTACACGTTGTAGCGCCTCAACAAGGTTATTATCAGGAAACTTACCAATATCTTCAGCAACAATCGCATCAACAACCTGAATTGATTGGCGCTTTATATTAACGGCTTTATTTAAGCTGCTTCGGATCCCAACAACTTCAATTATTTCAAGGGAATCATTGTTGTCATTTGCTTGAGCGTTTTGTGTTTGCTCTGCAGCCTCATCTGCTGCATAAACACATTGCCCAAAAAGGGCCATACAAATTGTGCTGGCTAATGTCGTTTTCTTAAACATTTAAAATAACCTCCAAAATTATTTTAATGCGAATCAATAACAGAAGTTATTTGATTCAGTGTTAATCAGCATCATTAGAAAAACCTCTAATGTTCGACAAGGTGCTGATATCGTGTGTTTTTTTATTAAGTGTATTTTCCCTGCATTTTTTGCCACCGGTGGCATTTTTAGCCAAATAGTTGCACCGCAAGTAAGCATGCCAGGCTTGTTGTGTTGTCTTCATCCCCCTAACCACGCTCCTAAATTTTATAACACAGAAAATTTAGTTGTTTAAGTATTATTATATTCTTTTTAATAATTTGTTACGTATTTCTGCTTATTTTAAAAATAAACCATTTATTATCAGTGGGTTAAATTTTTAATGATTTTCAAATAAAGAGTTTAGGTGTGTAGTTACATAGAGGTTTGTATTATTTTCTGCTTCAGGAATAGTTTGTTCTGTTGTTGTGCAAAGCTTTATTTCTTTTTGGTGCAAGCTAATAAATAAAAAACAGAATCGTTAATTTGTTCATTAAAATTAATATTATAGGGAGTTTTGTGGCGTCAAACATGATGAGTAAAACATGCACGCAAGGAGGGTAAAGTCCAAAATGCTACCGGTGGCAATTGTATTATGATATGTATATAATTAATGGTAATATAAGCTTGTGTAGACTTAAAATTTTCTAAAAACATTATAATTTCAACAGTTAGAGGAACACATATGAGGAAGGATTATTTTGGCCGGCTTGAAAAAAAGCTAAGGTTAATAAGCAAACCTGCATGGTTTGAAACCAGTATATTAAGAAATGCGTTTATCGCTTGCTTGAGCTTCTTGGTTGTAGCCTGTAATAGTCAGCAAAGTGTTGATATTCAGCCTAATGATGACGCTAAAACAGACATCATGATGTTAAGCGGAACTGGCAGTGATGATGCGGTGAAATGGGACTTTTACTGTAGTGAAGGGCAAAACTGTGGTCAATGGAGCAAAATAGATGTTCCTTCTAACTGGGAGCAACAAGGCTTTGGTAACTATGATTACGGCTACATCCCAGATAAACATAGCGAACAAGGTATTTATCGTCGTGATTTTACCCTACCTGCTGATTGGTCTGGTCGCAAAATTGAAATTGTTTTTGATGGTGTGATGACAGATGCCACTGTGTTTGTGAACCAACAACAAGTGGGGCCAACCCACCAAGGTGGTTTTTATCGATTCAGCTATGACATAACGCCATTTTTAAAAAGTGGTGAAGCTAATGAGCTAAAGGTTGTGGTAGATAAAGTTTCGGCAAACAAAAGTATTGAAGCAGCAGAACGCGCAGCAGACTACTGGGTGTTCGGTGGTATCTATCGTCAAGTCTTTTTACAATCTTTGCCACAATCTCATATTGATTGGGTTTCATTAGATGCAAAAGCGTCTGGTGAATTTAAAATGGATGTTTATATAGAAGGATTAGATAAATCAAATGCTTCTGCAGTTGAAGCACAAATTTTAGATTTAGATGGTAACCCAGTAAGTGAAACGTTTAATGCCACACTTAATGGTAACAAGGTTAACTTAGCAACTAACGTGGACTCTCCTGAGCTTTGGAGCGCCGAGACGCCTAATTTATATCAAGTACGTATTGATTTAAAAGAAGGCTCTAAAACTCTACATAGTTTCGATAAAACCTTTGGCTTTAGAACTTTTGAATTACGCCCACATGACGGCTTATATTTAAATGGCGAAAAAATTATCCTTAAAGGGGTTAACCGTCACAGCTTCCGTCCAGCAACTGGACGTACTATGACTAAACAAGCCAGCATCGATGACATTAAGACGATGAAAAGCATGAACATGAATGCTGTTAGAATGTCGCATTACCCACCCGATGTGCACTTTTTAGAAGCGGCAGACCGTCTCGGTATTTATGTTATTAATGAGTTAGGCACATGGCAAAAGCCAGTTATTGATACGCCATCAGCGAGACGCCTCGTTGCACAGCTTGTTAAACGCGACCAAGCACACCCAAGTATTTTATTCTGGGCGAACGGTAATGAAGGCGGTTTTAATACCGATGTTGATGATGATTATCACCTTTATGACATTCAAAACCGTCCAATTCTTCATCCTTGGGAGTTGTTCCGTAATATCGATACTGATCATTACCCAACTTACTCGGAACTAGTAGCTAAAAAAGCCCGTAATGAAGTATTTTTCCCAACCGAGTTCTTACATGGCTTGTATGATGGTGGCCATGGTGCAGGTTTGAGAGATTTTTGGGACTTCATGATGTCAACTCCTGTTGGTGCCGGTGGTTTCCTATGGGTGTTTGCTGATGAAGGTGTTGAGCGTACAGATCAAAATGGCCGTGTTGATACCGACTTTAACCATGCGCCAGATGGTATTGTTGGACCTTATGGTGAAAAAGAAGCGAGCTTTTTTACAATTAAAGAGATTTGGTCACCAATCCAAGTTGAAAACTTAAAGAATGGCCAGTTACTTGCCGGTTCTTTTGACGGTCAGTTGCAAGTTAAAAACCTGTATGACTTTGTTGATCTATCAACTATGTCGCTCGAATGGCGTCTATATCAGCCAGTGACTGCGTTTTCAGATAAAAAGCAGCTTATAGCGAGCAATAAAGCTACACTACCTGCAATTAAGCCAGACTCGACAGGAACAGTACAATTGAACTTACCTGACAATTGGCAGCAAAATGGTTGGTTAGAGGTTGAATTTTTTGACCAGCAGCAGAATTCAATTTGGACAGATGCTTGGCCTATCCAAAGTGCAGCTAAACTTGCAAAATTAACTCAAGAGCAATTTGAAAATCAGGCATCAGCGACTAAACCTGCTCAGATTGTTAGTCAAAACGAATCTGAGTTAACGGTTAAGGCTGCTGATAGAACAATTATTTTTGACGCAACAACAGGTCTATTAAAGTCATACAGTAAGCAAGGTCAAACTGCGGCGTTAACAAATGGCCCTAAACTTCTTCGTTCTGATAACTCACAAAATAAAGGGGTTTATAATGGTATTGGTTCATGGCTAACTCATGATCCAAATGCTGAGAAAGAAGCGCAGCAAGATAAAAAGCCTACTGAATTAAAGTCTGAAATTATAGCTAATGATTTAGTGATTGAAGTGATGAACCCGCCAGCAGGCATCACTAAGCTAACGTGGACTGTTCACCCAGAGGGTCATTTATCAATGGATGTTGATTACTGGCTTGACGGTGAATACATCCTTCATGGTGTTGGTTTTAATTATCCGAAAAAAGCAATTGAGCATAAACGTTGGTTAGGTGATGGCCCCTACCGTGTATGGGCTAACCGCTTAGAGGGCGTAAACTACTCTGTTTGGGAAAATGATTATAATGAAGGGGTTGCTGGTGAGCGTTGGGAATTACCAGAGTTTAAAGGGTACTTCTCAGATATTCAGTGGCTTACATTAAGCTCTGAGCAAAGTGAAATCACTTTCTCTACTGCAACTCCGGATCTATATGCGCGAGTTATGCAGCCTGATGATGGTGAGCGTCCTGATAATACATTAGCACTTAAGTATGGTGAAGAAATTAGCTTCTTACACAGAATTAGTGCAATAGGGTCTAAGTTCCACGCTGCACATCACCTTGGCCCACAAGGTCGACCTGTGGCAGAAAGAGGAATAAACAATATCAAGCTAACGATATACTAATTTATAAAGAGTTACTCGTTTTAGTAAAAGCGCTGCAGGTTTCTGCAGCGCTTTTTTGTTTTAATCCACTAAAGTGCATTAATCAAAGGTGGTTATTTGGTATTGAAATTTATTAGGGGTGTAGCACTATAGTTATAGGTCGCTTTTTAAATAGTTCTACTACATTGAGTTAGTCATCAACTGACAGACAACAATGATAACGACTATAAAGGCGATATATGCAAAAAGTAACACAATTATGTAAACGAAAGTCAGCGCCGTTTACTCCGCTCGCAGTGCTCTGTGCTGCTATTTTCTCACAGCCAAGTTTTGCAGGGAGTTGGCAGCAAAATGTCAGCATTGGCGGTTTTAATAATGTTCATATTTACACTCCTGATACGCAATCAAGCATAGGCAATGGCCATTCTTTGATGCTGGTACTACATGGCTGCGTGCAACCCATTAATAATTATTTAACTGCAAATCTTGAAGATGCAGCTGAAGCCCATGGCATGGTAATAGCTGTTCCTGATGCTATGAATAAAGCAGGCTATAGCTGCTGGTCATATTGGCAAGGAGCAATAAATCGCAGCTCTGGTGATTATAAAAATCTGATTAATTTAGCCAATACATTGAGCGCTGATGCAACGCGTAATATTGATCCCAAACAAGTGTATATCGCAGGCTTATCATCTGGGGCGGCAATGGCTGCACAAACGGCTTGTGTAGCGCCTGATGTATTTGCCGGGGTTGCACCAAGCGCTGGGCCAACCATCGGCACAAGTTCAAGTGGGGCAATTTCGACCTGTGAAACAGTGTCTGAAAGCACCTTTGTATCCCGCTGTGAAAGCTATGCTGGCAGTTATAAAGATCATTTTGCCACACAAATAGCGGTGATTGGTCATGGTACTGCCGATACCACAGTCAATACCTGTTACAACCAGCAAAACGCAGATGGCTTTGCTGCCCTTTATGGGGTTAATCAACTTTCAAGCACGACGACAATAAGTGATGATGCAACACGTACCGCTGAGCAGTCACTTTGGCAAGACAATCGTGTTGCTATGCTTTGGTTTAATAATTTGGATCACTCGTGGTCGGGCGGGCAAGGTGCGTCTGGCGATTATGTGGCAGCAAACAGCATTAATTTTGCAACCTATCTCGGTGAGTTCTTTGCGGCTAATAATAAACGAGTTGATCGTAATGCTGGCCCTGAAATTAGTAATTTAACTGCCACAGACAGTAATAACCAGCTTACCATTACTGGCAGTGCAATCGACCCAGAAGGCAGTGTAACGAATGTTGATATTAACGTGTATAGCCTAGCTGGTGGCGTGGCAAGCTTAATCGAGTCACTCAACGTGCAAGTCGATGCGAATAATACCTTTAGCGGGGTGACAAGCGCACTTAGCGATGGTCTTTATGAAGTGCGTGTAAGTGCCACAGATAACGAAGCGAAACAAGGTGATGAAGCTAATCTTACGGTACGTATAGGGCCAGAGCCTGCGGCTACAGCACCGGTACTGAGTGATACTGCGGCTAGTGTAAACGGGCAGTGCGCTACAGTAACGGGCACAGTGATTGATGATAATCAAAACTTAAGTACTGTAGTGGTCAGTTTTAGTAATGGTGATGTGGCGGCTACAGTGAATGGGCTTGAGTACTTTGCTGAGCAATGCAATCTGGTTGGTGGCAATAATACTGCAGTGATCACCGCCAGCGATGATACTTTGCTGACATCAACAGATAGCATTAGCTTTGTCATCGATGCTGGCGTGACAGGCGATTACAATCTTCATATCAACGAAGGCCATATTACTTGGGGTGAAGGTTACTCTGCCTGTTATTTAGCGTTTGGTACCGCTGCCTTTACTATGCGCGAGTATTCAGCGGGCACAAATCAATGTCAGTGGATTGCTGATGATGACTCAAGTTGTGCAGGGCCATTGCAGGCATGCAAAACCACCACCGAACCGGCTAATGACGCAGACAACGATGGTGTGCTCGACGGCGCAGATAATTGCCCGAATGTAGCGAATGCTGATCAAGCCGATAACGATAATGACGGGATTGGCAATGTGTGTGATAGCACTCCTGATGGTGAAACGAATGACTCCGACAGCGATGGCGTCGATGATAGCCTAGATAACTGCCCGCTGGTAGCCAATAGTGATCAGCTAGATAGTGATGCAGATGGTGTGGGTGATGCGTGTGACTCAACACCGAATGGTGATTACCAATGCACCGAAACCACCTCAAGCAACTATGCGCATGTGCAAGCAAATCGCGCAACCACGAATGGTTCTTACGCCTATGCAGTAGGCTCAGGTGATAACCTAGGGCTTTATAACACCTTTTATACCAGTACCTTAGCGCAAACTAGTGCTGGGTATTATGAATTAGGTAATTGCCCTAATTAATAGCCGTGTGTCGCCCATTCGGGCGACACTTTTTCTAAACAGCGTTTAGAACTTATAAGTCAGAGTTAGGCTACCGTTTGTTGGCGCGCCGTAATAACCCACGGTTTGTAAGCTATTGATGTACTGCTCATCAGTAATATTATTAACGTTAGCTTGTACTGCAACTTGGTCATTAATATTCCAACGCGCGAAGGCGTTTAGCAGCGCGTAACTACCTTGCTTAACATTGTAATCAGTACTTTCGATTTTAGATTGCCAACGGCCATTTAAACCCACAACCACTGCATCTGTTAGTGCATAATCCACTGTTACACCAACAACATCTCGAGGTGCCCATTTATTGGTGTCATCACCATTTTCATCTGTTACATCAATATGTGTATAAGATGCGACGATATTCAGAGCGTCGGTGATTTTACCAGTGACTTCAAATTCATAGCCTTCTGACTCAATAGACACGCCTTCATAGTAATAAATACCATCTTCAGTGAGGCCCGCGTATTGCGCAAAATTATCTTGCTCTGCAGTAAAGTAGGCAAATGTTGTCATTAGGGCATCATCAAACCAAGAAGCCTTAACACCAGTTTCAAAGTTAGTGCCTTTGGTAGGTGCTAAGTATTGGCCGTTGTAATCAGCTTGCTCTTGCGGCTGATAAATATCTGAGTAACTAGCATATAAGTTTAAATCGTCGTTTAACTTATAGGTAAAACCGATATATGGGCTAGTTTCGCTCTCGTCATTATCGATAGATGCACCGGCATTCATACCTGAGCGTTCAAATTCAATAGCGTTAAAACCAACCACGGTAAATAATTTATCAGTAATATTTAATTGAGCAGAGCCAAAGTAACGGGTTAGCTTTTGTTCAATATCTGAATACAGAACCGGTGTTAACCAATCAGGTTCTAGGATCGCATCTAAATCGTATGGGAACGCAGGGGTTGGTCCATAAGCAGGTGTATTTGCAAAATCAAACGGGTGTTGATACATCACATCATCACTTTTTGCATGGCTTACCCCAAAGCTTGCTTGGTGCTCTTTACCAAACAATTCAAAGGCACCAAATGTTTTGATTTCAAATAAGTCAGCATCCACTTCGCTGTCGTAGCGACCCGGCCAACCACTTAGGCCAAGATTGGTGTCCTTATCAATGCTGCCGCTGGCATAAAATAGTTTGTCTTGCTCTTCAAAACCACGGAAGTTGTAGCTCGCTTGAAGCTGCCACGCATTTGCAAAAACATAGTTGTATTCAACAAATGCAGAGGTGTTAATGGTGTCCCACATTGTCCACTCTTGAGTGGTTGTGTCGCTGACATCCCATTTAGCTTGCGTACCATCTGTGTAGTTATAAACAAGGCCGCCCCAAGTATTGCCATCGGTATCTGCGTCTTGATATGAGTAACCGATAGTAACCGTTGAGTTATCTGTAAGCTGACCATCTACCACCGCAGAGAAAAACTCGCGATTGTTCTCAAGACCATCCAGATATGATTCTTTATCTTCTGCGGCAGCCACAAAACGAGCAGCCCAACTACCTGATTCGGTTAATAATAGTGAGTAGTCAGCTTGTAAACGTTTAAAATCCCATGAGCCAACAGAGACACCGATTTCGCCGCCGTTTTCGTTTTTAGGGCGTTTGCGCACATAGTTAAGCGTACCCGATGCATTACCTACACCTGTGAGTAAGCCATTGGCACCACGAATAACTTCAATTTTTTCGTAGCCGTATGCTTCCATTGCGCCGGTAACGATACCCCAGTCATTCGGTAAGCCAACACCATCGATTTGTGTATTTTTAATTTCAAAACCACGTGATGTGTAGTTGGTACGGTTAGTTTCCCATTCTTCAACATTGATACCAGGTGCTAAGCGTAAAGCATCATTAATGTTAAAAGCGGAATAATTCTTTAGTTGCTCAGCAGAGATCACACTGATTGATTGCGGAGTTTCATCAATTTCTAGTGCTAAACCTGTCGCTCCTTCACTAATACGGTTTTGTCGAATACCCACAATTTCGATTTTTTCGAGATTAGCCTCTATGTCAGTTGTTTGCTCTGCAAAACTGATTTGAGGGTACAGTGCACAAAGAATAGCGGTTGCAACAGGCAACTGAGTGAATTTCATTTTTATCTCCGCGTGTTATTTAGCAAATTTTATAGGGTTATTGTTTTCAATAAGGAAACAATCGGCGGGTACGTTATCACAACTGATAATAGTTATCATCACCATTCATCGCAAAAGTGATATGTTAATACAAATAAGTGTAACAAATTATGTCGAAGAGTTTTGTCTGTATGAAAAGGCGAGTTTACTAATCAGATATGAAATAGGCGCCCTGAGGCGCCTAGAAAAATTTATTTATTATTACTCGACATCGAGCTGCCAACCGAAGCGGTAATCACTAATAAAATAGCTAGCCATTGCCATACGCTTAAAAACTCACCTAGGATTATAAAGCCAGCCAATGCTGCAATCGCCGGCTCTAAACTCATCATAATGCTAAAGCCTTGTGCTGGCATATTACGTAGTGCCACCATTTCTAAGGTATAGGGCAGTGCACTCGACATGACTGCCACTAAAATACCGAGCGGTAATACTTCCCAACTCAATAGTGCAACTCCTTGAGAAGCAGCACCATAAGGCACAAGTACAATCGCGGCGACGCTCATACCCATGGCAACAGTCATTCCGCCTGAGCCTTGGTTTCCGGTCTTTTTGCCAAACAATATATAAAACGCCCAACACGCTCCCGCCGCAAGGGCTAAAATAACACCTACAGGGTCGAGGCTGTCTTCACCTTTCATATCTGGGAGCAATAAAATAATGCCAGCAATGGCGCAGGCTACCCAAAATAGGTCGCGTTTTTTACGTGATGAAAGAAGTGCAACCGCAAGGGGGCCAGTAAACTCTAGTGCTACACCTATCCCTAAAGGAATACGTTCAATCGCGTAATAAAACAGAATATTCATGCCACCTAAACTCAAGCCATAAACGATGATTGGCATACGTTGTCCAATAGGTGGAAATGCGCGCCAAGGTTTAAACACAAGACACAAAATAGCAGCTGAAAAACCTAAGCGAAGTGCTGTGGTGCCTTCAGGGCCAATTAAAGGGAATAATTGCTTTGCAACAGAGGCTCCAGATTGAATGGTAACCATTGCGAGAAGCACGCAAATAACAGCAATAAAAAACGGTGGAATGGTGCGCTGCATCACTGTCCTTATGAAAGTTAATAGCTCAAGTTTGCGGCGATTCTACTGATGTTTTATTGGAGAAGAAATGTTTTTCGTTAAACGGACACAGATTTTCGATAAAGCAAAATTATGGGTATCAAATTGCTTTGATACCCATACTCAGAATGCTTAAGCTCGACTTGCTTGTTCAAAGGCTGGCATGATGTTTTGCGTGGTCTGTTTTTGTTGCTGGCGTTTGGCCATTTTAAAGAAAATAGCAGCAAATATAGCAGCGACAATATCAACCATATAACTAGAATAAAAGAGAGTGTTAACGTCACTTGAGGCAAGTTTTACAAGTGTAGATAATACCATTAACGCACATAGGCTTGCTAGCATGTAAAAGCCAACAATGGTCACCTTTTTTACAGGTTTTAAGAAGCTATATATCACAAAAGCAAAAAAAGCGGCGTAATAACTGTATAAGGTGGCGTAGTTTGTGTTGCTAACAAATGTCGGTAGCCATTTGGCAGCAACGAGTGTGAAGGCAACGGCTATCATAGACCCTAAACAAACACCAATAGTGAGCTTTGCCATAAACAAGGTACTGCGTTTATTAGGAGCTTTTTTGAAGCGTTTATCTATCCATAATAAGTTACCTGAATAGAATAAGAAGGCGCCTAGTAACCCCATAATAAAGTAGCCCCAACGACCCCAATCTCCACCATAGGTGCCAAAATGGAGTGAGAAAATACTGGCAACCATGTTGCCCCACACTGCATCTTCGCCTTGCGGATAGCTTGAATTAACCACTTCTAGCGTGTACGGGTTCATAAATAAGTAATCGGTATCCGGGCCGCGTACTACCGCATTATTGTTACTCATCATAAACACCGCAGAAGGTGATGCTGAATTTAAATTACTATAGCGAATATGGATTGGCTCATAGCCGGGGGCATATTTTTTCGCTGCGAGTACTTGTTCATCAATGCGTGGTAAGTTTTCAATATGAAAACTTTGCGCCGCAGGCGTAGGACGCTGAAACAGTGGCTTACCATCATAAAATTGCGCTAAGCCACCATAAATAAAGTCATGAAATGCAAACACCACTACGGTAAAAGCAATGACTAAATGAAACGGTAAACTAGCTATACCAACAAGGTTATGGCTATCGAGCCAGAATCGACTAGGCCCTTTTTCTTTACGCAGTGCAAAAAAGGTTTTAACTAATGTTGGCAGTAAAATAATCACCCCAGAGACCAAAGCTAAAAAGTATAAAACACAGGCAATGCCAAGAATATAAACACCAGATTGATCATGACCAATTTCGCCTATAAAGCCTGCTGTACGGTGTAAATAATCAACTAAATCGGCAAGTTCGTTTTCGGTTTGTGCGCTGATGTTTAAAGTGCCATCAGCATTTAGGTGTGCGAAGTTAAGTTGTTTATCAAGCTCCATGCCTCGGGCATTGCCTTTGATATACCACGAAAGAGGCGCATCTTGGGTATGTAAATCAAGGTTAAAGCCTTTAGCAAGTTGCTCGCCTCTTTCATTAATCGCCGTATCTATCAGTGTTTGGTAGTCATAATCAGAACTGGTGATTTTAGGGGCTTTAATAGGGGTGGCCCATTGCTGTATTTCGTGTTTAAACATGGTCAAACTGCCCGCATAAAAACCAATAAACAGCACTAAACCTGCAATGATGCCTGTCCATGTATGTACACCTTGATAGGTGCGAAGGATATCTGATCTTACTTTCATGATGCACTCCTTAGCATAAAAAATACGCCATAAAGCAGCACAGTTAAGCTGCCAAGCACAAGCCAAGCTTGCTTTGCTGAATTAAACAAATAACTAAAACTAAAAATGGTTAGCCAAACAGGCGTGATCATCCACATGTTAAATTGCACTTTATCGCGCGCATCAATGCCTCCTGGGCCATACCAAGCAAAAAAAGCAACGAAAATAAATGAGAGTGCTAGCCCTAAAAATGTACCCGCTAGGGTTTTTCCTAACCAAGTCGGTTGGCGTTTAGATGAGCTTGTCATGAATTATCCTTTTCTTTGCAGCAGGCTAACAAAAGGGATCAGCATCAACATAAGCATGATGCTAAAGATGATGAAGAACACGGCTGCCGTGGTTGAAAACTGTTGTAAGGCAAGAATGAATGCGCAAACGGTTAACGCAATTGAAAGTAATCGCCATTGTTTTTTAATTGTTTTTTTTAAATATCGCTGCTGCTTTCTGGTGCAGTAGAAAATACTGACAGCGAAAACGACAAGCAGGGTAACGGTGAAAATGATCATAAGATTATAGTTGTAGCTGATGTCAAATCTTATTGTAAATGATAACTAAACTCAATTGCAATATCATTAAGCTTATGTTAATTTCCTAGCGCTTTTTTATCAAACTTAATTTGTTTAATTCTAATAATCTCTTACGGGGAAAGGACATTGGCTACTGCATTTAAACTTAATTCACTCACCAAAGTTATGCTTGCATCATTACTTGTTACGCAAGGCTCAGCATGGGCTGACGACGACCAAAGCAGTCGAAAATCCATGGATACCATTGTTGTTACAGGTGAAAAAACAGAAAAGTCACTTAAAGAGACCATGTCGTCAGTGGCGGTTGTTGATAAGTCGCTTTTAGAAAACGGTCAACTTGCGTCGATATCTGAAGCGCTATCAGAAATGGCGAACGTCGTTGTTTTAACGGGCTCGGTACCAGATATGCGAGGCGTGTCTGGAAATGGTGGTGCAACGGGTTTTAACTCATTTAGTGGTGGCTCAAAGGCTCGTGTTTCAACCTTAATCGATGGTGTAAGCCAACCGTTTGTAGCCGATTTAACCGGTGATACGGGTCTGTGGGATGTAGAACAAATTGAGGTTTACCGCGGGCCGCAATCAACCAGTAATGGTCGTAATAGTATTGCGGGTGCTGTTTACATGACAACCAAAGCACCTACTCAAGAATTTGAAGGGGCAGTGCGCGTTGGTTATCGCAACCAAGATAGCTACCTAGATACTGCCGCAGTGGTATCAGGGGCGTTAGTTGAAGATGTATTAGCATTTCGTTTATCAACTCAGTACGTTGATGGCGAAACATTTTCAAATCCGCCGGTATACGAAACAAACCCCACTGATCGTGAATTAAATAAGTTAAATACCAGCAGCACGCGCGCTAAATTACTTTACACACCAAGCGAAGATCTTGCTGTACAGCTCACTTATTCAACTTACAGTGAAGAAGGTAATTCGGGTCGTAAATACTTTTTAGCGGATGAGCCATTTGATTATGAGCCGCTATATCAACGTATTATGGATACTGAATCTGACACCACGCAAGTGAATGTTGATTACAAAATTAACGATGATTTTTCGTTAGATGTTTTAGTTGCTTACATGGATTACAAATGGGGCTTTGAAGCATACGAGCCACTTGAAAGCGCAGAATCTGACGTATCAATGGATGAGAGCAATATCACTGTAGATACCAAACTGAACTTTGGTTTAAGCAACGATTTTTACTCAGGCTTCATTGGTCTTGCTTACTTTGATCGTGACCAAGACTTTGAAAGTGTGGGAGCAACCAACTATTACGGCGACGATAGCAGTAAATCGACCGCAGTTTATGGTGAAACCAGCTTTAACTTAAGCCGCGAATTAACATTAACAGCGGGTCTGCGTATTGAGCGTGAAGAACAATTACGTAATTTCAATATGGCATTTCGTGGTGATATGCTCGTTGAGCAACTTGATAATTCACACACAATACGTTTACCAAAGCTCGCGATTCAATATGATATTAGCGGCGAAACAACGTTATTTGCCAGTGCACGTCGTGGCTACAACGCGGGTGGTGGCGCACTCGATTTTACCGCTGAAGATTATTACTACTACGACGAAGAAACCGTTAATACCTATGAAGTAGGTTCGCGCAGCGTAATCAATAATGGCGACATAAATATAAGTGCTAATGTGTTTTACAATAACTTTAACGGTTATCAAGCGCTAAGCTCTGAGCGTAAAATCACTAATATTGAAGATGCTCATAGCTATGGTTTAGAAGTTGAAGCTTACAGCATGCTGGGCGATCAGTGGCAGTTACATGGCGGCTTTGGTTTATTGAAAACTAAAATTGATGAATCATCAGCCTTTCCTGATGCCGTCGGGAATGACTTAAACTCTGCACCAGAGTTAACGGCAAGTTTAGGTCTGTCGCATTGGTTTACCGATAGTCTAAAAGTGAATTTAAGTGCCAATTATGTTGATGAGTTTTATGGCGACTTAACAAACACAGAAGAACGCGTTGCGGGTGATTACACCATTACGCGTTTATCGATGACCTATGATACTGAACAATGGTTGATAAGTGCTTTCATTAACAATGCCTTAGATGAAGAAGCATATACCTCACAGGAACCTGTTAGTGGTCGTTACCCACAAGGCTATGTGGCTGTGGTTAACCCGCAAACTATCGGTGCATCTGTTACTTACCGATTTTAAACTAATCGCTAGTCGCTGGTTTACTCAGCGACTAGCTTAATTTAAAGCGATTAATTTGCCCGTTTAAGTTGTTTGCCAAGTTAGCCAGCTTACTCGATGAGTCCGAAATGCTTTGTGTTTGTTGCTGCGATTTTCGACTGGTGTCTTGTACTTCGTTTAAGCGCTGGGCGATTTCTTCGGTCACTTGAGATTGTTGCTCAGATGCAGAAGCTATGGTCATATTGGCATCAGAAATAGCTTTTGCTTGCACGCTAATTTCATCGAGCATATGGCCCACTTTTTCAGAATTTATCACCGCTTCTTTAATTTGATTATCGCTTGATCGTATCCTTTGTGTCACAGCATTGGTTGCCGATTGTAATGAGTCAATTTTATCTTGGATCTCAAGGGTGGAACTTTGCGTACGGCTAGCCAAAGTTCTTACCTCATCAGCAACAACGGCAAACCCTCGGCCTTGCTCACCCGCTCTTGCAGCTTCGATTGCGGCATTGAGTGCCAATAAATTAGTTTGTTCGGCAATATTACTGATAACACTTAAAATAACCGTGACTTCATTTACAGAGGCCTCCAATTGGTTAAGGTCTGTTAGTGATTTGGTGAGTGTATCGGCCACTGATTCAACCGAGCTTACACCTTGTTGCACAACCTGTAGACCTTCTTTGGTTTTTTGATTAGCTGCGGTGGCATTGCTTGCCGCTTCTGCACAGTTTTGAGATACTTCTTTAACGGCCGTTGAGTTTTCATAGACAGAGCTTGAAATCACCTCAATCGCTTGGCTTTGAATATCATTAAGGGATTTAGCTTGTTGTGAAATTTCATCTAAGCTTTTTGCCGCCACTTGAGCTTGCTCTGATTGATTGTGTATTTCTTTAAGAAGCTGAGACAGCTTATCAACCATGATATTAAAGCTGCTCGCAAGCTTGCCTATTTCGTCATCAGCTTTGTGATCAATATAACAAGATAAATCACCTTCAGAGATACGCTTAGCCTCATCAATTAAGGCATGGGTTGCTTTAATCACTTTTTTCTCTAATTGCCAGTAACACAATATCAAGGTAGCAATAATAGTCAGGACTAAAGCTGTGCTAATTAAACTTAAAGTAACAACACGGTCGTGATTGCTTTTAACTTCTGCAGCACTTTTTTCCTCGATTGAACTTAAAAATGCTTTTACGGGTTGCTGAATTTTTTCAACTTCGGCCATGTACGCATCGTTGGTTAAAAGCGTAATAGCTTGTACCCATCTTTTATGCTCGCTGACGGTTAAGTTATTGGTATCTCGGCCAAGTAAATCACTGACTAAGCTAAATGCTTTTTCTTCTGTTTCAACTAATTTGAGTGATAAATCATTTGATTTTTGCAAGAGGGCTAAATCATCAGCAGCCACATTAAAGGCCTTTAAACGCTGAACATAGCTTTTCTTTTCACCATTAAGCCAAGCTGCTTTGCCTTGAATTTGGTCCACAAGTTGATGGTATTCAACTTCATAGCGAGGATCTAAGGTTACAACATGTTGACGAGCAAGTTCGGTTAGGTGAATCGAATTTGCAGCTGAATATTTAGCAAGGTGGCTTAGTTCATAACGCTGTTGAGCCGACTCCATACTTTCATCTTGGCCTGATTGCAAAAATAGAATAATGAGGAGTAAACCTGCTGCAAGGGTAATGGTTGCTGCGAAAACAGCTCTGAGTAAAAAGCGAATAGTCAAAATATTACCCTTCTCATTGAAAGTAAATATTATTAACCATAGTACAAAAATCTAATTTCAATAAAAATTACGGGTAAGTTAATTAGAGGTCGTTATTTAAGCTTGTAATGAAGGGGGCTAAAAATGACAAGGGCAGTGTCTACTGCCCTTGAATAATACATTTATTGGTCTGCAGGATACACAACACCAAGCTGACTTCGTGCTTCATCAAGTACTGCCATAACTTGTTTTGACAGTGTATGGGTATTAACTGAAGACTCAATTTGTCCTGCATTCGCTGCTTGAATAAAGTGGCTTACTTCATGGCGCATAAAGTGTTCATCAAATGGCTCAGAGAGTTCTTCAACCGTGCCATCATTACCAATATATTGCATACGCTTTAATAAAGAGACTGCTTCGATACGAATACGGCCTTTTTCACCTTGTATCTCAGTAAAATTATCGCCTTGCGAGATTTTAGAATAGCTTATTACTGCTTGTTTATCGGCATAATTTAATAATACATCGCCGGCGCCATCAACACCGGTTTCAAGTAACACACCACTGGCTTTCACACTCTGAGGCGCGCCCCATAAAGCGAGTAAAATATACAGCGGATAAATACCTAAATCGACTAATGCGCCGTTAGCAAACTCCGGTAAAAAGGTATTTGGGCGCTCACCATTTTTATACTTATCGTAACGTGATGAGTACTGACTATATTGACCAATATATTTGCGAGGTACGCCAATTTTAGTGAGGGCATTTTTTAAGCGCGCAAAATTTGGTAAATGTGTGGTCATCATCGCTTCCATGTATAAGCGTTGATGCGTTTTTGCTGCTTGAATGATGGCCTCAAGTTCTTTGCTATTAGCAGCCGAAGGCTTTTCACCTAAAACATGTTTACCGGCTTTTAAACACAACACCGCGTAGTCTTTGTGTAAGCTATTTGGTGCCGCAATGTAGACGGCATCGACTAATGGGTCTTGGCATACTTGTTCAATATTGGTAAACACTTTAGCGTCTGTCATGTCGTGCTTTGCAAGGAAAGACTCGCCTGTTTGTTGCTCTCGAGAGCAAACGCCATACAAGGAGAATTGTTCAATTTGTTTGGCTGCACTCAGTAGTGTATCGCTGATAAAATTGGTACCTACAATCACAAAGTTCATGGTTACTCCTCGTTGTTTTGTGCAAGCCATGCTTGCCAATCCTGTTCAAATTTTTCCATTTGTTTGTGCTTTTTGCTTAACAAATGTTTGTCTTCGTCTTCTTGGGCCATATAAGGGCCAACGCGACATAATGCACAGTGTTTATCACCTAAATAAGCGGGTAAAGTCAGCTTTTCAGTGATGCCATTGTCAGTTTTTTCGCTAAATACATAGGTAGTGCCACTGGTGTCTTTTACATGTTTATCACGGTCAACATTGCGAATTTTATAGCCTGGGAATAAATTAATATCGAATGGCATTTGGCCTAAATAATGGCAGTTTAGCCCCTGATTTAAGCTGCCTTCAATATTCCATTCGCGGTAAGGTTTTACATCTTTAGAGGTGATGTAACACAGCATTGGGCCGTTTTTGTCTAATGCAAATTGGCTTGCGTAGTCTAGATAGCGATGCAACAAGGCACGGTTTAAAACATTCATACCACCTTGTTGGGTATTTGCTTTAAATGCAGCTTCGCCTTTAAACGCTGGTATAAGGGGAAATTGAAAAATAACCACATCAAAACAAGCGCCATCTAAACGCTGCCACGAGTCTGGCTTTGTTACATCAAACTCAATGAGTGTTTCAATATTAAGTTGTTGCAAGGCGCCAAGTGCATTATCGGCATATTTTTGTTCTATGGTGCTTGCATCATCATAAGTAGACGCAACAAGCTTGGCTGGTTTTAAATTACGAGCAATAGAGTGTGAAAATGATAAATCACCATCGCCTACAGTTAAAATACGCCAACTAGGGTCTAAAAACATGCGGTTATTTGCCTTGTTCTGGCGTTGTTTCTTGTGCGATTTCAGGGCAAAGGGCTAAGCGAGTTTTAAGCCCTTCAATGGCTATTTGTTTAAAGATTAAATTAAAACTAATCAACACAGCAATAACGATGTGAATAGGGCCATGGGTAAAGCCCGCATCTGTATCAAAAAGCATTAAGCCGAATAACAAGAACATGGTAGCTAAAAATATTTCAATTAACTGATTTGAATATATCTTTAAAGTACCTTGGTTTTTGTGATCTTTTTTAATGTGAATCGCACAGAAAAACGGGATCACTTTAATTTTAAAGTGAGCGCCTTTTTCTACGTAATTTTCGCCAAGGTGGTCTAGTTTAGCGCGCAGTTGATCTATCATAGCAAGTCCTTAAAAAACTGAGCCGCGGATGTTACCGCAAACGCAAGAAAAGGGCTACTCAGGATAGATGCTCATTCCAATAACAAATATGTGGCATACAAACACCACAGACGTTAAAACGAAACGCATTTTTTGATAATCAACGTGATAGGTTTGCCACTGCGGTGAAGTTTTCTCGAATAATAATACAAGCCAAAAACTTGCCGCTAACCAACCAAGAGCCCATGGTGTTGGCAGAAAACTTAAAAAGCCAATCGGTAAGATAGGAATAATCGCTTTTATAGCATCAGCATGCGTTTGCTGGCCTGCATGCCATAAATTACCAGCCATAAAGGCTAAAATAGCGATGCTATAAAAAGTGAAAAAGTCTAAATTAACTGCGCTACTGCCTGCGATAAGTGGCCAGCCTACGCAGCCTAAAAACGGTAGTAAACCTAAGTAACCGAGTTGAATGTGATTAATAAACTTTTCCATAATGACCTTTAAACCGCTTAAATTAAAAAGCATACCTAACGGCATGCTTTTATCTTTTAACTATTTTATACCAGTTATGCGGCTAAAACGATCGCTTTATTATTGGCGTAATTCTCGACGAAGAATTTTGCCAACCGTCGATTTAGGTAATTGCTCCATAAAAATGATTGATTTAGGCACTTTATAAGCACTTAGGTTTTCGCGGCAATAATCAGTCACTTGCTGCTCATTAACCTGGTCTTTTAAAGTAATATAGGCACAGACACGCTCACCAGTTTTTTCGTCTTTTGCACCAATAACAGCCGCCTCGCAGATAGCTGGGTGCTGACAAAGTACGTTTTCAACTTCGTTAGGGTACACGTTAAAGCCAGAAACAATAATCATGTCTTTTAAACGGTCTACAATTTTGTAATTACCACTTGGTAGTTTTAGACCTACATCACCGGTTTTGAAAAAACCACGTTTCATACATTTGTCGGTTTCGTCTTGGCGCTGCCAGTAGCCCATCATCACCTGTGGCCCTTTAACAACTATCTCGCCAGATTCACCGTCGGGAACAGGCTCGTCGTTTTCATCCCAAATCTCAACTGTGGTGTTTGATAATGGGCGGCCAATACTGCCAATCTCTTCTTTTTTAAAGTCGTTTAACGTCGCAACTGGCGAGGTTTCTGATAAGCCATAGCCTTCTGTGATTGTACAACCTGTGGTGCTCATCCATGCATCAGCTGCAGCATGTGTTAGAGCTGCGCCCCCTGAGACTGTCATTTTTAAGTTTGAAAAATTCAGTGCTTTAAAACCAGGATGCATACACAAGCCGATAAATAAGGTGTTAATCCCTGAAAAGTAATTAATTTCAAATGGTTCGATTTGTTTAACTAACGCATCTAAATCACGAGGGTTTGGGATCAGCACATTAAATTGCCCCATGGCAAAAAGGCCCACCATGTTCACCGTAAAGGCGTAAATATGATAAAGCGGAAGCGGGCAAATACCGGTTTCTTGACCTGGCATTAAAATATCGTCAAAGCGCTCATTCATTTGCTCGGCATTGGCTAAGATGTTGCCATGACTAAGCATCGCAGCTTTAGCAACTCCTGTGGTACCGCCGGTGTATTGTAAAACCGCAATATCGTCACGACTTGCTTGATGAGCGTTAAGAGGGGCGAGTCTTTCACCTTGGCGAATGAGTTCGTTTAAAGAAAATTGACCCTCTTGCAGTGTTGGCTCAGCAACAGCCGCTGCAACAATAACGGTTTTGATAGACGTGTCATTGATAACCGTTGCTAATTTATCGGTAAGGGCGTCAAGAATAACAATGGCTTTAACATCTGCATCATTAAACTGGTGTAGCATTTCACGGGCAGTATAAAGCGGGTTGGTATTGACTACGATTAATCCTGCACGAAATGCTGCATAGGTAACGATAGGGTAATCAACAATATTAGGTAGTTGAATAGCAATTCTGTCCCCTGCAACAAGACCGCTTTGCTGTTGAAACCATTGTGCCAGATAGCGAGACTGTTGTTCTACTTGAGAAAAAGTAAGTGTTTTACCTGCACTGTTATAGGCAAAAAGATCGGCATAAGTCTGACACGTATGCTCAATCAATTGCGTGAGGTTGTCATGTGTGTTCATGGTTGTTCCTTAGCGTGTTGTTCTTATTAGTTGTTGTTTGATGAGGCGATCTATTACTGAAACCATTATCCAATTCGGTAAGTAACGGCTCATGATATAGGTTAGTTTAGATTGTAAGCCTAGGATCACCATTAATTTTTGTTTATCTAAGCTGCGCAAAATGTGATTTGCAGTATCGGCTGTGTTTGCCAAATCCAAATGTTTTTTACTTGCACAAATTAAGCTGATTTTTATGTTGTTCGGCTTAAATTTCTTGCGTAGCTCTTTGGCTAAAATCAAGGCGCTTGGTTGTGGCGTAAATTTAGTTGCATCAATAAGCGCTGATGTAATTGCCAAGTGGCCGTTCATGCTTAAGTGTGGTGTTATTAGCATTGCAAAGTGCTGACAAGCCATACTATTTTTTTTATTTTGCTGCTCACTGATCTCGCAATTAAAAATCGCTAAATCAGGTTTGCCTATCGCTGCAATTGCATTATTTAATTGGGTTTGCAGTGCTTCAGTATCGCAGATATGCGTAGCAAAAAACTCAATGTATTGTTCATCATTAGCAAGCTCAATTAATGATTGTTTGGTTTGCTCGCTGAAATGTAAGTCGAATAAAGCGACATCGTCACCAAGGCTAATATATTGCTTTGCCAATTCGAACCCAACGCCAGTGTTGGCACCGGTAATAAATACTCTTCTTAACATTGCACGACCACTAATTAGCGAAACTAGCTAGTCAATATATATAAATTGTTAACGGAAAACTTAGCTTTAAACGACCTGTTTTTAACTTTTTACGCCATTAACTCGAGTGTGACTTACGATAATCTTTTGGTGGAATGCCATACCAGCGCTTAAAAGCGCGAGTAAATTCACTGTAATTAGAAAAACTTAGGATATCTGAGATGTTCGACAAACTGAGGCTAGATTCAGTTAAATATTGATGTGCTAGATTACAGCGTACGTCATCGACTAATTCACGAAACGTTGTGTCATGCTTTGTTAAGTGACGCTGCAAGCTACGAGCGCTCATTGATAGCTTCTCAGCTATGAGGTTTATGCCAAATTCTTCGTGGAGTAAGTATTGCTTGATCAGCACTTCAACATGATCTGAAATATTTTCTCGTTTCGTGTCTTGAAGCTGCCCAAGCTGTTGGCTAAGTATAGAAAACAACTGTTTATCTGAGTTCTTTATAGGGAGCTTTAGGTATTTTTTCTCAAACACAACTGCTGTGTGTGCACAATTAAATACTGGAACTTGGCCTAGCGCTTGACGATAAACACTCGGGTTTTCATCGCAACTATGGGGAAGCTCTAAACGATACAGTTTTATTTGATCATCGGTTAATTGCTTTAATAAATTGACCCCAACGCTTAAAGCTAAGTCGGCACCATGATAAACACTCACATTTAGGCTAGTGCGAACAAAAAACGAGAGTTTTACATAGTCTTGGTTTACTTCAAGGAGTAAATCAGCGCTATTTTGATGTACATGATAGTACTTAGTTAAGTTCTTTAGCGCCATCTCCAGGGTGTCGCAATTACCCATCAAATAACCAACAGAACCTAAAATATTTAAGCTTTGCCAACGGCCTAGCTCTAAGCCGAAATAAGGCAGGTTCAATTCTTTCGCGGTGATTTTTAATAGCTGAATGAGTTGCTGATACTGCACAAAGTTATTGGCATCTTGTAGTTGTTTTCTGTCTAAACCAACGCGCGATAGAAGTGCATCAGGGTTCACCAATTTACTTTCGATCAGTTCAATATAGCCGTGTAGAGCAGATACTCTAATTAAGTCAGGTGCTTGTGTTAATCGTGGCATAGTGTGCTCTTTTTTAGTGCGCTGGCGTAAAAAGTAAAAAAAATTGCGTGAAAAGTAAAGTAATACGGGTCATTAAAGTTTAACAATGTATTAACTAGACGGCCTGCTAACTGTAATTAAGGTTGTAACGTGCTTAGAGGAACACACAATGAACTACTCAAAAGTTTTTATAAGTGGGGGGAATGGCTTTATCGGCCGCACACTCGCTCGCTACTTTAAAGCGCATGGAGTAGATGTATGCGGCATTGATTTATCACCCTGTGAAGAATTTAATATTGTTGCGGGTAATTTGAATGAGCCAGCTAGTTGGCGCTCATTAATGAATGATTGTGATTTGGTTATTCATACTGCGGCAATTGTCTCAAATGCGTTTAATTATAAGCAAACATGGCAGGCAAATGTTGGTTGGACGAAAAACTTACTGGATGCAGCGGTGGCTGCAAACACTGTAAAACGTTTTATTCATATTTCGTCAACCGCTGTTTATGGCAGTGAATGGCAAACTGATATTAAAGAAGATGCGCCTTTGTTCCCTGATGGCAGAGCCTATAACGATTCGAAAATGATGAGCGAGCATTTATCGCTAAGCTATCACGCCAGTAAGAAACTCAATGTCACGATTATTCGCCCTGGCGATGTCTATGGCCCTGGTTCAAGACCGTGGATAGCTTACCCATTACAAGAGATCGCCAAAGGCACGTTTATGGTGCCACAGGGCATGTTTGGACCTGTTTATATTGATGATTTAGTCAAAGGTATTTACCAAAGTGCCATGAGTGACGATGCAAGCGGAGAGATTTTTAATCTATCTGGCCCTGAGCAAGTAACTAATCAAACCTATTTTAATCATTTAGCGCAAGCGCAAGGGAAAAAGCACGTCACGGTTGTGAATTTGACCTTAGCATTAAAATTAACAGGGTTTATTGAGTGGTGTCATCACCTTGTTGGTAAAACCACCGATATAAATCCGTCGACCATGCGCATGCTAAGTCGTAAAAGTGCGGCTTACAGTAATGAAAAGGCGCAGCATATTTTTGGTTATAAACCTGAATTTACCTTACAGCAAGGAATGCAACATGCGTTGCAGTGGGCCTATGAGCAAGGGCTTTGTAAAGAAAAGACGCAAACAAATACTGCTCCAGTAAATTAAAGGCAACCATTTAACACATTTAAAGCAAGTGAAAAGAGGGCACACACATGGCATTACCAGATATTATTAACCATCAAGATTTCTTACTGACTATTCATACCAATGATGAAAAACTAATTAAAAACGCCTTACCGGGCGTGCATATCTACCCACTCATGCTGGATTCTGAAAATGGAGTTTGGGTTTTACGTGTTTTATTTGAGCCGGGTACAGTTTTGCCAAAGCACTTTCATACTGGTGTTGTACATTTATATACCTTAGCAGGCAGCTGGCACTACACAGAATACCCAGACGATTTACAAGTGGCGGGCAGCTATTTGTTTGAACCAGGTGGTTCGATTCATCAATTTCAAGTGCCAGCAGACAACACTGAACTAACCGATACCTTTATGGTTGTTATGGGGTCTAACATTAACTTTGACCCAGATGGTAACTATATGAACATTATGGATGCAGGTTGGATTGAGCAAGTGGTGTTAGCAGCCGCAAAAGAGCAAGGAATTGAGCCTAAATACATTAAACCAAAGAGTTTATACGGTTTTAATAAGTAATTTTATCCCCTGAAGTGAAAGCCCTCTATTACATAAGTGGTTGAGGGCTTTGTAGTTTTTGCTATCTCCTGCGTTTCAATCTAAAAAACAAATCAATTTAATCTAAACAATCAATTTTATTTTAATCGCTCACACCTCTATTGTATTAATCAAGCAGACGCAAGGCTGCGTTAATTAAACATTTTTAAATACATCAATGAGGAATACTATGAGCACTTCATTAATTAACACAAAACTACAACCATTCAATGCAACAGCTTACCACAACGGTGACTTTGTTGAGCTAACAGAAAAAGACGTGCTAGGTAAGTGGTCAATCTTCTTCTTCTACCCAGCTGACTTTACTTTTGTATGCCCTACTGAGCTAGGTGATGTTGCTGACTTCTACGAGCAACTACAAGAAATGGGTGTTGAAGTTTATTCAGTATCAACTGACACGCACTTCACTCACAAAGCATGGCACGATACGTCTGACACAATTGGTAAAATCAAATTCCCAATGATTGGTGACCCAACAGGTCGTATTACACGTAACTTCGGTGTGATGATCGAAGATGAAGGTCTTGCTCTTCGCGGTACATTTGTAATGAACCCTGAAGGCGAAATCAAAGTAATCGAAACTCACGACTTAGGCATCGGCCGTAGCGCGAAAGAGTTAGTACGTAAAGTACAAGCTGCACAGTACATTGCTAACCACGACGGTGAAGTATGTCCTGCATCATGGCAGCCAGGTGAAGAGACACTTGCTCCTTCACTAGATCTAGTTGGCAAAATCTAATTTGCCAATGCATTAAACGATAGCAAAGTTTTGCTTTGCTATCCCAATGCAACCTTAATTGCCCATCACAACTCACATTAAGCACATTAGCGGGTGATGGGCAGTTATCCATAAAATTTTTCTAGATTATTTATTCTGAACTCAAGGGCTAAGCCATGTTAGATACGAATATCAAAAACCAATTAACAAGCCACTTTGCTTCTATTACCAGCCCTGTTGAGCTGCTTATCGCCTTGGATGACAGCAATAAATCAACAGAACTTAAAAATTTAGCGAACGATTTAGCATCGTTAAGCGACAAATTTTCGGTGCGAGATAATCCTAACCAAGACGTACGTCGTCCGTCTATGGTGGTATCTTCACCTATTAATAATACGCAAATAACATTTGCGGGTGTGCCTATGGGCCACGAATTCACCAGTTTGATCCTTGCTCTACTGCATACAGGCGGTCATCCAAGCAAGGCATCAGAGACTGAAATCGAACAAATTAAATCATTACCTGGGCCGCTTAACTTTGAAGTGTATATCTCATTAAGTTGCCAAACATGTCCGCAAGTAGTGCAAGCACTTAACTTGATGGCGGCACACAATGAAAATATCACGGCTACTATGATTGATGGCGCCTTGTTCCAAGACGAAGTGAACGAGCGCAATGTGTTAGCAGTACCGGCTGTGTACTTAAATGGTGAGTTATTCAGCCAAGGCGCTGTAAACCTGACCGACATTCTTAATAAAGTAGATACCAAAGCAGCTGCACGCCAAGCCGAAGCACTGAACGATAAAGAGTTATTCGATGTGCTGGTTGTTGGTGGTGGACCAGCTGGTGCTTCTGCGGCAATTTATTCGGCACGCAAAGGCTTAAATACGGGTGTGGTTGCAGAGCGTTTTGGTGGTCAGGTAGCAGACACATTAGCAATTGAAAACTTTATTTCAGTTAAGGCGACCGAAGGTCCTAAATTAGTTGCTCAGCTAGAAGAGCATGTAAAAGAATACGACGTTGATGTTATGCAAAACCAACGTGCGACATCGCTTACTAAGCAAGATAATTATCAAATTACGCTAGAAAATGGCGCGGTTTTAAATGCTAAGTCAGTGGTATTAGCAACCGGTGCCCGCTGGCGCGAAATGAATGTACCGGGTGAGAAAGAGTATCGCGGTCATGGCGTAGCTTATTGTCCTCATTGTGATGGTCCGTTGTTTAAAGGTAAAGCGGTAGCAGTAATCGGCGGTGGTAACTCAGGTATTGAAGCTGCAATTGACCTTGCAAACATTGTTGAGCATGTCACCGTGCTTGAATTTGCTGATACCTTACGTGCTGACGAAGTACTTATTCGTAAAGCAAATAGCTTAAACAACATTACGATTATCAAAAACGCGCAAACGACAGAAGTTGTAGGTGATGGTAAACGAGTAACTGGCTTAAGCTATATTGACCGCATCTCTGGCGATGAAAAATCACTTGAGCTTGCAGGTATCTTTGTGCAAATCGGTTTGGTGCCAAACACTGAATGGTTAAAAGATTCAGCGTTATCACTGACTCGCTTTGGCGAAATCGAAATTGATAACAAAGGTGCAACTTCATTACCGGGTGTTTACGCGGCAGGTGATGCAACAACAACGCCGTTTAAACAAATCATTATTGCCATGGGCAGTGGTGCAACGGCAAGTTTAGGCGCATTTGATTACTTAATTCGCCATAGCGATGAGACTCAAAGCACTGAAGACGCAGCTTAATTAGCTGCATAAACAATGACTCTTGATTAGGCAGCTCACACCCATAGCTGCCGCTTTAAAGCCGCCCTCTCCAAAGGCGGCTTTGTTTTTTATTATCCAGCTACTGATACTGTGCTGCGGTTATAAATTCCTCAAAACTTTCACACCAAATAACCACCGTATTGTAATCACTGACATCGATACCTTGTGGTACAACTAATTTAAAGCCATTGAATGAACGTACTCCTGCAACACGTTGCATGGTGCCTTTTTGTGCTAAAAAATCAGCTTCGTTATCAACAAAATTGCGCGATAGATAAAGTTGATAGTCAGGTCCTGGTGATAAAGTACCTTGCATAGAAATAGCATCATTCGTTAGATACACCTTGCCATCACCATAATGAAGGCGATCTGAGCCTTTTAGATCGGGCTTAAACGTTGCACTAAACTGCGATCGAACTTGATGCTGCTTCAAAATAGCAATATCGGGTGCTGGTTGTTCAGTTAAAATAGGTAAACTGTACACTCCTGCTATAAAACCCGCTGCAAAAATCGCCAATGTTATAATGGTAATTATCAGCGCTTTTAGCATGCTTACTCCTTATTTTTTAGCGTTATGATGTGACGTTGCTTTAAAGAAAATTGTTTTTCAACATCACCAAAGTATTGCAAATAGAGCTTCTCAAGTTCACCTGATTGCTGCAATTTTTGCATACCTTGTTCTAGTATATCTCTGATGTGTTTATTTTCTTTGCTTAAGTAAAAGTAATAGTCGCTGGGGTATTGCAACATAATGTTTGGCGCAATGACAAAATTGAACTGTTTTAGTCTATTCAGTTCGGTGCCAATTGCCAGTACTGAGCGTGGAAAGTAATCACCGAGCCCTGTTTCGAGGGCTTTTACCATCCCTGGGTAATCAAGCTCGCCATTGACTGTTAAACCATTGTTTTTCAGTACGCTATAATCAGACCAGCTCTGTTTTTGTAGGCCAACCAAGGGAGCTAATCCTGCAAGGCTTTTAATATCACTAAACTTTTCTTGGTCTTCGTGGCGAATAATAAGCAAACGTTGGCCGTGTAAGCCCTTGTAGAGAGGAATAGTCGTTCTTACTAATGAATCAACTTGCTCGTGAGGTAAAGAAAGCCATGCTAAGGTAATTGTTTTATTATGGCTTAGCTGCTCTACAACACGTTTATTATTCATAGGCTTAATATTGTAAAGCAGTACAACATCCGCACCCATTGCGGCAAAACTTTTGTCGAGAATATCGTGAATATATTGATTTTTCGCCGCATCGTTATAGTTAGGTTTAGCAAGCTGAATAACAATTTGTTCATGAGCTAATACTTGTAGACTCGACAGAGCAAATGTCATTAGAAATATCAGTATTGCTCTGTTCATTAATTTAAGTCCTTTTTTGAGCGCAGGTTTTTACTACTATACTTTGAAAACATGCACCTGCTGTTGTAAACGCGAAGCCAATGAGGCCAATTCTTGGCTGGCTTGCGCATTTTGTTGCGAACTTTCGCTAACCAGTGAAATGCTACTACTAAATTCATTAATATTACAACTTAGTTCACTAGCAACAGTGGTTTGCTCATCCGTTGCGGTGGATACTTGGTTGTTCATATCGGCGATAAGTGCCATTTCTTGAGTAATTTCAGTCAGTATTTGTGATGAGCGTTCTGCGAATTCAACACTTTGTTTTGCACTTTCGTCCGCATTGCCCATGGCGGTCACTGCTTGCTGCGCCATTGCTTGTAGTTTACTGATCATTTCGTTAATACTGGCCGTGGCTTTTTGCGTGTTGTGCGCAAGCTGTCTTACTTCATCGGCCACCACCGCAAAACCGCGACCCGACTCACCAGCGCGTGCTGCTTCAATAGCAGCATTTAAAGCGAGTAAATTGGTTTGTTCTGCAACACCTTGGATCATCATCACCACTTGATTGATATCGGTTGATTGCGTATTTAACTCATTGATTAGTTTTGTATTTGCATTAACGATATGTGATAGACGGTTTATTGAATCGATATTTTCTTGCACAGACTGCTGACCCAGCTTGGCTGTTTTATCAGTGTGAGTGGCTTTTTCTGATGTTGATAATGCATTTGCAGCCACTTGCTCAATGGCACTGCTCATCTGTGTAATGGCAGTGGCAATCATTGCTGATTGATGTTCTTGCTCTGTGGCTGTGCTGGCAACTTGGTCACTAATTGAGTTCATTTGCTCTGCAGCAGATGAAAGAGTAAGTGTTGCGCTGGTTACATCATTTACTAGTGCATGAATGCGTTCCATCATGGCATTAAAGTGGTTAGCTGCTTGGGCTATTTCGTCATTACCATGGGTTTTAGCACGCAGACGCAAATCGGCATTTTCAGAGATAGAACCTATCGTTTCACTCAGCGATAACAATGGGTTATGAATAGAGCGATAAATAATAAAGGCAATAGCCAGCAACAAAATAATTAAAATGGTGATAGAGGCAGTCATAGCGATACTGACCTGAGCAAAATCTTTATCTGCGGCGTTTTTAAACTTGTTAGCCTCATTGATTTGTAAGCTTATTAGCCCTTGATAGCTTTCACTGAGTGGGTCAAACACATCATAAAGACTTTTTACGAACACCTCGTTAGGTACTGCTTTAAGTTGGTCACTTTTAACTTGGTTTAAAAACGTGCTTAGTTCGCTTTCTACTACAGCTAGACTCTTTTCAACGATATTAACTAAGCGCTGCTCTTCTGTGGTTAGCTTGGTTTCTAAGTAGCTTTTCCATTTGCTATCAGCAACATTTTTTGCATTTTCAACGGCGGCTAAAAAGTCAGTTTTTGAAATTTGTTCAGCGCGGTATTTATGAAATAAATCAACGATACTAACCGCGTAATTGTCCGATACTGTTTTTATCTGCTCAAGGGGGATGACTCTATCGTCATACAAACTGTCGATGCCTTTTACCATGGTCGACATAATAGACATTGTAAAAATAGAGGTGATCACAAAAACTGTAACCGGTAACAAAGCCAAGACGGCTAATCGCGTACGAACGGTGTAGTTATTTAACATGAGCGTGCAAATTTTATTAAGGGCTTAGTATTAAAGCTAATAGAGAAATAGTTTTAAGCAAGTTTTTGCAATTGTTTTACTGGCTTTTTCTTGAGATACATATCTATTACGACTTAAAGGTAGCCACAGAGGTCCGTTGGCTCTGGTTAAGTTAACAAAGCCAGTATTTACACTGGCTTTGTTTTGTTCCTGTTTTCACACTAATGGCCGCGATTAGGCATTTGCCGAGGCATCTGTCTTTGTGTATTGCGGCGCATTTGTTGGCGCTGCATACCTTGCTGACGTGCTCTATTTGCCCTATTTAATTGCTGCATACGATTTTGTTGCCTATTTTGAGTGTGCTGGCGCTGCTGCAATGTTTGCTTCGCTTTACTTTTATCTATGCTTTGCAATTTATTTTGCACTTGTTGGCGGTCAATATTTTGTGCCCGATCTTTGATTTCTTGCTGTTTATCAGCGGGGAGAGTTTGCCATTTACCTTCAACACGTTGTTGCCATTTATCGGCATCATGTTTGAGCACGTTACCTTTTTGATCGGCAAACACGTTGTTTGCTTTATCGCGTTGGCTGATGGCTGTTTTTAAATCGCGTTTCACTTGCTGCTTTGAAGCAAGACGAGATTTACTCTGATCGCGTTTATAAATGTTATGTCTTGGCTGTTTATCATGATGACCAGGTTTATGGCCGACATTAATTTTATTACCAATATTGATATTGCCATTATTAATAATAACAGGGCCGCGGTAACCACCCCCATACCAGCCATTACAGCAATGATAAGGTCGATAATGGGTTGGCCAACCAACATTCCAATTCATACCTAGATTTAAAAAGCCATTGCTCCAACTTAAGCCAAACGACCAACCCGTCCAGTTGTTATAGCCAATATTAAAACCCCAAGTCGGTGGGCGAGGGTAGTAGTAGCCACCACCCCAGTATGGCGGATAATACCAACCCGTCCCATACACTGGCACGCCATAATATGGGTATGACCACATGTAACCTGGGTAATAACCAACATACACTACCTCAGGAGTTGACTCGTATATATCAACATAAGTGACGTTGTAAATGGGAGAGCTTGGAGGAATTTTTGCAATGTCGTCTTTTGGAATGCTATCAGCAACCAGCCATGGCCCTTGCGCGGAATCTGCCTTAAACCACACCGCATTATCGACTGCATAATACTTGCCTTTAATTTGCAGCACTTGTGCATCGGTATTGATGGCATAAGAAACCTGTGTGCCCGGGATCCGCTCAAATTTAGGTTTACCATCATAGTACACAGTTAAACTTGTGTCTTTACGGCTGATAGCCGCTGTTTGCGGCACTTTTGCATCTAGTACTGCTTCGTCAGCTTCTTCAGTACCAGCAACTGAAACTCTGAGACCACCTAAATCTGATTCAGGTGGAATATTAGCAAAGCTTTCTGGTAGTTCGTCACCACGTACAAAGGTCCATGGGCCTGTTTGCTGTTTTGCGCGATACCAGCGCCCAGATAACAAGACATACATGTTATTCGTTTGCATTTCACGCAGCCACGGGGTTTCAGTGTTAAATACATACATGAGCTCGCCACCGGTTAGGCTTTTCCATTTAGCAGCGCCATCAGTTGCAATAAGCTCTGTGGGTTTAGTTGCTACAACGATGGCTGGTGGTGCACTTAGATCTGAGCTTTCGGTCTCTTTAGGTAGCATTTTTACAAGTTCAGCCGGCGGCGATTGAGTATATTCATAAGGCCCTTTGGCTTGTTTTGCCTGATACCAAAACTGCCCATCGGTGAGATAACAAAGTTTGCTTTTACTATCTTTAATCACTGTCATGGCGGTGTTTAAAGCGCGCTCATATTGGCTGTTTTCAATTTTACTGAACTTAGGTTCACCATCAAAACTCAGTAATACCGACAGTTGCTCTTTGAATATAATCGTTGGAGGGTCGGTTTTTAATTGCGTTAAACTTTGTTCTGCTGCTTCTGCACTTTCAAGGCTGGCGGTGAGTTGCGAAAGTGAGGTTTCAAATTGGCTGGCTTTTATTGCATCATTAACGACAGCAGTAAATTTTTGTTCGCTTGCATCTTTTGATTCAGGCCAGCGTACATCGGTGACTGTCATATTGCGAACGGTGACGGTATCGTTTTCGCGATCAGTATCTAATTTAGCTCTAAACCAAAATACGCCAAACACAGCGTCATTGCCTGAAACCGAAAATGACATTGCTGCACGGGCTGTTAAAGTATTACCGTTTAGTTTCTCGGGTTGTGGCTGATAAACAACGAGTGTGCCTTGTGATGTTTGAACTTGTTGAGGCCACTCAATAGCTTGGCTATAAAATGAAAATAAACATAGAAAAGAGAGTATTAAAACCCTGCAGGCAGTAATAAAAGGTAGGGGGAGTTTCATGGTCAATCCTTGGCTAACATAACTCTTTAAAGTATAGCCAATGACATCGAAAACGCTTAAAAATTGTTCCTATTTTTAAAGCGTTAGCTTAGGCGACTTGAGTTAAAAAGTGTGAACCAGCATTTAAACCCATTTCATAGCCCGCACTGAGTTTTTCAAATGATTTTGTTGTTCGACCAACAGCAAAGTTGGGTGGCGGTGCAATAATATCAATTTTACAATCGCTTGGCGGGTTGGTAATAAAATCAATGCTTTGATTGTAATTTTCTGCGCGTCTTAAGGTGGCTTCTGCTAATGCCGGGGTGTTTTTATAAAGACGTTTAACGAACCAAGGCGCTTTTGATGGCTTTTTCTTATAACCAAGGGGCTGAGATAAAATAACGGTGATTTCTTTATTACCCATCTCGTATGCTTTACGAATAGGAATAGAATCTGCCACGCCGCCATCAGTGAGTTGCAAATTGTTGATAACGGGAAATTCTCGATAAGCAATCGGCAGCGCACATGAGGCTTTTAATTGCTGTTCAAGATGAGTTGCACTTGCTTTTAAGTACTCTGCCTGCCCAGTTTGTATATTGGTTGTGACTATATAAAACTCACTGGCTTGTTTTTCGAAGGTGTCGAGATCTAGGCGAATATCACGGATGGTTTCTTGCCACAGCCAGTCTAAATCAAACAGGTGGCCACCTTTAATAAACCGAACAAAATCGATGAACTCTGGTCGGCAAGAGTAATCGGTAATCACAGCATGGTTACGTTTGTATTGGGCGCACAAATAGGCGGCAATGTTAGTGGCTCCGGCAGAAACACCGTAGCATTGATTAAAAGGTTGGTAATTAGCCTGAATAAAAGCATCCAGTACGCCAGTGGCAAAAATGCCACGCATTGCACCACCTTCTACAACGAGTGCCTTATTATTGTTCATTTTCGCAACCTTGCTTGTAACCGTGAGTGCTGCTAACCATAGCAAACACGGTTACAAAACTAAATAGAGTTTTGACTCTAAGTGAAGTTTGACGCTTGCTGAGTTATACCGCCTCTACCCAAAGTACACCAACTTGTTTGTCGGTGACTTTTACTGTGCTACCGGCCGCAATGGGAGACTGACTTTTTAATTGCCAGGTAATACCCGAATACTGATGCGTGGTTAACCCTTTATCATCAACATCAGCGTTAACGACAAAGGTAAGCTCAGCAAAATCACTGTGTATCGGCTTAGTATCGGTTTTATCTTGCATGCGTTTGAGTGGTTTCCAAAGCACGAGTGCAAAACCAAGAGTAAACACAATATTGCTCCAAAGCGCGGTAGTGTAACTCGTATCAAGTAGACCTATATTCATTAGTAAGCCACTGGCAAATAAAGATAAGCCTAAAAACAGTAATACATAGGTACTCATACCCAGTACAGCAACTTCAACAATTAGCGCGATAACACCTATAATCATCAGTGCTTCGGCTAAATGGGTATCTAAAAATGCCATCAGCTCACCTAACTTTGTTGCTTTTTATTCAAAGAGTTAATAATAGACATACCTTGAGCTACAAGCGAGCTTGCGTCAGTACCACTTTCAGGAAGTAATATCACAGATGACTCACGAGCAATGGCTTCTTTAGCAGCAATGGCTTTAGTGGCAAGGTCGAGTTGAATTGCTTTTTGGCCTTGCTCTGTATCGGCGGCTTCACCTACTTTACGTAGTGCATCAGCTTGTGCTTCAGCAACGGCGATAATCGCTTTAGCTTCACCTTCAGCGCGTAAAATTTGCTCGGCTTTTTCAGCTTCGGCAGCAAGGACTTGCGCTTGCTTTTTACCTTCTGCCACGTTGATGGCAGATTGACGATCACCTTCTGATTCTAAAATTTGTGCACGTTTTACACGTTCAGCTTTCATTTGTGCTTCCATCGCTTCCATTACAGAATTAGGTGGCACAATATCTTTAATTTCGTAACGTAAAACTTGAATACCCCAAGGCTCAGAAGCTTGGTTAATCGCAGTAACTATGTTGGTGTTTAACATATCACGCTCTTCAAAGGTTTTATCTAGTTCCATTTTACCAAGTTCAGAACGCATCGTTGTTTGCGATAGCTGAGTAACCGCAAATACATAGTCATCAACACCATACGTGGCTTTATACGGGTCAAGCACGCGGAAATATAGAACACCATCGACGATAAGCGAGATATTATCTTTTGTGATAGCAGACTGCGAAGGCACATCTTGCGCTTGTTCTTTTAAACTGCGATCAGCGGCAATACGGTCGATAAATGGCACAATAAAGTTTAAGCCAGCTTCTTTGGTTGAATGGTACTTACCAAAACGCTCGATTAACCAGGCACGATTTTGCGGCACAAATTTAACGCTACTTTTTAGTAGCACTAAAACAAAAATTAGAATAAAGACTTCTACATTTAACAACAGGTCTAAAATGCTAGAAATGGGATCCATGTACTTTCCTTAATACAATTAATATTATTTTTCACCGTTCAGATTACCACCACAAAGCAAAGCACGCTAATGATTTGTAATCGTTACCTATTTAAGTGCAGTCTTATTCTTTATGCATTGTATTAATAATTCAGTGCATGTTTTATCAAATACATGTGTTGATCTGCTTGCGCCACAATTTCATCGGCTGTTTTTTGTGTACCTAAAAACATGGTGACGCCGATACTGGCTGAGCCCTTATAGTTAAGATCTTGGTGAATAAACTCAACTTCGATGGCTGTTTGCAGTTTATCGGCAACGCGATAGGCATTTTGTTTGGCTGTTTGCTCATTTCGGCTTAGCCCTTCAAGTAATACAACAAACTCATCGCCACCAATGCGGGCTAAACAGTCTTTTTCGCGCACAACTGTTTTCATTCTTTCAGCAATCTCAACAAGATAAGCGTCGCCGGTATTGTGGCCATATTGATCGTTTAATTTTTTAAACTTATTAAGGTCGATAAATATTACTGCACCATAGTTTTGGTCGCGCTTGCTCATTTGTAACGCAAGCGATAAGCGAATATAAAAATAGCGGCGGTTTAAAAGTTCAGTTAGCGGGTCGGTGGAGGCTGCGTAGAGGAGTTGTTCTTCAAGGTGTTTTCGTTCGGTAATGTCTGTTGCAATACCTAAAATGCCGATGACTTTGTTAGGCTCTGTGTCGCAAATAATAGGGGTTTTCACTTCCCAGAAAACATATTGGTGTCTGTCGGGAAAGGTAAGCTCAACTTCTTCACGGGTACGCTCACCGCTGAGCACCCGCTTGTCTATTTTTGCTAGCTTTTTTACGTCAGGAACCGGGAAAAAGTCCACATCACTTTTATACTGTAATTCTTGCTCAGAGCAAGCAAATAAACCCAAGGTAAGCTTATTAGCATAAACGTAATGCCCGAGCTCATTTTTTATGTAAACGTATGCGGGTACGTTATCAAGTGCAAACTTTAATTCCGCAACATGAACGGGCAGTTTAGTGTTATTAAGTTCGGCCACAATATGTCCCTATATAACAAGCCATAAATTGATAGTGAACGAAAATATCTTATTAGACAAGACTGACCACAAGGCTAAAGTTATAACTAATAATTAAGGTATAGTTCTGAAAAGCAAATAAGAAATTAATAGTGATGATGGGTGATGAACTTTGTTAGTAAGTTTGCTTTGGGGTCGTTTGCTTATCTCAATTTTTAGCTGTTTTCTATTATTTTGTGATTTATGTGTGATTAAAAACATCCTTGTTTTTAGTCATTACTTTTGGCTTTTATGCCTTGTTGAGAATGGCAAGGTGTTTTGTATGATGCGCGCTAAATAAGCGACAGAAAATATAACCTGTTATAAACATTGATAAGCTATAGGTTGCCCCAGGAATTGCCATAGTGGCATTATTGATTAAGGTGCTTGCAATTAAAATGGCAAGGGTGCCATTTTGTAGCCCAACTTCAACCGCAATGCTCATTTGTTGTTTGTGATCTAAGCCCGATATTTTTGCAAAAAACAGCCCAAGTAACAGTGTGCTAAGGTTCAATGTCAGCGTTGCAATGCCACTGGTCGCGAAAAAGCTCAGCATTTGGTCGGCATTTTTATGAATAATGCTAAGCACTATCACAATTAAGAATACACTCGAAAAACGACGGATAAAGGGTTCTATTTTCAAGCTCAGATGGGGTTTATAGTGATTGAATATCATCCCCAAGCAGACAGGAAGTACCGTTATCATCAGCATTTGCACTATGGTTTTAATCACTGGTAAAGCAAATTCGTGGCCCGGTACACTCAATGTTTGCATGGCAAAATGCATAATCAGTGGCAAAGTAAAGGGTGAGATAAAGGTGGCTAGTGTTGTTAGGCTTATTGACAGCGCAACATCCCCTTTGAATAAATAGGTATAGAGGTTTGAAGTCACACCACCCGGGCAACAAGCCACTAAAATCAAGCCTATAGCTAGCTCTGGGGTTAGGGTAAAACTCATTGCTAATAAAAACGCAACGCTTGGCAATAACAGTAGTTGGCAGCTTAAGCCTATTGAAAGTGCTTTGGGGCTAATAAATAATGCCCCAAAGTCTTGCTTTTTAAGCCCTAACCCCATGCCAAACATGATGATAAATAGTGCTAAAGGCAGCACTATTTTAGTCATGATATCAATTTGCATGGTATATCCTTATTGATCGTAACCCGGACTTTTATTGTCGAGTAAGCGCAGTAAGGCAGGCCAAGCAATTGCGCCACCCAGTCCCTTTGTAGCAACCTCAGTTTGCCCTTTGATACCCTCAATAATCGCGCTAGGTACTTGTACGAGTTGCTCGATATTTTGTGAAGTACGAGTTTGTACAGCGCATGCAGCTTCAAAAACATACATAAACAAAAATGCATCAGCGACCGTTTTACCCACTGTTAATAGGCCATGATTGCGTAGCATTAAAAAGTTATTAGAACCTAGATCATTCACTAAACGGTCTTGCTCTGCAGGATTAAGGGCAATGCCTTCGTAGTCGTGATAACCCAGACCTGAGTGCACAACAACAGCTTGCTGAGAGATAGGCAATAAGCCGTCTTTGTTTGCGGACACTGCCGTGCCATTGAGTGAGTGGGTATGAATAACACAATGGGCATCATCACGCGCCATATGAATACAGCTATGGATATTAAACCCCGCAGGGTTAACTGGGTATTCGCTGTCATGCAGCTTATTACACTGTTGATCTACTTTGATAAGACTTGATGCTGTAATTTCGTGAAACATCATGCCATACGGGTTAATCAAAAATTCGTTGTCTGTACCGGGAACGCGCATTGAAATATGGGTAAAAATTAAATCATCCCAACCATATAAAGCGACTAGTCGATACGCGGCAGCAAGCTCAACACGGGCTTGCCATTCTTGTTCTGATACTGTGTGTTTCATGGTCATGGTGTTTTCCTAAAATGGTACTTTGCGAATAATAATGTCTTTAAACATGACCCAATCACCAATAAAGCTATAAAAAGGGTGCGTAAAAGTAGCGGGGCGATTTTTTTCAAAAAAGAAATGACCTACCCAAGCAAAGCCATAGCCCACAACAGGGCATAAAATTAACCAGCTATATTGTTGCTGATAAATAGCTGCAAACAAAATAGCCAAAACAATCCAACTGCCAATGAAATGTAAGCGTCGACAGACTTTATTTTTGTGTTCTTGTAAGTAATAGGGGTAAAACTCTTTAAAGCTCGCGAACTCGCGTTTACTTGCTACAGTGCCCATATTGTTGTCTCCGTTGTTAATTACAGGTTAACAATAGGCTTTTATTCTTTTATTTACTTGATAATATAGGTCATTAAATTGTTTATTTAGGACACTCATGAGAACCTTATCAAGCTGGTGGCTTCGTGCTATGGCTGAGTCGTTTAAATGGCAGGGCTTACCAATTAATGAGTTGTTTGCAGCGGCAAATATTCCTTTAGCAGAATTAAGTAGCCAAACAGCCCGATACCCACAGGCCAGTGTCAGTATGCTTTGGAAGCAGGCGCAAGCGATGTTGCCAAACACCCATTTAGGTCTTTATGTTGGCAGTAACATGAATGTACGTGCTATTCCGGTAGTTGGTATGGCTATTATTCAGTCAACACAGTTATTGAGTGCTTTTCGGTTGATATTGCGTTATCAAAAATTGATGGGTGATACACATAATGTGTCACTTATCGATCACGGTAGTGAGTATGAACTTCGCTTTAACTTTAGTGATGGGGAGCGGGATATGTCACTGCTAAGCTACGAAGCGCCCATGGCTTTTTGTGTAAAAATAGCGCGCACTGTTAAGGGAAAAGATTGGCACCCAACGCGAATTTGCTTGCAACGTAAAGAACCACACAGTGAGATTAATGCGCACTTTAATTGCAAAATTGAATACGGCGCAACGACCCACAGCCTGTTTTTTAGCGAAAATACCGATAGTGAACCTGTGTTATCAAGCCAGATTAAACTAGTGACGCAAACGAATGTGACGCAGGTATTGAGAATTTTGCTTGAAGAGCATTTAATTCAAGGGCAAACAACCAGTAAAGCAATGGCAAAAGCACTTAATATGAGTGAAAAAACGCTGCAGCGCCGTCTTGCAAAAGAGGGCACAAGTTTTAGTAAAGAATTGGCAAGTTTAAGACAGCAAAAAAGTGTTTCGTTGTTAAAAGAAACAGATCTCTCTGTCACAGAAATAGCCTTTTTATGTGGATACTCTGAAATTAGTGCATTTCATCATGCATTTCATCGCTGGTATGGCATGTCGCCAAAAGTGTACAGGCAAAAAATGGCAATAATAGCAGGGTCATAATAAGCGCTATTTTATTCAGTGAAGCGTTTGTAGTTGTTATTTTAAATAATAAAAAGGTACAGGTTGGTATCTGTACCTATTATGTTTGAGTTTGATAATTATTCATACAAAAACAATAGTAAAAGCTTAAATAGCAATTGCTTAACACAGACTTGTTACCTAAAATTATGGGTAGGACGCAAGGATGATCTAAAACCAAAACTCCACTATTAAGTATGAGGCCTGCTGAATGCGAAACCTGTCGCTGCGCACTATTTTTATTAGTTTTGTGTTAATTGCATTGTTTGTTGTCACTGTGGTTAGCGCCTTAATCAATACCAGCCAATTCTCTCGGCTTTATTACCAACAAACAGAAAAGCAATTATTGCCTGATGCGGTGGGTAAAGTTGCTGCCGAAATTGACGCTCAAATGCGTTATCCGATTTCTGTGTCACAGTCGTTAGCTGAAAACCAAATTCTGCATACGTGGATGACCGAAGGTGAGAAAAACTCGCCAATTCATCAACGTGTTATGTCGTACTTTGCTGACTTACAAAGAAAAAGCGGTGCTTCATCGGTGTTTTGGGTAAGCAAAAACTCAATGAGCTATTACACGCAAGACGGCTTTTTCAAATCAATCTCACAAAGTGAGCCAAGAGACAGTTGGTTTTTTGATTTTATTAGTTCAAATAAACGCCAGGCGCTCGCTTTAGATGTGAGTGAGCAGGGAGGACACCTCACTTTATACGTTAACACCTTGGTTGAAATTGCAGGGCAACGCCTTGGTGTTGCAGGCCTTGGTTACGATATTTCAGATATTTCTAGCATTGTTACGTCGCGTAAAATTGGCGAGCAAGGGTATTTATTTTTAATTGATGACAGCAAGCGAATTATTGCACACGCAAATGATGCTTATATTGGTAAACAAGTCACAAGCGTCTCTTCATTAAGCGCATTACAAAGCTTTTTGAGTAGTAAACATACTGGCTTTACTCTATCGCAAGTCGAGCTCGCAGATGAAGATGTTTACGCTGGGGTTATGCCAATTGAAGGAACGGGCCTTACTCTTGTAGCGGTTCAGCCTAAGCAAGAAATATCAAGCGCGATTAATGCAGTAGTGTGGATGTCGATTATTGTGAGTGTCGTGCTTGCGAGTATCTTTTTGGTGTTAACACTTTATTTTGCTAATTGGCTAAGTAAGAAAATACGTAGTGTTGGTGACGAACTACTGGGCATGGCAGGTCACGGCGGTGACTTAACAAAACGTTTAGATGACAGTGTTGATAATGAGCTGGGTCATCTTGCTAAGGGTTTTAATGCCATTATTGGTAAAGTAGCCGAGCTGGTAGATGAAATCAGTGTCACCGAGCAAGCGATGCGAGAGGGGATTGACGATCTTGCGAACTTTGCCAACAAAACCTTTGTTGCTACCGAAGATCAGCGGGCGCAAACCGATCAAGTTGCCACTGCGATTACAGAAATGGGGCAAACAATTAACGAGGTGTCTGATATTGCTCATCGTACAGCAAGCGACACAGAAGAAGCGGTACGAGAAACCGTGCAAACCAATCAAAGTATGGCTGCCACAGCGCAAACCATGAATGAACTGAATGACATTTTGATCATGGTTGATAAAAGTATCGGTGAGTTTGCTAATCAAGCCGCTGAGATCAATTCGGTTGTTGAAGTGATCAATGCAATTTCAGAACAAACTAACTTATTGGCACTTAATGCGGCAATTGAAGCGGCAAGAGCGGGTGAGCAAGGCCGTGGTTTTGCGGTCGTCGCAGACGAAGTGCGTTCACTTGCACAGCGTACGCAAACATCAACGTCTGAAATTAGGGAACAGATTTCGCGTTTACAAAGCTCATCATTGCAATCACAAGAAGCGATTGCCGAAGGTACGCAAAGTAGTCAAAAGGTCACAGAACTTACGCACGTTGCAGTGTCTGCACTTCAGTCTATACAGCAGAAGTTTGAAATTATAAGCCAAGGCAATCACCAAGTTGCTGCAGCGACAGAAGAGCAGGGCACGGTGGTTGAGCATATCAATCAGTCGGCTCATGATATTTCAGACAGTGCAATGCAAATACATGATAACGCTGAACAACAACAGCGTGGTACGCAAAGCTTATTATCCCGTGCTCAGCACCTTAAAGATTTAGTAAGTCAGTTTAAAGTTTAATTGCCTGCTTTTTAAATCAGCCTCGAGTAAAAGACGTTAACAACACGTGTTGTTAACGCCTTACTGTGTTTTAGCTTACAAGTGAGTGTTTTAGTTTACTTGTTTGCTGCTAATTCCTTTCTTATTAGTAACACATCGTGCAAAAAACTTTCAAAAAGGGACTATTAACTAAGTTTTTAGTGCGTTTAAGTGCGCTGCGTATTACAATTGAGACTTTATATCATTACCGCATTTCCAGCTGATAGGTATTTCACTTCTTCATGACAGATATTACAACACACCAAGCATCTAGACGCCGCTTGTTGATTGCCTTGGCCATAACGTGCTCGTTTATGGTGATACAGGTTATTGGCGCCTATTATTCGAATTCGCTTGCTGTACTTGCTGATGCTGGGCATTTGTTTGTTCATAACAGTTCTTTATTCATCGCGCTTATTGCCTCAAGCATGGCGATATATTTCGCAAAAAACTTCAATGATGGCTACCAGCGCGCAGAGCTTACCGGTGGCTTGATCAATGGCATCTTATATTTAAGTATTAGCTTGATTATCCTTTATGAGGGGGGGGAACGTTACTTTCACCATAGCGATGGCCATGATTTACAAATCAATAGCTATCTGATGTCGGTCATTTCAGCTATTGGCTTTTTATTTCATGGTGCTGCAGCATGGGTGTTATACAAAGGACGTAAAGCCAGTATTAACGTTTATGCGGTGTTTTTACACTCGTTTTTTGATTTGATTTCAACGGTTTCAACCTTCTTCGCTGGTATTTTAATTTACTTAACTGGCTGGGCAGAAATCGATATTATTTCGAGTATGTTGATTGCTACCTTTGTTTTGTTTACTGGGGTAAAAGTGATCATTCGTTGTATTCAAGGTTTGCTTGAAAACAGAAGTAAGCTGCCGAATGTAGCTGATATTGAACAAAGTATTGCCTCTGTTGAGCACGTAGAAAATGTCCACAATGTTACGGTAATGCGCCAAGACAAAGACATTATTGTTGGCGCGCACGTTGTTTTAAAACAGCATTGTACCGTTGAAAAGCATGACGAAGCTTGTCGCTTAAAGGTCGAAAAACTATTGCAATCGCGCTTTAAAATTGGAAAAAGTGTGCTGCAAATAGAAAGTCATGAATGCCATCATGTTAATTAAAGTGGCAAAATGTTTAATTTTCTTTTAATTTAAAGGTATCTCTATGAAGTTAGGATACCTTTTTTGCTTCAAAATAAACCTTCATATTTCAACTTTTTAGCCGCAGTACTGCTTGGTTGTATTGCGGGAGTTGTTAATTTACTACCAATTTGGTTTTTAGATAGCTCAGAATTTCTGCTAGGGCAGTTTTTTGTGATCTTAAGCTTGCTGCTACTTGGATGGCGGTTTGCAATTATCACGTTTATTGTAAGTACAGGGTTTATTTTTTACCGATGGGGGCATGCTTGGCCGTCCATTGTGTTTGCACTTGAGCTTATCTGTTTACAGCTTTTTTGTTTATCGAAATCACGCCCTGTTTTTTTAAGAGGCATGCTGTTTTGGCTGGTAATAGGCCTGCCACTACTTTGGAGTTTTGGCCATTTCTTTTTAGGTTTACCAATTCTAACGGTTGCCATTGCACTTGCTAAATACTGCTTAAATGCGGCAATTTACTTATCTGTTATTGATTTACTGAGCTTTTTCTTTAGTCGCTATTCGTGGCATAAACATTATTCGTCGCTCTATAAAATACTCAATTATGTTGTGACTTTATTGGTTGTGTTAGTAGTCATATTGACTTCCGTAGTACTGACCAATAACTATTATGCACGTATTGAGTATGAGATAAATGCGCAGTTAAAAGAAAAAGCCAAAGAAATTGCACGCACAATTGATGCCCACCTCGATCATAATAAAAAAGGGGTGGTACTCACCGCTAGAAGTATCGCAAATGGTGTTCCGCCTCAAGTTGCTCTTGAGAATATGGCCAACCTATACCCTGATTTTAGAACACAGATCATTGCTGATGCTCTTGCTGATGTCACTCACTTTTATCCACAATCGTTAGCGATTAGTTTGCAGCAATCAAACATTCGCGCCAATGTGGCAGATAGAGATTACTTTATAAATGCACCTAATAATGAGCTTGGTTATATCTCAACAATATTTAAAGGTCGTGGTTTTGGCTCTTTACCCATAGTTGCAGTATCAGCACCGATTTATATTGAAGATACCTTTACTGGCGTCGTTGAAGGCTCACTGATGTTTGATTATTTTGCAGGCCTCAGGCCCAGTCTATTTACTCATCAAGGTGAGTTATTGATTTTAGATGCTAGCAATAAAGTGGTATTTAGCACATTAGATGACTTCAAAGAGCTACAACAATTAACAGATGAAGAAATAGATTCGTTTGCAGACGAAGCACGCTTTAAAATGTTTGATGTTGAGAACGAGCAACAATTTTACGCCAGAGAAGCTCGCTCAGCAGAGCATAACTGGATTGTAATGACCATGCTCAACCGCAAACATGCCAACAATGTTGCGGTGAGTGCGTGGGGTCAGTCATTAGTGATGATATTGTTTATTATTTTATTAACCAGTGTGTTTATCACGCAATTAAGTCGCTGGTTAATTACTCCTATCGAAAAGTTAGCTGAACAAATCGACAAATTTGAACCTGAGCGGGCAATCACAGATACCGACTTACCAGAAACTTGGCTAGAAGTGAGTCGTTTGCAGTCGCAGTTTTCGAGTTTAGCTAATAAGCTAGCGCTTAATTTTAATCGCTTGCATCAAGCTAATCACGAAAACGAAGTGTTGAATAACAAACTGACCGATTTTAATGCCCAGCTCGAGCAACAAGTTAATGATAAAACTAATGAGCTAGTCGAAGCTGTTCGCATTGCGAATCAAGCCAACCGTACTAAGTCGCAATTTTTAGCGAATATGAGCCATGAAATCCGTACCCCGCTTAATGGTATTTTAGGCATGACTCAACTGCTATTAGAAAACCCTAAACTGCCCGAAACTGAGCGCGATGAGCTGGCGATGATCCACCAAAGTGCCAATAACCTGCTATTGATTTTAAATGACATTTTAGATTTTTCGAAAATTGAAGCGGGGGCACTTAAATTAGAAAGCCGCGCCGTTGATATTAAGGCCTTACTGCAACAATTAGCAAAAGTATTTAGCAATACCAGTGTGAAAACGGGTGTCGAATTTAACTTGAGCATAGCAAAGGACATACCTGAGTATATCCGCCTAGATCCACTGAGGTTTAGCCAAGTAATCAATAATATTTTGAGTAACGCGGGTAAATTTACTGAGTCTGGTGAAATAAACATGCAATGCCAAATGGTTAATGGTGCACTAGCAATAAAAATTCGCGATACAGGTATTGGTATTTCTGCAGATCAGCAGGCTAAATTGTTTACAGAGTTCACTCAAGCCGATATATCGACCACCCGTAAATATGGTGGTACTGGGCTTGGGCTAACCATTAGTAAACGCATTATAGAGTTGATGGATGGAGAGCTTTCTTTGGTGAGCCAAGAAGGTGAGGGCAGTGAGTTTACTGTTGCTATCCCTGCGACGGTAAGCGATGCAGAAGAAACGGCAGAACAAAGTACAGACAAGCCAACACTTAGTGGCATAAATGTATTAATTGTTGAAGATAACCCTGTAAATCAAATCGTGCTGCATAAAATGATGCAAGACACCCAGTGTACTATCAAAAAGGCAAACGATGGCTTACAGGCACTTGAAGAGCTTAAAAGCTTTACGGCAGATATTATATTGATGGACTGCCAAATGCCCCAAATGGATGGCTATCAGTGTACACAAGAAATAAAACAGAACCCTGCGCTGTATGGCGAAGCTATCATTATTGCTATTACGGCGAACGCCTTTGAAGAGGACCAAAAGCGCTGCCTTGTAGCTGGCATGGATGACTTTATCTCGAAGCCCATTAATAAAGATGAGCTTTATCGCTGCTTAAATAAATGGTTTAAAGCGCGTTTAGTCGATCAATGATTGCCTGAATCGTGCTTTCTGCAATGAGATCATCGGCCAACATGGGTTTTGCGAAGTAGTACCCTTGTAAATCTTCGCAGCCCATCTCTGTTAAGAAGCTGATTTGCTCGCTAGTCTCAACTCCTTCAGCAATACAATATAAGCCTAAGTTTGATGACAACGCATGGATGGTTCTAATTATCGACTCATTACTTTTATCTTGGCCAATGTTTCGCACGAAGCTCTGGTCAATTTTGATCACATCAATCGGGAATTGACTTAGGTAAGTCAGTGACGAATAACCCGTACCAAAGTCATCCAGTAATAGTTTAAAGCCAGCATTTTTAAGCTTTTGCAGCTGTTTAGAAGCTTTTTCTTTATCTTCTAAAAGCGTATTTTCTGTAATTTCAAGGCGCAGTTGCACAGGCCTAACCATGTGATTATTCAAAATAAGTAATAAGCGTTCAGTTAAGTTTGATTTTAAAATATGCGTTGGCGACAAGTTTAATGATAAATAAAACTGTGGGTTAGCACGTAGCATTGGCAGCAGCTCTGTTAATGCTCTATCAAGTGCTTGCTCAGTCAACGCATCGATTAAACCAATTTCTTCGGCAATAGGGATAAACTCAGCAGGTGATACAAAACCTTGCTCATTCTTCCAGCGCATTAAAAGCTCAACGCCGTTTATTTTTTTAGTTTTAGCATTAACAATAGGCTGATAGTTATTAAATAACTCATCGTCTTTAAACGCATCTTTCAAGGCATTTTCAAGTAACAGCTTTTTGGTTAGCTGGTTATTCATCTGCTCAGTGAAATATTTAAAATTGTTACGGCCAGATTGCTTGGCGTGCATCATGGCTATATCTGAATTTTTAATTAAATCATCTGCTGTTTTCGCATCAAATGGGTAAAGAGCGACACCAACACTCGCTGAAATGTTGATTGAAAAGTCGTCAATTATAACCTTGCTTGCCAGTTCTTCAGTGAGCTTTTTAACGAGATCACTTAGTGTTTGCGGTGAGTGTAAATCTTTAATAAGAACCAAAAACTCATCGCCACTTTGACGGCCTATTACGGCGTTATCAGGTAACATTAGGCTTACTCTTTGCGTGATATCGCAAAGTAATTGGTCGCCGACAGCATGACCGAATGAATCATTTACAGGCTTAAATTTATCTAAATCAATAAATAATAATGCAGCTAGTTTATTGTATTTTTTTGCGTTATTTATACAGTTACTAATTTTTGTATGCATTAGGGAGCGGTTAGGCAAGCCCGTTAACGGGTCATAATTTGCTAAATAGCGCAAATCGTCTTCAGCGCGTTTTTGCTCTGTTAAGTCTGAAATTACAATTACATAATGACTAATTGATTGGTTTTCCTTGGCTACAGCCGTGACACTAATATGAACTGGGTGTGCAGGGCTTTTTAAAGTACGAATGACAGCCTCTGTTTTCCAATTTTGCTTTGGTTTAAGTGTTTTTAATACGTCTATATATTCAAGGTATTTTGCACGGCCTATGGCTGCAATAAAGTCGCGACTAGTAAGCTCTGCAACATTGTTTGGCGTGGCGAATGCTTCACCAAAACTGGCATTAGCAGAAAATGGTTTGAGTTGATTGTCTAAAATTAGCAACCAGTCGTTTATTTGCCCAAATGCTTCGCCGAGCACACTGGCTTGCTGGGCATTAGCGCGTTGCTCAGTAATATTGGTATAAATACCGGTTATTTTTAATGGGCGGTTGTTTTCATCGGTTGCAACAATACGACCAATGTCTTCATACCAAAGCCAGCTACCATTTTTATGTTTTAAACGGTAAGTGGTATTCCATTGTTGGTTATTTGTTTGCTTACAAAATAGTTGCCACTGGCTAGTTACATTATTACGATCGTGCGGGTGCACTAAGCCCACAAACTTGTTGAGGTTTATACCATCTTTATATTCGGCATAGCCCAGTTCAGCAGAAAAGCGAGTCGTTCTTAAAAATTGTTCTGCTAGGTTAATCTCCCAAACACCACTTTTAGTACTACTTAAAGCGAGTTCGGTTTGTTGTTGTGATTTTACAGCTTCTGCATGCGCACGGCCTATCATTTGCTGACGAGCACGGTATTGCCAAAATAGAAAAAACAAAATAGCCAATACAATAATGACATAACTTGCTTTTGCCGCAGGGGATGACCAAGGTGCATGTGCAACGTTGAACCTTAGCTGTCTAGACGCTGATATAGCATCGCTTAACTCGATTGACGACGACACTGATAACACATAATCACCAGGCGGTAATTTAGTGAAAAAGACCTCATTGGTTGTTAGCTTGTCGTATTGCAGTGAGGTTGGCCCATCAAGAGTCACTCGATACGATGTTTTATCTTTATTAATGGTATCAAAGTTAGAAAAGGTTACTGCTAAGCCCATATCATCATAGGTGATCTGCAGAGGCGTATTCACATATTTATATGGATGGTAGTTAAGCTCTCGCGAAAGCAAAGATACATTGGTAATTTCGGTATTTATATTACCTGCCTCTACAGGCGACGATAAAAAGTCTTCTGGTGAAAGTAAAAGTACGCCTCGGGTACTACCAAATGCAAGTTGTCCGTTATGTAAGGTGGTGTCGGCATCAATGTTGAATTCATTAACGGCTAAACCATCGCGAATAAAGTAACGGTCAAGTTCTAAGGAGCTTAAGTCAAGGCGATAAAGTCCATTTTGAGTGCCTAACCATAAAAAGCCAAAACGATCTATTTGCAATGCAAAAACAGATTTAGCTTTTAAGCCCGACTGTATATTAATACGGTGTTTAACTTCGTAAGTTTTAGCATCTATGCCAATAAGTCCTTCGTCAGCCGAGCCAAGCCAAAGGGTATTGTTATAATCCATCACCCAGTCATCAATTGTGGTGAACGCTAAAGGGTTATAGTTTTCTGTTTGGTATATCAGTGTTAACTTTTGAGTCTGCTCATTGTAGCGGTACAATTTGCCAGACATACTCATCTGGATAATCAGGCAGTGGCTTTAAAAAAGCATGGGCATTAACTAGGTCAACTTGTTCTTTTAATCCTTTAATAGTGGTAAGTTCGCCTGTTTTACCATTGTATTTATAAAAATTTTGTTCATCTAAAAATGCAAATTGATCATTACCCATAGCACGAAAGCCCCAGTTAGGGCCGTAATTTATAAGGTGCATGGCCTCAGAATTGCCTTTTATAGGCACCAGTTCACCTTTTTGTTTATCAAACAAGGCAAGGCCTATGTATTTCATTAACCACAGATAACGGTTGCTGTCATCAATGTTAGCCTCGGAAATACCATAAATACCATGCTCACCATGAAAGGCTTTTTCATCGTTGCTAACTAGGTATGGTGTAATATCTTTAGTAACTTGGTTGTACTTCATTAAGCCATTATCTGTACCAATCCAAACTGTATTGTTTTGATCTTGTAATACCGACCAGACATTATTATTGAAGCGAGCTTGGTTATTTTTTAATTCAATATGTTTAAAACGTCTTGCGAGTGTTGACCAAGTAAAAACGCCTTGAGAACGAGATGCAAGCCACAGCAATCCTGTTTTATCAATCATGACATCTTGAATTGAATTGTCGGACATCAAAAACTTACTTTGTTCAAAGTTTAAGATGAACTCAACCGACATTGTTTGGCGATTAAATTCGAACAATCCTTTTTCTGTGACGATATATTCACCAAATGAGCTAACAGAATAGTCCCAAATATTTAAGTTAGGGATTAACAGCCTTACTTTATCAAATGCCAGTAAACGGTTAGCGTTAAAAGGGATATCAAACATGCCCTCTACAGTGCCAACAAATAAGCCCAGTTGCGCATCGACCCTTAAAAATTTTACGTTTTTATTATCTTCGGTGACCTGAGATTTATCGGTTAGCGGAATATGCGAAATATGATCATCTGCAAGGTTTTTTGAGAAAAGCCCATTTGATGTGCCGATATATAAAAAGTTGTCGTGCAGGGTGAGCGCTCGCACAATATGTTCTTCTTTATTGATAGAAAACTCATGCAAAAACTTTTTTGATTGCTTGTTGTATGAATAAACGTGCTGAGCAATAGCGAAGTAAAAAAAGTAATCGTCTTCAGTGATTGCTAAAATGGGCGAAAAGAAAACATCTTCAGGATCTAGTTTGCCAGAATAAATTTTTTCAACTTTTAGTGTTTTTGGGTCTATTAGAAAAGCACCTGAAAACTCAGTGCTGACGAAAATGTTTCCGTCGTCAGTTTTATGCATTGTAGTAATTTGTCGCTGATCGAGCATGTACTCTCCAGCAAAAGGCGCTACCTGATAACCATCATACCTATTTAAGCCTTGGTAGGTACCAATCCAGATAAAGCCTAAATCATCTTGCACGATTTTAGTTACACTGCCTTGCGTAAGTCCTTCATCGGTCGAAATACGCTGCATTTGCAAAGCATAGTTTTGTGCCAACGCCGAAGAGGAAAGCGTGAAGAACAGCAAACTGAAAATCAAAAGAAAAAGTTTAGGCACTGACTGATTAACCCTAAATTATTATTTGCACATAATTTTTAACAAAATATAGCACAATTATGGCCGTAATTAATGGTTCTGAAAAGAAAAAATAGTAATAAGGTCTACTTGGTACTGAAACTGAAACCTATGCTATAACTAGTTCAATTATCAGCAATTAGAGAACGTGATGCGCCATTCATTTATCAGCCAAAAAAGTAAAGCCTTGTTATTGATTATTGACCTTCAGGCAGGGCTAGAACCGGTAATTAACGATTTTGGCCAAGCTGTTGATCAGACCGAAAAGTTAATAAAAGCAGCTAAAACTTTAGATATTCCCTATTTATTTACCGAACAAAACCCAACCAAGTTAGGTAAAAGTAGTGAACAGCTTTTACCTTTTATAAGTGGCACTAACTGCTATCACAAAATACATTTTAGCGCATGCCAAGAAGCGCAATTTAACAATCAATTGGCTGGCTTTAACCGTAAACAAATAGTGGTAACGGGCACAGAGTCACATGTGTGTGTACTGCAAACTTGTTTAGACTTAATTGCCAATGGTTACCAAGTGTTTGTGGTTGAAGATGCCATTGCATCACGCAACGAAAAACACAAAGAGTTAGCAATTCAGCAGCTATTGGCAGCAGGTGCTATTATTACCTGTACAGAAAGTATGATATTTCAATGGCTAGAAAAAGCAGGGACCGATCAATTTAGAGCATTATTGCAATTAATAAAGTGAACCATGATACGCATCAAACCGTATTGGCTCGATTAATTGTAGTTTTGTAAATTATTTAATAATTAAGGCTTTATCTATGACGAGTGTGCGCCGCCTTTTTACTTATTTGTTCCTATTATTATTTGTTGAATCTTTAGTTTTAGGTTTTATCTATTCGACCCTAATTACAGGTGTGGTAACGGGTTTATTATTGCTATCTTTACCGCTTTGGATGCTCCATCAATACCCAACGAGCAAATTAACAGCCCATGTTGTAGCTGCCGGTTGCATGATGTTTTCGTTTTTACACATCCAACAAAGTTACGGCCTCATTGAAGTTCACTTTGAAATTTTTATTTTAATGGCCGTGTTGATCATGTTTGTTGAATGGCGCGTGTTTATTACTGCACTTGCTTTTGTGGCCGTTCACCATTTGAGCTTTTACTTTTTACAGATAAACGAAGTAGGTTTATACGTTTTTGACCCGGACCGATTGTATTTTAGCACCGTACTTATCCATGCCGTGTATGCCATTGTTGAAGCGATTGTAGCTGGCTACATTGCAAAAACCCTTCATCGTGAACGTAGTTCTGGCTTATCGTTAAGCACAACGACAGAGCAGATAATGGCCGATGAAAACAGCATTAATATTAGTTTAAGAGCGGATGATAGCCACAGTGAAGCCGTAGCGGGTTTTAACCGCTTACTAGGTTTTGTATCGAGCGTGATAGGTGATGTTCAAAGCCAAACGAGTGTTTTAAAAAACCAGTCTAAACAATTGCTTGAAGTACACGACGAATTACATGAGCAAGCACTTCATCGTGAGCAGTTATCGACGGATATCGCGCAGTCAGGTGAACGAGTCGCCGAAGGCTTTGCCCATGTTGAACAAGAAAGTAATGAGCTACAAACACAGTTTGAACAGCTCCATTTAAGTGCCACAGAGGCATTAAATGAAGTGGCGAATACAGACAGCAAAACGGCGGAGCTTGCTAATAACCTTCAAGAGGCAGACCAAAACATTAGCCAACTGGTGAGTGCATGTTCGCATATCTCAGAATTACTCAATGAGATTTCGTCAATTGCTGAGCAAACGAATTTACTTGCGCTTAACGCTGCAATTGAAGCTGCGCGTGCTGGTGAACAAGGCCGCGGCTTTGCGGTAGTGGCTGATGAAGTGAGAAACTTGGCAACGCGTAGTAAAAACACGACAGATAAAATAACCAATACGCTTGAAAGCTTGATGCAAAATAGCGCCTCATCAACTAAGTCGATGCAAGGTAGTGTTGCGCTCATAGAGCAGTTATCAGCAATTAGTTCGCAGATGAAACTGCAAATTACCGACATGACAGAGCAGGTGAATGTTGCAGCAAGCAGCTCACAATCGGTTGCTCATGTAGTGCAAAATCAAGCGGGTAATACACGTGCCATTGCCGATAATTCACAGGCCTTAATTGCTAACCAAGCCAACGATAATCTGATGATTGAAAAACTCACCGATCGCGTACAGTTAATTGATGTAAGTATCGATGTACTGGAGCAAGGTATTGCTAAATTCAAATAGCAAATGGCTGATAATGGCAACGCTTGTTTGGGTTGCCTCTGTAGCATTAGCCTTGGTGTTTGCTTATTCTCAACAAGCAAGCACCTTTGATCCAGATAAAAAGCTAGCCACAGCTAATTGGTTACTTGCTTTTCAACAAAGTATGGGGCTTGGCACCACAAATACAGATACCTTGTACATTATTGATGAAAATACCTGTGTATGCTCAGAGCGTTCACAACCGCACATAACAAGCCTTAGCAGCTATGCTTCAGAGCAAGGTGTTAAAGTAGTAAAGCTTAAACCAACACCAGCAGTTGCTGCAATATTACCCGCTCAACCTGCCGCAGTACTTGTTTCAGAAAATCAACAGCTTGTGTATGCAGGGCCATTATCAAAAGGACTCGCCTGTTCTAGCCAGAATGGCTTTGTTGAGTTAGTAATCGCAAACTTACGTGCGGGTTTTAATAGCCAGTTTATTAACTCAGATGCTGAGGGGTGCTATTGTGAGATTAATTGAACTAGAAAGGTAAGTAAAAGAGGCCAAAAATATTGGCCTCTGATTATATAAAATTATTGAATTTGGCCTCGTATCTCACCGCTTGGGTTTGCAGGCGTATGAATGTTTACATAATGACCGCCTGAAGCTAAAACTGAAAAGATATCGGCATCTATCATTAAGCCTGTGCTGCTCATCCAGCGATTCATATCATCACTGTCTTGTACAAGAGGAGCTAACACAGGGCCATTCTCACCGGCTGCACCGGTATGAATGTGTGCTGCACTTGCATCGCTTACACCCGATGTTAGTACTTGCAGCTCAACACTGTAATCATTGGTATTCACTAGCGCATAACCATCGCCAGATGCATCTGTTGTAACCGCGGGCACTTCTTGTTCACCAGTTAGCGGAAAGGTTACAAACACATAGTTATCGGTAAGGATTTGACCGCGTAGTTCACCACTTGGGTTAGCTGGAGTATGCACATTAACGTAGTGACCACCTGATGCGAGTACTGCAAAAATATCTCCATTGATCATGGTGTTTTCAGGTGTTTGCCACAGGTTCATGTTATCGCTTGACTGTTCTAACGCGGCAAGAACGTCGCCATTGGTGCCTATACGACCTGTATGAATGTGGGCAGCAGTAGCATCACTCACACCTTCGGTTAACGCTCTTAATTCTAAATGGTAGTTATCCATGTTAACTAATGCATAACCACTACCTGATGCCATCGTATCAACCGCAGGAACTTCTTGCATACCACTAAGTGGGAAAGTTACGAGCTGATAGTTATCTGTTAGGATCTGGCCTCTAATTTCGCCACCCGTATTAGCAGGCGTATGCACGTTAACGTAATGACCACCTGATGCAAGTACCTCAAATATCTCTGCGTTGATCATGGTATTTGCTGGTGTCATCCACATGCTAGCGTCAGTTGTTGATTGCTCAAGTGCAACGAGTACGTCGCCATTCGTGCCAATTCGGCCGGTGTGAATGTGCGCACCTGTCGCATCATCAACCCCCATTGTGTTTACTAATAGCTCTAAGGCATAGTTATCCATGTTGATTAATGCATAACCTTCACCGCTTGAATCAGTTTCGACTGCAGGAACTTCTTGCTCACCGTTTAGTTTAAAACTCGTAAAACCATAGTTACTGGTTAAGATTTGCCCACGAAGCTCGCCGCCAGCATTAGCAGGTGTATGAACATTGACATAGTGACCGCCAGAAGCCAGCACTGCAAAAATGTCTGCATTGATTTGTGTGTTGCTTGGTGTCATCCAGACGTTACTGTCGTCCATTGATTGTTCAAGAGCTACTAATACATCGCCATTAGTCCCGATGCGGCCTGTATGAATATGCGCAGCACTTGCATCGTCTAAGCCTGATGTTACAACCGTAAGCTCTACACTGTAGTCTGTTGTATCAACAAGGGCATAACCATCACCATCAGCCATGGTGCTGACCATAGGCACTTCTTGAGCACCACTCAAGTCAAAGGTCGCGACTGCATAGTTGTCTGTTAAGATTTGACCGCGAATTTCGCCACCGGCAAATTCAGGCGTATGAACATTAACATAGTGACCGCCGTCTAAAAGTACTGCCAGAGTGTCGCTGTCGATCGTGGTGCCTTCTGGTACAACCCAGTCAGTCATGACTTCGTCGTCTTGTTCTAAAGTCACGAATACATCACCATTTGAGCCTAATTTTCCTGTATGGATGTGAGCTGCTGTAGCGTCATCAACACCCATAGTCACCGCACGAAGTCGTAATTCTGTCGTGGCGCTATCATAAGATGCATAGCCATAACCCATTGCGTCACTGTCGTTCATAGGCACTTGCTGATCGCCATTTAAAACAAACGTGATGATGCTCGTTGTATCAGGCACAATTTGCGCACGGAGTTCGCCGTTTGCATACTGTTCGGTATGAAGATTTATATACCAATCGCCATCCATTAAATCAGCGACCAAGTTTTCATCAAGGTCGGTAATTGCGACTTCATACATACCATCGGTAGTGGCTTCAAATGCAAAAGCAACATCACCATTAGCGCCTAAATCGCCGTCGTGTATGTGTGCTGCACTAAAGCCTTCGACTGAGCTTGCATCAAGTGTTGCACGAAATTGCATTAAACTTTCGTCAAGCTCTACCGTTGCAGTCGCTGTTTGCATTGAGTCATTCATTGGCACTTCTTGTTTGCCACTTAAAGTTACAGAATAAGTTTTACTCGGAGTGAATTCTTGAACTGGGGGAGGGGGAACAACTTCGGTATTATCGTCATCATCATCGCTACACGCGGTGAGAAAAAGTAAGCTGCTAGCCAGGAGTATGTATTTCATCGTTCTTCCTTATATCTTTGTATGTTCGGACGTTACGACGTGTCCATTTCAATAAGGCTTACGGCAGGTGTTTAAAAAGAGATCACAAAAGGTTATTTAAAAGTTAAAAGCTGGTTCTTTAGTATTGGTTTGTTGAAAGAGGGGATTAATAGTTAAAGTTTAATATCGCTAACTTTAAAGGAGCATACATGCTTAGCAACATAAAAAGTTTTGGATTTTAAATGGGTACGGATTGTGCATCTATTTTGCTTTCAAAAGGTTTATAGCTAAACGTCAAAAAATTAACGATAGGAAAACTATGCAGCTAACTTCGTACACATCCTCATTCCTAAAAGAGCCATTATTAGATCAGCAAAATAAAAATGAGCTAAAACCAGCAAGTGAAAAAGCAACAAACCTTCAAGGCTCTAAACAACAAGAAGCGGGCGTTGATTCTGATCCACAAGCAGAAGCTCAATCAAAGACATCACAAACACAGCAAGAGCTAGTAGTAAAAATAAAGGAATTACAAAATAAGATTAATAGTTTAAAAAGTAATAAAGACCTAGCTCCAGAGCAACGAGAAAGTGAGTTACTAGAGCTTAATAAACAACTTGATGAAGAAATAAATGCAGTCCAGCTTGCCGTAAAAAGTAATGTTTCTACGATGATAAACTCTTTGTTTGCTCCTACTTCTAGTAATCACTCTGGTATGCTGTTTAACAATAAAGCCTAAGTTTAAGGCAAAGCGCTTGCTCGCAGTTGCTTTGCCAATTGCATATTTATAAGTCCGCTAAATTACATACTTTATAAGTGAGTAGATGAGAGTACATATAAAGGTAAATAGGAAGAACTATTTTATGTGAACTGTTATCGGTGACCCGCGTTTGGCTGTTCTGATCATAGTGACTGGGTAATCATACTCAACAAGTGTCTTGAAGAGCTCAGGATGTTCTAAGCTCCAGTCATTTAAAGGAATTGAATCACCATAGCGAGTTTTAAAAATAACAGAAAATAGATAGGCACGCCTAGGTTGTGGATCGTTAATATCGTAGCCGCTTTTGGTGCGTGTAAAATTCCATATGGCCTCAACATTAAGTAAATCTTCTCTTTTAATTGTTCGTGGTTTTCTGTCATCGAATAAAAGTGCAGGCAGGTAAACCTGTTCTTGGTTTATTTTAATTTCGCACAACGGGGATTCACGGATGAAGTAACGCTTATTGGCAATAAATATCTGAACTAAAAAGTAACTGTGGACTTCTCAGTTTTTACATCGCCCAATGCTCTGTATTTAAGCCAGTCCCTCTTTTTCTTTCAACTGCAACACTAACCACCCCTCAAAAAAGTTAAAAATTTTTTCTTTACCCGCCTTTAACTAACTACCCAAATCATAAGGGAAAATTTTTAGTTGTGTGCCATTTAGGAAATTTTGGTATAAAAGTTATGCAAATATTGCCTATAACACTATTGCGAACTATTACCGTTTAGATTAATATGCTGACCATCAAGAGAAATGAGAGTGGTTTGCATTCATGTATATCTGTTTATGTCATGGTGTGACTGATAAAAAAATCGAACAAACAATTGATGATGGCGCTATGACAATGCGTGAGTTATCAAAAGAACTGCAAGTGGGTAGCCAGTGCGGTAAGTGTTGTGGTTGTTGTAAAAAAATTCTTAATCGCAAACTGATCGAAATTGCAGATATCACTGAGCAAGTAGCGTAATTACTTGCTCTTAAGCATGCGTGCTTAACAATTTTTCCTTTGTTTAATTATTCTAATTAATCCCCATACTTACGAGTTTTTATTTGCTTTTAACCCCTTCATTTATTAGGGTTATAACAAAGCAGATACGTGTATCACACGGTCATTGGTAGGAAGCCATGATAATAGACTCTTCAAAATCACTTTTTTGTGCAGTACTCATTTTAATCACCGCGGGCTGTGCGCAGTTACCTTCACGAGAGTCCATTCAACCAAGCTATGCCATTGCAGCGGATACACCCAGTACCATAGGAGATGCAGTGGGTAATAATCATCCTGGGTTATCAGGGTTTTATCCTTTAGCAGATGGGGTCGATGCCTTTGTAGCTAGGTTAGCACTCATTGATTCTGCAGAGCACACCATTGATGTGCAGTACTATTTATACCACAGGCAGCAAACCACCATTTTATTTACGGCCTTTTTATTAAAAGCCGCAGATAGGGGAGTAAGAGTTCGCTTGTTGCTTGATGACTTATCGCAAGCCGACAGTGAGCTTGATTTAGCTGCACTGGCTGTTCACCCTAATATTGAAGTTCGATTATTTAATCCATTTCCTAACCGTCGTTTTAGAGCGCTTGGTTTTGTTACTAACTTTAGCCAGCTTTCAAGACGCATGCATAACAAGAGCTTTATCGTTGATAATCGGATTTTTATCACCGGTGGGCGAAACATAGGTAATGCGTATTTCTCGGCTGAAGATCATTCTGAATTTATTGATTTAGATGTTATGAGTGTTGGCGAGATTGTGCCAGAGGCATCAAAAGCATTTGATTTATATTGGAACCATCAGCTGTCTTACCCTGTTGAAGACTTGCACGGTAAACGTGATGAGCAATCACTTATTGATATCACTAAAACCTTATCGACCTATGTTGAGCAAAATCAGCAGAGTAATTACGTTGAGCAGTTACGCGAAAGCGCCTTTGTAAAACGCTTGTTGCACGATGAAATAGAATTCGATTGGCAAAAGTCTGTGTTGTTTTATGATCACCCCGATAAGGTGATGAACGACGTCAGTGAAAAATCGGCCAATATGTCGCCAATGTTGTTTAAAGAAATGGGCGAACCGAAACAAAAAGCAATAATTGTGTCGCCGTATTTTATTCCTCGTGAGCAGGGCGTTAAATTACTGACCAATTGGGCAAAGCAGGGCGTTGATGTCACTGTACTGACTAATTCTTTAGCTGCTACCGATGTATCTGCGGTGCATGCTGGTTATAAAAAGTACCGAGAAGATCTCGTTCAAGGTGGGGTTAAGCTGTGGGAGTTAAAACCCAGTGACTTAATGGCCATTAAGCGCAAAGCGGGGCGTAAAGTAACCGGGTCATCACAAGCAAGTTTACACGCAAAAACCATGACCTTTGATGATGAAAAGATTTTTGTGGGCACCATGAACCTCGACCCTCGCTCGCTTGATTTAAATACCGAGATGGGCGTTTTAATCGAAAGCGAAAAGCTTAGCCGCTTTTTGGCCCATTGGGTTGATACGCAAATGCCTGAATATGCCTGGAAAGTTGAGCTTAAAGATAATGACTTAGTTTGGCTCGATACCGTGAGTAATGAGCAGTTTGATGAAGAACCACAAACGTCTTCGTGGCGACGCTTTCAAGTGTGGTTTATTTCGTTATTCCCTATCGAAGATGAGCTATAAGCCATTCCTTCAGTATTTATACCTAAGCCCAACTTTTTAGTTGGGCTTTTTGTTTTCAGCCTTTAGTTGTTAACCATTTCGGGATAAAAAATGGCGTTTGAGCGTACACGTGTAAACCCATTGTATTCAAGTGCTTAGCGTGCAAAGAAAAAATAAATATAAAAAAATGTTAAAAAAACTGGTTGGACCAATTGATCTATTGCTCGTTTTATGACGTAATGTAGGTATTACTATCTGGTCGGATGAGTTTATTATGAGCTTACGTACAAAATTAAAAAAAGTATTACCTAGTATTTCAATTACAGAACAAGAAGCTTTAGATGCGGGTGATGTTTGGTTAGAAGGTTCAATCTACCAAGGTAAACCTGATTTCGATGCACTTCGTGACGTGCCAGCAGCTAAGCTGAGCGCTGAAGAGCAAGCATTCTTAGATGGCCCAGTGAAAGAATTATTATCAATGATTGATGATTCTGAAATTCAAAACGGTGTTCATCTTCCTGATTACATTCTTGATTTCTTGAAAAAAGAGCGTTTTTTCTCGCTTATCATTCCTAAATCATTCGGCGGTTTAGAATTCAGCCCTTATGCAAACTCAACAATTGTTGCGACAATCGCGACTAAGAGTTCTGCGGTTGCAGTAACCGTGATGGTTCCTAACTCATTAGGCCCAGGTGAGCTATTACTGCACTTTGGTACTAAAGAGCAACAAGATCACTACTTACCACGCCTTGCAAATGGTCGTGATATCCCATGTTTCGCACTAACTAGCCCAGAAGCGGGTTCTGATGCGGGTGGTATTCCAGATATCGGTGTTGTTAAACGTGGTCAGTTCAATGGCGAAGAAGTGTTAGGTTTAGAAATTACCTGGGACAAACGCTACATCACACTTGCACCAATTGCGACAGTATTAGGTTTAGCATTTAAAGTAGTTGACCCTGATGGCTTACTAGGCGGCAAAGAAAACCTAGGTATTACCTGTGCGCTTATTCCTAAAGATCACCCAGGTGTTGAACTTGGTAACCGTCATGATCCTATGGGCATCCGTTTTTACAACGGTACGACTCGCGGTGAAAAAGTATTTGTACCAATGGACTTCATCATTGGTGGCCAAAAGAACATCGGTCGTGGCTGGCAAATGCTGGTTAGCTGTTTAGGTGCAGGCCGTGGCATCTCGTTACCGGCACTAGGTGTTAGCTCATCACAAGTGGCATTCAAAGGTGCTTCTGAGTACGCTGCAGTACGTGAGCAGTTTGGTCTGGCGATTGGTCAATTCGAAGGTATTCAAGAGAAGCTTGCTGATATCGCAGGTAAAACTTACCTTCAAGAAGCAATGCGTGTATTAACAACAGAAGGTTTAGGCATGGGCTTAAAACCATCTGTAGTTACTGCGATTGCTAAATACCACATGACAGAAATTGGTCGTAACGTGCTTGATTCAGCAATGGATATTCAAGCAGGTAAAGCAATTCAAAATGGTCCGCAAAATACATTAGCAAGTGGTTATGTTGCACAACCAATCGCAATCACGGTTGAAGGTGCAAACATTCTTACTCGTAACCTGATGATTTTTGGTCAAGGTGTAATGCGTTGTCACCCTTACCTGCAATCTATGGTTGAGTCTATCCATAGCGAAGATAAAAATGCAGATAAAGAATTCAACAGCATTCTACGTAAAACAGTAGGCTACAGCGTAGCTAACAGCTTACGTGCTTTCCGTTTAGGTGTGTTACCGTTTACTGCTGGTGCTAAATCGTCACTACCAGAAGTACGTGAATACGAAAAAGCAGCGCACAAACTATCTGCAAAACTTGCAGTTTACGCTGACTTCTCGTTATTGGTACTTGGCGGTAAACTTAAGCAAGCAGAAATGTTATCTGCACGTTTAGGTGACGTAATGAGCTTCTTGTATGCGGCGATGGCATCAATTAAATACTACGAGCAAAAAGTAGCAAGCAGTGAACGTGAGCAAGCTGCGCCTTACTTCCACTATGCGACTCGCTTTGCACTACAAAGCGCTGAAGAAGCATTACATAAGTTCCTAGATAACTTCCCTGCAAGTGGTACTCGTAAGTTTATGCGTTTTATTACTGTGAACTACTCAATGAAAATGCCTAAGATCAGCGATGATTTAATCCGTGAACTTGCGACTCAAGCACAAATGGATACCGCATTTAAAGCACAAATCACTCACTTGGTTAACCCAATTGAAGGTGATGGTCATTACATCAATGAGCAAGCGTACAAAGCGAAAATGGCTTGCCTTGATTTACTTAAGAAAGTTAAAAAAGCACTGCGTGCTAAAACTATTAAGCCGGGCGTTCGTTTTGCAGAAACACTTGATAATGCACTTGTTGCAAGTGTTATCAACGAAGAAGAATATGCAAAACTGATTGACTACAACAAGAAACGTGAAAAAGCGATTCGTGTTGATGAGTTCGACTTTGATATGAACTTACTGGATGACAATGCAAAGCCAGTAAACCCACTTAAAAGTGTGGTAAACGAGTAATTCAACAATGCAAGTCCTGAGCAGTATTAGGACTTTATCTTCGAAAACCCGTGCTAAGCACGGGTTTTTTATTGCCTATAGGCCGTTGTGCCAATAGCTAATATCACCTACCATTGCCATCTATTTTTCTAAATCATAGAGTACTATGGACCTTAGGCAATTCGTTACTTGTCACTTTTCAAATATTACAGAGCTACAGCAAGCTGCATCAGTATGGAGTGGATGCGGTGAGATTATTCGTTGCCAAATGAATGGTGCTGCTGCGGTAATTAAAGCGATTGAAGTGCCTAGTCAGATCAATCATAGTCGTATAAAACAAAGTGATTTTGCGCTTGCCAGAAAGCGTCAATCTTACTTAGTCGAATTTAATTGGTATAGGCATTACGCTAAGCAATTACCCCATGAAGCTGCGGCTATCCACTGTATTGAGGCAATACAAGAGGGCAGTAAGCAAGCGCTGTTATTTAGTGATTTCAGTGCGCTTGGCTACCAGCAAGCATGTGCTACACACAGTGACATTCAAGCAATTATAAACTGGCTTGCACACTTTCATGCTTTTCATTTAGCAAGCTCTGCCGATGGCCTTTGGCCGCGAGGTAGTTATTGGCATTTAGCAACGCGGCCTGATGAGCTACAACGCATGAGCGATTTAAGCTTAAAAGCGCAGGCACACGCTATTGATACTGCGTTGAATGAGTCACCTTACCAAACATTAATTCATGGTGATGCTAAGCTTGCCAATTTTGCGATTGCGCCACAAAACCAGCATGTTCTTGGCTATGATTTTCAATATGTTGGCAAAGGTGTTGGGGTTATTGATGTCATGTATTTTTTAGGCAGTTGCTTAAATGATACGGCATTAAAATCAGTTGCAGATGATTATTTAAATCGCTATTTTGACACCCTCACACAGGCACTAAAACGTTATCAACCGAATGTAAACCCAGCGCATGTTGTTAGCAGTTGGCGAGCGCTTTGGTGTTACGCATGGAGCGATTTTTATCGCTTTTTAGCAGGTTGGAGCCCTGATCATGCAAAAATAAATGGCTACATGCAGCAGCAATTTGTAACGTACTTAAAAATAAAGGATTTGCAATGAATAAGCCAATGCGATTTGCCATTATCGGCTGTGGTGCTGTAACCGAAGTGAAAAGCGGCCCTGCTTATCAGCAAGCAGAAGGTATTGAACTTATTGGGGTGACACGCCGCGACCTAGAAAAAGCCCATGATTATGCTAAACGCCATAATGTTGCAAAGGTGTTCGCATCGCCAAGCGAACTAATTAACGATAACAGTGTTGATGCAGTGTATATTGCCACGCCGCCAGATAGCCATAAAGCGTATGCTCTTGAGGTTGCTGCGGCAGGTAAACCTTGTTGTATTGAAAAACCACTGGCGCCAAGTTATCAAGACAGCCTCGACATTGTCGCAGCGTTTAAAGAGGCTAATCTGCCGCTGTTTGTGGCCTATTATCGCCGTTCATTACCACGCTTTAATCACGTTAAACAGTTACTTGAGCAAGGTGCCATTGGTAAGCCTCGTCATGTTAGTTGGCATTTAAGTAAGTCGCCGAATCCCCCTGATTTATCGGGAGAGTATAATTGGCGTACCGATCAAACAGTAGCACGAGGCGGTTACTTTGACGATTTAGCCAGCCATGGCCTTGATTTACTTGCTTACCTTTTAGGTGATTTTAAAAAGGTGCATGGTTTATGTGCTAATCAACAAGGCTTATATTCTGCATTCGATGCCATAACCGCACACTGGCAGCATCAATCTGGTGTTACTGGCACTGGGAGCTGGAACTTTGCTTCATCTAATCGTTTTGATGATGTGATGATTTATGGCAGTGAAGGCGAGCTTAGCTTTAGTGTATTTGATGAAAAGCCGATTGTGCTTAACAACGCAAAGGGAACACAACAGCTCGTAATTGATAACCCTGCGCATATTCAACAATATCATGTTGAAAACATGGTGAATTATTTTCATGCCCAGCAACCACACCCATCAACCGGTGAAACCGCACTACATACAAGCTGGGTTATGGAGCAGATTTTATCGGCTTAGTGTTCAAAAGCTGCATTGAAAGCATTTACAATCTGCGTGTTTTCACCTTCATGAAATAGCGCCATCAGGCGCTCACTAATTAAAGTGCGTACTTTTTCTGTTTTAAGCGCTTTGTCAAACAGCGCGATAGCTTGTTTGCCGACCTCTGTTGGTGAACAAGCAATATAACCAAACACCGCGGCTTTTTCTGGTTTAAGGCTGATATAACGAATACTACTCAGACCGGGGAAACGTTTGTAACGGTTGCTAAATACAGTTTGGTATTCTAAAACGGCATCAATTTTATTTTGAAATAACATTTGCCCGAGCCTTGGTGCATTTGTTGCGCCATCGAGTATAAAAAAGTGTTCATCATTTAAACGTACAAACTTATCAATCTCTTCTGAGTATGAACGCCCTTTAGTGACGCCTATTGTTAAGTCATAGTAATAGATAGCTTGTAATAGGGTAATGGCGTCTGGAATGGTGGGCTTATTAAATACCACTAGCTTATTAGGGGGAAAAGCCATTATTGGGTACTGGCTGAATACGGCATTAGCCTCACGCTCTGGGGTTTTTAATTTATTGTACAAGCAAACATTGTTCATTTTTCTTAATTGCTGCCACTCTCTTAAGCGGCTTGCTGGTATAAAATGTAGGCTGATTTCATCGCCTAATTCAGCTGCGGCAGCAAGCAAAAATGTGGTGGCCTCATTCTCAGGGTTGCCACCATCTTGCGGAACAAAGTCAGCCATAACTTGAATATCGAGAGTTTCACTATGGGCAGGTAGGCAAATACACAAAAGTAGTATCGAAGTGAAGATAAACGTTTTCATTACTGCAGGCCCAAAATAAATAAAATGTTAAACATTGCCGGTGCGTGTTGTTGCAAAAAAATTAATATTTGCAGCTGATAGTGTAATTTTAGACCAATTCAGAGAATTAATGCGGTGAACATGCATTTTTTGCAGTCGAGAAGACTATTTTGCGCTAAAATAGGCGTAATTTATCTCATTTAGGTTCTACTTATGTCTATCCATGTAATTACTCATCCGTTAGTTCAACACAAACTTGGCCTTATGCGCGCACAAGGTATTAGTACAAAAAGTTTTCGTGAGCTGTCGTCTGAAGTAGGTACTTTGCTTACTTACGAAGCAACAAAAAACCTGCCATTAGAAAGTGTTCAAATCACAGGGTGGGATGGTTCAACATTAGATGTAGAGCATATCAAAGGTAAAAAAATTACTGTTGTGCCTATTCTTCGTGCCGGCCTTGGTATGATGGATGGTGTTATGCAGTTATTACCTGCTGCAAAAGTAAGTGTTGTTGGTCTTCAGCGTAATGAAGAAACATTGGAGCCAGTGCCTTATTTTGAAAAACTAGTTGGTAAAATTGATGAGCGTTTAAGTCTTGTTATTGACCCAATGCTGGCAACGGGTGGTTCAATGATCGCAACTATCGATATGCTTAAAAAAGCAGGCTGTAAAGATATTAAAGTGATTGTATTAGTAGCAGCGCCAGAAGGCGTAGAAAAAACCCTTGCAGCGCATCCAGATGTTGAAATTTTCACAGCATCTTTAGACAGTCACTTAAACGAAAAAGGATATATCATTCCAGGCTTAGGAGATGCCGGTGACAAGATTTTTGGCACAGTGTAAGGTGCTCACGTGGAAAATCATCAAACATTTTCGTTAAAAACCATTCTAACCGGCGCGCAAATGCTGTTTGTAGCATTTGGCGCACTGGTACTTGTGCCGTTACTGACAGGCCTAGATCCCAATGTGGCATTATTTACCGCTGGTTTAGGAACCTTGCTGTTTCATGTGGTTACCAAAGGCCAAGTTCCTATCTTCTTAGCGTCGTCTTTTGCTTTCATCGCACCTATTATTGCGTCAGTTCAAATGTGGGGAATTCCTGCGACTATGGGCGGGTTAATGGTGGCAGGCTTTTGCTATGTTGTGCTTAGCTTGATTGTGAAATTTAAAGGCGTGAATGCGCTGCATAAAGTGTTACCGCCTGTGGTTGTTGGCCCTGTGATTATGGTGATTGGTTTAGCTTTAGCCCCCGTCGCTGTGAATATGGCAATGGGTAAAGCTGGGGATGGCAGTGCACAATTAGTTCCTTATGAGCAAGCAATTTGGGTGTCTGGCTTATCATTGTTGGTTACGCTGATTTTTGCGGTATGGGGCAAAGGTGTATTTAAGCTTATTCCTATCCTTGCTGGTGTGGTAGCAGGTTACCTTGCCTCATTATTTATAGGTATTGTTGAATTTAATGCGGTCACCGAAGCTAATTGGCTTGCAGTGCCGGCATTTACTTACCCTGAGTTTAAATGGCAGGCTATTTTATTTATGGTGCCTGTGGCCATTGCACCAGCAATTGAACATATTGGCGACATGATGGCTATTAGCCAAGTAACAGGTAAAGACTATTTAAAGAAACCGGGTTTACACCGTACTTTACTAGGTGATGGCTTAGCAACCTCTGCGGCATCGGTTTTTGGTGGTCCACCGAATACAACGTACTCTGAAGTAACGGGGGCGGTAATGCTGACACGTAACTTCAACCCACGAGTAATGCTTTGGACTGCAATCATCGCAATTGTGCTGGCGTTTGTGGCAAAAATGGGCGCGGGTTTACAAACGATTCCGGTACCTGTGATGGGCGGCATCATGATTTTGCTATTTGGTTCAATCGCCGTTGTTGGTTTAAATACCTTAGTTAAATCAGGTGAAGATCTTACCGCGCCTCGTAACTTGACTATCATCGCACTGATTTTAGTGTTTGGTATTGGTGGCATGCATATCGGTGGTGATGAGTTTAGTTTGCAAGGTGTGAGCTTATGCGCAATTTTGGGGATTATCTTAAATGCTATTCTCCCCAAAGCAGTGCAACAAGCTGATTAGAACTTAAAAACTGCTTGAATATTGCACCAAAAAAGCGCATTAAATATGCGCTTTTTTTGTAACTAACTAAAATTTAAGGAATTATAAAACTGGTCTACTAACTGCATTTATCTCTATGTCATACTGGTAGGAGCGATTATGCAAGAGGCAAATGTTGTGGATATTACCCCGTTTTTAGCGAAGCATCAGTTACCACTCAAGTATCAATACTTAAGTGAGCAGTTTTTTATACCCCTCGCGCACGATATCTTGAGCGCAAAAATGACCGGCCAACCTATGCTGGTGGCGATTAACGGCTGCCAAGGGTCTGGTAAAACGACCCTCGCTGATTTCTTAGTGACTTGGGTTAATAGCAATACCGAATTTAATAGCGTGTCATTATCAATCGATGACTTTTATTTAAGTCGTGATGCACGCAATGAGCTTGCTAAAGATGTTCATCCTTTGTTTGCAAGTCGTGGTGTACCGGGTACACATGATACGCAATTAATGGAACAAACCTTATCAGCTTTGTTGGCAGGTAAAGTGGAAGTGCCATTACCTCAATTTGATAAACTAACTGATGATCCGGTGCCAAAAGAGCTGTGGCCTAGTAACCAAAAGCCGATTGATATCCTGTTTTTTGAAGGCTGGTGTGTAGCCAGTACACCTCAGCAGCCTTATCAACTGCAAACTCCGGTAAATGAATTAGAGCAACTAGAAGATGCCGACGGTATTTGGCGCCGCTGCGTAAATAGTTGCCTAGCGAATGAATATCAAAATGTATTCGCAATGGCCGATTACACCATTATGTTAAAAGCGCCTTCATTTGAAGATGTGTATGCGTGGCGCTTAGAGCAAGAGCAAAAGTTAATTGCCAAAAAAGGCCAAGGGCAGGGCACATATGACGAAGTGAGTTTAAAGCGTTTTATCTCTCATTTTGAACGTATTACGCGGGAAAACTTAGCCACGCTTGCGCACAGCGTTGATGCTTTACTATTGCTTGATACCGAGCGTGATATTACCAAAATGGAACTTCTCGCTGACCAGATTGCTCAACCACTTATTTTTACTGACTTAGACGGCACATTGCTCGATCACGACAGTTACGAATGTGAGGTGATCAAACCATTTTTGGCAAAGTTGAATGATACCGGTGTCAATGTGATTTTTAATACCAGTAAAACCTTTGCTGAAGTTACTGATATTCAAAAAGGTTTGGATCATCACCAACCCTTTATTGTGGAAAATGGTGCAGCTGTTTATATCCCGAAAGACTATTTTAAAGTAAAGCCGATTGGCTGTGATGACTATCAAGGTTATTGGCGCTTTGCCATGACGCAAAGTACCGATAAATTGCATGACGATCTTAAACAATATGCGAGCCAATTTAGTCATTGTGTACGCTTATTTAGTCAATTTAGTGCACAAGAAATAGCTGAATTGACAGGACTCCCCGTCGATAAAAGTGAATTGGCTCTACAAAGACAGTACTCAGATCCGGTTTGTTTCTCGGGCAGCGATGAAGAAAAGCAAGGCTTGATAGATGCAATGAGCCGAGCAGGCTACGAAGTGCTTGTTGGCGGGCGTTTTATTCATTTAACCAAAGGTAACAATAAAGGTCTTGCACAAAAGTGGCTGTTAAATCAGTTCAAAAAAGCCTATCGCAATCCATTTACTGTGATAGCGCTTGGCGACAGTCAAAACGATGTAGCCATGCTAAAGGCGGCCGACACCGCTATTTTAATCAATAACCCTGGCAGCCAAGTGCAATCACAAATATTACAAAAAGCATGGCAGCTCAGCGAAAAACCAGCCCCAGCTGGTTGGGTTCAAGAAGTTTCTGCGTTAACTATCATCAAAACGCGTTTTGCAGCAAAACAGGAGCAATCTCATGGCTGATTTTTATCAAAATGGCATTATCACGACCTTACACAATATTGCTGACCGCCCAGTAGAAGAACTAGAAAAAGAGTTGTTGGGCTTTTCAAAACAACGCCCAATGGGTCTTATTTTACCTTCGCTTTACAGTGAGTTAGAAGGACCCGCTCTGCAAAATATTATTGCTGAGCTGAAACATGTGCCTTATTTATCGCAAATTACCATTGGTCTAGATCGCGCTGATGAAAGCCAATACCGCCATGCACTGCAGTTTTTTGCGGAGCTTGATCAGCCTCATAAGGTACTTTGGAATGATGGCCCGCGTTTACAAGCGCTTGATAAAGAACTACAAAAACTAGGCGTTGCCCCACGAGAGCTAGGTAAGGGCCGTAATGTTTGGTATTGTATGGGCTATAAGTTGGCAACCTCAAAAGTAGAGTCAATTGCACTGCATGACTGCGATATTTTGACTTACGACAGAGCGCTATTAGCACGTTTAATTTACCCCGTTGCTCACCCTCGTTTTAACTATGAATTTTGTAAAGGGTTTTACCCGCGCACCGCTGAGGGCAAAATTAATGGTCGCGTGTCACGTTTGCTGGTAACGCCGTTATTGCGTTCTTTTAAAACAATATTAGGCAGCAACGATTATTTAGAATACATGGATTCGTTTCGTTACCCGCTTGCGGGTGAGTTTTCATTCCGCCGTGATGTACTTAACGATATTCGTATTCCAAGTGACTGGGGCTTAGAAATTGGCGTGCTATCAGAGATGTATCGCAATTACTCGCATAACCGTTTATGTCAGGTCGATATTGCTGATAACTATGATCACAAACACCAAGATTTATCACTAGAAAACCAAGCGGCGGGCTTGTCGAAAATGTCGATTGATATCACCAAAGCTTTATTCAGAAAGCTGGCTACCCAAGGTGTTACCTTTACGACAGAAACGATTCGTTCATTAAAGGCAACCTATTACCGTATTGCACTCGATTTTATTGAAACTTATCACAACGATGCGTTAATGAATGGCTTAACACTTGATATTCACCACGAAGAAAAAGCCGTTGAAATGTTTGCTCAAAATATTATGAATGCGGGTCAGCACTTTTTAGAAAACCCAATGGAAGCACCCTTTGTGCCGAGTTGGAACCGAGTAGCTTCGGCAATGCCGGAGGTTTTTGCTCGCTTAGAAGAAGCCGTAGAGCTTGATAACAAAGAATATATTTAACGGGGAAGGCACGTGACTTTAGAGCTTTTGCAACAAAGGGTTATTCAGCATTTAACCTGCATCTACGGCGAGGTTGAGCTATCAACAACGCTTGAACAACTCGCAGATAGATTAATCGATACCATGTTAGGTGATGATCCTGTTCGTGACCCAACGCCGCATAAAAACCGTTGGGATGAGCAAGATATGATTTTAATCGCCTACGGTGATTCGATTATTCGTCATGCTAATACGGATGAAGCCGTTGCTAAGCCTGAAGAGCCGCCTTTGCATACGTTACATCGCTTTGTAAAAAACCAATGCTTACCCGAGCTTAATGCATTACACATTTTGCCATTTTACCCATATAGCTCAGATGAAGGCTTCGCGGTAATGAACTATGTGCAAGTGAATGAAGCGTTAGGTAGTTGGCAGCATATCCGTGATATTTCAGCGGATGTTAGGTTAATGGCAGATCTGGTGATTAACCATTGCTCTAGCCGCAGCGTGTGGTTTGAAAACTTTATTCAGGGCAAAGAGCCGGGAAAAGGGTATTTTAAAACAGCTAGCCCAAGTGATGATCTTGTGCAAGTTGTTCGCCCGCGAACATCACCCCTTTTACAGGCGGTTGAAACTAAGGACGGTTTGCAGCATGTGTGGTGTACCTTTAGTCATGACCAAGTCGACTTTGATTTTGCTAACCCAGATGTGCTCAATGAATTTGTCAGCATTATTCGTCATTATTTAGATAACGGTGTGCGTATATTCCGCCTTGATGCGGTGGCTTTTTTATGGAAAAAACTCAATACCCGCTGCATTAACCTGCCTGAGACGCACGAAGTGATCAGGCTGCTTCGCACCCTTATTGAGCATTTTGAGCCTAATGTGATTATTATCACAGAAACTAATATCCCGAACCGCGAAAACCTATCGTACTTTGGTAATGCCAACGAAGCGCATTGTATTTACAACTTTTCATTACCACCGCTGTTATTACATACCTTACTCAGTGGCGACAGTACCGCATTAAAACATTGGATGATGAGTATGCCACCTCCTCAAGAAGGCACGGCATACTTTAACTTTATCGCATCTCATGATGGAATTGGCTTGCGCCCCGTTGAAGGCTTGTTAGAGCAAAGTGAAATTGCCGAAATGGTCAATACGACTGCGAAATATGGCGGTAAAGTCTCATTACGTACCGCGCCAGATGGTACTAATACCCCTTATGAGTTAAACATTGCCTTATTTGATGCGTTGCAAGGTACCCATAAAGGCCCTGATAAATGGGGTGTTTCACGCTTTTTATGTGCGCATGCCATTATGTTTGCGCTTGAAGGTATTCCAGGTTTGTATATTCATAGCTTGCTCGGTACTACCAATGATTATGAACGCTTTGAAAATAGCCAACATAACCGAGCGATTAACCGTCACCGCTGGCAAGAGTCAGATTTGCTAGCAAAGCTGAGTAACGAAAATGCCCATCATCGTACTGTGTTTAAAGCGATGAAAAACCTAATGGCTATTCGTAAGGCACAAAGTGCATTTCACCCTAATGCGACGCAATATACGTTACATTTAAGCGAAGGGCTCTTTGGTTTTTGGCGACAAAGTATCAACCGTTCGCAAAGTATGTTTTGTGTTTATAACATTAGTGACGAGACGCAAACGCTTACTCTTGCTGACTTAAATTTGATTGGTACCGAGCAATGGCGAGATTTAATCAGCGGTGAGCAAATTACCGAGCAGACAAAAACAATGTCGCTAACCCCATATCAAGCAGTTTGGCTCAGCAATAAATAATGTAAATGCCCTTTACAGTGCGCTTTTGGTTGCTTCTAATAGAAGTGATTCAACACTGAAGGAAAGGGCATTTTTATTCGCTTTACTGAAAACGCGAAAGTTAATTGCTAAGTTATTACTGTGAATTTGTTCAACCAGTTTAAGCGTTTGTTCGCTATGTTGGCTGAAAATAGCCACTTCATGATGCATTGCTCCGGTTGCGTGTTTATTCAGTAGATCATGAACATTTACTATAGCTAAAGCCCCTAGCGTAACATGGCCACCGATAGTGACGTCTATTTTTTCTGCTACAACTCTGAGCGGCCAATTTATTGCGCCAATCAATACATCTTTGCGTTTGTTTAACTCATCAAGCGCAGTAATCGCCCCTAATGCCATGGCATCATTGGCAGCCCAAACCATATTGATGTTAGATTGATGGCTAAAGTAGCCGAGGCTCTGGCGATACGCTTGTGTTGCTGACCAGTTGGCCACTGTTTTAGCGGTGATGTTTGCCTTATCATGCGTTTGAACACTTTGCTCTAAACCTTGCTCTCTATCAAGTGCTGCATGGGTGGTGTAATCACCATTAATCGCGAGAATATTTGCCGTGTGCTGAGCTTTTTCAATCAGTTTTTCAGCTAATAATTGACCCGCTTGTTTGTTATCGGGCACCACGCTACCTGCGATATTAATACCATGATCAATCAAACGGTTTAGCTCTTGTTCTGATGGGCGGTTAAGTAGAAAATAGATGGGCGTAGAGATGTGTTTCATACTCAAAAGTTGCTGGGTAAGCACGCTTTTCTCATCAACTAAAATCAGCATGTCTGGGTTTGCTTTAATCGCTTTAGCCACTAAGGATTTCATTTCAATATGATTTCGGTTGGCATAATGAATCGTTAAATCAAGATCAAAGTCTCTGGCTGCATCACGCATCAACTGCGACACTTCAAACCAAAACGGGCCTGTAACATTGGTATCGGCATGACCTGGGTTTATAAAAATAATACTTTGCTTGGCAAAAGCACTCGGTAAGCAAAATAGGTAGATAGTGAAAAATACCGTTTTAAGCATAGGTTTATTGGGTTAAAAGGCTGATAGGGTAGAGTATAGCGTGAATTATCAGGTTTTAAGTAAATGATTGAAATAGGATAGTTTTTAATATCTGATAGAAAAAGGGCTGCACACAAGTGCAGCCCTAAGAGAATCAAATTTTAACGATTAGAAATCGTAAGATAGTCTTAAGTAGCCGAAACGACCGATGTTGTCGTAACTTGCACTACCAGAACCTGTACCTCTTGTACCGAATGGAAGCTCACGGTTGAAGATGTTATCAACACCAACTTTCACACCAAAGCCACTTTCAAAGTTATAACCAACGGTTGCGTCAGAGATAACATAGCTACCAAACTTCATTAAGCTGTTTGGATTCGGGTTATCTTCTAACTCTTGGTCTGTGTAAAGGCTTACTTCATCTAGGTAACGTGTATCAAACGTTGCAAAGAAACCATCACGCTTATAAGAGATAGTTAAGTTAGCTTGCCATTTCGCTTCGCCAGTTGTGCCTGCGTACTCGATGTAATCTTCAGGTTGGTCTTGGAACGGGAAGTCTTTACGTTCAATTAGGTATGTACCAATTAAACGTGTTGAGAAGTCGCCATCTAGTGCGTCAAAGTCATAACCTAACTCAAAGTCAACACCCGATGCTTCTTGACCAGAAACGTTTAATACTGAGTTTTGAATAAGGGTAATTTCACTTGATGTGCTATCACGTGTGATTAGATTACAGTATTGGTTATCAATACCGCCTTCAGCGTCAACACAGCGGTCAAGAATTTCTTGAGAGGCAATTGTTGAGATTGCATCTTCTAATTCAATTTTCCAGTAGTCGATTGTAATAACTGAGTTTTCTAGGAATGACGGTTGGTAAACTAAACCAATAGTTGTACTAGTTGACTCTTCACCTTTCACATCTCGGTTACCGCTTACTAAACCTTCAAGCGTTTGTGAATCGTAATCTGATTCAAAGCCAGCAGGAACACCAAGGGCTGCACAGTTTGCACGGCGAACCTCTGAATTTTGTAAATCATCTAGGTTATCAGCTAAACAAGGGTCATCAACGTTGTAGAATGTTTGGCTCGGTGCACCGAAGATCTCACCAATGTTTGGTGCACGTAGTGCTTCAGATTGTGTTGCACGAACACGTAGTTGATCGTTCACAGTCCAATCTAAACCAACTTTCCAGCTTGTTGCATCGCCGATTGTGCTGTAGTCAGCGTAACGTACAGCTGTATCAAGTACTAAGTCTTGAACAAGTGGTAAGTCAGCTAATAGTGGGATTGATGCTTCAAAGTAAACAAAATCACCTTTGTCTTCACCAATGCGTTAAAGAACCTATTGCATCTCTGTTTCACTTTCTTCTTTTATTCTACACCGGCAGCAAAACCAACATAACCCGCTGGTAATTCATAGATTGCTGAGTTTGCAAGTGATGCAGTTACTACTGTTTGAGTAATCTCTGAAGTACCTGTTGATACCGTATTAATGTAATTAATTGCTTCTTGACTTGGTGCACCAAAGCCCATGATGTTTACCGGTACACAGCCTTCAGCGCGCGCTTCTTCACTACGACAAACAACATTACCTTCGCCATCATCAATAGCATCAAGAGCATTGTAGTAGTTTGCCATGATCATGTTAGCGCCATTAATACGCTCTAAGTCTGTTTGGCCATGAACAACTGATGCATCTAATTCCCAGTCATTGAATACTGTGCCTCTTAAACCTGCAACAAAACGGGTTGTTTCACGTGTGTTGTTTTCAATACGACGACCTAAATCTGTCATCATACGGTTAACCATGATTGAGCTAACACCTTCTTGTTCCATTAGATCTTTAACGCTTGAGTCAAGATATGGGTTGTCAATCTTAATGCTGTTATTTGGGTTAAAGAAGAAAAAAGCTGGCTGACCAATGCTTTCGCCTTCGCTGTTAACATATTTTGCTTCAAAATACGCATTCATGTCTTCAGCAACGTCATAGTTAACTTTAAAGTTTACGTTGTAACGTTCAAATTCAGGCTGAATTTCATTGAATTGTGCAAGGTTAAATGAGTCACAATCTGCACATGCCAGACCATCTACTCGGTCACCTATATAAATGTCACGAAGGCTGCCATCTGGGTTGAATGAGTTAACATAGCCATTGCTTGATGCAAAAACACCTGCATTATTAATCGCATAATAGCCAGCATTTGGTGTGTAAATTCTATCAGGGAAA